>JAFKFI010000156.1 GCA_017307285.1 Alphaproteobacteria bacterium | reverse complement strand
GCGTTCTGGCCCGCCTGCGCGCAGCACAAGGTACGCGTGCAGTTCACCGCGCCCACCGCGCTGCGCGCCATCAAGCAGCAGGACCCGCAAGGTGCGCTGCTCCGGCGCTACGACCTTTCCCGGCTGGAAGCGCTGTATCTCGCCGGCGAGCGCTGCGACCCGCCGACGGCGAGCTGGGCGGCGGAGGTGCTGGGCAAGCCGGTGGTCGATCACTGGTGGCAGACCGAGACCGGCTGGACCATCACCGCTGGCTTCCGCGATCTCGGCCTGTTCCCGTTCAAGCCCGGCTCGGGCGGCCGCCCTGCCCCCGGCTACAGACTGGCCGCGCTCGACGACCAGGGGGCGCCAGTGCTCGCCGACCAGACCGGCAATCTCTGCGTCAAGTTACCGCTGCCGCCCGGCTGCGCGCCGACCCTGTGGCATGACGATGCCGGCTATCGCACCGCCTATCTTAGCGATTTTCCCGGCTGGTACCGCACCGGCGACGCGGGTTCGATCGATCCGGACGGCGACGTATGGGTGATGGGCCGCACCGATGACATCATCAATGTTGCCGGCCATCGGCTCTCCACGGGCGCGATGGAGGAAGTGCTCGCCTCGCACCCCGACGTGGCGGAGTGCGCGGTGATCGGCGCCAAGGATGCGCTGAAGGGCCAGAGCCCGGTCGGGCTGGTGGTGCTGAAGGCCGGGGTGAACCGGCCCGAGGCGGAGATCACGGGCGAACTGGTCGGGCTCATGCGTGAGCGCATCGGCCCGGTCGCCTCCTTCCGCGACGCCCGCGTGGTGGCGCGCCTGCCCAAGACACGCTCGGGCAAGATCCTGCGCGCCACCATCCGCAAGATCGCCGACGGCGAGGACTACATTGCCCCGGCGACGATCGAGGACCCGGCGGTGCTGGCGGAGATCGGCACGGCGCTGGGGCGCTAAGGCACCTATAGCCACGTCCTGCCGTGCTCGAACGGCTCCAGCTTGCCGCGTTCGAGTAGCGGCAGGATGGCCCTAGCCACTTTGCCAGTCGCTTTGTCCTCGATCCAGATCTCGATATCTGGACCAATGGTTCGGATCACCTCGCCCAGCGATCCGGGCACGAAGATGTCCGGCGCGTAACCGCCATTGACCAGAATCTTGATCGACCGCTTGCCTATCGCCATCGTGGTGCGGACCTTGTCTCCCGCCTTGTAGATCGTTGGCTGGGTCATTTGGCCTCCTTGTTTCGGATGAGGACTATTTGGCCCATACGATCGTGAATCGCAATGCTCCCGTGGCGAAACGGCCTATTGCTTGGCGGTTCGGTCCGGCAGGCGGCGTGCCGGCCGGCTGGCCTCATCGGGCGGGGCGCCCTATCGTCGCGCGCCCGCCACGATGAGGATCAGTATGCGACGTCTCGTGCTTCGCTTCGCCGCTCTTGCCACCCTTGCCGGCGCATTGCTGCCGCCCCCGGCCGTGGCTCAGGCCGCCGGCAAGAAGGCACCTGCGCCCGCCCAGGTGGCTGCACCCGGCCAGCCGCCGCATGCTTGGCTGTTCGGCACCTGGACCGGTGGCCTCTTTCCGCCGCCGAGCCATCTGACCGCCGAGGCGTGCCTCGGGCAGCCCGTGGTGATCTTCACGCGGGACGTGGTGCTGCGGGCCACGCTGATCGACCAGCTCTATGTTCAGCGCCTGATCGTGACGGCGCTGACCACCCCGAGCGGCACGCAGTTCCAGTTCACAAGCACGGCCCCCGCGATCGCGCCCGGTGCGCTGCTCGGGCCGGTGCGGGCCGGGGTCGGCTTCGGCTGCGAGAACCCCGACGTGCTCGAGGTGCAGCGCCGCTCCGACAACCAGATCTCTTTCCCCAACTGTTCCGACTTTCCCTATCCCCTCGTCCGCTGCCCGTCCCGCTAAGCAATCTCCGAGGACCGGACCCATGAGCCAGACCGTAGCCCGCCTGCTGGTCGATAGCCTGGAAGCGCACGATATCGACCTGATCTATTGCGTCCCCGGCGAGAGCTATCTCGGTCTGACCAACGCCCTGGTCGACAACAACCGGCTCCGCCTCATCGTCTGTCGCCACGAGAGTGGGGCGAGCTTCATGGCGGCCGCCGACGGGCGAATGCGCGGTGGGCGCGCGGGGGTCTGCGTGGTTTCGCGCGGACCGGGGCTGTCGAACGCGATGATCGGCCTGCACACCGCCTATCATGACGCGACGCCAATGGTGATGCTGATCGGCCAGGTGGAGCGGCGGGATTTCGGCCGCCTCGCGCTGCAGGAGCAGAATTATTCACGGCTGCTGTCGGACGTCACCAAGCTGGTGATCGAGGTGAACGAGCCGGAGACGGCGAGCGAGGCGATCGCGCGAGCTTTCCACATCGCCGAGAGCGGTACGCCCGGGCCGGTCGCGGTGATCCTGCCGGAGGATCTGTTTGAAGAGCAGACGGAGGCGCCGCTCGACCGGCCCCGCCCCGCCGCCCTCGCCGGCCCGCGCACGGCCGATCTGGAGGAGCTCGCCGGGATGCTGGAACGCGCCGAGCGCCCGCTCGTCTGGGTCGGTGGCGCGTTGCGCGAAGCTGCTGTGCCCGCATTGGCGCAGCTCGCCGAACGCTGGATGCTGCCGATCTCGCCGACCCATCGCCGGCCGCATCTGTTCGACGCCGACCACCCGAATTACGGCGGCTACATGGGCACGCGGGTGCCGCGCGAATTACTCGACGCGATGAAGCGCGCCGACTTGCTGGTGGCGCTCGGCGAGCGGCTGTCGGATTCCGTCAGCCAATCCTACAGCTTCCCCACCGCGCCGGAACCGCAGCTGCCGCTGGTCCATGTCTGGCCGGACCCCAACGAGGTCGGCCGCGTGTTCCGCCCGGAACTCGGCATGGCCTGCGACCCGCAAGCGGTGATCGAGGCGCTGCTCGCCCGTGGCACGCCGCGCGGCGTCGATGGGCGCCGCGCCTGGGTCGGCGGGTTGAACGCGATCCACAACCGCCTGCTGGAGCCGGTGTGGGACAGGACCGAGGACGGGGTGAATTTCTCCGCCGTCACCGCCGCCGTGGCACAGCATCTCGCGCCGGATGCGACAGTGACCTCGGATGCGGGCAATTTCAGCAGCTTCATCCATCGGCATCTGCGCTTCCGGCCGGGACAGATGTTCCTCGCTTCGATCGTCGGCGCGATGGGCTCGGCGATGCCGATGGCCGTGGCGGCGGGGCTGCGCCGGCCCGGCACGCAGGTGATCGCCTTCGCCGGCGACGGCGGCGCGCTGATGACCGGCAACGAGATCGCGACGGCGCGTCAGTACGGCGTCAACCCGATCCTGATCATCTCCGACAACGCGCATTACGGCACCATCATGATGCACCACGACATGCGCTATCCCGGCCGCCCCTCGGAGGCGGCGACCAAGCTCACCAACCCGGATTTTTCCCTCTGGGCTGCCGCCTTCGGCGCCGAGGGCATCACCATTCGCGAAGAGGGCGAGGTCGAGGCGGGGATCGCGCGGGCCTTCGCGGTGAAGGACCGGCCAGTGGTGGTGCATGTCCACACCTCGACCGAGCAGATCAGCGCGTGGCGGAGAAGGAGCGGCTGAGATGAACGATCTGCGTGCGATCGGCGATGCGTGCTGGAAATCGTATGATTCGGGCGAATGGAACCGTGCGATTGGAGGATCGACCGCGATCCCGGTGGCTGAGGATATTGCCTACATCCCCACCAGAGGCGTTGTCGGCAACGTAACTGCCGTCCGTACGAGTGAAGGCCTTGTGCTCTTCGATACGGGCAGCACGGGAAGGGCGCAACAAATCTATGACGCGTTGCGTGCCTGGGATGCTTCCCCCATTCACACGGTTATCTTTACTCACGGCCACGTCGATCATGTGATGGGCGCGGAGCTCATCGAGGAGGAAGCAAGGAAGCGAGGCGAGCCGCAAATCCGCTTCATCGGCCAGCGCAACATGCCGGCCCGCTTCGCCCGCTACATCACGACAGCGGGGTTCAACGGCAACATCAACGCTCGCCAGTTCGGCGTGCCCGGCTTTCGCTGGCCGACCCAGTTCCGCACGCCCGACGTGATCTACGAGGACAAGCTCGAGATCACAGTCGGCGGGATTGCTTTCGAGCTCAATCACGCGAGGGGCGAGACCGACGATCATACGTGGACCTGGATTCCCCATCGCAAGGTGATCGTGTCCGGCGACTTCGTCATCTGGGCGGCGCCCAACAGCGGAAACCCGCAGAAGGTGCAGCGCTACACCAGGGACTGGGCGGAGGCGTATCGCGCAATGGCCGTCAGGCAGGCGGCCGCACTGGTCCCAGGGCACGGTCCAGCAATCTTCGGTGCCGATCGGGTCGCCACCCTGCTTGCCGATGGCGCGGCATTGCTGGATGCCATCCATGACCAGGTGCTGGCGATGATGAACGAGGGCAAGACGCTCGACGAGATCGTCAACGCGGTGAAGCTCCCGACCGATCTCCTGTCGCGGCCCTATTTTCAGCCGACCTACGACGACCCTGAGTTCCTGATCCGCAACATCTGGCGTCTGTATGGCGGGTGGTGGGATGGTGATCCCGCCCATCTGAAGCCCGCACCCGCGAAGGATCTCGCCGCCGAACTCGCGAGCCTTGCCGGTGGCGCCGCCAAGCTGGCGGAGCGCGCCCGCGAGCTTGCGGCGGAGGGCGAGCTTCGCCTGGCGGGCCATCTTGCCGAATTCGCAGTGCGGGCGGAGCCGAGCAACGCGGACGCCCATCGCGCGCGCATCGAGGTCAACAGGCAGCGCTCGGACAACGAGCGAACGCTGATGGCGAAGGGCGTGTTCAACGCCGCCGTGCGCGACTCGCAAGCCGTTGTCGATCCGAACGCGCCTCCGCCGCCGCGTCGAAACGTCGGGATCGGCTGACGCCGGCTGCGCATGCCGTTTCGTCCGGCATGAACCGCGCGGCGAAATCGTCGAGCCTTGATTCCTGGCAGTTCGCAACCGCGGCTTAACGCTTGCTCAAACTTTCGAGACGAATGTGCGGCGGCACCTTTCATCGTAAAAGAGGCGAGAAGTGCCGAAATCCGAACAGCGTTCGATCATGTTTGATGCGGACGGTGTGTTGCGCGCCATCGTGGCCGCTTCCGCGTGCATGAAGCCACTCGGGCTGCCCAGGGATCGCGCGACGACGAGGATCTCCTTTGACGAGGCAGAGCAATGCATCGTTCTCGAATACGGCCCGAGCCGCCCTCATCCGGCGGTTCGCCTCAAATCCGAAACACTCTGCGCGATACTGTTGAACTCCTGTATTCGACAAGGACTTCCCATTCCCCGTCATTCCGACAAGACCGTCGAGGTGCAATCGGCAGCGGCGCTCCTCAAGCTCAGAATTCAAATTGATCGGCAACGCTGCGAGGAGCAGGAGGAGAGGCTAGCGCGCCGGTCGGTCAGTCTGGGACAATCCTGGATCGATGGCGAGAAGGCGGTTTGATCCATCGTCGATTCGAATCGGACCCCGGATAGGCGTCTACGTCCTCGGCACGGCGCTGCTCGGCATCACGCTGCTCGCCCGCATCGGACTGATCGTCGTCGGCATCGCGGGGCGATAGCTCGCCGCGCAGCCTCCGGTTCTGCACGCCCAGTCTGATTTGGTATTCTCGGCCCAGGGCCGGGACGGCAGGCATATCGACGCTTGATCGGACGCTGATAGCTTCAGAGGGGGCAAGGGAGGTCCAAATGGAACGACGGTCGGTTCTGGCTGGTGCCGCTGCGAGCGCGGCGGGGTTGTTTTCGCGCGGTGCTTCGGCCGCCGATCCGACGGCAGGCAATGCTCTATCGCCCGAGCTTTCCGCGGCGCTGGCCAAGTTCCGTGCGTCCATCCCGGCGCATTTCGATCGGACCTATGTGGAGAACGCCGTCATCCCGTTCTTCCTCACGAGCATCTATGAGGGCGAGAAACCCGCGTTGCCCATGATCGGCTTGGCGCTCTCCAAGGAGAATGCCCTGCCCCACGACCTTTGGGGACTGATCTACCAGGGCTGGAAACCGACGCCCGAGGAGGGCGTCACGGTGTTTCTCCAGGGCTTAGAAAAGCGCGGCGACAATAATCTCCGCAAGCGGATCTACATGTCCGCGGTCACGCCCGACCTATACCGTCCGATGTACGGCCCCAAGGTCGTCGCGTTCTTCGATGCGCTGCTGGACCCGAAATTCGCCGGCAAGCCTCTCATGCGTCACTATCTCGACTATTATTGGGATATCTACTGGGACCTGCACCTCGGGGTGAAGGGCGACGCGATCCCGCCGCAGGTGCGGACCATCGGCGAGAGCTTCAACACCGTTCTCGCTTTCCGCGACCCGACGCAGCCGATCGTCTACGACAACTACATGACAGTCCGCGCGTTGCTCGACTTCCTCAAGACGTGGATCGACGAGCGGCTGGACGATATCAGCAACGGCCGGATCGCCAACCCGGAGCGGACGATCGCCTGGTACTGGCTGAAGAATGCCGGCAATGGTACGCATTTCAGCAAGAAGGACGTGGTGTTCGAGTGCTTCCACAACTTCGTGGCACTCAGCCAGTGGGGAAACACGATCTTCGGCATCATGTCGCGTCTCAGGCAGGATGGCGGGGACCCCGAGATTCGTGCCGCGTTCGAGAAGACGATGTCGGGCAATCCGGATGCCGCGAACGGCGCGCCCTATACGCCGCTCGAAATGTTCGTCATGGAGCTGTTCCGCACGATCTCCCCGAACGGCGGGAGCATTTCCTCGATTTCGGACACGCGCGGGTCAGGATCGAGCGACAATTACGGCGACACCTTCTCGCCCGCCGCGCGATTCGGCCTCTCCCACGAGCGCAGCGGCTACATGATCACGCCGCACACGTCGACAAGCTTCGATCCGGTGCACTGGACCAATCCCCAGCAATTCGATCCGGGCCGCTACCGCGACGTGCCGACCAGCGCCCAGGTGGACGAGGCGAAGAGCAAGCAGATCGGGTTCGCAAGATGCCCGTTCGACCTCACGACGATGAAGGTCGATGACGGCCGCAATGCGGCGATGGCGAATAGCGCGTTCGGCACGGTGTTCGGCGTGGTAGAAGGCAAGCCGCTGCCGGTTTGCGACTATGCCGGGTTCGCGCCGTTCGGCTTCGGCTATCGGCGCTGCCCCGGCGAGCAGCTCACCATCCAAGTGTTCGAGGATTTCCTGCGCAAGGTCTGGCGGGACAAGATCACCTTCCGAGGCCTGAACCTGCAGAACCCGCGTCAGGTGCCGATCGGGCCGAACGCCGTCATCGACGACAACATCACCTTCGCCCGGTCGTCCTGATCGGCAGGGCGTCGCGCGCGTCTACCAGAACTGTCGGAGGGTGAGCCTGACGCCCCAGGCGCTCGGCTCGCTCTCCGGTTTGGCGACAACGGATTCGGCGTTCAGCACCAAATCGCCGCCGCGCCAGAGCCGGGCACCCATGCCGGCTCCCAGACGCAGCGTGTTGGCCGCGTTGCCTTGCGCCACGCCGTCGATGCTGGTTTCGCCGCCGACGTTGTAATAGGCGTCCGCCGACAGCCAGATGCCAGGGGTGATGTTGCGGCTGGCATGACCTTCCAGGACGAAGAGCGGCCGCTGCGTCAGACGGCTCGCGCCTCCCGCCTGGAAGTCATTGTTCGGGGTGAAGGCGGCCATCGACACGTAGGTTTCAAGCCACGTCCAGCCGCGGTCCGGCGTGTAGCTGAAATTGACGGTCGGGCGGATCGTCCAGCGGTTCGTCGATGGATTGAGCGCGCGGTGCGACTGATATTCCCCGAGCGGCGTCCCCACGAACAAATGAAAGCTCGAGAAGGTCTGCGGCACGAAGTTGGCGAATTCCTTGCGGCTCAGGGCGGGTCCGCCGAAGATGTTCGTCTGCAACAGGAAGCCGATGTCGGAAACGCCGTGCACCGTGGTGCGGTTCGAGCCGAAGCTCGATTCGGCGTAAAGGTAGGGCAGCACGATCGACACGCCCGAAGTGCGGCCCCCGACATCCAATGTCCGCGTCAGAACGAGGGATTGCGAGACCACGTTGGTGCGGATGCGCGAGCTGACATCGAGCCCGTCTTCCGGCGTCACCGAGGCGGAATAGCCGGCATTGTAGAAGCCGAGCCAACTGTCGATCGGCGCGTTGAGGTAGTCCCGCGCCGAGCCGGCCAAGGCGTTGCTTGGTATGATGAGCGCCACTGTGGCGACGCGCAGTGTTGACGCCGCCCATTGCGCGCGACGTGCCGAGGCGCGCGCGGTTGCACTCGGTTCCATTCCCGACGCGGCGATACAGCTAGCGGCCCGGCACTGGCCGCAGCATTCGGGCCGGGATGATGCCTCGGCCGCCATTGACCAGGCTGACTTCGTAGGCGAGTTCCGGCCCGGCGCGACCCTGCACTTGTCGGATGCGGTCGATCCGGCCGCGTACCCAGTCGGGACCGTACTTGGCTTCGATTGCCTGGCCGACAAAATACGGCGCAGGCTGCGCGTATGGCGTGGGCTGAGCGCGGCCGGGCGCCACAGTCGCGGCAGCCGGCGGGGTGGCGCGCAAGGGGCCGGGACACAAGACCTCCCATTGTTGGGAAATGCCGAGGCCGTTGCTCGCATTGTCGGCGCCGACGATCTGGCCCTTGGCGTCGCGCCACCGGGTCCGGCCTCGCTCGATGCCGCTCGGCCACTTGCCGGCCAACGAATAGGTCTGACCGTCGATCGGCGTGATCCGCCCGGCGAGGCAGTCGGCCGTGGCGCGGAATGTCGTCTTGGCCTCCGGCGACGCCAGCTGCTCTCGCACGCAGCCCTTGTCGCCCGGCTGCCAGTTCTCGCACCAATCCACGGCGTCCTGACGGGTGATCCTCGCCTCGGCGGCCGCATGGGCGGTGCCGATGCCGGATTTCGCGGTGATCGAGGGGCTCAGGCATTTGCTGCACAAGGATAGCCACTCGCCCTGGGCGGCTTGCGCGGCCGCGGCGAGGCCGAAAGCAGCCGCAACGGCGAGCGTCCATCGGCCCTTTCGATCAACTCGCATGACGGCTCTCCTACGCCGCGCGCCAGAGTTCGCCCTCGCGGGACACCTGGCCTTCCTGTTCGAGCTTCAGCAGGTGCGCCAGCACGTTGCGTTCGGCGGCCCGGCGGAGACGCGCGTCGACTTGCGAGTAGAGGGTGTTCATCAGGGTGTAGGTATCGGAAGGCTGGCCGTCCACCAGCGCGTCCTGAATCGCCCGCTCGCGCGCTTGGCGATGGTGCAGCAGCTCGACGACTAGCTTGCGCGGCTCCGGCAGCGGCGGTCCGTGGCCGGGCAGATAGAGGTCGTCGGTGCGGCGCAGCAGGATTTCCAGGCTGTTGAAATAGGCCCGCATGTCGCCGCCAGGCGGGCTGACGACGGTGCTCGACCAGGACATCACATGGTCGGCGCTGAACAGCACCCTTCCCCCCTCGCCCTCCGGCAAGGCAAAGCAGAGATGGTCCGAGGCGTGGCCGGGCGTGTGCAGCGCCGTCATCCCGGCGATGCGGCTGCCGTCGTCGAGCTTGATATCGGGCTCGAACTCGGGGATCGCCTTTTCGCGGAAGCCGGCCGTTGGTGCGCCGGTCGCCGCCTTCAGCGCGGGGACGGCGCCGATGTGGTCGTGGTGATGGTGGCTGACGAGGATGAGCGCGACCTTGCCTCCAGTCGCGCGTAGGATCGCCTCGACATGCTCTGGATGGCCCTCGGGGCCGGGGTCGAGCACCACCACGCCGTCGGGGCCGTCGATCAGGTATGTATTGGTGCCGAAATAGGTCATCGGTCCCGGATTGGCGGCGACGATGCGGCGCACGCCCGAAAGCACGGGCTGCACCGCGCCGCGTTCGGGTTCCGGCTCGGTCAAGAATGGCATTTTCTCGCGGTTCCGTCCTGTTTCGAGGACGCAGCTTACCTGGACCGCGAAGTCGCGCCAGACCCCCTGGTTTTCTTGGGTGGCTTAGACCTCTGGCGATTCCGCCTTCGGTCATCACGCTTTAGGCGAGCACCGCCTCGGCCGACATGCAGGTCGCGCCTTCATGGTCGCGGCTCTCCAGCGCGCAGGGCCCGGCGATGAAGGACAACGGACGCTGGTTGCCGAAAACCACCGACTTCGCGCCTGTGCCGATCCGTACTTCGCTGTTCGCCTGCATGATCACTCCGGTTCGCGTTTCTCTCGAAACGCGATTTGCTTTGACCGGAGACCTAAGCCGGAGGGCTGCCAATCGCAACCCTCGGGAGCGTCAGTCCCGCGCCAGCGCCTCGG
>JAFKFI010000050.1 GCA_017307285.1 Alphaproteobacteria bacterium | reverse complement strand
GCGGCCAGCACCGAGGCAAAGCTGCCGAAGCGGTTGATCAGGCCCTTGGCGAGCGGCTTGGTGTCGCCCTTCGGTTGGGCGAAGAACAACAGCATCTCCAGCAGCTCGTAATCCGCCAGCGCCTCGGCGCCGCGCTCGAGGAGCTTGTCGCGCATCCGCTCGCGATGGCCGTGCGGGCCGGTGCTGGGGAAAGGCTGGCCGCGCTCCTGGGGCTCGCTAGAAAAATCGCTCCTGCCGGATCTCTGGCGTTCGAGCAGGCCCGAGACGCCATCGGCGGCTTGGGCGACGCCGGGCATGTCGACCGGCTCCGGTGCCAGCGGCAGCGCCTGCTCGGAAAAGCCCCAGAGCTTTTCCCCTTGCGGCTTGGTAGAGCTTCCCCGCTTGGACCACCACACCGTCGCAAACCCTCGCTCGACGTCCGCCGGGAGATTGCACAGGTATGGCATACAATTCAACTTACGGTCGCATAACGGCGCCCAAAACAGCCGGGAGTGTCAGTCGGCGGCCGATTGGGCCTCTTCCGTCCGTCGCAGCGGGATGAGGCACAGCGCCGCGGCGAATGAGAGCATGCCGCCCCATA
Source organism: Alphaproteobacteria bacterium (assembly GCA_017307285.1). Lineage (GTDB taxonomy): Bacteria > Pseudomonadota > Alphaproteobacteria > Acetobacterales > Acetobacteraceae > JAFKFI01. The sequence continues at coordinate 86,614 of JAFKFI010000050.1, read as the reverse complement.
GCAGCACCTCCCATGCCGGGAAGGCGAGGACGAGCGGCGTCGCCAGGGTCGGCGCCACTGCCTGGGTGAGCAAGGAGGGGAGGGCGAGGCGACCGATCCGGGCGGCGTAGCCTTGCGGGCCGAACAGGTAGAGCGGCAGCACGCCCCGGCTGATGGTGAGGACGCCGTTGCTGACGCCGTAGCTCACGGCGAACGCCCAGACCGGCCCACCGGCGAGCAATCCGGCCACGCCGAGCGGCATCAGGAAGGCGCCGAGATGGGAGATGGTCAGCGGCGTGGTCCAGCGCATCACGCCCCATTCGGCGATCCGCGCGCCGACCTGCGCCGGCCCGATCAGCGCGGCCATGCCGACCGCCGCCGCTGCACTGAGCCCGAGCCCTTGCAGCAGGCCGAGAATGTGGACGGAGACGACCGCGAGAATGCCTGAGCGGATGCTGAAGAAGATCGACAGCAGCACGAAGGACCGGCGCGCGCCGGCGACGTCGCGCGGCGGCGGCGCGGGCCGCGCCGAGGTTTCCGTGGTCGCGGGCTGCACGGCGGGAACCAGGAACCAGACGCCCGGCACGTTGATCGCGAGATTGGCGGCCGCGTAGACCAGCAGCGTCGTGCGCCATCCGAGCCAGTCAACGCTGGCCGCCCCGGCCGCCCAGCCGATGGAGCTCGCGAAGCCCCCGATCAGCGACACGCCGACGATGACGGAACGCGCGTTGCGGCCGACCAGCCGGCCGATGGTGGCGAACGCCGCGTCGTACAGTCCAAGCCCCATGCCGAGGCCCATCACGGTCCATGCCACGTACCAGCCGGGCACGGAGGTCACGCCCGACATCGCGAGCAGGCCGAGGGCGAGCAGAGCCTTGCCGAGCGCCAGCACGCCGCGGCCGCCGACCCGGTCGATCCGCGCGCCGACCCGAGGCGAGATGAAGCCCGCGACCAGCATCGCCCACGAGAAGCCGCCGAGCAGCAGGGTCGGCGACGCGCCCAGATCGTGCGCGACGCTCGCGGTGACGACGGCGGGAACGTAGTAGCTGGTGACGTAGGCGAGGGTCTGGGTGAGCCCGAGCACGAGCGAGAGGCGGCGGGCTTCCGTCATGGTTGCGACGATGCACTGGCGGCCGATCCCGCGTCCAGGCCGCGACGGTCACAGCCGTCGGGTGTAGCTTCGAGCGCACCCGACCGGAGAGCGTGCCTGATGGATCCCGATCCCGCCGAACCCGCCGCCGTGTGGCGCACCTTGGCCGCCATCCGAGAGCGCGTGCCGCTGGTGCACAACATCACTAACGTGGTCGTCGCCAATGTCACGGCGAACGCCCTGCTGGCGATCGGCGCCTCGCCCGCGATGGTGCAGGCAGAGGAGGAGGTCGGCGAGTTCGCCCGCGTCGCCGATGCGCTCGTGGTCAATCTCGGCACAGTCACGGCCGAGCGCGCGGCCGCCATGCGGGTCGCCGTCGCGGCGGCGGGGGAGGCGGGAAAGCCGTGGGTGCTCGATCCGGTGGCGGTCGGCGCCATCGGCTTCCGCACGCGGCTGGCGGTGGAGCTGGTGCGGGCGCGCCCTGCGGCGATCCGAGGCAATGCATCGGAGGTCCTGAGTTTGGCCGGATTCGGCGGCGCCGGGCGCGGCGTGGACAGCAGCGCGCAATCGGAGTCGGCGCGGCTCGCGGCCGGACAACTCGCGCGCGATACCGGCGCCGCTGTCGCCGTGACCGGGCCTGTCGACTACATCACGGATGGCACTCGGCTGATTTCCGTCGGCAACGGCCATCCGATGATGACCAGGGTGACGGGGATCGGCTGCACCGCGACCGCGCTGCTGGGCGCCTGCCTCGGCGTGCAGTTTGATGGCATGGCGGCATCGGCTCACGCGCTGGTGCTGATCGGCATTGCCGGCGAGATCGCGGCCGAGCGTGCGCGGGCGCCAGGATCGTTCCAGGTCGCGCTGCTGGACGCGCTGTACGAACTCGACGAGGCGACCGTCCTCCAGCGCGCGCGGATCGCGCGCCGGTGATGCGATGTCCGCATAAGGCCCCTGCGGCGGCGTATTCGCACCCTCCTGCGCCTTGGCAAGCGGTGGGATGGGACCGATCTTGGGTGGTGGAACGATAGGTTTCATCGCAAGCAGGAGCATGTGTCCGATGCTGGAAAAAACCCCCGACCAGGCGAAGCTTGAGCACGCCCGGATGCTGATCGACGGGAAATGGACACAGAGCGCCAGCGGTGCGGTGCTGCCGGTGCTTAACCCGGCCAACCGGCGGCAGATCGCGGACATTCCGCGCGGCGGCGCGGAGGATGTCGAGCTCGCGGTCAAGGCGGCGGCGAAGGCGTTTCCCGCCTGGAGCCGGGTGCCGCCGCGCGAGCGCGGACGCATCATGCTGCGCATCGCCGATGCGCTGGAGGCCAGGGTCGAGGAGCTGGCGCGCATCATCGCGCTCGAGACCGGCAATGCGCTGCGGACGCAGGCGCGGCCGGAGGCGAAGAACACCGCGGACATCTTCCGCTATTTCGGCGGGCTCGGCGGCGAGCTGAAGGGCGAGACCATCCCGTTCGGCGAGCATGTGCTGAGCTACACTCGCCGCGAGCCGCTCGGCGTGGTGGGTGCGATCATTCCGTGGAACGCGCCAGTTCTGCTCGGGGCACTGAAGATCGCGCCCGCGCTGGTCGCCGGCAACACGCTGGTGATGAAGGCGGCGGAGGACGCACCGCTCGGCGTGCTGATGATGGCGCAGGTGTGCCAGGAGTTCCTGCCGCCCGGCGTGCTCAACGTGCTGACCGGGCTCGGCGAAGAGTGCGGCGGTCCTCTGGCGCAGCATCCTACGGTCAGAAAACTGTCGTTCACCGGCTCGACCGAAGTGGGAAAAATCATCATGCACGCGGCGGCGGACCGCATCGTGCCGGTGTCGCTGGAGCTCGGCGGCAAGAGCCCGTCGATCGTCTATCCCGACGCTGACGAGGATTGGGTGGTGGACGGCATCATCGCCGCCATGCGCTTCACCCGGCAGAGCCAGTCCTGCACGGCGGGCTCGCGCATGTTCCTGCACGCCGACATCTTCGACAGCTTCCTCGACAAGCTGACCACGAAAGTGCAGGCGCTCAAGCTCGGCGACCCGCTCGACGAGGCGACCGATATCGGCGCGATCATCAACGAGAAGCAGTTCACCAAGGTCTGCGGCTACGTTCAGGAGGGGCTGCAGCGCAAGGACGCGCGGCTGGTGTTCGGTGGGCTGCCGCCCAAGGAAGGGAAGCTGAGCGAGGGGTATTTCGCCGTGCCGACGGTGTTCGCCGACAAGTCGAACGACTGGCGGCTGGCGCGCGAGGAAATCTTCGGCCCGGTGCTGGTGGCGATCCCGTGGCGCGACGAGGCGGAGGCGATCCGCATGGCGAATGACAGCCATTATGGGCTCGCCGCCTATGTCTGGACGCACGACATCGGTAGCGCCTTGCGCACGGCACACGCCATCGAGAGCGGCTGGGTGCAGGTGAACCAAGGTCTCGGGCAGTCGCCCGGCCACTCCTATGGCGGCTACAAGCAGAGCGGCATTGGGCGGGAGTTCTCGCTCGAGGGCATGCTCGACAGCTTCACGCAGCGCAAGAACGTGACGGTCAACCTGACCACGCCGCGCGCGGGCTGAGACGGCGGAGTGGCCTCCGCCCTACGAAGCGGCCATTGCTCGTAGGGCGGAATTCATTCCGTCTTCGCTCAGAGCGCCGCGTATCTCTCGATCGTGTCGCGCCAGGACAGCAGATCCTCGGGGCCGGCGATGCGGCGGCCGAGGCCAAAATTGCCTGTGACCGGCACCAGCACGCGGCTCACGCCGAGAGCGGCGAGCTTCGGCAGATCGTCCATGTCGTCCGGCAGGCTAGCGGTGATCTCGATGCTGGCGGGGTCGCGGCCGTGCTGCTCGGCGGTGCGGCGCACCAGGTCGATGAGCTCGGGCGAGGCGCCGCGCGCGGGGAAGAAGCCTTCCGCCAGCCGCCCTGCGCGCTTCGCTGCCGCGGTGGAGTGGCCGCCGACGATGATCGGGACCGTGCCGTTCACCGGCTTGGGGCGCATGTAGGCGTCCTTGAAATTGAAGAACTTGCCGCTGAACGTGGGACGGTCGGCGGACCAGAACTCGCGCATCACGGCGATATACTCGTCGCAGCGCTTGCCGCGCTCCTCAAACACCGCGCCGATCACCTCGAATTCCTCGCGGAGCCAGCCGACGCCGACGCCGAGCAGCACGCGGCCGCCGGACATTGCATCGAGGCTTGCGACCTGCTTGGCGGTGATGACGGGATTGTGCTGCGACAGGATCAGCACGCCCGTTGCCAGCTTTATCTTCGTTGTCGCGGCGGCGACGTAGGCCATCCAGATCAGCGGATCGGGCAGCACGAAGTCGCCATCGCCGCCGGGCAGCTTGCCGCCCGTGGCGTACGGGTAGGTCGATTGATAGCCGCGCGGCACCACGGTGTGCTCGACCGTCCAGGCGGTCTCGAACCCGGCGGCCTCGCCGGCCTGCACGAGTTCGACGGCGAGCGCCGGATCGGTGTAGCGGCCGCTGTTGCAGTAGCGCAGTCCGAATTTCATGGGCTTTCTCCGTTCGTCGCGGAAGCGTGCCTGTTCGACCGTGGCGGGTCAAAGCCTGTCCCCTCGGGCGGGCATCTGTTCGGTGTGCGGCCGGTCTGCTAGTACGGACGGGTCAGGAAGCGCGGCATTGGGACCGCGTGCACAACGAGCGCTGGAGGAGGTCAATTGGCGAAGATCACATTCCCCGTCGAGGCAACGCACATCATGATGTTTGCGCGCGCCATCGGCGACGAGAACCCCGTCTATCATGACGCGGAGAAGGCGAAAAAGACCGAGGCGGGCGGCATCATCGCGCCGCCGACCTTCCCGCAGGCCGTGGCGCAGTTCGATCCCGAGTATCACCTGCGCCCCAAGGCCGGCCAGAAATGGTTCGGCTCGGGCAAGACGCCGAGCGGCATCGAGGGCAAACCCTCGTCGAGCGGCGGGCTGCATGCCGAGCAGCATTTCGAGTACCACCGGCCGCTGCGCGCCGGCGACGTGCTGACGGTGGAGACCAAGCCGGGCAAGACCTGGGAGCGCGAGAGCAAGCGCGCCGGCAAGCTGATGTTCTCCGAGCGCATCACCGAGTATCGCGACCAGAAGGGCGAGCTTGTCGTCACGGCGCGCGGCGTCGGCGTGCGCACCGAGCGTCCCGTGGACGCGGGCTGAGGGGGAGGACGAAGCAATGGCGTTGAAGGCATCCGGGCTAAAGGTCGGCGACACGCATTCCGAGCGCGTCGCCGAGAACATCTCCCGCACCCAGCTCGTGCAGTACGCGGGCGCCTCGGGCGACTACAACCCGCTGCACACCGACGAGGTGTACACCGTGCAGGCGGCGGGCTATAAGAGCGTATTCGCGCACGGCATGCTGACGATGGGGCTCACCGGCAAGATGCTGACCAATTACGTCGGCGACGGCAGGCTCACCAAGTTCGGCGTGCGCTTCACCAACCAGGTGTGGCCCGGCGACACTTTGGATTCCAAGGCGACGGTGACGGCGATCCGCGACGAGGGCGGCCACAAGGTCGCCGACCTCGCGATCTCGACCACCAACCAGGACGGCAAGGAAGTGGTGAGCGGCACGGCGACGGCGCGGCTCGACTGAACTTTTGGCCGACGTGGAAAAGGGAAGGGGCCTTGGCGCGAGCCGAGGCCCCTTCTTCATGCGGTTCTGTGAGCGAGATTGTTTCAGGTGATCTGATACCAGACACCGCTTGCGATGACTGCTACAGCCCCTCCGTCATGCTCGGCGAAGGCCGAGCATCCACGGCTTCTTCAGTGCCGCGGGTAACAAAGGCGTGGATGGTCGGCCTTCGCCGACCATGACGAGGAGGTGGGTAAGGTCAGCGTTCCAGTGAGCGCTACTCCGCCGCCTGGACCACCGGGGCGATCTTGGCCATGTTGCCGCCGTAGCGGAGCTTGAAGGCCGAGGTGTCGATCTCCTCAAGGTCGAGCTCGCGGTTGAGCACGCGCTCTTTCCATTTCAGCAACTCGGGATGCGCCGCCTGGAATTCGGGCATCACCTCTTGCGCGAACAGCTCGAGTGATTCGCAGATATGCTCGTGCGTGTTGCGGCCGGCCTGATTGAGCAGCACGACCTGGTCGATGTTCGACGTCTGGAACTTTTTCAGCTTGCGGCGGATGGTTTCCGGCGAGCCGATCAGGCCGCCGCGCAACGCCGAGGCGTGCGCCTCCGGGTTGGCGCGTTTCCACTTGTTGTACTCGTCCCACATGTTCACGGCACCCGGCGGCGGACGCTTACGATCGCCAGTGGGGCTGCTGTAGTATTTCAGGCAGAACTGGAAGAACGTGTCGCCGTCGGCGCGGGCGCGGGCTTCCTCGTCGGTCTTGGCGCACATGAAGAACGACACCAGCGCGATGTTCGGATTGGTGTTGTACTCGGCGAGCTTCTGCTGTCGCTTCACGAAGGCGTTGTAGTAGGCGTGCACCCAGGCGTGCGCCGCGTCGGCCGAGACGAACTGGAAGCCGAGCGCGCCCATGCCCCACTCGCCGCATTTGGCCAGCGTGTCGAGCTGCGAGCAGGCGACCCACAGCGGCGGGTGCGGCTTCTGCACGGGCTTGGGCAGCACGTTGCGCAGCGGCAGGTCGAAATGCTTGCCGTGATGCTCGCTGCCGCCATCCTTGAACATCGGCATGATGGCGCGAACGGCTTCCTCGAAGATCTCGCGCTTGTCGTCGACCGCGACGCCGAACGGCTCCAGCTCGGTGGAGGAGGAGCTTTCGCCCATGCCCATCTCGACCCGCCCTTTCGACAGCAGATCGAGCGTGGCGATGCGCTCAGCGACGCGGGCGGGATGGTTGGTGGTGAGCTGGCAGATGCCGTGGCCGAGACGGATCTGCTTGGTGCGCTGGCTGGCGGCGGCGAGGAACGATTCCGGGGCGGGAGAGTGCGAGTATTCCTCCAGGAAATGGTGCTCGACCTGCCACGCGTAGTCATAGCCGCATTTATCGGCCAGCTCGATCTGCTCGAGCGCGTTCTGATAGAGCGTCAGCTCGTCGTCCGGCGCCCAGGGGCGGGGCAGTTGCAGCTCGTAAAAAATGCCGAACTTCATCTTGCGGTTTCCTTCGCCTGTGCAAACTCACGCGCCGCGCGGCGCTGCATGATCGCACGAGCCTACGTCGCGGATTCAGGCGGAGCAACGGCCCCGGTCTGTCGGCGATTTCCATTGCAGGGGTGATTGGGGGTGCCATAGTGGGCCGGCCGATCCTGCATCGGCCTTACCGTCCGACGAACGTGCGCACAGCCGACCCGGTGGAGCGCAAGCTCAATGCCGGCCGACGAATCACCAGCCGATCAAGCCGATCAATACGCCGAACCCGATCCGCCACATCAGCATAGCGCAGGCAATCGTACGGCACGCGATGACGGCCCGACCGACAACGTACCGCCGCGCAAGGCGGGCATAGACAGGGAGAGAGACGATGATCCGGCGACGTTCACTGCTCGGTGGCGCAACCGCTCTGGCCCTCGCGCCGGCCGCCCCCTCGATCGCCCGCGCGGAACAGACGCCGGGCATCACCGATAAAGAGATCAAGTTCGGCAACACCTATCCCTATAGCGGTCCCGCTTCGGCGTATTCGGCCGGGGGAAAGACGGAGACCGCCTATTTCCGCATGATCAACGAGCAGGGCGGCATCAATGGTCGCAAGCTGAACTTCATCTCATATGATGACGCCTATAGCCCACCGAAGACGGTCGAACAGACGCGACGGCTGATCGAGGAGGATCGCGTGGCGTTCCTGTTCAATCCGCTCGGCACGCCGACCAACACGGCGATCTACAAATACGTCAATCAGAAGAAGGTGCCACAGCTCTTCATCGCGAGCGGGGCTGATAAATGGGCAGACTACCAGGAGCACCCTTGGACGATCTGTTGGGGAATGAGCTATCGGATCGAGGCTCGGGTCTATGCCAAGTACATCCTGAAAAACTATCCCGACGTGAAGATCGGAATTCTTTCGCAGAATGACGATTACGGCAAAGACTATGTTCTCGGGATGCAGGATATTCTGGGAAGCCGGTTCTCGCAGGTGGTCCGGACCACCTACGAGACGACGGATGCCACGGTCGACTCGCAGCTGGTGTCGCTCAAGGAGGCCGGCGTCGGGCTCATTCTCACGGCGGCCATTCCGAAATTCTCTGCGATGATCATTCGCCGGATGTTTGATCTCGACTGGAAGGCGACCCATTTCATCACCAACCCGGGCGCGTCGGTCGGGGCGGTGATGCAGCCCGCCGGACCCGAGCGCGCGATCGGCGCGATCAGCTCGACCTATCTGAAGGACCCGACGGACCCGGCCTGGAAGGACGACGCCGACATGATCGCGTGGCGCGCGTTCATGAAAAAATACAATCCCGACGGTGACACCGACGATGGCGCCAATGTCTACGCCTACGGCGCCGCCGATAGTCTGTGCTGGGTGCTGAAGGCCTGCGGCAACGATCTGTCGCGCGAGAACATCATGCGGCAGGCGCTGAACATGCACGGGGTCCACTGCCCGAGCCTGCTGCCCGGCATGACGATCAACACCAGCCCGACGAACTACCGCCCGATTCGCCAACTCCAGCTCATGCGCTGGACGGGCAAGACCTGGGAGCGGTTCGGCGAACTGATCGAGGGCGCCGCGCTGACCTAGCCGGCGCCCTCGGTCACTCCCCCTCTGCGACCAGATGGTCGCGGAGCTTGTAGACCGCATCGAAGAAGCGGGCGTCCGGGTTGGCCTGACAGAACAGCTCGAGCCATCGGCCGCGCTGCGTGATGGTCGTGCTGTTGCCGGCGAGGCGGTGGAGCACGTCGACCTCGTTCTTCGCCGTGAGATAGCCGTCGGCCCAGGCCATCAGCGCGCCGTAGAGCGGCGTCCGCACCGTCTCGGGGTTGTCCACCCCCGGTGGGCGCTGCTGGCGCTCGGCGTCGGCGGCGCGGAGGAAGCCGGCGCAGTTGGTGACGGCGCCGAGGCCGATGAAGGCCATCGGCTGGCCCTTCATCTCGGGAGGTGCGACGGGTACGTCCGGCTGATTAGCCGGCGCGGCGGCGGCCAAGGCGAGCGCGGCCGCTGCCAGGAGAGGCCTAATGAGGTCGGAGCAGCGAATCGCGCGGCGGGCGGGCATGGGGCCGGTATAGTCAGCGGCTCGCCTCGGGCAAATGGGCGCCGCGGAATTTCCCTGGGGTGGGATGCGTAACCCTTGATCCGCGGGCACGGAACCGCCGTATAGGATGGGAGAGCGCACCCCCGTCTCTGGAAAGGAGATCGAGAGATGCTGATTGCACGCCGGCGCGGCTGGGAACTGCCCGAGAGTGTCGTGACACAAGAGGCTCTGGCGATCGGGCGAAGGGCCGTGCTGGCCGGGTCTGCGGCGCTCGCGCTTGGCGGGCCGGCACTGGCCGCGGAACCCGGCGGGGCGGCGCCGCGCAACCCGAAATACGACGGGGGACGGCCGCTCACGGCGGAAAAGGACGCGACGACCTACAACAACTATTACGAGTTCAGCGAGGAGAAGGATCTTTGGGAGGCGGCGCAGGCGCTGCCGCAGCGGCCCTGGACGATCAAGCTCGACGGTATGATCAAGCAGCCGCGCACCATCGGCATCGACGATCTGCTGAAGCAAGTCACGCTGGAGGAGCGGGTGTATCGGCATCGCTGCGTCGAAGCCTGGGCGATGACGGTGCCGTGGACCGGTTTTCCGCTGGCCAAGCTGGTGGCGCTCGCCGAGCCGCTCGGCTCCGCCAAGTTCGTGGTGTTCCAGACGGACGCGGACAAAAAGGTGATGCCGGGGCTGCGGCGGAGCTTTTACCCGTTCCCCTACACGGAGGCGGTGACGATCGAGGAAGCCGGGAACGAGCTTGCATTCATCTCGACGGGCCTCTACGGCAAGCCGCTGCCGCCGCAGAATGGCGGGCCGATCCGGCTCACGATCCCGTGGAAATACGGCTTCAAATCGGCTAAGTCCGTGGTCAAGATCAGTTTCACCGACAAGCGACCGACGACGTTCTGGGAGGCCCTCGGGCCCAGCGAGTACGGCTTCTGGGCCAACGTGAACCCGGCCGTGCCGCATCCGCGCTGGAGCCAGGCGAGCGAGCGGCTGCTGACCTCGGGGGACCGCGTGCCGACGCAGATTTACAATGGATACGGACCCTACGTCGCGGCGTTGTATGCCGATAAGAAGTCCGAGAAGCTGTTCATGTGATTGCCCAACGTATCCTGGCCGTGCTCGCGGCCATCTGCCTGGTGAGTTCGGCGGCCCTGGCGACCCTGGGGCCGCCCGACCTGCCGCTCGACCAGATGCTGCTACAGTCGGGCGGCGGCGTCCTGCAGACGCTTGAGCAATGGACCTATCAGCACCTTGCCGCCTGGGTGTGGAACGACATCGAGGTGCCGCTGCTCGCCCGGCCCGCCTGGCTGATCCCGGCGGCGCTTGGCATCCTGTTCGCGGGGCTGGCCGTGACGCTCACACCGCCGCGGGGAACGCCCCGCCATAGACGGCGCGGGTGAGGGAACGGGGGAGACGGCCGTGAGCAAAGCTGTCGATAACTTGCAGGCTGCGCAGCAGCGGGGCATGGCTGGGCGGCCGAAGGTCGGAGGGTTCCCGTATCTGGCCGAGACACTCCGGCGGGCAGGCGTGACGCGCAATCTGTGGTTCTTGCCGGCGTGTCAGAGCCTCTACCTGACCACACATGGGCCGGTGGCAGTTGAAGGCACGCCGCTGGTAAACGGCGCGGTCGATGTACCGCCATTCGATCGTGAAGCGCTCATTGCGGCGCTGCGAATTGACCAGGCCGGGAAGAGCACGTTCCCGGAATTCCTTGCCGCGTCGTGGCGGGCAGGGGTGGTCCGCTACGATGTGGATTTGATAGCGCGCACCGTTTCCTACTACGGCGCCAACGGCGAGGATTACGTCGAAGAGTATCCCAACGTGGAGGTGAGCTAGGGTCTGCTACAGCCCGAGCTGGCGCCGGGCGATGGCGATGACGCGGATGGCCTCGGTCCATAGCGAATAAGCGTCGAGCGCATCGAACGGCGCCCAGATTGCCTCGGAGACGTCGGTGCCTGCGACCGGCTCGCCGTCGAGCCAGGCGGCGGCGAAGTCGATGATGGTGTAGTGGTATTGCACCCGCCCGGCGGCGTCGCGGCGGATGGTGTCGACATTGGCGGCGAGGGTGAGGGGGCCGACGGTGACGCCGGTTTCCTCCAGCAGCTCGCGCCGCGCGGCATCTTCCGCCGTTTCGCCGACCTCCTGCGCGCCGCCGGGAAGGCTCCAGGCGCCCATGTTGGGCGGCTTGCCGCGGCGGACCAGCAGGACGGCACCGGGCTTGAGGACCACGATGCCGATGCCGACGATGGGGCGGGCCGGGTATTCCCGGTCGTCGACGCCCCCTGCACCGCTCACGATTTGGGCGCCGGCGCCTTGAGATCGTCCAGCGTGGGGGCGAGCGACTTCTCCTGCCAGGAGCCGATCTGATACGCCCAGCCGCCGAGCCGGGCGCGCAGGCGGTCGGCTTCGGGCTTGGCCTTGTCGGCGCCGGTCACGTCGAAGCGCGCCCAAAGGTCCTTGTCGGCGTGCGACAAAGCGACGGTGACGACCAGCCCATCATCCGTGGTGAACACCGAGGTGGCTTCCGGCTGAGCGGTTAGCTCCTTGGCCGGCTTCACGTCCTGCAAGGTGAGCGCCTCCAGTGCGTGGCGGACGTCGTTCTCCTTGTCCGTATCGAGCGGCGGATGATCGGCGGGGGCGCGCAGGACGAACTTGTCGCCGTCGCGGGCGAATTGCAGCGTGGTGGGGCCGCGCGTCGCGGCGACGGTGGCGATGCGGGCGGGGGCGATCTGCATGATGTCGCGATCAAGCCAGAGCCGCGCGTCGGCGTCCACCTCGAGCTTGCCCTCGGCGAGCCAGCTCTGATTGTCGCCGGGGAGCCGCACATAGACCGTGTCGGGCATGTTGCCCGCCGTTCGGGTGCGCCGGTGCCCGACGAGGAGCTGCACGATGGGCTTGCCGGACGCGTCGAGCACGCGGACGAGGTCGGATTTGGATTTCGCGTCGCCGGCATCCTCGACGCCGAGCCGAGCGAATTGCGCAGGATCGGCGGTGCGCTTCTCGTCGAGGCGCAATTCGGTGAGCCCGGTAAGCAGGGCATGCAGCTTGGTGGGTTGCACCGGGTAGTTGCCGCGATCCGCCAGCCCCCATTCGTTGCCGTTCTTGGCGATGGCGAGGGTCTTGCCCTGGTGCACGATCTCGACGCGAGCGGCGTTCTGCAGCTTCGGCGCGAGATCGGGGAACAGCAAGCGGCCGGCGGCGAAATCGTCGCGTTCCGCCGATTGGCTGGCGGGGCCGAAATACCAGCCGCAGGCCAGCACGATGATCCCGGCGAGCAGCAGGGAAAGCCCGGTGCGCGGCCTCATGCGCGGGCTCCCGCCGGCAGTGCTATGGCGCGCGCGCGGGTGCGGCGACGCCGGCGGACGACGCCGATCACGATGGCGAGGATGGTCAACAGCGCGGGCACCAGCACGATGCAGAACAGCTGCATTTCGGTCTTGAGCGTGGAGATGTCGCGGTTGAGGTTGAGCTGCACGTCGCGCAATTTCTGGCGCGTGGCGAGCACGTCGGCGCGGGCGGCGTCGATCGCCTCGCGCTGCTGCTGTGTCACGACGGCATTGCCGGCGCCGGCATTCGGGGCGTTGCTGCCTTGGCGCAGCTCGCGGAGCTTTTTCTCCGTGTCGTCGAGGTGCTGTTGCAGGGCGCGCTCGCTCTGGCGGAACTCGGCCTCGGCGTTCTTCTGCATGGCGCTCACCACCTCGAACGGCCGCAAGCTCGACCCGCGACTGCGCAACCCGATCAGCGCGTCGCCGCCGGCCAGCGTGCCGATGAGGTTGGCGACGAACGGGCCGTTGTCGCTGAACGGCATGGCCTGCTCCTGGCCGAAGAAATTCTGCGTCCGCACCCAGAAGCGATCGGCGAGGATGTCACTATCGGCGACCACGACGAGGTTGGCCGGGCCGTCGGTCTCGGCCTTGAAAGCGGGGAAATTCTCCGGCCGCTTCTGGTCCTTGGCGAGCTCAGGCGGGCCGGTGAAGGCGGATTTGAGCACACCGCGCACCCGTGCCGCGATCACGCGCGGGCCGCCCTCGGGCTTGAAGTCGGCGAGGATGCGCGCGGGGTCGGGCATCTTCACGGAATCGACCGGAAGCAGGCCGGATTGCGCGGAACTGGTGAGCAGGGGGGTGAACTCGATCTTGGCGTCGGGCTTCTTCGCCAGCGCGCCGGCGGAGGCGACCGTGACCTGCTGGAGGTCGGCGGTTGCCGGATCGTTGGGGGAGATGCCGTCGCGGATGTTGAACCAGGCGATGTAGTCCACCGTCTGCACGCGGTCGGACGGGCTGGCGCGCACCCGCCAGGCGCCGTCGAGATCGCCCACGACCTTGGTCGGGTCGAACGCGATCCCCCAGGCGTCGAACAGCTTTTTCAGCGACGAGCTGGTGTCCTGCGGCGGCATCCCGCCGGGACCGGGGTTGGCGGCCTCGGCCTCGCTGCGCGGGTCGACCATCGCCATGAGGCGGCCGCCGCGCATGACGAACTGGTCGATGGCGTAGAGCGTGGCATCCGAGAGGTGTTGCGCCTGCGCGACCAGCAGCACGTTGATGTCGGGATCAATGACCTGTGCGTCGGTGGGGACAGATTTCACCGTGTCGGCTTCGCGCAACTGCTGGATCGACGCCCAGGGCCGGCCGCCGGGACCACCCATGCCGCGCATCGCCATCATCATGGCGCGGGGATCGCCATCCACCGGCAGCGACGACATCACGCCGACCACCGGGCGCTTCGGGTTGGACAGATCGTTCACCAGCTTGGTGAGGTTGTATTCGAGGAAGCGCTCGCGCTCGGGCTGGAAGAAGGCGATGCTGCGCTCGTCATCCAGCAGGTTGGTGCCGACCAGGCCGAAATAGACCTGCTCGCCCGACTGGTCGATCGGCACGCCCTGCAGGCCGTAACCCATTGCGCGATCTTCCGTGGGGCTGAACGGCTCGGGATCGAGGAATTCCAGCTTGATCTTGCCGTCGGAGACCGCGGCGTATTGCCGCAGCATCTCGCGGACGCGGTCGGCGTAGCTGCCGTAGAGCGGCACGGTGGCGCCGAGATTGCGCGAGTAGAACAGCCGCAGCGTGATCGGCTCCTTCAGCCCCTTGAGGATCGTCCGCGTGCCGTCGGACAGCGTGTAGAGGTGCTGTTGCGTGAGATCGAGATGCAGGTTGGCGAGGCGCGCGTCGGCGAAGACGTTGACGCCGACCACCATCGCGAGAACGCCGACGACGCCGAGAATGGCGGCCCAGGTACGGCGCATCAGGCGGCCTTCCGCGCGTCGACGACCAGCGTGTTCACGAACAGCCAGAAGCCGATGAAGGTGGCGAAGAAGATCACGTCGCGCAGGCCGATGATGCCGCGCGAGAAGTCCTGGAAGCGGTCGATGACGCTGATCCGCCTTGTCGCTTCGGCGAGCGAGGGGGCGGCGTGGCTGAGGAAGTCGGTGACGATGGGGTTTGAGGCAACGGCAAACACGAAGCACACGGCGACGCCGAGCACAAAAGCAATGACCTGGTTCTTGGTCGCTGCCGACAGCGCGGCGCCGACCGAGAGGAACGCGCCCGCCACCAGCAGCGCACCGATATAGCCGGCGGCGATCACGCCGTTATCGGGGCTGCCGAGCAGGTTGACGGCGATGACGAAGGGGAAGGTGAGCAGAAGCGCGATGGCGCAGAACGCCCAGGCGGCGAGGAATTTGCCCAGCACCGCCTGGGTTTGCGTGATCGGCAGGGTGAGCAAGAGCTCGATGGTGCCGAGCCGGCGCTCCTCGGCCCAGAGGCGCATGGTGATCGCCGGGACGAGCAGGAGGAACACCCAGGGGATGAAGGTGAAGAAGGGCGCGAGGTCGGCTTGGTTGCGGGTGAACAGATTGCCGAGATTGAAGGTGAGCGCGCCTTGCAGCACAAGGAAGATGACGATGAACACGGTCGCGACAGGGGTGGCGAAATAGCCGGCGAGCTCGCGGCGGGCGACGGTTAGGGTGGTGCGCATGGTTTACCCCTCACCCCGGCCCTCTCCCACAAGGGGAGAGGGAGAAGGAAAGCCCTCTCCCCTTGTGGGAGAGGGTTGGGTGAGGGGTTGCGCTAACACGCTTCGCATCAGGCCGCCTCGCGTTCGGTGAGCTGGCGGAACACGTCGTCGAGCCGCCCCGACGGGTGCTTCGCGCGCAACTCGGCAGGCGTCGCGTCGGCGACGATACGGCCGGCGGCGATGATGATGGCGCGGGTGCAGATCGCGTCGACCTCTTCGAGAATATGCGTGCTGATGACGATGGCCTTGTGCGGCGCCATCGTCGCAAGCAGGGCGCGCATCTCGTGCTTCTGGTTGGGATCGAGTCCGTCGGTCGGCTCGTCGAGCACCAACACAGGCGGGTCGTGCAGCAGAGCCTGGGCGAGGCCGACGCGGCGCTTGAAGCCTTTGGATAAAGTCTCGATCGGTTGCAGCCAGACGGTGTCGAGATGCGTGAGCGTCACGACGCGCTCGATGGCGCGCGGCAGCTCGTCTCCCGCGTAGCCGCGCACCTTGGCGACGAAGCGGAGAAACGCGGCGACGGTCATGTCGGGGTAGGTCGGGGCGCCTTCCGGGAGAAAGCCGAGCGTGCGCCGGGCGGCGAGCGAATCCGTCTGGACGGCGTGGCCGCAGATGCGCGCGGTGCCCTCGGTCGGTGTGACGAAGCCGGCCAGCATCTTCATGGTGGTGGACTTGCCGGCGCCGTTCGGGCCGAGGAAGCCGAGCACCTCGCCGCGCGCGACACGGAATGAAACGTGGTCGACGGCGGTGAAGCGGCCGAAGCGCTTCGTCAGTTCCGCGATCTCGATGAGTGCCGCCGCCTCGTCAGCCGCCAACTTGCTCCCCCGTCCCAAGCTCGGGCGGGAATAGCGCAATGGTTGCGTATTGCAAGCCGAGCGGCGCGGCATGACGGAGGATTAATCCAGGCGCAACCCGCGTTGACGGGGGCCCGTCCGGCAGCCGATCATTGCGGCTGGAAGCACGAGGAGACCGAGGGATGAACTACGTTTCGGGCGAGGCGCGCCGCGCCGCCATGAGCGATGCCGAGTGGCAGGCGCGGGTCGATCTCGCCGCGGCGCACCGTCTTGCGGTGATGCACGGGCTGAACGAGGGCATCTTCAACCACTTCACCCTGCGCGTCCCCGGCAAGCCCGGCCGCTACTACCAGATCCCGTTCGGGCTGCATTGGTCGGAAGTGAACGCCAGTTGCTTCATGGAGGTGAGCTACGACGGCGAGCGTCTGGTGGGCGAGGGCGAGATCGAGCAGTCCTGCTACTGCATCCACGCGCCGATGCACCGCGACCTGCCCGAGGGCGAGGCGGTGTTCCATACGCACATGCCGTTCGCCAGCGCACTGACGCGGCTCGAGGACCAGACCATCCAGGCGATCGGGCAGACCGAGCTCGGCACGCTCATCCATACGGGATATGACGATCACTATGACGGCCCGGCCTTCGACCCGGCCGAGGGGGCGCGGCTCGCCAAGCTGATCGGCGACAAGACGGTGCTGATGATGGCCAATCACGGCGTCGCCGTGGTCGGGCGCGACGTGGCCGAGGCGTATGACCGGCTGTATTACGTCGAGCGCGTCGCGCAGGTGCAGCTTTATGCCATGTGGACCGGCAAGAAGCTGCGCCATCTGCCCGAGGCGGTGGTCGAGAAGACCATCCAGGGCTTCAAGAGCGGCCCGAAATACGGCGGACGGCGGGCGTCGCAGTGGCATTTCGATGCGCTGAAGCGGATCCTGGATCGCAAGGAGCCCGATTACCGGGACTGACGCGAGTTTACCCGCGCCAGCGCGACACGGAGGAAGCCATGCCGAAGCAAGCGATCACCTCCGAGCGGCTGCCACGACCGAGCGGGCATTTTGCCCAGGCGGTCGCGGCGCCGGCGTCGGGCCGCCTGGTGTTCATCTCGGGCATGCTCGCCAAGGGCAGCGACGGCCAGCTTGTCGGCCCTGGCGACATCAGCGCGCAGACCCGGCAGGTCTGCGAGAACCTGAAGGCGGCGGTGGAGGCGGCGGGCGGCACGTTGGAAGACATCTGCCGCGTCGACGTGTTCATCCGCGACATGAAGCACTTCCCGGAGATCCATGCCGTGCGGCGGCAATACTTCACAGGCACTCCGCCGGCCTCGACGATGGTGGAGGTCTCGGGCTTCACCCACCCGGATGCGCTGATTGAGATTAACGCAATCGCGATGGTGACGTAGTCCTCGCCCTCACGTTCGGACGCGCGCAGGCTGCACCGATTGCATCGTGCGACGCGGCCACCCGCTCCGACACGCCAGCAGTGTCTTGGAGAAGTGAATGGGTTCATCCTTGGCGGCTTCCAAGCGCGATGCCGGGCCGGCCGGCATGACATTCATAGCCGGCGGGACGTTCCGGATGGGCTCCGATCATCACTATCCGGAGGAGGCACCGACGCACCATGTGTCGGTCGATGGCTTCTGGATCGACACGACGCCAATCACCAACCGGCAGTTCGCCAACTTCGTCCGTGAAACCGGCCACGTCACCTTCGCCGAACTGGTGCCCGATCCCAAGGACTATCCCGGATCGCTGCCTGACATGATCTTCGCCGGCTCATTGGTGTTCACGCCGCCGAAGCATCGGGTGGACCTGCGGGATTGGAGCCAGTGGTGGACCCTTCTCAAGGGTGCGAACTGGCGGCAGCCGTACGGGCCTGGCAGCAGCATCAAGGGTCTCGACCATCATCCCGTAGTGCACGTGGCGTTCGGCGACGCGCTGGCTTACGCCACGTGGGCGGGAAAGGAACTGCCGACGGAGGCCGAATGGGAGTTCGCCGCGCGCGGCGGCCTCGATGGTGCGGAGTTCGCCTGGGGCGACGAGTTCATGCCTGGCGGGCGGGCGATGGCGAATACGTGGCATGGCGAATTTCCCCACCACAGACGGCCCGGCCACAAGCGCACCTCCCCGGTCAGGGCGTTTCCGCCGAACGGCTACGGCCTTCACGATATGATCGGCAACGTGTGGGAATGGACCACGGATTGGTGGTCGGCGAAACACGCATCCGAAGCGCCCAAGGCGTGCTGCATCCCCGAGAACCCGCGAGGCGGGCCGGAGGCCGCGAGCTATGACCCGCAGCTGCCCGACATCAGGATTCCGCGCAAAGTCATCAAAGGGGGCTCTCATCTTTGCGCGCCGAACTACTGTCGTCGCTATCGACCGGCCGCGCGCCATGCCGAACCGGTCGACACGTCGACGAGCCATGTCGGATTTCGTTGTGTCGTAAGAGAGAAGGGATAGTCGCATGAACGATGCCAGGGACAGCGGGAAAAAGGGCAGTCTCGGCCGTCGCGGCGTTCTGCTGGGAACGACGACGGCAGCGGCAACCTCGATCCTCGTTGCGCCGGCGAACGCGCAGACGACTACTCAGCCGACCCAAGCGACGACCGGCGGCCGGCCGGTCACGGCGGCGAGCGGCAACAAGCCGAACATCATCATGATCGTGTCGGACGATTTCGGCTATGGCGACGCCGGGGTCTATCTGGGTGGCGAAGCGCGCGGCATGCCGACGCCGAGCATCGATCGCATGGCGGCGGAAGGCATGATGTTCACCTCGTTCTACGCGCAACCGAGTTGCACGCCGGGTCGCGCGGCCATGCAGACGGGGCGCATCCCGAATCGCAGCGGCATGACGACGGTTGCTTTCCAGGGGCAAGGCGGTGGTCTGCCCGCGGCTGAGTGGACCTTGGCATCGGTGCTCAAGACCGCCGGCTATCATACTTTCTTCACCGGCAAGTGGCATCTCGGCGAAGCGGATTACGCGCTGCCGAACGCGCAGGGCTATGACGAGATGAAGTATTGCGGTCTCTATCACCTCAATGCCTACACGTACGGCGACCCCAACTGGTTCCCGGACATGGACCCGAAGCTGCGGGCGATGTTCCAGAAGGTGACGAAGGGCGCGATGGAGGGCAATGCCGGCGAGGCGCCGCGCGAGGTCTTCAAGATCAACGGCGAATACGTCAACACGCCGGACAAGGGTGTCGTCGGAATCCCGTTCTTCGACGAGTATGTCGAGAAGGCGGCGATTGACTATCTCGATCGCAACGGCAAGTCGGGCCAGCCGTTCTTCATGAGCATCAACTTCATGAAGGTGCACCAGCCGAACATGCCGGCACCGGAATTCGTCCACAAATCCATGTCGAAATCCAAATACGCCGACTCCGTCGTCGAGAACGACACGCGCATCGGCCGCATCATGGACAAGGTGCGTGCGCTCGGCCTCGACAAGAACACCTATGTTTTCTGGACCAGCGATAACGGCGCCTGGCAGGATGTCTACCCGGACGCCGGCTATACGCCGTTTCGTGGCACGAAGGGGACGGACCGCGAGGGTGGTTCGCGGGTTCCATCCATTGCCTGGGGGCCGGGCATCAAGGCCGGAAGCAAGAACTCGGAGATCGTCGGCGGGCTCGACTACATGGCGACGTTCGCCTCGCTCGGCGGAGCGAAGCTGCCGGAAAATGACCGTGAAGGGAAACCGATTATCTTCGACAGCTACGACATCACACCGGTCCTGTTCGGTACCGGCAAATCGCCAAGGGATTCGTGGTTCTACTTCACCGAGAACGAGCTCACTCCGGGTGCTGCTCGCGTCGGCAACTACAAGGCGCTGTTCAATATCCGTGGCGATGACGGCGTGAAGACGGGTGGCCTCGCCGTCGATTCAAACCTCGGCTGGAAGGGGCCGGAGCAATATGTCGCGACGGTTCCGCAGGTCTTTGACCTGTGGCAGGACCCACAGGAACGCTACGACGTTTTCATGAACAACTACACCGAACATACGTGGGTCCTGGTCACGATCAACCAGGCGATCAAGGATCTCATGGCGACTTACAGGAAATACCCCCCGCGCAAGGCGCAGAGCGAGGCGTATAGCGGGCCGATCACGTTGTCGGACTACCAGCGGTTCAAGTTCGTCCGGGACGAACTGGAGAAGGAAGGCGTCAGCCTTCCGCTGCCGACCGGGAACTAGCCGTCGCGCAAGCCGGCGCGTTCACAAGAAACGCCGCTCAGGCGATCCCAAGGAAGACGATGACGGCCCGGTTCACGCGTACTACGTCGTCGTCACCCAAGCGGCCGATGCGCGAGCCGAGATTGTTGCGGGAAATCGTCGTCACCTTGTCGATCATGATGCTGCATGGCGAACGCAGACCGTTCTCGGGATCGGCCGGGATCGGGAGCCGAAACAATGGGGCGTCTGTCGGATCGGTCGTGAATGGGGCCACGGTGATCGAGCTGGTTTCGCTGAACTGGTCCGATTGCAGGATGAGCGCGGGGCGGGGTTTGCTCGCGTAGACGCCGCCTGACACGGACCAGATCTCACCCCGGCTTATGGCCATTCGGCGCTGACGGCATCGACGAACGCTTGGTCCTCGGCCGCGTGTTCACTGCGAGCCACGGCTGCCGACTGTTGGCGGGCCTGCTCGGCGAAATCGGGCGAGCGCGTGTCGGGCACCCAGACCTGGACCGGGCGGAGGCCTTGCTCGCGCAGGCGCTGTCGGTGCCGGCGAACCTTGTCTCTCGACTGCTGCGGAACAGCCATTTGGCCTCCTTGAACCCGGCCGGTTACATGTAACCAGACGAAGCGAAATGTCAAGGATGCGGACGTTCACCCCGAAACCAGCGTCTTCATCGCGACACTCCGCTCGAACAATCTCAATAACACCCGCACAGCGCGGCCACGTACCGAGGTGAGCGTCGGGTCGCGATGGAGCAAAAGGGCGGCGTCGCGGTTGGCCATGTGGAGCAAGTCCTCGTGCTCGACGGGGTGCGCCAAACGGAAGCCGGGCTCGCCGGATTGGCGGGTGCCCATGAGGTCGCCGCCGCCGCGCAGGCGGAAATCCTCGTCGGCGATGAGGAAGCCGTCTTCGGTGTCGCGCAGTAATGTGAGGCGGCGGCGGGCGGTCTCGTTGAGGCCGTCGTCGTGCAGCAACAGACAGAAACTCGCGGCCTCGCCGCGGCCGACGCGGCCGCGCAGCTGGTGCAGTTGCGCGAGGCCGAAGCGCTCGGCGTGCTCGATCACCATGACACTCGCTTGCGGCACGTCGACGCCGACCTCGATTACCGTGGTCGCGACCAAAAGACGAGTGCGGCCGGCGGCGAAATCGGCGAGAGCCGCGTCGCGCAACGCGGCGTCCTGCTGGCCGTGCGCGAGCCCAACCGCCGTACCAAAGCGCGCGCGCAGATCGGCAAAGCGTGCCTCGGCGGCGGCGACATCCAACAACTCGCTCTCGGCCACCATCGGGCAAACCCAATAGATTTGCCCGCCCTCGTCCAGCTTGCGAGCGAGTGCGTCGAGCACGTCGGGCAAGGTGGCGAGCGAGTGCAGCGTGGTGCGGATCGGCTGACGGCCGGGCGGCTTCTCGTCGAGGCGGCTCACATCCATCTCGCCCCATTCCGTGAGCAGAATGGTGCGTGGGATCGGCGTCGCGGTCATCACGAGGACGTCAGTGCGCTCGCCCTTGTCGCCGAGCATGACGCGCTGATGCACGCCGAAGCGATGCTGCTCGTCGATCACCGCCAGGGCGAGGTCGTGATAGGCCACCGCCTCCTGAAACAACGCGTGCGTCCCGACGACGAGCGGGATGGAGCCGTCGGCGAGCCCGCGCAGGGTATGCGCCCGGGCGGTGCCCTTCACCGAGCCGGTGAGCAGGGCGACCGGCACGGGGCAGAGGCGGGACAGGGTGGCATGGTGCTGCTTGGCCAGCACCTCGGTCGGCGCCATCAGCGCGGCCTGCGCCCCGGCCTCGGCGGCGCGGAGCATGGCGAGCACGGCGACCAGGGTCTTCCCCGAGCCGACATCGCCTTGCAGCAGCCGGAGCATCCGGCGGGGGGCGGCGAGGTCCGCCTCGATCTCGGCGAGAGCCCGGATCTGGGCGTTGGTGAGGGTGTGACCAGCCCGGATCCGGGCAATATCGGTGAGGTCTTGAGCCCGGATCCGGGTAATATTCTCCCGCTCCTGAGCCCGGATCAGGGCTCTGCCGGGGCGGGCGCGGACCCTGCCGCGGACCAGGGCGAGGGCCACCTGGTCGGCGAGCAGCTCATCATACGCGATCCGTCGTCGCGCTGCATTCCCGGGCGGCTCGGCTGGTGTCTGGATCGCGCCGAGCGCGGCGCGAAAGCCCGGCCAGCGCTCGCGGCGGAGGAGGGCCGGCTCGTGCCACTCGGGCAGGTCCGGCACGTGGGCGAGCGCCTGGGCCATCGCCGTCGCGACCTGGCGCGGCCAGAGGCCGGCGGTCAGCGGCCAGACCGGCTCAAGGCCGGGCAGCCGCTCGGGGCGGTCGGCGGGGACCATGTGGTCGGGATGCGGCATGGTCAGCCGGTCGCCGAATTTTTCCAGCTTGCCTGAGACCAGCAGCCGCGTGCCGGGCGGCATCTGGGCTTGGCGGGTGAACTTGAAAAACACCAGCTCCGCGAAACCGCTCGAGTCGCGGATCACGATCTTCCACGGCTGGCGTGGCCGGGCCGGCGCATCGTGGCGCACCACCTCCACCTCGAGGGTGGCGATCCGGCCCGGCACGGCCCGCGCGATGGTCGGCCGGTCGCGGCGGTCGAGATAGGATTCGGGGAGATGAAACAACAGGTCGATCACCCGGTCGCCTCCCGCCGCGCGGGCGATGAGCTTCGCCACGGCCGGGCCTATGCCTCGGAGCGAGGTCAGGGGCGCGAAAACGGCGGCGAGCGGATCGTGTTGCAAGGCTGACACCCGGGGAACCGGCGGCTATATGACACCCCGCCCATGAGCAAGCCAGAACACGCCCCGCTAGACGCGAGGCGACGCCGCCTGTTGTTCCGCGCCACCCATCGCGGCACGCATGAGAACGATCTTCTCGTCGGCGGCTTCGTGTCCGCCCGGATCGCCACGCTGACCGACGCCGAGCTCGACGCGCTCGAGGAGGTGCTGGAGCTGCCGGACGTGGCGCTCGCCGACTGGCTGTGCGGCCGCGAGGCCATCCCCGACGAGTTCGACAGCCCGATGCTGCGGCGCATCCAGGCGGCGGCGGGGCGATGAGCGCGGTCCCGCTCTACGGCGCGCCGGAGGGGTTCGACGCGCTGCTTCTGGCCCGCCGCCGGGCCGAGTTCGCCGGCCCAGTGCTGCACGCCACGCGCGACGATGCCCGCATGGCGCGGCTCGCCGAGGCGCTGGCGTTCTTCGCGCCCGAGGCGGAAATCCTGCGCTTCCCGGCCTGGGACTGCCTGCCCTACGACCGCGTCTCGCCCAACCCGGCGCTGGTTTCCGAGCGCATCGCCACTCTGGCGCGTCTCCTGGAAAAGCCCGACCGGCCGCGCATCGTGCTGACGACGGTGAACGCCCTGGTGCAGCGCATCCCGCCGCGCCGCACGTTCGAGGGCGCCAGTATGGCGCTGAAGGTCAACGGCACCGTGCGGCCCGAGGCGCTGGCAGAATTCCTGGAGGCCAACGGCTATGTCCGCGCCGGCACCGTGATGGAGCCCGGCGAATACGCGACGCGCGGCGGGATCATCGACATCTTCCCGGCCGGCGAGCCCGACCCGGTGCGGCTCGACCTGTTCGGCGATACCGTCGAGAGCATCCGCGCCTTCGACCCCGGCACCCAGCGCAGCGCCGAGCGGCTGACCCGGCTTACCCTGCGCCCGGTCTCCGAGGTGCCGCTCGACAAGGACTCGATCGGCCGCTTCCGCACCGAGTGGCGCGAGCTGTTCGGCCCCAAAGCCGCCGAGGACCCGATTTACCAGTCGATCTCCGACGGGCGGCGGCATCCCGGTATGGAACACTGGGTGCCGCTGTTCCATGAGGGCATGGAGACGCTGCTCGACTATCTGCCCGGCGCCTCGGTGAGCCTCGACCATCAGGCCGAGGAAGTCCTGACGGCGCGGCTCGAGATGATCGCCGACCACTACGCCGCGCGAAAAGCGGTGCCGCGCGAAGGCGAGGTACCGTATCGGCCGCTGCCGCCCGATAGGCTCTATCTTGACCGCAAGGGCTGGGACGCGATGCTCGCGGGCGGCCCCCTTTTCGCGCTCAGCCCGTTCGGCAAGCCGGATGACGCCGTGGGCGTGGAGGGTGGCGGACGGCCGGGGCCGATTTTCGCGCAAGCCAGCGCCGCACCGGGGACGAGCGTGTTCGACCAGCTGCGCGGTGCGGCGTCACGTTGGGCGGACGAGGGCAGGCGGCTCGTGATCGCCGCCTGGACGCGCGGCTCGCGCGAGCGGCTGGCGCATCTCTTGCGCGAGCACGGCTTCCAGGACGTCGCCCAGGAGGACAGCTGGGCGGCGGTACGGCGCAAGCCGGCGGGCGCGATCTCGCTGGTGACGCTGGGAGTCGAGCGCGGCTTCGTCGCCGAGCGGATCGCGCTGGTGGGCGAGCAGGATTTGCTCGGCGAGCGCATCAGCCGCCCGCCGCGCCGGCGCAAGCGGGCGGACCAGTTCATCGCGGAGGCCACCGAGATCGCCGAGGGCGACCTCGTGGTGCATCAGGACCACGGGATTGCCCGCTATGACGGGCTCGTCACCCTGTCGGTGAACGACGCGCCGCATGACTGCCTGCGGCTGCTCTACGACGGGGACGACAAGCTGTTCCTGCCGGTTGAGAATATCGAGATGCTGTCGCGCTTCGGCTCCGAGGGCGGCGGGGTGGCGCTCGACAAGCTGGGCGGCGCCGGCTGGCAGACCCGCAAGGCGCGGATGAAACAGCGCATCCGCGACATGGCGGGCGAGCTGATCCGGATTGCCGCCGCGCGGCGCGTCCGCGATGCGGCCAGCATGGCGCCGGCAGAGGGGAGCTGGGACGAGTTCTGCGCTCGCTTCCCCTTCGCCGAGACCGAGGACCAGTCCCGCGCCATCGCCGATGTGCTGGAGGACCTTGCCTCAGGCCGGCCGATGGACCGGCTGATCTGCGGCGACGTTGGCTTCGGCAAGACCGAGGTGGCGCTGCGGGCGGCCTTCATCGCCGCGATGTCGGGCGCCCAGGTGGCCGTCGTGGTGCCGACTACGTTGCTGGCGCGCCAGCATTTCCGCACTTTCTCGGCGCGCTTCGCCGGTTTGCCGGTGCGCGTGGCGCAGCTCTCGCGCATGGTCTCGGCCAAGGAAGCGGCCGAGGTACGAAGGGGGCTCACCGACGGCTCGGTCAATATCGTCGTCGGCACGCACGCGCTGCTCGCCAAGTCGATCGAATTCGCCGATCTCGGCCTGCTGATCGTCGACGAGGAACAGCATTTCGGCGTGGCGCACAAGGAACGGCTGAAGGCGCTGAAATCGGACGTGCATGTGCTGACGCTGACCGCGACGCCGATCCCGCGCACCTTGCAGCTGGCGCTGACCGGGGTTCGCGAGATGAGCCTGATCGCCACGCCGCCGGTGGATCGGCTGGCGGTGCGCACCTTCATCATGCCGTTCGATAGCGTGGTGGTGCGCGAGGCGATCCAGCGCGAGCGGTTCCGCGGCGGACAGATCTTCTGCGTGGTGCCGCGCATCGAGGATCTGGGCCGGATGGCCGAACGCCTGCGCGAGATCGTCCCCGAGGCGCGCATGGCGCAGGCGCATGGGCGGCTGGCGCCGACCGAGCTCGAACGGGTGATGACGGAGTTCGGCGACGGCAAGTACGATATTCTCCTCTCCACCAACATCGTTGAGAGCGGCCTCGACATGCCGGCGGTGAACACTCTGCTGATCCACCGCGCCGACATGTTCGGACTCGGGCAGCTCTACCAGCTGCGCGGGCGGGTGGGACGCGGCAAGCAGCGCGGCTACGCCTATCTCACCTGGCCGCAGAACCATCGCCTGTCGGTCGCCGCCGAGAAGCGGCTCACGGTGATGCAGACGCTCGACGCGCTTGGCGCCGGCTTCACTCTGGCCTCGCACGACCTCGACATTCGCGGCGCCGGCAACCTGCTTGGCGACGAGCAATCGGGCCACATCCGCGAGGTTGGCATCGAGCTCTACCAACAGATGCTGGAGGACGCGGTCGCGGAGTTGCGCGCGAGCGAGGGCCGCCGCCGCTCGGAGGACCGCGACTGGACGCCGAATATCAGCCTTGGATTGCCGGTGCTGATCCCCGAGGCCTATGTGCGCGACCTGCCGGTGCGGCTCGGGCTCTATCGGCGGATCGGTGGGCTTGCGTCAGACGCCGAGACCGAGGCGATGGCGGCCGAGCTGGTCGACCGCTTCGGCGAGCTGCCTGGGGAGGTGGACAATCTCCTGCAGGTCGTCGCCCTCAAGCGCGCCTGCCGCGAGGCCGGGGTGGAGAAGCTGGAGGCCGGGCCGAAGGGCATGGTGCTGAGCTTCCGGGGCAATGCGTTCCGCAATCCCGCTGGGCTGGTCGCCTGGCTCTCCACCAAGGGCGGGCTGGTGCGGCTGCGGCCGGACCACAAGCTGGCGCTGGTGCGCGAGATGGATGTGGCGACCCGGCTGAGATTCGCCCGCGACATCCTCGGCAGCCTGACGCAGATCGCGGGGCAGGCGAAGGCCGCGTGACGCGCCGCGGATCACGAGCAGCACGTTCCGGGCTCGCCCTCCCGCAAATAGGCGATGCCGCCTGACAAGAACGACGGCGGGGTACCTGCCGGTGAGACCTGTATCTCGGTCTCGGTCTCGAACAGGTCCGGAAAGTCGCTGAAGATTTCCGTGTCTACGACGGAGATGAGATCCAGCGCGTCATCAGACGGGGATTCGGCGAAGTGCGCCCGTAGACGAACGATCTTCCTGTCCCGATCGATGGCGAACGAATAAGCGCGAAGCGTCGCGGGCGTCTGACCGCTCAAGGCGCGCTTTGCAGAGAGGCAAACACGATGCAGAAGGATTTCGTTTTCCGTCGTCACATCGGTTTCCCGAGCTACCGGCGTAGGACGCCCCTTTGTGTTTACCCTCAAGTCTTCCGAAGCTGCCCGACGAATGACGAGTTCTCCATCCCCATTGCCGCGGCCAAAGCCTCGACCTGCCGAGTGCCATCGGGTCCGAATCCTCTGCCATTCCGCAAGCCGAGCGCGATCAAGTTCTCCAAGGCGTCCTCATACTCCCCGTGATCAATCTCCTCGAGCACATACTCGAGATCTTGTTTCGGCCAGGCGGCTGAAAGCTCGTGCAGCAGGCTGGTAAAGAGTTGGTGCAATTGGTCAGGGTGAGCATGATCAATCATTTCGGCTCTTCCTCAAGGATTGCGTGGCATATTAACCGGGTGTGCCGTCCAGATTGACTTCCCATCGCGGTCAATGATGACGCGGATATCGATGCCGCCGCTAGTTCCCTCCACCCTGAGCCGTCCATTCGGCTGGAGTGTGCGGATGGCAGCGGGGTCGTTGGCGACGGTCTCGATCGCGTTGATTATCTTATCGTCGGACCAGCCGACCGGGAATTCGCTCTTGCCCGGAGTACCGACGCCGGGTCGATGACCACCACCCGTGCTATCGCCATCCAGAATGTGAATCCGCCGGTCAGCACTGATCGCGGCTTGGGGAGGTCTTGCGCGCTGTCCGCGTACGACTTGCCGCAAAACCGCGCTACCCGCCGTGCGCGCTGCCGCGGCTGGGCCTCCTAGGAGGCCGGCTGCCGCAATCTCGAATGCGGTCTCGACTGGATAAGCGGGACGGATCGCGTCCTTGCGCAAGTCCGGCGGCTTATGGCTCTCCTCGACAGCCGCGATGGTAGCCGGATCGCGGGCGCGATCCTGTGCATCAGCCAGGAACCGGGGCCATTGATCGAGGCCGATGGCCTGCTTGGCGTCGGCGAGTTGGCCAGCGGCGTCGCGCAGTTCGGCGTGGCTCTGGGCCATGTCGGCGCCCTGCGCAGCGCGGCGGAGCTTGGCGACAATCGGGTCGTCGGGTGCGCGTCCGAAGAACCGCTCGGCGAAAGTCGCCTTATCAAGTTTCGCGCCTCGGACCCAGGCAGCCATGACCTCGGTCAGTCTTGCCGAGATGCCCGCGTCACGCTGCGCTTCCCCGCGCCGCCGCAGCGCCGGTGGAAGAGACGCGACCGCGCCGTGGGCGATTGCGTCGATGCGCTGGCCGAGCCCTCCACGCGCGAAGAGGCTGCTGCCAGCGTGAGAGCCGGTGCCGTTGCCGAACCATCCATGTTCCTGCCGACCCTGATCCTGCCAACTCACCGTACATTCGTCCCGTAGTGATTGTCAATATATTTAACTGACCAAGGTAACAATGTCAAGCGAACAGTCGCTGCTACAAGCCCTTCTCCACCATGTCGCACAGACGCTCGCCTATGCTCGCCGTCTCGGCCGGGGCGAGGCCTCGCAGCGGTCCGTCGAGGACGAGCATGGCGAGACCATGCACCGCCGACCAGGCCAGGTATTCGGCGCCGGCGCGGCGCGCTTCCGGCAGCACGCCGGCGGCGACCAGCCGGTCGAGGGCCGCGCCGAGCAGCTCGAACGGATCGAGGCCGCTCTTGCCCACCTTGTCGGGATCGGCGCTACCTCCCGGCTCGCGGGGCACCGCGAAGGCGGTGCGGAACAGCCCCGGCTCGGCCAGGGCGAACCGCAGATAGCCGGTGCCGATCGCCCGCAGGTTGGCGCGGGCGAGATCGGCCGGGTCCTCCGCGCTGCCCAGCCCGGCGAGCTCGGTCTCCATCGCGACGGCCAGCGCCGACAGAGCCGCCGAGCGCACCGCGCCCAGCAATTCCTGCCGGCTGGAAAAATGCCGATAGGCGGCGTTCGGCACGACACCCGCGCGTCGCGTGGCTTCGCGCAGCACCACCGCATCTGGCCCGCCGCCGCGCGCCAGCTCGACCCCCGCATCGATCAGCGCCCGCCGCAGGTCGCCGTGGCGATAGGTGCGGCGAGCCGGCGGGGCGCTGCTCGCCCGCATCACCGTTCCTTGATGTGGACACTGTCCATAAGCATTGATAGAACTTGTGGACGGCGTTCACAATAGCGACGTCGCCGCGCATTCCCGCCGGTCGCGTCGTGACCCGGCGCGCGGATTGTCCCACCGCCTGGAGAGGATACGCCGATGCAAGTCCAGCCTTATCTGTTCTTCGACGGCCGCGCCGAGGAGGCGATCGATTTCTACCGGCGCGCTCTCGGTGCCGAGGTGACGATGCTCATGCGCTTCAAGGAGATGCCCGATCCGCCGCCCGGCTCGATCCCGCCCGGCGCCGAGGACAAAGTGATGCACGCCAGCGTGCAGATCGGCGAGACGATGGTGCTGGTATCGGACGGGCATTGCCAAGGGAAGGCGAGCTTCCAGGGCTTCGCCTTGTCGCTCACCGCCGCCGACGATGCCGAGGCCAAACGCGTGTTCGCCGCCTTGTCGGACGGCGGACAGGTGCAGATGCCGCTCGGCAAGACCTTCTTCTCGTCGCAATTCGGCATGGTAGCCGACCGCTTCGGAGTCTCCTGGATGGTCTACGTCGCGCCGTAACTGCTCCCTCCGGGGTCCGTGGAGGCGGAATGAATTCCGCCCTACGGCCACGGGGTAGCGCGGAATTCATTTCGCGTCGGCGCCCGTTACCCGGGTGCGGCGCCCTGCGTCTGCACCTGCAGCATGTAGAGCGACTGGCTGGCGCACATGATGAGGTGGTTGCGCTTCGGTCCGGCGAAGGCGAGGTTCGCGCACACCTCCGGCAGGCGGATGCGGCCCAGCAGCTTGGCCTGCGGCGTGAACACCAGGACGCCGGCATAGCCAAGCGGCGCGTTGGAGGCGCACCACAGATTGCCGGACACGTCGGCGCGCATCCCGTCCGGCCCGCAATGCACGCCGTCCACCATCATATCGGTGAACACCCTCTGATCGGCGAGCTTCTGGCCCTGCACATCGAAGGCATAGATCACGCCCTTGCCGCCTTCGGTGTCGCCCGGACCCTTGCCGGTGCTGATCAGGTACAAAGTCTTGTAGTCGGGCGAGAAGCATAGGCCGTTGGGATCGGGCACCTGCTCGCCCGGCACCACCACGTCGAGCCGACCGCTCGGGTCCCAGCGATAGGTGTTAGCCGGCAGCTCGCGCTTGCGCCCGCCGATTACCCCGGCATCGGGCGCGCCGGTGCGCGGGTTGAGCACGCCTTGCGGGTTGGTCGGGCCGCCAGCCTCGTCCGGATGCCCCTCGGAAAGCGAGTCGCCATAGGGTGGATCGGTGAACCAGATGCTGCCGTCGGGGTGCGGCACGAGGTCGTTGGGCGAGTTCAGCCCCTTGCCCTCAAAGCTGTCGGCGATCACCGTCATCGTCCCGTCATGCTCCCAACGGACGACGCGGCGGTGGAAGTCCTCGGTCGAGAGCTGGCGGCCCTGGAAATCGAACGAGTTGCCGTTGCTGTTGAACGACGGCTTGCGGAACGTCGTGACCCGCCGGTCGTCCCAGAGAAAGCGATACTGCGTATTGGCCTGTACGTCGCTGAACACCAGGTACTGGCCCTGGCTCGACCAAGCGGGGCCCTCGGCCCAGAGAAAGCCCGTCCAGATCCGGTGAACCGGGGTGATCCCGAGCAGGTATTGCTTGAAGGCATCGTCGACCACGATGATGTCGGGGTCGGGATAGATATTCGGCGGCGCCCCGCGTCCCCACTGGCGCGGCGGGTTGCTGACGACGCTCGGCGGCGTGGCACGGCTGGCACTGGCGTTCGGTTGCGCCAGGGCCGCGATCGGGGCAGCCGCCGCGGCCACGGTCAGCCCGGCGGCTCCCCGCAGCACCCTGCGGCGCGCCATGCCCTGATTGTCCCCAGGCCAAGCGATCTCGTTGTCCATCATCGTTCCCTCCGTTGCGCGGCGGGGATGAAGCTCAGATGTCCGCCGCCTCCACCGCGGCCACGTCCAGCAACCGCTCGATCACCTCGGGCTCCTGCGCGCCGGCGATGGCGTGCCGGCCGGCGATGACGAAGCAGGGCACGCCATTGATCCCCAGCCGATGAGCGCGGAGATTGTCGGCGTGGATCACGTCGACGCCCTCGTCGCCGGCGAGGTGACGACGCGCCGCGGCGGCGTCCAGGCCGACCGCATGGCCGATCGCCGCCAGCACCTCGGTATCGCCGATGTCGAGCCCATCGGTGAAATGCGCCGAGAACAGCGCCTCGGCCGTCTCGCTCGCGCGACCGAAGCGGGCGGCCCAGCGCACCAGCCGGTGCGCGTCCACGCTGCTCGGCGTGCGGCGGATGCGGTCAAAGCGAAATTGCACGCCCTCCACCCGGCCGATCTCGGTGATCGAGGCGTAGAGTCGACGCGCCCGATCCTCGCCGCCGAACTTGCGGATCACGTAGTCCGGCCGCGGCATCCCAGCGCGCGGCATGTCGGGATTGAGCAGGAAGGGGCGCCAGGAGAGGTCGAACAGCAGGTCGGGCCGCCGGCGTAAGGTTCGCGTCAGACGACGCACCCCGAGGAAGCACCACGGACAGACCAGGTCGTGCACGATCTCGACCGACAGCCTGGCCCGGGCAGGGGCGAGGACATTCATCGCGCGGCTCCGCGAACGGCGTTTCCTTGGCTCGCATCATCCTTGCCCGGCGCGGCCGGGGCAAGGGGAGGGGGGCTATTTCACCTTCACGAAGCGCAGCGGGAAATAGTTGTCGGCCATCTGCACGAGCTCGATGTTCTTCCGCGCCGCCCAGGCGATCATCTGCTGGTGCAGCGGGATATAGCCGAAATCCTTCTGCAGGATCGCGGTCGCCTGATGGATCATCGCGTCGCGCTTGGCCGGGTCCGCCTCCACACCGATGCTCGCGATCAGGTCGTCCATCTGGGGATTGGAATAGCCGCCATAGTTCACCTCGCCCTGTGGCAGCTTGCGGGTGGCGATCAGATTGTAGAGCGCGTTGTGCGCGTCGTAGGTCGCCGGGGTCCAGCCGAGCATGTAGAAATCCGTATCGTAGGCGGGTGCCGCGATCTTGCTGAAGAAGCGGATTTTTGTCTGGGCGGTCAGGTCGACCTTGACACCGATCCGCGCCAGCATCGCCACCACGGCCGTGCAGATCGCCTCGTCGTTGACGTAGCGGTCGTTCGGGCAGTCCATGCTCATGCTGAAGCCGTTCGGGTAGCCGGCCTCGGCGAGCAGCTGCTTGGCCTTGGCCGGATCGGCCTTGGGCCGCTCGTTCTGCGCCTTGTCGAAGCCGTTGACGCCGGGACCCCACATCTGCCAGGTGGGATGCGCCTGGCCGCGCATGATGCGGGACGCGATGGCCGCCTCGTCGATCGCCAGCGCGAAGGCCTCGCGCACCCGCACGTCCTTGAGCGGGTTCTTGCCCTTGATGTTGGAGCGCAAGAGTTCGTCGCGCCACTGGTCCATGCCGAGGAAGATGGTGCGCAGCTCCGGCCCGGTGATGAGCTTGAGACCCTCGGTGTGCTTGATCCGGTCCATATCCTGCGGCGGCACCGAGTAGATCATGTCGATCTCGCCCGACAGCAGCGCGGCGACGCGCGTCGAGGCGTTGGAGATCACGTTGAACTCCGAGCGGGTGACGTTGCCCTCGCGCTTGTCCCACCAGTTCGGATTGGCCTCGATGACGGTCCGCCGGTCGGGCTCGCGGCTCACCAGGACATAGGGGCCGGTGCCCATCGCATGGCGGATCGCGTAGTTCTCCTGCCCGGAGCTGAGATTGACCGGCTCGACGGCGTTGTTCTTCTCGGCCCAGGCCTTGCTCATGATGCCGAAGGTGGTGAGTTCCTGCGGCAGGATCGGATCGGGCTTGCCGGTGTCGAAATCCACGGTCAGGTTGTCGACCTTGCGGGCCTCCTTGACCGAGCCCAGGGTGGCGCGCAGCACCGAGTTGGGCGACTTCACCCGCCCCAAGGAGAACACCACGTCGTCGGCGGTGAGCGGCGTTCCGTCGGTGAATTTCACGCCCTCGCGGAGATGGAAGCGCCAAACGGTCGGGCTGGTCTGCTCCCACTTGACGGCCAGCGAGGGCTCGAGACCGAGCTCCTTGTTGCGCCGGATCAGCGGCTCATAGATGTTCGCGAGAAACGAGAGCTGGACCGTCTCGTTGCGCGTATAAGGGTCCATCGAGCTCACGTCGCCATCGTTCGCCCAACGGAAAACGGCTGCGGACGCGCTGGCCGATCCGGCCAAGGCCGCAAGGCTCAAAGCTGCAACGAGCCCGAGAAGGCGGTACGACATCGAAAGGGATCCCTGGCTGCGCCCCATCCGGGGCACGGTTTGCGTAATTTTCACGATCTTTTGACGATAAGCAAGCCTTCACTGGACGCCCGACGCGATTGCGCGTCACGAGTTGTGCTCATGCGCGGATAAGACGAGAAAAAATCGTCTTGCACAACCGCAATACCATCGTATTTGGCGCAGCATCGACCGTCATCCGCCGCATCCGAGGGAGAAGACTCCGGCCGGGCGCCGCGCTAGGCCGCCGATGCGCGAACGTGCTCCGGCCGCACGCCCATTCCGATCAGCCGCGCCGGGAGGCGCCGAAACAGGGGAATGGCGGCCGCCAGCCGCAGCGGCAACGGCGCGGAGAGCGTGCCCGAGGAGCCCAGCACGCGGGTGATGACGCGGTTCTGGATGGCGATCTGCAGCCGCTGCGTCGCCCGCGCGGGAAACTCGCGCCGCCGCTGGACGAGGGCGAGATCGGTCTCGCTCAGCCGCTGCTCGCGCAGCGCCCCGGCAAGGATGTTCGCCGTCGCCACGGCATCCTGGATGGCCAGATTGATCCCGACGCCGCCGACCGGCGACATGGCGTGCGCCGCGTCACCGATGCACAGCAGCCCCGGGCGGTGCCACCGCTCCAACCGGTCCACCGCGACGGTCAGCAGGTTCACCTTGTCCCATGTGTCGAGCGCACCCACCCGGTCGGCGAGGAAGGGCACGAGGGCGGCGAGCCGGGATTGCAGGGTGGCAAGTCCCGCCTGCCGCAACTCGTCGAACCCGCCTTTCGGGATGACGTAGCCGAGCTGCCAATAGTCGCCGCGATTGATCAGGACCGCGAGCCGGCCGGTATCGAACCGCCCGAAGGTCTCGTTCGGATCGCCGTCATGGCGCGACAGGCGCAGCCACAGAACGTCGATCGGCGCGCCCAGCTGGTGGCTGACCAGTCCCGCCTTGGCGCGGACGGTCGAATGTCGCCCGTCCGCCCCGATGACGAGATCGGCGCGGATGTCGAGCGCGCCGTCGGGCGTGCTCGCGCGCAAGCCGACGACGCGCCCGTCCTCCTCGATCAACTCTCTCGCCTCGGCGCGCCGCATCAGGCCGAAGCGGGGCAGGCGTTCGGCATGGCCGGCAAGGAAATCGAGAAAATCCCATTGCGGCATGAAGGCGATGAACTTGCACGTGGTCGGCAAGTGCCGGAAATCGGCGATCCGCAGCACGGTGTCGCCGACCTGCCCGCTCAGTTGCTCGGCTTTCTGGTGCGGCAAGCGGAGGAATTCGTCGAGCAGGCCGAGCTCGTGCATCACCTGCAGGGTCGAGGGATGGATCGTGTCGCCGCGGAAGTCGCGCAGGAAATCCGCGTGCTTCTCCAGCACCAGCACCTCGACCCCGGCGCGCGCCAGCAAGAACCCCGCCATCATGCCCGCCGGACCGCCGCCGGCGATGCAGCAGGTGACTGTCCGGTCGGCCATGCGCCTGGTCTCGTCCGCTAGCTGCGGCCGCCGACCGGCAGGAGCGCGCCGGTGACGCCGCTCGCCGCGTCGGACAGCAGAAACAGGATGGCCTCGGCCACCTCGGTCGGCTTGACCCAGAGCGACGGGTCAGCGTCGGGCATCGCGGCGCGGTTCTGCGGCGTGTCGATGGTGCCGGGCAGCACGGCGTTCACCCGCACGCCGTCGCGCTTCAGCTCGTCCGCCAGGCTCTCGGTCAAGCGCAGCACAGCGCTCTTGGACGAGGCGTAGGCAGCGAGACCGTCGGGAGCGCGCAGCGCGGCAGCGGCGCCGATGGCGACGAGGCTTCCCGCGCGGGCCTCGCGCATCGAGGGCACCACCGCCCGATAGAGATTGAGCGCGGTCTTGAGGTTGAGGCCGAACATGTGGTCCCACAGCTCCGGCCCCGATTCGGCGAGCGAGCCCATCGCGAAGCCGCCCACGGTGTTCACCACCCCGTCGATCCGGCCGAGCTCGCGGCCGACCCGCTCGGCGATCGCGGCGCAAGCGGCGGGGTCCAGCAGGTCGTAGCCGGACAGCGCCAAGTGGCGGCCGGGATCGGGCAGCGAGGCGACCAAGGCGTCGAGCGGCTGCTTGACCGCGTCGACCGCCGCCACCCGCGCGCCGCGCTCGGCCAGCAGGCGAATGACCGCGCTGCCGACATTGCCGGCCGCGCCGGTGACGATGATGACTTTGCTCGTGAATGACATCGAAACTTCCTCTGAGATGGCGGGCCGCGTCGGCGCAGCATGGCCCGGTCGGCCAGCGAGAGAAACAGGAAACCGGGCGCGAGGCGGGCCGTGGCTTGCTATATGCTTGCCGGCAAGATCGGGGATCGCGGGCGATGGAGCACTATCAGCGGACATTGCTGCTGACCGGCGCGAGCCGGGGCATCGGCCATGCGACGGTCAAGCGCTTCGCCCAGGCCGGCTGGCGCGTGCTGACCGTCTCGCGCCACGGCTTCCCGGCGGAGTGCCCGTGGGAGGGCGGCGAGCGCAATCACGTGCAGATGGACCTCGCCGATATCGAGGCGATGCCCGCCGCAATCGAGGACATCCGCTCCCGCCTCGATCACGGGAAACTCGACGCGCTGGTCAACAACGCGGCGATCTCGCCCAAGGGCGCCGACGGCTCACGTCTCGGCGCCCTGGAGACGGACGCCGCTCTGCTGCAGCACGTATTCCGCGTCAACATGTTCTCGACCGCGCTGCTGGCGCGCGGACTGTTTCCTGAGCTGCGCGCCGCGCAAGGCTCGATCGTCAACGTCACCAGCATCGCGGGCTCCCGCGTGCATCCCTTCGCCGGGATGGCCTATGCCACGTCGAAGGCCGCACTCGCGGCGCTCACGCGGGAGATGGCGCATGATTTCGGCCAATATGGCGTGCGAGTGAACGCCATCGCGCCGGGCGAGATCGACACCTCCATCCTGTCGCCCGGCACCAGCACGATCGTCGACCACGATATCCCGATGCGCCGCCTCGGCCAGCCGGCGGAGGTGGCGGAGACGATCTTCTTCCTGTGCACCAACGCCTCGTCCTACATCAACGGCGCCGAAATCCACATCAACGGCGGCCAGCACGTGTGAGGGTCAGGGCGGTAGCGCCTCCCGCATCAGGCCGGCGATCCGCCCTTCGATCTTCGCCATGTCGTAGATCGAAGCCATCCGTTCGCGCGCGGCGGACCCCAGCCTGTCGGCCAATGCGTCGTCCTCGAGAAGCCGGACGCAGGCATCCGCGAATTCTCCGTCAGCGTCCCTGAGCAGGATTTCCCGATCAGGCACGAACTCGAGCCCCTCCGCGCCGAGCCGGGTCGAGACCATCGGCTTGCCGTACGCCGCCGCCTCGATGAGCTTGGTCCGGGTTCCGGCGCCCACCTTCAGCGGGCAGCAGACGACGCGGGTGCGGGCGTAGAGCGCGTCGAGGTCGGGAACGAAACCGAGGAACTCCACGCCGGGGACCAGCTGCTGAAAAACCGGCTGGTGCTCGCCTCCGCGGCCGGCGATCAGTAAGCGCGCATCGGGCACACGCTGGCGAACCCTCGGCCATACTCGTCCAATGAGCCACTCGACGGCTTCGACGTTCGGCGGATAGTCGTATACGCCGATAAACATCAGCGTCTTCTCCGCCGGCCGGCCTGCCGTTCTCGCCGGAATCGGGACGGCATTGGGGACGACAACAATATTCGAGCGCAGCCCCAGGCGCCGCAAATGCCGGCGGTCAAGCTCAGAACAGACACAAGTGGCACGCGCCCGCGCTGCACCGCGGCCCTCGGCGGCAAGAATCGCCGGGGCGTGCGCCGCGTAGACGAGCTTGCCTGGCCAGATCGGCGGATGAAACGCCGAACGCAGGCGCATCATGTGAACGAGATTGTCGAGATCGAAAACCGTCGGAGGCAATGCCCCGCCGCATCGCAGGAGAGGACACATCGCCGCCAGGTACTGCACGAGCACCAGGTCCGGCTTGCGGTCCAGGCAATCCCGCACGGCGGCGACCTGCGGCGTGCCCGAGAATGGGGCAAAGTCGGGCTGGTCAAAGATCGTGAATATGCCCGCGCCGTAGTGGTTCCAGAGTGACTCGGGACGCGGTCCGATGGGCGCCACCGACACTTCTACCGGAGCGCCCCAATATTCCGATGCATCATGGACGAGACGATCACGCGCCTGCAGCGAAGGCATGAATCTCTCCAAGACAAAGTGGAGGAATTCGATTCTGCCGCCCATGCGCAGCATGGTTCTGACAAACATTCCGAGCCGTTTGTAGGCCGCATGGGCATCCCTTCCCGGGACGGGCGGGGCGATCGACGTGATCACCAGACAGCGCATCTTGCCTCACGGCTCCTGCGAGGGACGGCCGCGTCCGCGCCCGCATATTTCATCCAGTCGCCAGGCTCGTTGCGCCGGTGTGCGCGACCGTTGCGTCGGGGTCGCGGACCATGACGCAGTCGAATTCCACGGCCCGCATCTGCCCGTCGGAAGCCACGATGAACAGGTCCGCGATCGCAAAACCCTCCGCCTGAAACGCCGCGATCGATTCCGCGAAACTGGGGCTGCCGCTATAGACCGGGCGCAACGATACTTCGGTTTGCAGGGCGAGGGCGGAGCGGATGACATTGCGGCCGCCCTTCAGAACCTCGAGGTCGAAACCCTGCGTGTCGATCTTCACGTAGACGGGTCCAAGCTCGCCCAGTTCAGCCGCCACACCATCAAGCGTGCGCACTGTCACCGGGACGGTGCTGACCACTCGGTTCTGCATCCTAACGTGAACGGGCTGATCAGGGCTTGGCTCGTGAAAAGAGTTGAACTGCTTGTCGCCCATTCGGTTGAAGAGCTGCACGCCCTCCGCCGGTCCAAGAGCGAATGGGAACACGCGCCATTTGGCGTCCTCGGCCGCGCGGCGCATGAGCTTGTCGGACAGGTCGGGATCGGGCTCGAACGAGAAGATCGCCCCCGTGAAGCCGACCTGGTTTCGCAGGAAATTCCTGTACTGGCCTTCGTTCGCGCCGATATCGATCACGCTCGAAATCGCCAGATGGTCGAAAAGCAGGGATAGCTTCCGGGCCATCGCGAGGGTCGGTGCACGCCATTTCGGGACAATTTCGATACCGGCAAGGCCGGCGAGCCCTTCGATGGCGCGCTTGAGGCCGCCCGCCGTCACCTGACCGGCAACTCATTCAAGCATGAGCGCGCGTTCGCCACGCCGGGAATGATCCGCTCCGGGTCTGCTGGCCCTATCCAGCGCGCTGCGCTCACCATCCATCCTCCGGATCGCCAGTCCCGTTCGGGCCTGCATCTCTATACGGCCTACGGCCGTTCGCCAAGCTGGCGCTGGCGCGCCCGGTGCCGAGCCCAGGCCGGAGAGCCGGACGCGGTCAGGGCGAGCCGCGCCATGTTTCTCGGATGTAACGCCACGTTGAAAAACCCGCATCGTGCCAGTTCGAGGGTCGCGGAAAATGCCGCCCGGCCATGCAGCGAGGCGTTGTAGAGCGCGGCCCGCGCACTGTCGCGCAGGATCAGCCGCACGATCGGCGAGCGCGCCTTGCGATATACGATATGCGCAGCATCGGACAGCGAGATCACCCGAGCCCCGCACCGTTGCGCAAGTGCTCGCAAGCTATGCGCCGAATGCAGCGACACATGGCCATTGCGAGGCGCGATGTACCACCAGTTCGGCCCGACGTCGGAGGGCTGGAGTTGCGTCGTGAAGAACAGAACCCCGTCCGGCCTCACATAGGACAGCGCTTCCTGGAACGTCGCCAGCGGGTCGCGGCTGTGCTCGACGACCTCGAACGCCGTCACGAGTTCGTATTGTCGGTCGGGGCCGTTCTCATCGCCGAAGAACGGGTCGAAGCTGTCATACCGTGCGAAGCCGCGCTCCTGCGCCAATCTCGCGAGCAGGCCGGCACCGCCGCCATAGTCGAGTGCCTCGATGGCAGTTCGGTGCGCCCCAAACAAGTCGACCAGCATGTCGGCAACCAGCGCAGGCCGAATCTCCGCGAATTCGGGATCGGCCCTTATGTATTCCGAGTTGTAGATGAGAGAGCCAATCTCGCCTTCGGTCAGACTGTCGAGGTACTCGGTGAAAATAAACTGGCACGTATCGCAACGCGCATAGTCGACGCCGATCCCGCTCGGCGGAAAGGGTGGCTGGTGACGGTCCTCGCAGGTTCGCGAGCTGTCGACGCACAAGAAGAATTCGGCGTGGCCGCCGCAGCATTTGCATACCGGCATGGTGATGAGCTCCCGGAGCTGCGATGGCTCCGAGAATACCCGCTCTGTCCGGGTCCCGCCATTGCCCCCTTATTGATTGACGATCGCGCTCCTCGCTCGAAGTCGCCTGGGATACTCCGCGGTAAAGATGACGGCGCCCAGCAGAGCCAGCACGTTTGCGACCAGCGGGAGCGCTGCCGGAACGCCGGGAACCCAGGCGATCAGCGCGCTACAGGCGGTCTCCACGACGAACGCGAAGGCCCAGACCGCGCTGATCCGCCGGTTCGCGGCGAGGAAGAGCGGGTGAGTCCACCGCTCTTGCGGCACCTGCTCGCGGGCGTATTGCAGCGTGAAGGGGCGGCCGATGAGGATCGAACCGAGCGTGATCGCGACCAAGCCGAGATCGACGAATACGCGGACCGCGAACACCGACCAATCCGGCCGCA
This sequence comes from Alphaproteobacteria bacterium, assembly GCA_017307285.1. Classification (GTDB taxonomy): domain Bacteria; phylum Pseudomonadota; class Alphaproteobacteria; order Acetobacterales; family Acetobacteraceae; genus JAFKFI01. The sequence continues at coordinate 46,797 of JAFKFI010000050.1, read as the reverse complement.
GGAACGAGGCGATCACTGCGAGGCCGACGAACAGCACGGCGGCGCCGGCCTCGAGCACCTTCACCTCGGTTTGGCCGCGCAGCCGGGCGCGCACCAGCAGCGCCGCCGCGATCGCCGCTGCCGCCCAAAGGCCGGCCGTCGCGCCGATCGAGCGGGCAAGAACGAAGAAGGCGATGAATGGCGCGAGGCCGAGCAGGATGTTCATGGCAGGTTCTCCGCGGCGACGAAATTGCCGTGGAAGCCGAACGGGACGCGATGCGCGAGCTGCACGGTCGCCACCGGGCCGCGATCGACGCCATCCGTGTCGAGGACGATGAGATCGCTACGGTTCTCGGCGGCGCGCCACGCCATCGTGAGCAGCCAACCATCGCCCTCCGCCGCATCCGGGCCGCGCGGCACGAACACCGGCTCCGAGGCGGCGTCGCCGGCCGGCAGGGTGTAGAGGGTGCGACGCCCGGCGGCGAGATCGAACCATGCGATGGTGTCCGGCGATCCCTCTGGCTCGCTCCGCGCGACGAACGTGCCGAAGCGGTTCTTGAGGCCGGCCCGGCGCTCGTCGAGGCGCGGAAATTCACCCGGAAGGTCATCGAGCTGGGCGCGCGAGAACGCGTCCGTGCCGGCGTTCGGGTCGAGCGTCCAGCGCACCAGCCGCGCCGAGCGGTCGGCTTCGGGCATGGTTCCGTCCGCCAGCGGAAAGAGCGGCGGGGCGTCGTACTGCATCACGTCGGCGACGATTTTGTCCCCGTCCTCCCAGGCGTTCAGCACGTGGAACACGTAGCAGCTCTCGGCGCGGAACCAGCGCAGCGAGGCGATGCCCTCGCTGCGGCGAACGAGGCCGATATGGCCGCCGAGTTCTGGTTCCCAGGCGAAGGGCGGTCCGCCGTTCATGGCGCGCGGCAGGCTGCCGGTGAGCGGCAGGATGGGGAACAGCACGTGCCGGTCGGTCACAGCGAAGTCATGCACCATGCTGCAATAAGGCGCCTCGAACGCCTCGAAGCGGGTGACGCGGCCGGCGCGGTCGAGCGTGCCGTAGGTCATGCGCGGCACCAGCGGGCCGCCGGAGGAGTAGCCGAAGAACACCAGCTCGCCGGTGATGGGGTCGATCTTGGGATGGGCGGTGAACGGACCTTCGATGGCGCCGCCGAAATCCTGCGCGCCGCGCGTGGCGAGCGAGCGGGGGTCGAGCTCGATGGGAAGGTGGCCTTCCTCCAGGGCGAGGAGGCGGCCGGAGTGCAGTAGGATGTTGGTGTTGGCCACGCCGCTGTCCGGCACGCCCTCGGGTGGCGGTCCCAAGCCAGTGCCGAGCGGGCGGCCGGCCTCGGCCTCGGCGAGGAATTTTCCCGTGCGGATCCAGCGGTTGCGGTAGGACACACGGCCATCCGCGATGGTGAAGGCGTGGACCATGCCGTCGCCGACGAACCAGTGGTGTTGCGCCGGATCGGCCGGCGGGAATTGCGGGTTGGGGCCGTTGCGGTAGAGCGTGCCGTTCAGCCCACGCGGCAGCTCGCCGAGGACGGGCAGATGCGGCGCGTCAGCCTCGAAGCTGATCGGCGCGAAATTGCCTGTGAGCGCGCGGTTGGTGCTGTCCATCATACGCCTCCCGATAGCTAATCTTGACACTGACAAGATAAGGCGTATCACCAAGGCCGAGGCGCCGTCAACATAATCTTTCCATCGTCAAGATCGAACATGAGCACTGCCGCGGACCGTGGTTCCCGATCATCCAGCTATCATCACGGCGCGCTCCGGGAGTCGCTGCTCGCCGCCGCCGAGAAGCTGCTAGAGGAGGGCGGCATCCCGGCGCTGACCCTGCGCGCGGTCGCGCGGGCGGCCGGGGTGTCGCACGCGGCGCCGGCGCATCATTTCGGCGACCTTACGGGCCTGCTCAGCGAGCTGGCGGCGGTCGGCTTCATCCGGCTCGCCGCCGCCTTCGAGGCGGCGATGGAGGCAGCGGGCGACGAGCCGAATGCGCGTTTGACCGCGATGGGCGAGGCCTATGTGGGGTTCGCCCGGGCTTGTCCCAGCCTGTTCTCGCTGATGTTCCGCAGCGAGCGGCTCGACCAATCGCGCCCGGCGCTGCGGGATGCAACGGCGGCGGCCGGGCAGGCGTTGCGCGCCGCCATTGCCCAGGCCCAGCCATCCGAGGGTGGCGCAGAGGCGGTCCAGACCATCGCCCGCGCGACCGCCTTGTGGTCGCTCGTGCACGGCTTCTCCGTGCTGCTGATCGACAATCGGCTGGGCGGTCTGCTTGGCGCACTGCCGCCGGGCAATGATGCCGACACGCTGCTCGGTGCCATGCTCGACGCGATTAGCATCGACGACCGAGGCGGAATGAATTCCGCCCTACGCGCGGAGTAGGGCGGACTTCAGTCCGCCACTCTGGTCAGTCGGATTGGGGCCAGTGCCAGTCCGCCACCTCCGGCAGATCCTTGCCATGCGCGGCGATGCAGGTCCGGTGCTCGATCAGCTTGTCGCGGATCGCCTGCTTGGCATAGGCGGCCGCCGGGCCGAGTTGGGGCAGGCGGTCGATCACCGCGCCGACCAGGTGAAACCGATCCAGCCCGTTGAGTACCACCATGTCGAACGGCGTCGTCGTGGTGCCCTCCTCCTGATAACCCCGCACGTGGAAGTTTTCGTGGTTGGTGCGCTTGTAGGTGAGGCGGTGGATCAGGGTCGGGTAGCCGTGGAAGGCGAAGATCACGTGCTTGTCGCGGGTGAACAGCGCGTCGAAATCGGGGTCCGATAGGCCGTGCGGATGCGCGTAGTCGGGGATCAAGGTCATCAGGTCGACCACGTTGACGACGCGCACGCGCAGGTCGGGGAGGTGTCGCCGCAGCAGATCGACGGCGGCGAGGGTCTCCAGGGTGGGGACATCGCCGGCGCAGGCCATCACCACGTCGGGCTCGCCGCCGCGGTCGTTGCTGGCCCACTCCCAGATGCCGATGCCGGCGCCGCAATGGCGCACGGCCGCGTCCATGCTGAGCCATTGCGGCTGGGGCTGCTTGCCCGCGACGATGACGTTGATGCGGTTCCAGCCCCGAAGGCAATGGTCGGTGACATACAGTAGCGTGTTGGCGTCCGGCGGCAGATAGACCCGCACCGTGTCGGCCTTTTTGTTCATCACGTAGTCGAGGAAGCCGGGGTCCTGGTGGCTGAAGCCGTTATGGTCCTGCCGCCAGACATGCGAGGTCAGCAGGTAGTTGAGCGAGGCGATGGGACGGCGCCACGGGATCTCGTCGCTGCTCTTCAGCCATTTGGCGTGCTGGTTGAGCATCGAATCGACGATATGGATGAACGCCTCGTAGCAGCTGAACAGCCCGTGCCGCCCAGTGAGCAGATAGCCCTCCAGCCAGCCCTGGCAGGTGTGCTCGCTGAGAATTTCCATGACCCGCCCTTCGCGGGCGAGATGCTCGTCATAGGGCACGAGATCGGCCTCCCAGACGCGATCGGTCGCCTCGAACACCGCCTGCAGGCGGTTGGACGCGGTCTCGTCGGGGCCGAACAGGCGAAAGTTCTTCTCCGCCTCGTTCATGCGCATCATGTCGCGCAGGAAGGTGCCCATCACGAAGGTGGCTTCGGCCTCCGTGCCGCCGGGATGCTCGACCGGGACGGCGTAGGAGGTGAAGTCGGGCAGCCGCAGGTCGCGGCGGAGTTCTCCCCCGTTGGTGTGCGGGTTGGCGCTCATGCGCCGCTGCCCGACAGGTGCCAGGTCGACGATCTCGGGACGCGGGCGCCCCAGCTCGTCGAACAATTCCTCGGGCCGGTAGCTGCGCATCCATTCCTCGAGCTGCGCCAAGTGCCCCGGCTTGCTCATGTCGGCGATCGGCACTTGGTGGGAGCGCCAGAAGCCCTCGGTCTTCTTGCCGTCGACGAATTTCGGGCCGGTCCAGCCCTTGGGGCTGCGCAGCACGATCATCGGCCAGCGCGGCCGCTCCTCGGGGCTCTGCCGGATCAGGCGGATTTGCGCCAGCACCTCGTCGAGCGTTCGCGCCATCAGCCGATGCATGGTCTCGGGATCGTCGCCCTCGACGAAATAGGGCGTGTAGCCGCAGCCCTCGAACAGTTTCGTCAGCTCCTCATGGCTGATGCGGGCGAGGATGGTGGGGTTGGCGATCTTGTAGCCGTTGAGGTGCAGGATCGGCAGCACGGTGCCGTCGGTCTTCGGGTTGAGGAACTTGTTGGAGTGCCAGGAGGTCGCCATCGGCCCGGTCTCAGCCTCGCCGTCGCCCACCACGCAGGCGACGATGAGGTCGGGGTTGTCGAACGCGGCGCCGTAGGCGTGCGACAGCGCGTAGCCGAGCTCGCCGCCTTCGTGGATGGAGCCCGGCGTCTCGGGCGCGCAATGGCTCGGGATGCCGCCGGGGAAGGAGAACTGGCGGAACAGCTTTCGCAGCCCTTCCTCGTCGCGCGGGACGGCCGGGTAGACGTCGCTGTAGGTGCCCTCCAGCCAGGTGTTGGCGAGGATGCCAGGTGCGCCGTGGCCTGGGCCGCAGACATACATGACGTTGAGGTCGTGCTGCCGGATCAGCCGGTTGAGGTGGACATAGACGAAGTTCAGCCCCGGCACGGTGCCGAAATGCCCGAGCAGGCGGGGCTTGACGTGCTCGATCCTGAGCGGCTCGCGGAGCAGCGGATTGTCCAGCAGATAGACCTGGCCCACCGAGATGTAGTTGGCCGCGCGCCACCAGGCGTTCGTGCGGGCGAGAAGGTCGGGATCGAGAGCATCGGTCATCAGCACACCTCCGCGATTGCGGGGAGAGCTTGCACGCGGAAGATTGGCTGGGAAGCCGCGCGGCGATGAAATAGCCGTCAGTCGGCGGCCTCCGGCAGGGCGAGCTCGGCGGCGACGGCTTCCATCCATACCGCCGTGTCGTGGAACACGGCTCCGCCGAAGGGCGGGGCGGGGTCGTCGCTGGTGAGTGCGTTGATGCCGATGCCGCCCTCGAAATCGGCGTTCGGCCAGACGCTTTCCACGATCACCACGCCGGGCTGCACACCGTCGAACAGCTTCGCGTGGACCACCACCTGGCCGCGCTCGTTGCCGAGCCGCACCCGCGAGCCCTCCACGACGCCAAGGCGCGCCGCGTCGTCGGGATGAACGAGCGCGGTCGGCCGGCCCTCGCGCCTGCGGGAGCCCGGTGTCTCCGTGAAGCTGGTGTTAAGAAAATTGCGCGCCGGCGCCGCGACGAGCCGGAACGGCCGATCCGGCCCGGCCTCATCGATGATCGCAAAATGGTCCGGCAGCTTCGGCATCCGCGCGTGATCTGGGCCGATACGGCTCCAGTCGGGGGCGAAATGGAACCGCTTGTCCGGATGGGCGAAGCCGCTGAGGAAATGCGAATCCTCGAAGGAGGGCTGCGCGTCGACCCAGCGGCGCTCCAGCACCGTCTTGGCGTCGGGCCAGCCCGAGGCGATCAGGGTGGCGTCGATCAGCTCCATCGCCGTCATCTCGAAGCCGCGATGCTTGGCGCCGAGCCGGGCGGCGAGACCCTGAAGCACCTCGTGGTTGGAGCGGCACTCGCCCGGCGGGTCGATCAGCTTGGGGCCGATCTGGATGTGCCCGTGCCCGCCCGCCTGATAGAGGTCGTCGTGCTCCATGAACATGGTCGCCGGCAGCACCACGTCGGCCATCCTGGCCGTCTCGGTCATGAACTGCTCGTGCACGCAGACGAACAAATCGTCGCGCAGCAAGCCGCGATGGACCCGGTTGCTGTCAGGCGCGACCACCGCCGGGTTCTGGTTCTGGATCAGCATGGCGTGGACTTGCGGGCCGTCGCCGAGTTCGCGCCGGTCCCCGGTCAGCACCGCGCCGATGCGGCTCATGTCCATCTCGCGGATGCGGAGATCGCGCTTGTCCCAGCCTTCGATTAGCGTCTTGTTCCAGCGATAGATGCCGCGATTGTTCCAGAACGCGCCGCCGCCCTCGTGCTGCCACGCGCCGGTGACGGCGGGGAGGCAGCTCACCGCGTGGATGTTGGCCGCCCCGTTGCGCATCCGCGAGAAGCCATAGCCAACGCGGATATAGGCGCGCTGCGTGGTGCCGTAGGTCCGTGCGAACTCCTCGATCTGGTGCACCGGTAGGCCGGTGATCCCGGCCGCCCATTCCGGCGTGCGGGTCCGGAGATGCGCCTCCAGTTCCGCCGGGCTATCGGTGTAGTGCGCCATGTAGTCGCGGTCGGCATAGCCGTCGCGGAAGGCGACGTGCATCATCGCGCAGGCCAGCGCGCCATCGGTGCCGGGCCGCAGCATCACGTGCTCGTCGGCGACGGCCGCGGTCGCGGTGCGGTAGGGGTCGACGACCACGAACCGCGCGCCGCGCTCCTTCCGCGCCCGCGTGATGTGGGTCATCAGGTTGATCTGGGTATGGACCGGGTTGCCACCCCACACGATCACCAGGTCAGACTTGGCGATCTCGCGCGGGTCGGTGCCGGTGAAGCGGCCGGCGCCAGCCATCCAGCCGGCCTCGCACACCGCCGTGCAGATCGTCATGCGCTGACGCGAGTAGCGCATCACGTGCCGCAGCCGGTTGATCCCGTCGCGCTGCACGAGCCCCATCGTGCCGGCGAAATAGAATGGCCACACCGCTTCCGAGCCATGCCGCGCCGATGTTTCGGCGAACGCGCCGGCGACCCGATCCAGCGCCTCGTCCCAGCCGATTTCGCGGAACTGGCCGGAGGCTTTCGGGCCGGTGCGCAGCAGCGGGACGGTGAGGCGGTCGGGATGGTGGATGCGTTCGCGGTAGCGCGCGACCTTGGCGCAAATCACTCCCGACGTGTAGTTGTTCGCCGCCGCGCCCCGCACCGCGCCGATCCGCCCGCGGCCGCTCTCCGCGTCGGCGATCACCTCGACCTCCAGCGCGCAGGTGGACGGGCAATCATGCGGGCACACCGAGCCGCGAATCTCACTTCGATCAGGCGTCATCCGGGACCCTCCTCGGCGCCAACGCTATCCGGGTGGGTCCAGGTTGGCAAAGGAGCGGAATGGTTGCGCCCTGGCGGCACCTATTGGCGCTCGGCGAGCCGCTGCAGCAGATCATTGGCCGGCACCGCGATCGGGCCGGGCAACGCGGAAACCAGGTTTTTCAGGTGAAGTCTCATCGGGCGCTGTCTCCACCCGACGCTCTTGATGAGCTTCCGCGCGAGCTCGTGGTCCTGGGCAACGAAGGCGAGGTTCGCCCCGGCGATCGTCCTTCGGACGATCTCCCGATCGATCATCGCGTGGTACGGCCGGGCCGCGGGGTGGTTCTGCTTGACGAAATCAAGCATCCATATCTCGTCGATCAACAGCTTCAGCTGGTCGGACGAGACGCTCTCGCCGTGCTTGCGGATCGCGACGAGCGGCTGAGGGATCGCCGCCGCCCTGGCTTCGTACAGCAGCCGGATGGTGAACTCGCCATCCTCGTTGCGCTTGCCGGCTAGGGACAGGTCGAAGGCGCCGGCCCGGCTGACAAGCTGCTTGGAAAAGGCCGTCGCCGAGGGGAAGATGGGGTGCCAGCGGAACGTCTCGCCCGCGATGCAGGTGTCGAACACCCAGCCTTCCGGTCGCTCCCGCCGCCCCGTTCGATACCAGTAGCCGGGGGGTGCGTCATCGAACTTCGTGGACCTGCCAAGACCGTCCTCGCGCAGATGACGGAAGTTGCCGAACACGAAATCGACCTCCGGCTCGGCGCTTCTGAGACGCGCGACCTGTTCCAGCCAGGTCGGCTCCCACAGGTCGTCGCTGTCGCACAACGCGATCCACGAGGCCCGTGCGAGCGCCATTCCGGCATTCCTGGCCGCCTGGACCCCTTGCTTGCCATTCGAGATCAGTGTCACTCGTTCGCCGAAGCGAGCCACAGCCTCGCGCGACCCATCGGTGGAGCCGTCATCGACCACGATCACCTCGGCAGCGGCAAGCGACTGCCGCAGGACCGATTCGAGCGTCTGAACCACGAGCGACTCCCGATTGAACAGCGGAATCACGACAGCGAACTCCTGAGCGGCAACGGGTACCAAGATGACCTCACCACGCGGCGTAAGAGCCGTAGAATGAGACGTTATAAAATTATTTACAACATTCAGTCTCAATTTATGTTGGTCGGAAGGGGCAGAGATAGCCGTACCCATCGTCGGGTGAACGTCGGCCTGCTAGGTGCGGGCGACAGCCGTCGGCTTTACCCGCGCTCGGCTATTCTCTGCAGAAAATCGTTCGCCGGGATGGCGACGGGGTCGGGCAAAGCGGCGACCAGGCGCTTGAGGTGAAGCTTCAGCGGGCGCTGCTTCCAGGCGACGCTCTTGATGAGCCGGCGCGCCAGGTCGTGGTCGTGCGCGACGAAGGCGAGGTTCGCCGCGGCGATCCTGCGCTTGACGATTTCCTGGTCGATGATCCCGGCATACGGCCGCGCCTCCGGGTGGTTGCGCTTGACGAAATCGAGGCTCCAGACCTCGTCGATCAGGTTTTGCAGCCGGTCGCGCGAGAAGTTCTCGCCATGCTTGCGGATGGTGACGCGCGCCTCGGGGATCGCCCCGGCCCGCGCCTGGTAGAGCAGTCGCAGGGTGAATTCGCCGTCCTCGTTGCTGCGGCCATTGAGCTTCGGATCGAACGCGCCGGTGCGTGCGAGAAGCTCCTTCGAGAAGGCCATTGCCGAGGGGAACATCGGATGCCAGCGAAAGGTCGAACCCGCGAGCGATGAGCCGAAAGCCCAGCCCTCCGGCATCCGCTCGACGCCTACCGCCTCCCAGTACCCCGCGGGCGCATCGTCGAACTTGGTGCCTTCCGCGATCACGTCATCGCGCAGAATTCGGAAATTGCCGAAGATGAAATCAATGCCCGGATCGGCCGACCTCAGCGCGACGATCCGTTCGAGCCAATCCGGCTGCCACACATCGTCGGTGTCGCACAGCGCGACCCAGGAGGTCGTGGCACGCTGAATGCCGACGTTTCGCGCACGCTGCACGCCCTGATTGTGCTGGCGAACAATCTGGATCGCAGCGCCGAACCGTTGCAGCTTGGCGACTTCCTCCTCGGTGGACCCGTCGTCCACCACGATGACCGCCGCCGGCGGCATCGTCTGGGACAGCACGGCCTCCAGGGTCTCGATCATCAGATCGGCCCGATTGTACATCGGGATGACCACGGAGATATCCGAATCGCGACGCACCAATGATCCTCCGTCCAAACGATCCGCGCCTGCTTCGTGCGGGCCATTGTAGGCGGCAATCGACAAAAGTCACAGCATCGCCTCCCACAGACGTGACCACTGGTCGAGCCGCACGGAATCGAGCAGTCTCGACGGCATGGCCGCCCCGGTCCTCACCGCGAAGCTTGCCGACGATCTCGCGCGGGTCGCGCTGGGCCACGTGGTCCGCGAATATCCCAACAAGCTCGATCATGTGCTGGCGGGGCCGGGGGATCTGCTATCGCCTCGGACGCTGCATCCGGTGTTCTACGGCAGCCTCGACTGGCACTCCTGCGTGCATGGCTATTGGCTGCTCGCCCGCGTTCGCCGACGGTTTCCGGAACTGCCTGTCTCGGGCGAGATCGGAGAGTTGTTCGCGACGCATCTGACGGGCGAGAACGTCGCCGGAGAGCTCGCCTATCTGGATGGGCCGATGCGCGGGGGATTCGAGCGGCCCTATGGCTGGGCGTGGCTGCTCATGCTGGCGGCCGAACTCGCGCGGTATGATGCCGCGGCGGCGGAGGTGCTGCGGCCCCTGGCCGAGGCCTTCGTCGTGCGATTTCTCGCATTCCTGCCGAAAGCGACCTATCCGATCCGCGCCGGCACCCACACCAACACCGCGTTCGCCCTGGCGCTCGCGCTCGAATACGCGGACGCCGCGCCGAACCCTGAACTGGCGGACGCCGCACGCCTGAAGGCCGACGCGTGGTATGGCGGCGATGCCGATTGTCAGGGGTGGGAGCCGAGCGGCGAGGATTTTCTCTCCTCCGCGCTGGTCGAGGCCGAGTGCATGAGGCGGGTGCTGCCCGCCGAGGCGTTCGCGCCGTGGCTGGACCGCTTCCTGCCGCGTCTCGCGCGGGGCGAGCCCGTGACGCTTTTCCATCCCGCTATCGTCAGCGACCGCGGCGATGGCAAGATCGTGCATCTCGACGGCCTCAATCTCAGCCGAGCCTGGTGCTGGCGCTCGCTCGCGGCGACGTTTGCTCCGAACGATCCAAGGCGGCCGCGCGCGGAGGCGGCCGCCCGGTCGCATCTCGACGCCAGCCTGGCCAATGTGAAGGGCGACTACATGGCAGAGCACTGGCTCGCCACCTTCGCGCTGCTGGCGCTCGACGCGGCGCCCGCCGGGTGACTGGCTTCAGGCGCGAGCCGTCAACTCGGGGGAAGAGGATGTGTCACTCCGTTCGATCCTGATCTTCATCGTGCTCGTGTGGATCGCCTTCGCCATCCTCGGCGCGGTCCTGCACCTGTTCAAATGGCTGCTGTACATCGCGGTGCTCGCGACCCTGGCCGCGGTTGTCCTTGGGCTGATCGGCAATCGCTCCGGGCGGGCAGGGCGCTCCTGACCCGGCCGGTTCAGCCGGCGCGGAGAATATCGCGGATCACCGGCAGATGCTCGCGGCCCCAGAACAGCTCGCCATCGATGACGAAGCTGGGCACGCCGAACACCCCGGCCTCGTGCGCGGCCTCATGGATCGCGTCGAGCTCGCGGCGGCCTTCGTCGGCGAGGAAGTCCATGAGGCCAGCGGTGTCGGCGCCCGCCTCCGCGAGCACGGCAAGGAGGACGGCGCTATCCTCGATGTCGAGCTCGCGTCTCCAGAAGCGATCGAAGACCCGGTCGTGATATCCGCGGAACACCGCGTCGCCCTGTCGCTTGGCGAACAGCATCGCGATTGCCGCCGGCGCGGAATCCCAGATCTTGCGGGTGCCGAGGATGGTCAGGCCGCGCTTCCGCGCCTCGCGCCGGCAATCCATGTAGGAATAGCGCACCCGCCGCCATTGATGCGCGTTGCGCTCGGCCCGGGCGACGCGGCCCTCGGCGTCGAGCTCGGCGCTGCCGAGATAGCTTGGGATATCCAGCACGTAGGGCAGCCACTCGAGCCGGCCGGGGAACTCCGTCTCCAGCGCATAGGCGAGATCCTTGGCGAGATAGGCGTATGGGCTCTTGTAGTCGCTGTAGACGGTGACGGTCTTGGGCTCGGCCATCTCTTTGTCCCTCGCTAGGGCGACGCGCCGACCACATCGATGGTCGCGGTCATCCCGAACAGACTATGGAGGAAATGCGTGCATTCGACCCGATAGCTGCCGGGCCGTTGCGGCACGATGGAGATTTCGGCGGCCGACTTGCCGGCGACATCGATCGTGCCGCCAGGCGGCGGCGCCGAGCCGGCGAAATAGGCGCTCGCGGCGAAGAAGCCGGGCGCGCTGAAATCGTGCCCGCCGTCGCTCTCGTTCACCAGCCGCAGCCGAACCGGCACGCCAGCCCGCAAGCGCAGGTGGTCCGGCTCGAAGGCGAAGCTTGAGAGCCGGATGGTGATGGTCTGCGGGCCAACCGACAGGCCGTGCGGCGGCGGCGCACTGCGCTGCGCCCAACCGGCGACCGGCGGGAGAGCGAGAAGGAGAGCGGCCAGCAAGCGGCGCATGAGGCAGCGTGTCGCGAAACCTCGCCGGCTTCAACAGCCATTCCGGACGCTATAGGGTCGGTCGGAACATCACGGGGGAAACAGCATGGGGCGCCTGACCGGCAAGGTCGCCATCGTCACGGGAGCGGCTTCGCAAGCCGAGGGCGTCGGCAACGGCGCGGCGACCGCCATCCTGTTCGCGCGCGAGGGCGCCAAGGTGGTCCTGGTCAACCGCAGCCAGGATCGCGCCGCGGCGCTCGCCGAGCAGATCCGAGGCGAGGGGGGCGATGCCGAGCCGTTCGCCGCCGATGTCTCGCGGCCCGACGCGGCCGAGGCGATGGCGGCCTTCGCCGTGGAGCGCTTCGGGCGGCTCGACATCCTGCACAACAATGTCGGCACGGGCGGGCGCGGCGGAACGGCGGAGACCGTCGACCTCGACGATTGGAGCCGCATCATCGACACCAACCTGACCTCGGCCTTGCTGTGCTGCCGCTTCTGTATCCCTCGTATGTTGGCGAGCGGCGGCGGCGCGATCGTCAACGTCTCCTCGCTGGCCGGGACCATCGGGCTCGCGGGCGCGCAGGGCGCCGTCGCCTACACGGCGTCGAAGGCCGGCTTGCAGGGACTCACCCTGTCCATCGCGGCCGACTACGCGACCAAGGGCATCCGCGCCAACGCGCTCATCGTCGGCACGGTGAACACGCCGCTGGTCGCGCGCCTCGGCCCCGAGGGGCGGGAGCGCCGGCGACAGATGGTGCCGATGCAGACCGAGGGCACGGCATGGGACGTTGCCTATGCGGCGGTCTATCTGGCGAGCGACGAGGCCCGCTGGGTGACGGGCGTCATGCTGCCGATCGATGGGGGATTGCTGGCGATACGGCAGTGGCCGCGATGACCGAGGACGGTTAGGCTTCCGCTGGCAGCGGAGCCGGTCGGCCCGAACAAGCGCCTTAATTTCAGCGTCGCCGACCGGGAACGGTAGCATCGGGCGAAGAAGGCTGGCGGCCCAATGGAGACAAGGGATTCCCCGTCTGCCGATTAAGGGACAAGCGTTCCGTTGCTTTGGGGCGGGCACTGGTCCGCCCCATCTTATTTCGGCAGATATTTTGCGGCATTAGTTGTTGCGGGCGGCGCAGATGTCGACCACTGACATCTCGAACTGCTGCACAGAGCGTTCATTGTGGGCATCCGACGGGACCAGAAGCTCCACCGGCACCAGGAAGTCGAACCGGTCCCGAGCGGCATCTAGCTCGCGGCGATAATCTTCCCAGAGCTGCTTCATGTCGTCCCACAACGTAGCTCGGTTGAGCTCCTTCTTCTCGATCGCGGCGGCCAACATATGCAGTCCAATTGCCCGCATGTTGTGGCCGCCGTCCCGTAAGGGATCGCTGAACCTGGGAGCGAGTCGGCAAAGTTGATCAGCATGAAGCAGAATAGCAGGGCCACCATCATCCAGGCTGTCCGGCGTGATTCTCCCTCGGCCATCGGATCGTCTCCTGGCGCGTTCGCAGATCGGGTTACATGGACATTTGGGCAGAGCGGAAGCGCTGCGCGGCGCGATTGTCCCAGAACGCGACTGAGTTGGCCCGCCACTTGAAGCGGCAACTGAATGCGGTCAGCTCGACGTGACGGAACAGCATCTCGAGCAGCGCGTCGCTCTCGGATTTCGCGAGCTGCGCGATGCGCGTCGTGAAGCCGCGATTGACGAACAGCGCCTTGCGCCCGATCTCGGGACGCGTGCGGCCGAGCGGACCGGCGAGATCGACGCCGAATGTCTCGGCGCCGATGGTGGGCGTCAGCTTGCGAACTCGATCGTGTTGTCGCTCATGGTTCCCTCCTGAGATTTCGGCAGCGGAACCGGTTACAGGCAAGTCAGGGGACGAGCACCGTGGCGCCGGTGGTCTTGCGCGCCTCCACTGCCCGATCGACTTCCGCGGCGTCCGCCAGCGCAAAATTCTGCTTCGGCTCGCCGGTGATCTTTCCCGCGAGCTATGCCTCGCTCGGCTCCGCTGCACAGTGCGGTCGCTGCGCCAAGGCTACAGACGGGACATCCAGGAGTGTTGGCGTCACGCAGCATCGGAAGCTTCGCGGAACGTTGCCTACTAGGCCGCGTAGACGGCTCAGAGGTCTTGTCGCCGCTGCCCGATTTTCCAATGGCATATTACCTGTCGGCCGAGACCACGTATTCGCAGCCCACGCCGCTGATGGAGCCTTGGAGATGGGCACCGTCAACCTGCCCTGTGAACATGGTCGTGCCATCGACGCTCTGCGTATGGAACGAGCCGTCCGGCGCGATCGCCACCTCGAAATTTACCGTCGGGTTGCCTGGCACGTTCGGGTGCGGCACCGCCAAGCTGAACCGGTTCATCGTGACGTTGAGAGATGTATGCTCCTGCGTCTCGCACCAGGCTGGCGAACCCGCTGCCGCTGAACTCACCTTGCTGACGGTCACTGTTGCTCGATACACCCCGTCGAAGGCGGAATGCGAGTTCGCTGGCCGCACCGTAGTCGGGGGCGGCGGAGGTCGCCCGCAACCCGCGAGGCAGGCAATCAACAGGCAGGCGGCGGCAGATGGGGCGATACGCATCAATGTCATCTCGCGTGCAAACCGAACCTAACCCTTACCTCAGCTGTTATGCTGCGGCAAAGCACGAATCGGGACCCAAAGTGTGCTGGTGGATCGCAACTACGGGATCGCACAAGGTTTGAGATCCCAGATATCGTGAGCGTACTCGGCGATGCTCCGGTCGCTCGAAAACCACCCCGAACTGGCTACGTTCGCAATGACCTTCCGCGACCACGCTTCTGGCTCGGCATAGAGCTCCAGCAGCTTTCGATCTGCGTCGAGATACGAAGCGAAATCGGCGAGATGCATGTAGTGATCACCGTCTCGAAGGAGGCTGTCCGAGAGCGGCCGCAATGCACCTGGCTCGTGATGGCCAAAGTGATCCGAGAGGATCAGATCCAGCGCGGCTCGCGTTTCCGGCTCATGGTCGTAATGCCAGTACGGATTGTACCAACCGCGGCTCTCCGCAACTTGCTCGGCGGTCAGGCCAAACAGGAAAAAGTTGTCCTTCCCGGCCGCCTCGGCCATCTCGATCGTCGCGCCGTCCCTCGTGCCTATGGTAAGAGCGCCGTTCATCATGAATTTCATATTGCTGGTGCCGCTCGCTTCGTATCCCGCCGTGGAGATCTGGTTGGAGACGTCGGAGGCGGGAATCAGGCGTTCGGCGAGCGAGACGTTGTACTCCGGCAGGAACACGACCTTGATCCGGCCGCCCACGCGTGGATCCTCATCAATTGTTACCGCGAGGACGTTGAGGAATTTGATAATGACCTTCGCCAGATGGTAGGCGGGCGCCGCCTTGCCAGCGAAGAAGAAGACTCGCGGCGCGATGTCCAGACCGGGATCTTCCTTGAGTCTGTTGTAGAGCGCCGCCACGCGGAGCCCGTTCAGCGTCTGACGCTTGTACTCGTGAATGCGCTTCACCTGGCTGTCGAAAATCGCGGCTGGGTCCACGACGATGCCCGATGTCGCACGCAGCCAGTCGGAGAATGCCGATTTCGCCTCATGCTTCGCCCTACGGATCGCGCCACGGAAGGCCGCATCGTCGGCAAGCGGGCGCAACCGTTCGAGCTCGGCCAGGTCGGTGATCCAGCTATCCCCGATCGCGTCCGTCACAACGCGGGCGAGATTGGGATTGGCAAGCTTGAGCCAGCGCCGCGGCGTCACGCCGTTCGTCTTGTTGTTGAAGCGGTTTGGGAAGATTTCTGCTAGGTCCTTGACCGTCTGGGTACGCAGAAGGCTCGAATGGATCGCGGCGACCCCGTTCGTGCTGTGCGAGCCGACGATGGCCAGATTGGCCATCCGGATCTTCGGGACTGCGCCTTCCTCGACAAGGCTTGTGCGTCCGATGCGACCCTCGTCATTCGGGAACTGCGAGCGTACATCAGCGAGCAGGCGACGATTGATCTCGTAGATGATCTCGAGGTGACGCGGCAGCATGACCCTGAACCAGGCCACCGGCCATTTCTCCAGCGCCTCGGGAAGCAGGGTGTGATTGGTGTAAGCCAGCGTCCGCCGTGTGAGATCCCAGGCTTGCTCCCAGCCGAGACCCGCCTCGTCTAGCAGGACGCGCATGAGCTCGGGCACGGCGAGGCTGGGATGTGTGTCGTTGAGTTGGATCGCCACCTTGTCGGGCAGCGTATTCCAATCGGCGTTGCTTTTCCGGAAGCGCCGCACGAGATCGGCGAGCGAGCAGGCGACAAGGAAGTATTCCTGAACGAAGCGAAGTCCCTGGCCGAGACTTGTCGAGTCATCCGGATAGAGAACGCGGGTCAGCGATTCGGCCGAGAGCCGTTCGGCGAGCGCGCTGACGAACTCGCCCGCGCTGAACGCCTGGAAGTCGAATACGTCGGGTGCCGCCGCGGCCCAGAGCCGGAGCGTGTTGATCGTGTTCCCGCCGTAACCGACGACAGGACGGTCATATGGGATGCCAAGGAGCGTAGAGGGCTCGCCGGACCGCACCCCGAGCGTGCCGCCGCGCACCTCAAAGGAGCATCCGAGCCTGATCTCCACCTGCTCGAGCGGCTTGGCGACTTCCCAAGGGTCGGGACGGCGCAGCCAGTTGTCCGGATGCTCCTGCTGCCAGCCGTTCTGGATCGACTGCCGGAAGATGCCGTATTCGTATCTCAGCCCGTAGCCCATCGCGGGGAGCTGCATCGTCGCCATCGAGTCGAGAAAGCACGCCGCGAGCCGGCCGAGACCGCCATTCCCCAGTCCGGCATCGGCCTCCTCCTCGAGCAGGGCGATCCACTCGAGCCCTTTCTCCGCGGCGAGCCGACTCGCGAGCGGATCAAGCAGCATGTTCATGAGGCTGTTGGCGAGCGAGCGGCCGATCAGGAACTCCATCGACAGATAGTACACGCGCTTCGCGTTCTCGCGGGTATAGATCTGCTCCGTGCGTATCCATCGCTGCGATAGAACGTCCCGCACCGACCGCGCGACGGCCTCGTATCGCTCCCGCGCGCCGACCGCCGCCGGATCGGTCGCGAAGTCGAACATCAGATGGCGCTCATAGAGCGCGTCGTGATGCCCGGTGAACCGCACCGGCCCACAGCCATATTTGGTGAGCAGTTCGGTCGGCATCTTGGTGTCGCCGTCGTCCCCTGCGTCTGCGTCCATCGCTTCCTCGGCTTGTCAAAGCGCGCTAAGTTCCTGCTGAATCACTGGCAACCAGCTTGGTTTCTGGCAGCCCGATCCACAGAAGCACGGCGCCGAGCAGCCCAAGCAACGCCAAAAAGAGAAATGCCGCTGCACCGCCGAGCGTAGCGGCGGTCAGGCCACCCAATAGCGTACTCAATGACGCTCCGATCGAAATGGCAACACCTAGCGCGCCAAGCGTCAGGTTGAACCGCCCGGTACCGCGGGTCAGGTCCGCGGCCACCACCGTCATCATTACGCCGAAGACGGCACCGCTGATGCCGTTGAGCACGAGGCAGATCGGAAGGGCGTAGGCGCCGGGCAGTGTGGCGTAGAGCACGCCTTGGAGCGGCACCAATCCCCAGCCCAGGAGCAGCAGTGGTCGCCTACCGACGTGCTCAGCCGTCCGACCGACCCAGGGTGAAATGCCGGCCACTACGGCCTGCGGCAGAAGCATCGTTCCGGCAACGATCAGCGGAGCGAAGTCTGCGTACCGCTTGGTCACGCGCGCTGCCACACCCGGCAACATCGCGGCGCTCGCGGCAAAGAAGAGCACGATGCAGAGCGCGAACACAAGCAATCGCCGATCTAGAATCAGGCCCTTCAATCCATCCCAGCTTGGCCGGCCTTCGTCCAGCTCCGAGCCCGCGAGCGTGATCTCGGCCGTGCGCGGATGATCGACGCGCGAGACGAACAGCAGCGTTGGCAGGGCGAGCGCCGCAGTGAGCCAGAAGATCGCCACAGGCTCAAAATAGGACCCCGCAATCCCCATCACCCCGGCGGTGAGGCCGCTGCCGATTGAGGCGAAACGGGCGTTGCGGCCGATCCGTTCGCACAATCCAGCATGCCCGACGGCGGCGAGGCTGATCGCAGCGATGCCTGGGGCGATAAGCGAGCTCGTCAGCCCCTGCAGGACCTGCGCGAGATAGACGCCGGGCCGGGCCGCACTGAGCGCGAGCAGGAGCGCGGCAGCCCCCACGCCGGCGACACCGGCCTGGACGGCGCGGCGCTTGTCGGCGAGATGATCGATCAACGCTCCCGTCGGAAGCTGACTTACGAGACTGGAGACGGTGCTGAGCGTGAGAGCGAAGCCGATCGCCTCCGCACCCCAGCCATTCTGGACGAGATAGACGGTCACGAAGACGCCGAAGCCCGTCTGCATGGCTGCGACGAAAAAGTTCACGCCGTCGAGTGCGTAATGGCTCCGATGAGAGAGTATCCCGTGCATCCTGCCCGCCTCGGCGCACCTGGCTCCGAGCGCGGGCTAGCGTGGCACCTCTACCGTCGCGCCTGGTTCGAGCTCGCACGTTTTGCCTGCGATCACGATCTCCATCGCGCCGCCGGACACAAGCCCAACCCCGACCGTGTCTCCGGTCACGCGCACCGCGATCCGTCGCCCACGCCAGCAAATGCGGAACGATAGCGACTGCCACCCGGGCGGCAGATGGGGGTCGATGCGCGGCGCCTCGCCTGTGAGATCGATACCGCCGAACCCAAGGACCACCGCCTGCCATAACCCACCGAGCCCCGCGATGCGGATGCCGCCCGCGCTGTTCGGATCGGGATCGAGGTCGAGCGCCGCGGTCTCACGCAGATAGCGCAGTGCGATCTCCGGATTCCCGAGGCGCGCCGCGACGAGTGCGTGCATCGCCGCGCTCAGCGAGCTGCCGTGCGCGCAGCGAGGCTCGTAATGGTGAAAGTTGATCTTGGCCATCGCTCCTGGGAACGCCTCGGGCAACAGCGCGATCAGCGCCACGACATCCGCCTGCTTCACCACCTGCGCGCCCTGCGTGCGCTCGCGGCCAATGACGACGTCGATCGGCACTTTGTGGTGGGCGTAAGCCGCGACGTCCAGCGCCTCCAGAGCATGGAAGCCCGCGAACTGCTCATAGAGACCGCTTGCCGGGTCAAGACCCGTCGCCATGCGCTCCGTCGCGTCACGCCAGTCGGCGAGCTCCTCGGAGCCGAGCTCAAGCTTCTCCTCCAGTGCCGCGGCTCGGCCCGGCCAACGGGAGCGGAGCATCTCTACCGTTTCGAGCCCGCGCGCGAGATTCCACCGCGCCATCATGTTGGTGAATGCGTTGTCGTCGACGTCCTCGTGGTACTCGTCCGGGCCGATGACATGGCGGATATGGCGTCGCCCATCCGACTCGGGCACTGCGCGAGATGCCCAGAACCGCGCGGTTTCGAGCACGATTTCCGCTCCGGCGCGCACGAAGAAATCGTCATCGCCTGTTGCTTGCCAGTACTGCCAGACCGCGTAGGCAACGTCGGCGCTGATGTGGTGCTCCATTTTTCCGGTAAGGATCTCGACCGGCTTGCCATCGGAGCCGAGCACGCTCTCGGGTGTAGTCTCCACGCCGGTATCGGCGGACTCCCAGGCGTAGAGCGCGCCCTTGTAGCCCGACCGCGCGGCCTTAGCGCGCGCGCCGGATAACGTGTGGAAGCGGTACATCAGCAGAGACCGCGCCGCTTCCGGCCAGGTCGCGGTGTAGAAGGGAAGCAGGTAGATCTCGGTGTCCCAGAACACGTGGCCGAAATAGGCATCCCCGGTAAGGCCGCGGGCGCCGATCGAGACGCGCTCGTCCTCCGGATTGGCCGCACTGGTGAGATGGTAGACAGCGAAGCGTACTGCCCGTTGCAGCTCGTCGTCGCCCTCGATCTCCACGCCCCCCGCAGTCCAGCGCGCACTCCACGCCGCCTCGTGCGCCGCCAGTACCCCGCGCCAGCCGAGCGAGCGGCTGCGTTCCAACGCCGCGCGGGCGTGGGGCACCGGATCCTCGTCTGGCGCGTCGGCGCGCGCCACGGCGACAAGCCGGTCGAGCTCGGCGACCTGTCCCGCGACCGAACGCCATCGCCAGACGCTCCGTAGCGGGAATGGGCGCTCGGGCCTCAGCTGCTCGCCATCAAGCCGCAGCGTTGCGGCGCCCATCATAGCGACCGACTTCCCCGTGCCCTCAGTGCGCCAGGCGCCGAGGTTGTCCTCAAGCCGCAGCGGTTCCATTCCGAGGCCGGCGAGGCCGAAGGTCGCCTCGATCCGCACCTCAACGCCATCTCGGTCTAAGGAGAGCCGCTGTAGTTGCAGCCCCGCCGCACGGTCCGCGAGCGAGAGTAAGCGTAGTTCGCGGGCCGTGACGGTAATGTCGGCGGGCGTGCGATGCGTCCAGGACGAGAGCAGCGCGCCCCGTCGCATATCGAGCGTACGGGTGCCGAGAAGTATCTCGCCTTCATGCCCGAGCAGCGGTACGTCATCGAGCAGCACGCGCACGCGACACCAATCGGCAATCGGCACCAGGGCAGGCACAGGCGGATCGGTGTTGGGGATGTCAAACAGGCCGGCAAGATAGCAGCGCGGCCATGATGACCAGCGGATGTAGCCGAGCCAGCTCGTCCAGGTCGGGCCACGGCTGACCGAACGAGCCGCCCGCATACCCAGGAATCCGTTGCCGAAGGCAAAGCGGGATTCGACGGCACTCTCGGTCAGCACGCTGTAGCCATCATGAGTTAGAACCCAACCGGGCTCGGGCGTTGGTTGCAGTGCCTCAAGCATGCGGTGCGTCCTCCGAAGCGGGATAGGCACGCAGCGCGCCGCTCGCCAGCGCACCGACATCCAATTTGTCCAGGCTGGTGAGCACGAGATCGGCGCCCGCCTCCCGCAGCAGGATTTCGTCCCCGAGCCGCGCGATGCCGAGAGCCGTCATTCCGCCGTTCCGCGCGGCACGAACGCCTGCCGGCGCGTCCTCGACGACCAGGCAACGCGCCGGAACAATCCCCAATGCCTCGGCCGCGAGCAGGAACAGCGCTGGGTCCGGCTTGCCGTGCGGCACCTCGCGGCCGCTGAGATCGGCGGCGAACAGCGGCAACAGCGCGCGACCATCCGGCAGCCGTATTTGGCGCAGCATCGCGCCGACATTGCGGGATGACGATGCAAGTGCGAGCTTGAGTCCGGCCTCGTGCAGCCTGGCGACGAGGCGCACCGCGTCCGGGAATGCCTCGAAGCTTCCCTCCTCGATCAGCCGGTCGATCAGCGCCTGCTTCGCGACCGCGTATTCGTTCGTGCGCGCGACCATGCCAGGACCGCCAAGCCGCTCCAGCACCGCCCGCGCTCCCTCCATCCGGGGCTTGCCCGCGACATATTCCTGGTAGAAGGCAGTCGTGAAGCGCGCCGGGTCGGCGAAGCCCGCCAGCGCCTCGCGCCACGCGCGCTCGTGCGGAGAATCGACCAGCACGCCGTCCACATCAAAGATCGCCGCGAGAGGTCCCTCGCTCATCGCGGGCCGCGCCTCCTCGCGCTCGGCTGTTCACACATTGTCGCCCTCCGTCGAGCGCACCGCCGGCCCAGCCGTCACTTGTCCCCAGGACCATCCAACGACCTCGGGCATATCGTCGCCGTGGCGAGCAATGTATTCCTTGTGCTCGATGAGCTTGTTGTGGATCGCCTGCTTGGCGTAGGCGGCCCGCACCGCGAGATTCGGCACGCGGTCGATCACGTCCTCCACGAGATGATACCGGTCGAGGTCGTTCATCACGCACATGTCGAACGGCGTGCTGGTCGTCCCTTCCTCCTTGTAGCCACGCACATGCAAGTTCCCGTGTCCGTTCCGGCGATAGGTCAGCCGGTGGATCAGCCACGGATAGCCGTGGAAGGCGAAGATGATCGGCTTGTCCGTCGTGAACAGCGCGTCGAAGTCGCGATCCGGGAGCCCGTGCGGGTGCTCGCTCGGCGGCTGCAGCTTCATGAGATCGACGACGTTGATCACACGGACCTTCAGCTCCGGCGCGTGTTGCCGCAACAGATCGACGGCGGCCAGCGTCTCCAGCGTGGGGACATCGCCGCAGCACGCCATCACCACGTCCGGCTCGCCGCCCCGATCGCTGCTGGCCCATTCCCAGATGCCGAGGCCGGCGGTGCAGTGCTTCACCGCATCGTCCATGCTGAGCCACTGCGGCGCTGGCTGCTTGCCGGCGACGACGACGTTCACGTAGTTGCGGCTGCGCAGGCAATGGTCAGTGACCGAGAGCAGGCAATTGGCATCCGGCGGCAGATAGACGCGCACGACCTCTGCCTTCTTGTTGACCACGTGATCGATGAAGCCCGGGTCTTGATGGCTGAAGCCGTTGTGGTCCTGCCGCCATACATGGCTTGAGAGGAGATAATTCAGCGAGGCGATCGACCGGCGCCACGGAATCTCGTTGCACACCTTCAGCCATTTGGCATGCTGGTTGAACATCGAATCGATGATGTGGATGAATGCCTCGTAGCACGAGAAGAAGCCGTGCCGGCCGGTCAGCAGATAGCCTTCGAGCCAGCCCTGGCATTGATGCTCGCTCAGCATCTCCATCACGCGTCCTTCGGGAGCGAGATGGTCGTCCCACGGCTCGATCTCGGCCATCCAAGCGCGGTTGGTGACTTCCAGCGCGTCCTGCCACCGGTTCGAGTTGTTTTCGTCCGGACTGAACAGGCGGAAATTGCGCGCCTCGGCATTCAGCGTTAGCACATCGCGGAGGAACGCGCCCATCACCCGGGTCGCCTCCGCCGTCGCGGAGCCGGGTGACGTCACGTTGATCGCGTAGTCGCGGAAATCCGGCAGCCGCAGATCGCGTAGCAGGGCGCCGCCGTTGGTGTGCGGATTGGCGCTCATCCGCCGTGCGCCGCGGGGCGCAAGCCCGGCGAGCTCGGGGCGAAGCCGACCAGTGCGGTCGAACAGCTCCTCCGGCCGATAGCTCTTCATCCATTCCTCGAGAATCCGCACATGCGCCGGGTTCTCGTGCATTTCGCCCATCGGTACCTGGTGCGCGCGCCAGTAGCCCTCCGTGCGCCTGCCGTCGATCTCCTTCGGACAGGTCCATCCCTTCGGAGTGCGGAACACGATCATCGGCCAAAGCGGGCGTTCCGGAGAGTCGCTTCGCTTCGCCACGGCTTTGATGCGCTGGATTTCGTCCATCACCGCATCGAGCGTCGCCGCCATAAGCTCGTGCATCGTACCGGGGTCGTCACCCTCGACGAAATACGGTGTATAGCCATAGCCGCGGAACAGATGTTCGAGCTCGTCATGGCTAATCCGCGCGAGCACGGTCGGGTTGGCGATCTTGTATCCGTTGAGATGGAGGATCGGCAGCACGGCCCCATCGGTCGCCGGATTGAGAAACTTGTTCGAGTGCCAGCTGGTGGCCAGCGGCCCCGTCTCAGCCTCTCCGTCGCCCACCACGCAGGCGACGATCAGGTCGGGGTTGTCGAACGCGGCGCCGAAGGCATGGGAAATAGCGTACCCGAGTTCCCCGCCCTCGTGGATCGAGCCGGGCGTCTCCGGTGCGACATGGCTCGGAATGCCGCCAGGGAAGGAGAACTGCGTGAAGAGGCGCTTCATGCCTTCTTCATCCTGCGAGATGTTCGGATAGACCTCGCTGTACGTTCCCTCGAGGTAGGCATTGGCGACCAGCGCGGGGCCGCCGTGTCCGGGACCGGTGATGTAGATCATGTCCAGGTCGCGGCTGGTGATAAGCCGGTTCAGATGGGCGTAGATGAAATTCAAGCCGGGCGTGGTTCCCCAATGTCCGAGGAGGCGCGGCTTGATGTGCTCCTTCGTCAGGGACTGCTTCAGAAGAGGATTGTCGTAGAGATAAATCTGGCCGACCGAGAGATAGTTGGCCGCGCGCCAGTACGCGTCAATCAGCGAGCGCTGGTCGCGAGAAAGAACGTCCGGCATGAGGAACTCCTGTGACCCGCCGCGCCGTCGCCCGGGGCTGAACGCCGCGATTTCGTTTCCCGCGCCGTATCAGGGCAAACCGCTGGGCGCATTGATTTATCTCAATGCGCAACCCAATCGTGCCTGTGCAGAAAGGGTCGTGAGCGGTTGCTTTTGTTCGTTTCATAGCACCCGTTCCGGGCGTTGGCAGCGTAACGTCCAATTTTGAGGAGGCTTAGGATGCGTTTGCCGTTCCTCGTGGCCGCCGGAATGCTGGCGATCAGCGGTGGACTTCCAGCGAAGGCTGCGCTCACAGCGGCACAGTTCCCTCCGACAACGGTGCGTGACCTGATCGCCATCTGCTCACCGGCGCAGGACGATCCGATGATGACCGCGGCGGTAAATTACTGCCACGGCTATGCGGAAGGCGCGGTGATCGTGGAAGAGGCGCACGAGAGTCAGCGTCGTGCGCGCAAGCTCTTCTGTCTGCCCACCCCGCGGCCGGCGAGCGGCAAGGAGCTGGCGGATTTCACGGCATGGGCCAACGCCGAGCCGTCGCGCCTGAACCAGCCGGCCGTCGACGGAATGTTCCTCTATCTGGCGCAGAAATATCCCTGCGGGAGGTCGAAATGAGCAGCGGGAGGAGGTCGATGCGTAAGCTCACCATCGCTGCCGTGCTGGGGCTTTCCGTTGCGGGCTGCTCCAATCTCTCGCCGACCGAGCAGCGCGCGATGTCCGGTACCGGCATCGGCGCCGCTGGCGGCGCGGTCATCGGCGCGATCGCCGGCAATGCAGGGCTCGGCGCCGGGATTGGCGCGGCCGCCGGCCTGGCCGGCGGCCTGCTCTACGACCAGGCCAAGAAGAGCCAAACCTCGGCGTACGAGTCGGGTTACCGCGCGGGTGCGCAGCGCCAGGCGCCCAATCCGCCGCAATAGCGGTTCACGCCCCCAGGAGGTCCGCTCGCATCAGGTCAATGCGAGCTGGCCTCCGACCCGACCACGACGCGCGTCCAGTCGAGTCCCGGATCGAAGGATTTGATCGCAGACGCGCGCGCGCCCGTGTCGGCGCCGAGATCTCTCTGGAACACGACCCCATCCTGGTCGACAACAAACGTCATGATGCCCGACGCATCGTACGTCGCGGGCCAGGCGATCAGCCCGAAGCCGCCAGTCATGAGGCCGCCGTGCATGTAGCTCCTCGCGCCGCCGGGTGAGTTAGGGCCCTGTCCGGTGAGGACGCGGTAATAGTAGCCCTGGTAAGGGATCTGCTTCCCAGCTTCGACCTGGCCCGGATAGCCCTCCTCGACCGCGCTCTGGACCAGCGGGCCGAACGGGCTTTCAGGAATGCCCGGGTTGGGCGGCCAGTAGAGACCGTCATAGTTTCCGGGGGTGCTGGCGAGACGCATGGCGTACCGGCCCTTGCCGGTTACGTCCTTGAAGAGGTCGAAATAGGCGCGCTGCGCGTCCACATAGGCTAACGCGAAACGGATCGCGGCGATCTCATTGCGACCGATCCGTCGATCCACGATTTCCTGTGCACCTTCGTGTGACTCGAACACCCATTTCCCGTCGTGGCGCACCAGCGGGATCGGCAGCGGCCAATCGTTCGCGCCAACATGGAGGGAGATCCGGTCCTGTCCTTCGGGAACGAGCGTATGACGCTCGCCGTAAGCATCGAGAAAGCGTTGCGCCTCCTGATGGTCCTTCACCGGGTCGCCGGAGTGCACCAGGTTCTCGCTACCAGGCCCGAGCACATTGGCCAAAGCTTCCCGATCGTCACTTCGCAGCGCTCCGACCAAGGCCGCGACGGCATCATCCGGCGTCTTGAATCCGGTTTGCTCCGCGGCACTCGCCGGCGGAACGGGGCGCCACGCAAGAGGGGAGGCCAGCACCAGACACGCAATCAGGGGCCATCTGCGCCTCATCATCTATCGTCGTCCGCCGCCACGACCGCCGCCACCACCGCCCCTAAATCCTCCCCCGCCGCCACGCGGCGCGCCTCCACCTTGGAAGCCGCCGCCGCCGCGCCCGCCGAACTGCTGCGCGCCGCCCAATTGCCTGCTCTGCATCCCTCGCTGTCCGTAAGCCGCCGCGCGATTGCCCTCGCCGATGCCGCCGAAAGCGCCCTGATTTGGTCTTTGTCCGCCGAAGCCACCCGGCTGCTGGCGTGGCAAGTTCCCGGCACTCGGTCCCGGCCTGCCGCCTTGACCCGGCTGACGGGCCGGCAACTGGCCGGGTGTGGCCCCAGGGCGGTGAACCTGGCCCCCGCCGGGGCGCTGGACCTGACCGCCGCCAGGCCGTTGACCCTGGCCGGCTCCCGGCCGCTGGCCTTGACCTCCGCTGGGCCGTTGAACTTGGCCGCCGCCCGGACGGCTTCCGGGGCTGAGATTGGGACGGTTCGGCAGATTGCCGGCTCCTGACGGGGGACGGGGTCGGTCCACGAGTCCGGGAGCAACGCCGACGCTCTGTCGCCCTATTGCGTTCGCCGGCAAGCCATTGTTCCGCCCAGGACGGCCGACTGGCCCCGCCGGCGGCCGGCTCAGGTTGGCTGGCGTTCGCCCGCCGGCCCGGTTGAGCGACGGGCTCCAGGTATTGGCAGCGGTCCGCGCCCGGTTGACGTTGATGTTGTTCCAGCGGTTCGCATTGATGTTGACGCTGCCGTTGTTCCAGTTGCTGCCGGCCCACCCCCAAAGCCCCGCAGTGATCGCGACACCTGCTCCGAAGACGAGCCCGCTCATCAGTGCCGTCCCGGGCATGTAGACCGGAGCGGGGTAGGCTGCCACCGGCGGATAGGCGGGATAGGGCCAGGTGCCATACACACTCGCCGGGTTATAGCTCGGCACGTAGACCACGTCTGGGTCGGCGGGCTGAATGACAATCGTATTGCTTGACGAAGCGCCCGCGCCCGTTGACGCGCCAGCGGCAGAGACCGCGCCGTCGGTCCCCTCGGTAAGCACCACCTGCTGCGGAGTGGATTTGAGATTGCCTTCCGCTTGAGCTTGGCGCCGCAGACGCTGGATGCTGTCCATCGTTTCCTTTTGCTGGTTGGCAAAGGCGTAGCCGACCTGCTGGGTCCATTCGAGATTGTTATCCAGTTGTGAGAGTGCCTGCGGAAAGGGGATGAGCGACTTCACGCTTGGGTCCCAGTCGAGCGGCTCGAGCGCCTTGGTCAGCGCGTCTCCCTTCAGGTCCGCATGCCCAGGCTCTTTCAGCCAGCGCGCCGCAGCCACGACCTGCAAGGGAAAGGTGGAGGCGATCAGCATCTGCGTCAGCAGCGTGTCGGGATAGAGCGCGATCGGCGCGAGCAGGGCGTCGATCTGCTGGATTGTGAAGGCCGAACCCGCTTGCGCGGTCGGGGCTGCCGCGGCACCGGGGGGCGGGGCGGGCTGCGCGCTGGCCATAGGCAAGATGCCGGCATGAAGCATCAGGCAACTCGCGGCGAGCCGCGAGGCGCATCCGAGCCACGTTCGGCTTGCTCTCATGGCGAATAGCATCGCGCCATTTTGCCGACGCTCAATTGAGTTAGATCAATGAGGCCGCTTTCGCGTGCCGGGAGGGTGGATGCGCGTCGTCTCGCCGGCGTCTTCGCCTGCCGACAGCCGGCGGGTCCACGGCGAAGCAGGAGCTCCGATGTTGCTGAATGGCTTGCAGGCGATGTGCGACTACTGGATCGATGCGTGCCAGCGTTCGGTCCTGTTGCTCGATGTGCTGCGCGAGCGCGGCAACCACTATCTCGTGCAGAAGGCGAGCAAGGTGCCGAACGTGCTGATGTTCGGGACTGAGCTCATCCGCGATGGTCGTACCCTGCCGCGTCCCGTCAATTACCTTCTGGTCCGCATCCGGCCGCCAGAGGGCGTGCAGGTGGACCTCAGCAAGCCGCCCTTCATCGTGGTCGATCCGCGCGCGGGTCACGGGCCGGGCATTGGCGGGATGAAGCAGGAGAGCGAGATCGGCGTGGCACTTGCCGCCGGGCACCCCTGCTACTTCGTCGGCTTTCTTCCGGAGCCGGTTCCCGGACAGACGATCGAGGATGTCTGCCGCGCGGAGGCGGTGTTCGTCGAGGAAGTCGCGGCACTGCATCCCGAGGCCGATGGCAAACCGGTGATCGTCGCCAACTGTCAGGCGGGTTGGCAGATCATGATGATGGCAGCGATGCGGCCGGAACTCGTCGGGCCGATCATGCTCGCGGGCTCGCCGCTCTCCTACTGGGCCGGGGTGCGCGGCAAGAACCCTATGCGCTACCTGGGCGGTGTGCTGGGCGGCACATGGCTGACCGCGTTCACCGGCGATGTCGGCAACGGCATCTTCGACGGTGCCGACCTGGTCGCGAACTTCGAATCGCTCAATCTGGCCAACACGTATTGGCAGAAGCCGTACAACGTCTACGCCAACATCGATCAGGAGGCCGGGCGCTTTCTCGACTTCGAGGCGTGGTGGGGCAATCCGGTGCTGCTGAACGCCGCGGAAATGCAGTGGATCGCCGACAATCTGTTCGTCGGCAACAAGCTCGCGACCGGCGAGATCCGCACCTCCGACGGGCTGCGCGTCGATCTGCGCAACATCCGTTCGCCGATCATCGTGTTCTGCTCATGGGGCGACAACATCACGCCACCCCAGCAGGCGCTCGGCTGGATCACCGATCTCTACGAACACGAGCGGGAGATCGTGGAAAATGGCCAGACGGTGGTTTACACGCTGCACCAGACAATCGGGCATCTGGGCATCTTCGTCTCCGGCAAGGTCGCGACCAAGGAGCATGGCGAATTCGCGGCCTGCATGGAGATGATCAATGTGCTTCCGCCGGGGCTCTACGAGGCGGTCATCACTGAGGTCGAGCCGGGGATCGAGCATCCCGAGCTTATCCAGGGAAAATACCTGTTCCGCCTCGAAACCCGGACCCTCAATCATATCCGTGCGCTTGGCGGCAATACGCCCGAGGACGATCTCCGCTTCGCGACCGCGGCGCGCGTCTCAGAGTCCGCGCTCGGCCTCTATCGCACGCTGGCCGCCCCCACGGTGCGCGCACTGACGACCGAGCAGGGCGCCGAGCTGCAGCGGCGGCTGCATCCTAACAGGCTGCGCTTCGCGCTCTTCTCGGACCACAATCCGGCGATGCAGCCGGTCAAATCGCTAGCGGGGCAAGTGCGCGCCAATCGCAAGCCGGTGCCGGCAGACAATCCGTTCGTCGAGATGGAGAGGGCGGCATCGGAGCAGATCACGTCATGGCTCGATCTCTGCGGGCGAACGCGCGACGCCTGGATGGAGTGGTTCTTCCTCAATACCTACGGCTCGCCGGTGCTTCAAGCCGCCTTTGGGCTCGGTCCGCAGGTGCCGCTCGCGCCGCGCCGCATCGAGCACGATCTCGCGCGCGAAGCCACGAAGGCGAGGCTGTGCGCCGAACTCGAGATGCAGTTCGAGCACGGGGGGATTGCCGAGGCGGCGCTGCGCGCTCTAATCTATGTCCGCCTTCCGGGCGGCACCGCCGATGAGCGCGGGTTTGGGATGATCCAGGCAGTGCGCGCCGCGCAACCCGCCGACCGTCGGCTCTCGCTGACGCAGCTCAAGGACGTGCTACGGACGCAATATCTGCTTGTCCGGCTCGACGAGCGGCGGGCGATCCGGGCGATCCCCCAATTGCTGCCGCGCGAGCAGGCGCCACGTCGCGCCGCCTTGGAAGCGCTGCGCCGGGTAGTCGGCGCCACCGGTCCGCTCGACTCGGAAGGCCGCCGCCGTCTCCAGGAGATCGAACCGTTGTTCGAGGCCGAGACACCGGCCGCCGCCCGCAAAGAGCCGGCGCATGCCTGACGCCAGCTCCGCCACACCGCGCGCGCCGCATGACAAGTACGAGCGGCTGATCGCGGCGGCCAGAGCGCGGCCGCCGATCGTCACCGCCGTCGCCCATCCCTGCAACGCAGTGCCGCTGCAAGCCGCGATCGAGGCGGCTCGGCTCGGTTTGATCACTCCGATCCTGGTCGCGCCGCCTGCGAAGATCGAAGCGGTGGCCCGACTCGCCGAGGTCAATCTTGCGCCGTTCGAGCGCGTCGAGGCCTCGCACAGCCATGATGCCGCAGCGAAGGCCGTCGAGCTCGTCCGCGCCGGGCGCGCCGAAGCGCTGATGAAGGGCAGCCTGCACACCGATGAGCTGATGGGCGCCGTCGTGGCACGCGAGACCGGCATTCGCACGGCGCGGCGCATCAGCCACTGCTTCGTCATGGATGTGCCGGGACACGATCAGGCGCTCATCATCACTGACGCGGCGGTGAATATCGCACCCAGCCTCGAGGAGAAGATCGACATCGTGCAGAACGCGATCGACCTCGCGCACGCGCTTGGCGCGCCGGAGGTGCGGGTCGCGATCCTCAGCGCGACGGAGACGGTAAACCCCAAGGTGCCGTCCACCATCGAGGCCGCTGCGCTCTGCAAGATGGCCGATCGCGGGCAGATCACTGGGGCGGTGCTCGACGGACCGCTCGCGCTCGACAACGCGATCAGCATAGAGGCGGCGGCGATCAAGCAGATCAAGTCACCTGTGGCAGGCCGCGCCAACGTGCTTGTCGTCCCCGATCTCGAAGCGGGCAACATGCTCGCCAAGAGCCTCACATTTTTGGCGGGCGCGGATGCGGCCGGCATCATTCTCGGCGCGCGCGTGCCGATCATCCTGACGAGCCGCGCCGATTCCGAGATCACCCGGCTGGCATCCTGCGCCGTCGCGGTACTTGTCGCGGATGCGCGCCGCCGCCGCCGCCGCAATCCGATAGGGCATTCACATGAGCGATCAAATCCGCCCCGTGCTTACCGGCCACAGGGCGCTCGTCGTCGGCGTCGCGAACGAGCATTCGATTGCGTATGGCTGCGCCAAGGCGTTTCGCACCGCCGGCGCGGAGCTGGCGATCACATGGCTGAACGAGAAGGCCCGTCCGTACGTCGAACCGCTCGCCAAGGAGCTGGAGGCGACGATCACCGCCCCGCTGGATGTCGCAGCGCCTGGACAGCTCGAAGCGGTGTTTGAACGCATCGGCGCCGAATGGGGCAAGCTCGACATCCTCGTCCACTCGATCGCCTTTGCTCCGAAAGAAGATTTGCAGGGCGGCCTGCTCGACTGCTCGGCCGAGGGATTCGCGAAGGCGATGGACGTTTCCTGCCACTCCTTCATCCGCATGGCCCGGCTTGCCGCGCCGCTGATGAGCCAGGGGGGAACGATGTTCGCCATGAGCTACTACGGAGCCAATCGCGTCGTTCCGAACTACAACGTGATGGGACCAGTGAAGGCGGCGTTGGAGGCGGCGTGCCGCTATCTCGCGTTCGAGCTCGGCCCCTCGGACATCAGGGTCCACGCTATCTCGCCAGGGCCGCTGAAGACGCGCGCCGCGTCGGGACTCAAGGATTTCGAGCTGCTGCTCAACGAAGCGGCACAGAAGTCGCCGATCGGGGAGCTTGTGGACATCATGGATGTCGGCTTCACCTGCGCCTATCTCGCGACGCCATTCGCGCGGCGGGTCACTGGCGGCACCGTCTATGTCGACGGCGGCGCGAATATCGTCGCCTGAACGGCTCAGGACCAGAACGATGCAGGGCTGCCTCGGCGTGCTCAATGCCGGATCGTCGAGCATCAAATTCGCGATCTACGGAGCCGGCGACGATCTGCCGCTGCGGCTGCGCGGTCAGATCGAGGCGATCGGGGTCGCACCGAAGTTGAAGGTTTCGGACGCGGCGGGCCGAACGCTTGCCGAGCAAGGCTGGAAGGCGAATGAGCTGGATCACGCGGCGGCAACGCTGCAGATCCTGCGGACGTGCCAGGAATTGCTCGGCGGAGCACGAGTGACGGCCATCGGCCATCGCGTCGTGCATGGCGGAACGCGGTTTGCCGCCCCTTTGCGGGTGGAACCCGGCGTTGTCGACGCACTCGGCGCGCTTGTGTCGCTCGCGCCGCTGCATCAGCCGCACAACCTTGCGCCGATCCGGGTGATCGCCGATGCCGCGCCGCACATCGCTCAGGTGGCGTGCTTCGATACCGCTTTCTACTTCTCGCAGCCTTGGGTCGCACAGGCCTTCGCGATCCCCCGCGCGTTTTCCGAGGCGGGTGTTCGCCGTTACGGCTTTCATGGATTGTCATACGAGTTCGTCTCCTCCCGCCTGCGCGCCGTCGCGCCCGAGCTTGCCGGCGGGCGCGTGGTGATCGCGCATCTCGGCAACGGCGCAAGTCTCTGCGCGGTGTTAGACGGTCGCAGCGTGGCAAGCACGATGGGATTCACCGCTGCCGACGGGCTGATGATGGGCACACGTTGCGGCGCGATCGATCCGGGCGTCTTGCTCTACCTGATGGACGAGCAAGGCATGGATGCGCGAGCGATCGAGGATCTCATATATCATCGCTCCGGTCTGCTCGGCGTGTCCGGCATATCGTCCGACATGCGCACGCTGCGCGCTTCCGTTGACGCGAGCGCTGCCGAGGCGATCGCGCTTTTCGTCAACCGTATCGTGCGCGAGATCGGCTCGATGGCCGCCGCGCTCGGTGGGGTCGACGCGCTCGTCTTTACCGCCGGCATCGGCGAGAACGATCCTATGACGCGCGCCAGCGTCATGACGGGCTGTGCCTGGCTCGGTCTTGAGCCGGACGCCGCTCGAAACGAAGCCGGAGCCGGCCGCATCAGCGCTGAAAGATCCCGCGTCTCGGCCTGGGTAATCCCCACCGACGAGGAGCGCATGATCGCACAGCACACATTCGATACTCTCCACGCTTTCGAGACCGGCGCGGGAGAATGAGCGACACGTTCATTTGGCTGACGTTGCGCCCCACCCGGTGGCGAGCGGTAGCGGCGCTGTTCCTGCTCGGAGGGATGGCGGGGTGTGCGGCTCCCGCTCGCTTGGCCGCCGTACCCACCGAGGCAGCCCAGCGCGCACAGCCGCTCGGTATTCCGAATGCCCGGTTCTGGGCCGATACCGACGGCCCCGCGATGGTGCGGGAGGCGCGGGCGGCGTTGGAGCGCGAGCGGGCAGCGAATCCGTCGAGCGTGTTGGCGCCCGCCAGCTATCTCGGGCTCTCAGGCGGCTCTGATAACGGCGCATTCGGCGCGGGGCTGCTGGTGGGGTGGTCGGAAGTGGGGACCCGGCCGGAGTTCAAGCTCGTCACCGGCATCAGCACCGGCTCTCTGATCGCACCGTTCGCCTTTCTCGGTCCGTCGTATGATGCGCAACTGCGGGAGGTCTACACGACGATTGGTCCGGCCGATGTGTACGAGGAACGATGGGTCCCGAGCGCGGTGTTCAGCGATGCGCTGGCCGGCACCGATCCTCTATTTCGCCTGATATCGCGATACGCGAATGAGCGGATGCTCGACGAGATCGCGCGGGAGTATCAGCGGGGGCGCCTGCTGCTGATCGGCACGACCAATCTCGACGCACAACGTCCAGTGATCTGGAATATCGGTGCGATCGCTGCGAGCGGCCGCCCCGGCGCACTGGATCTGTTCCGCAAACTCCTGCTTGCGTCGGCGTCCGTCCCCGGCGCCTTTCCTCCCGTGCTGATCGACGTCGAGCTCGATGGGCATCAATACCAGGAAATGCATGTTGACGGTGGGGCAGTGGCCCAGACCTTCCTGATTCCTAGCGCCGTAGGCGAAGCGGTAAATTTGCGTGCGAAAGAGCATGCGCGCCAGCGCACCGCTTACGTAATCCGCAACGCACGCCTGGACCCCGAATGGGCTTCCACCGACCGGCGGCTGCTAAGTATCACCGGCCGAGCAATCGCAACGATGATCCACTATAGTGGGTACAACGACGTAGTGCGGATCTATTTTACGTCACAACGCGACGGCGTGGATTACAACCTGGCCTATATCGGACAAGACTTCACAGCGCCACACAAGCAGAATTTCGATACAGCCTACATGCAGGCGTTGTTCGAGTATGGATATGCGCAAGGCCACCACGGCCCGGTGTGGCACAAGAGGCCGCCAATCTTTGCGCAACCCGACGGATACGAAACGCTGACCGGGGAGGTAGGTCGGTGACGGAATCGCTGGATCGAGCCGCCTTCGGACCAATCCCTGTTGATACAGATCAGTGAGGGCGCGGCGCCCAGATGGAAAACTCTTGCCGGTTTAGGATAGCAGGGTGCGTCCAATGTCGGGCACGTCGGACTTGGGATTGTCTCTCGCGTCGCTGTTCGCTGAGCGTGAGGCGCGGCGGCGGCAGGAGCGGGAGGCGGAGGAGCAGCTCAAGCAACGGGAGCGCGAGGAACTGGCCGCATTCAAGAAGCGGCTCGAGGATTTTCAGCTCGATGAAGACAAGGTCCGCGTCGTGCTCGACCGCATTCGGCGCGCCTTCGACCGTGGCGAGACGGAGCTGCAGCTCACCTCGTTTCCGAGCACCTTCTGCTCGGATAGCGGGCGCGCCATCATCAATGCCGACCTGCCTCCGATCAACAGGCCGAAGGAGCCGCAGGCCGACGCGGAACCGGCATGGATTGCGACACTTCCGGCCGGTGGGCGCGTCGTGTACGACTATTGGAAGACCAACCTGAAGCCGGGTGGCTTCCAGTTCTCGGCGCGCATTCTGAACTACAAGGAAGGACGGCCTGGCGATATCGGGCTGTTCTTCTCCTGGCCCAAGAACGCGCCCGACGCATAGGCCGCCGGTGAGAGGCTCAGGACATGAAGTCGAAGCGCACGGAAAGCCGAATCGACGATGAGCCGAATGGGCGACTGAAACGCAAGGACTACGAGCGCGAGCTCGCGGCGCTCCATGTCGAGCTCGTCAAGCTCCAGCAATGGATCGTTCACAAAGGCGCCAAGATTTGCATCGTGTTTGAGGGCCGGGACGGGGCAGGGAAGGGCGGGGTCATCAAGGCGATCACCGAGCGTGTCAGCCCACGTGTTTTCCGTGTTGTGGCGCTTCCGGCGCCGACCGAGCGCGAGAAGTCTCAAATGTACGCGCAGCGGTACATCCCGCATCTGCCTGCGGCAGGTGAAATCGTGATCTTCGATCGGAGTTGGTACAACCGTGCCGGTGTAGAACGCGTGATGGGATTTTGCACCGAGGAGCAGGCGCAGAAGTTCCTCGCCATGATCCCCGGCGTCGAGAAGGCGATGATCGAGTCCGACGTCACCCTC
Organism: Alphaproteobacteria bacterium; assembly: GCA_017307285.1. Lineage (GTDB taxonomy): Bacteria > Pseudomonadota > Alphaproteobacteria > Acetobacterales > Acetobacteraceae > JAFKFI01. The sequence continues at coordinate 12,239 of JAFKFI010000050.1, read as the reverse complement.
ATCAAGTATTGGCTGGAGGTCACTGAGGCCGAGCAGACGAGCCGCCTCGAGGGGCGGATCGACGACGGCAGGAAGATCTGGAAGCTGTCGCCGATGGACCTGAAGTCCTACAGCCGCTGGTATGATTACTCGCGCGCGAGGGACGAGATGTTCAAGGCGACCGACACGGCATGGGCACCCTGGTACGTCGTCCGTTCCGATGACAAGCGGCGCGCACGCCTCAACGTCATCTCGCACCTCCTTCGTCACATCCCGTACGAGGCGGTTCCGCGCGACAAGGTGAAGCTGCCCAAGCGCCAGGAGCCGCACGGCTACACCGAACCGGAATATCCGTACAAATTCGTCCCCGAACGTGCCTGGCCGGCCGCACGAAACGGCGGCAAGGGGCGTTAACCGGTCGCCGGCGGCCCCGCCACACCGGGGCGCCTGTTCACTTGGAGCCGGGTGGCCCAGCGTAGATCGGGACGGCAATCGCCGAGCAGTGCAGGATGTACGTCCGTTCCTTGGGGATCTCGACATTCGCCGCGCCCGCCGAATGATGCAGCCCGATGAGCGACAGCACGGATGCGAGCAGCATCGGGCGTGTCATGCGGTGTGTCCCCCGGTGAGACGCGGCGTTTCCGCCTCCGCCTCGATGGGGCGTGGCCGCGCCGAGGGGCGTAGGCGCTCACGAATGCGCTGGAAAAAGACGTAGAGCGGCGGGATCGCGAAGATGCCGAGGAACGAGGCGAAAATCATGCCGGCAAAGACCGGCGTGCCGACATTCTTGCGCGCGAGCATCGACGGCCCCTCGGCGACCACCAGCGGATAGAGGCCGAGGATGAAGGCGAACGACGTCATCATCACGGGGCGGAACCGCAGCCGCGCGCCCTCGGTGGCGGCTTCCAGCAGCGGGACGCCGCGCTCGCGCCGCTCCTTCGCGTACTCCACGATCAGGATGCCATTCTTCGCCGCGAGCCCGATCAGCACCACCATGCCGATCTGCGCGTAAAGGTCGAGCGTCAACCCGAACAGCACGATGCCGAGGAAGGAGCCGAGCACGCCGACGGTGACGGAGAGCAGCACCGAGACGGGAATGGTCCAGCTCTCGTAGAGCCCGACCAGGAACAGGTAGGCGAAGAGCAGGGCAAAGCCGAGGATGATCGTCGTCTTGCCCTCGGCGCGCTTCTCCTGGAACGAGATGTCCGTCCATGCACCGCGATAGCCCTTCGGCAACGCCTCGCGCGCAACCTGGTCCATCGCCGCGAGCGCCTGGCCGGACGAGACGCCCGGGGCTGGACTGCCCTGCACCGTGACGGCGAGCCGGTTGTCGTAGCGGATGAGCGCCTGCGGCCCGAGTGCGATGCGGACTTCGACAAGGCTGCGCAGCGGCACCATCTTGCCGTCCGCGCTGCGCACGTTGATGCGGTAGATATCGTCGATCGAGCGCCGATCCTCGGCCTCCGCCTGCACCTGCACCTGCCAGGTCCGGCCGAACAGGTTCATGTCATTGACGTAGAACCCGCCGAGCGAGGTCTGCAGCGCCTGGAAGATGCTGCTGACATCGACGCCAAGCACCTGCGCCTTGTCGCGGTCGATATCGAGATAGACCGATGGCGTGTCGGCCGAGAAGGTGCTGAACACCCGCGTCAGCTTTGGGTCTTGGTTCGCCGCCACCAGCAGCCCACGGAGAACCTGCGCGAGCGCACGCGGGTTGCCGCCGGTATAGTCCTGCAGCACGTAGCTGAACCCGCCGCCCTGACCGAGGCCGATGATCGGCGGCGGCGCCAGCGGCACGGCGCGCCCGCCCCGGATAGCGCGGAACTTGTCGCCGAGGCGCGCGATCAGCGCCGGGGCCGAGGCATCGTGTCCGGTCCGTTGCTCGAAGGGTTTGAGCGAGACGATGACGAACGCCGAATTGGGCTGTGCGTAGTTGTCGATGAAGTTGAGCCCGATCGTGGAGCTGTAGTCCTCGACAGCGGCCTCCTGCTTGAGAATGTCCTCGACCTGCCGCACGACCTCGGTGGTGCGCCCGAGCGAGGCGCCGGCGGGGAGTTGCACGATGACGAAGAACGCGCCCTGGTCCTCTTCGGGGAGAAATCCAGTGGGCGTGATCCTGGCTAGGCTCGCGGTGCCGAACAGCGCGACGGCGACCATCGCGAGCCCGATGGCGGCAATACGGACGAGCCGCGCGACCGCCGCGCCGTAGCGGGCGCGCACCCAGTCGATCCCGCCCATCACCCGGCCCATGATTGCGCGCCGGGGGCCGTGATGTGGGCGCAGCAGCAGCGCGCAGAGCGCGGGCGACAGGGTGAGCGCGTTGATCGCGGAAAGGAACATCGCCACCGCGACCGTGACCGCGAATTGCCGGAAGAGCTCGCCCGAGATGCCGGGGATGAAGGCGACCGGCACGAACACCGAAAGCAGCACCATCGTGATCGCGACGATCGGCGCGGTGATGTTGCCCATCGCCTTGATCGTCGCCTGGGCGGGTGTCAGCGCAGGGTTCTGCTCCATCTCCGCCTCGACCGCCTCGACGACGACGATGGCATCGTCGACCACGATCCCGATTGCCAGCACCACGGCGAGCAGCGAGACGGTGTTGGCTGAGTAACCTATGGCATTAAGCACCACGAAGGTGCCGATCAGGCTCACCGGCACGGCGATCGTCGGGATCAGGGTCGCGCGCAGATTGCCGAGGAACAGGAAGACGACGATCACCACCAGGACGAACGCCTCGATCAGCGTCTTCTGCACCTCGTGAATCGTCGCGGTGACGAAGGTCGTCGGGTCGTAGGTGATTTTCCAGGCAAGATCGTCGGGAAAGTCCTTCGCCGCGTCGTCCATCAGCGCGCGTATCGCGGCGATCGTGCTCAGCGCGTTGGCGCCCGGCGCTTGGTAGAGCGCCACGAGTGTCGCAGGCGCGCCGTTGAGCCGCGTCGCTTTATCCAGATTGGAGGCGCCAAGTTCGAGCCGCGCGACATCGCCGAGCCGCAGCACCGATCCGTCAGGATTGGTGCGAATGATGATCTTCTCGAACTCGGCCAGCGAGGTGAGCCGTCCCTTGGTCTGGATGTTGAGCTGAAGTTGCTGGTCGTTCGACATCGGCCGCGCGCCAATCCGCCCGACCGCGGCCTGCACGTTCTGGCTCTGGATCGCCCTGACGATGTCGCCGCTCGTGAGCCCTAGGCCGGTGAGCCGATCCGTGCGAATCCAGGCGCGGACCGCGTAGTCCTGCGGCCCGAACAGATAGGCGTCGCCCACGCCCGGCGTCGCCTTGATGCGGTCCAGCAGGTTGATCGTCGTGTAGTTGGAGGCGAACAGCTCGTCCTTCGTCCGCTTCGGCGAGTAGATCGCCAGCACGCCGAGCAGCGCCGACGACTTCTTTTTGACCGTGACGCCCTGACGCCGCACATCCTCGGGAAGCTTGGCCAGCGCGACCTGCACGCGGTTGTTGACGTTGACCGTGTTGATATCGGGGTTTGTGCCGAGCTCGAAGGAGACCACAAGGTTGTAGCTGCCGTCATCGCCCGAGACCGACTTCATGTAGATTGCCTTGTCGACCCCGACCACTTGGCTTTCGATCGGCTGGGCGATGGTGGCCTCCACCACCGCCGAGGACGCGCCGGGATAGGACGTGGTGACGGAGACCTGCGGCGGCACGATGTCGGGGTATTGCGCGATCGGGATGGCGAGCAGCGAGACGAGGCCGGCGATCGTGGTGACGATCGCGATGACGCCTGCCAGGCGCGGCCGGTTGACGAAGATCGCGGAGAGCACGGCCTAGCTCCGGTTCAGCGCGGGCTGCGTCGGGCTGGGCGAGACGGGCGCCCCGGGCCGCAGCGTTTCCATCCCCTCGGCGATCACCTGCTCGCCCGGCTTCAGCCCGCTCTCGACGATGATGTCGCTGCCATTCTCGCCGCCAGTCTTGAGGCGCCGCACCACCGCCTTGCCGTCCTCGACGACGAAGACGTAGACCCCTTGCTGATCGGCGATCAGCGCCGATTGCGGGATGAGGATGCGCAGGTCGGGCTGGTCGCCTTCGACGAGCACGCGCACGAGCTGCCCATCGATCAGCTTGCCGGCGGGGTTGGGGACGTCGGCGCGGACCGTGACAGAATCGGTCGCACGGTCCACGGTCACATCGATGAAGTCGATCTTGCCCGTTTGGGCATAGGTCTGTCCGTCGGAGAAGACGAGCTTCACCACGAGATGCTCACCGAGCTTCTCCCGTTCGCCTTCGAGCCGCAGGAAGTCCCGCTGGCTGACCGGGAAGACGACGTACATGGGGTCTTGGCTAACAATCGTGGTGAGCACGCCGCTATCCGGACCGACGACGTTGCCCCTCGTCGCGCGCGCACGTCCCACCATGCCCGAGATGGGCGCCGTGATATCGGCGTACCCGAGATTGATCTGCGCGGTTTTAAGATTGGCACTGGCTGTAATGACGTCGCCCTGTGCCTTCTTCTGTTCCGCCACCTTCCGGTCCCGCTCGGCAGCCGACGTCACGTTCGTCTTAACCAGCTCCTCCGCCCGCTGCGCCTGCAGGGTCGCGTTGGTGTAGTCCGCTTGGGCCCGCAAAAGCGCGCCCTGCGCCTGCTGCACGGCGGCTTGGAAGGGGTCCTGCTCGATACGAAACAGTGGAGCGCCTTCCTTGACGGTGTCCCCCTCCTTGAACAGGACAGCGTCGAGATAGCCGGTCACGCGCGCCCGCACATCAACCCGCTCGACCGCCTCGATGCGCCCGACAAATTCCTCGCCGCGCACAATTGGGCGTTCCTGCGCGATAACTGTGCCGACGCGTGCTGGCACGGGCGTCTGCGCGCTGGCAGACAACATGACGGCCGCCAGCCACGCCGTGGCGTACACCAAGGCTCGCATGGAGCACTCCCGTCCTTCGCGCGCTGCGTGCCGCGCACATGCGCCGGTTTAGGCGGCCGCTCGCGGCGCCGGACTGATCTATGTCAATCCGGCGTACCTAAAGGTAGGCCGCCGCGAAGCTCAGGATATCGCCCTCGCCGGGCGGCTTCTCGAGGACGCCCTCGATGCCGAGTTCGGCCGCGCGAGTAACGATGGCGGGTGAAGGCCAGGCCGTTACGAGCAGGATCGGCAGCACTATGCCGTCCGAACGTAGACGAGCCACGAGCTCGAGCCCCGTCAGGTCCGGCATCTGCTGGTCCAGGATGAGGCAGCAGGGCAGGTCGGACGTGTGTGCAAGAAACTCGAGCGCCGAGCGAAAGGTCAAGACGCGATGGCCGGCCACCTCGAGCATGAAACGGAAGGAGTCCAGGACGGCCGGGTCGTCATCGATCACGCCCACGGCACTCTGCAGGTCGTCTTGCATTCACGTTGAATCCGCCGACCATCACTAAGTTGCGGGGACGATGGAGAATGCCAGGACGTAGGTTGCAGTTTCGGGGATCGCATTGATCCATGTCAGGCGCATCAGTCAGTCTTTGCCGAATCGCCTGCCGGGAGCGGAACGGTGAACTTGAACAAGGCGCCCTGGAGCGGAGCGGGATCGGCCCATATTTGGCCACCATGTGCCTCGACGATGGTTCGGCAGACGGAGAGACCCACCCCCATGCCGTTCGGCTTGCTGGTCACGAAGGGTTGAAAGAGCCTGGCCCCGACCTCCTCGCCTAGCCCGGGGCCGGTATCGGCAACGCTGATCTCAGCCATTTCGCCGACGCGCATAACCGTTATCGAAACCATTCCGTCGCCCGTCATCGCCTCCGCGGCATTGCGGATCAGGTTGAACAGGACCTGCTGGATCTGCACCTTGTCGATCACGGCTTGGCGGGCATCGGGGCTAACCCGCAGCTCGAGCGTGAGCTTGTGCGCGATGCCGAGCATGGCAAGCGCGCTTGCCTCCTCGATGGTCTTGCGCAGATCCTCTGACCGCTTCTCCGTTTCCCCCCGGCGCACGAAATCCCGCAGGCTCTGGACAATGCGGGTCGCACGGCTTGCCTGTTCCGCAGCACGCTCGAGCGCCTGCTCGGCCGCTTCCGCCTTGCCGGCTGTCAATAGCCGGCGGCTACCATTGAGATAATTGGCAAGGGAAGTGAGTGGCTGTGCAACCTCGTGGGCGAGGGTCGACACCATCTGGCCAAGGTCGTTCAGGCGCGAGACATGGACGAGCTCCGACCGCAGCTCGGCCAGCCGGCGCTCGCGGTCTTGACTTTCCGAGAGGTCGCGAATGAACACCGTGAACTGCCGGACTCCAGGAAGGGCGATTTCGCCAACCGACAGTTCCATCGGAAACGTGCTACCGTCCTTGCGCTGGCCGGCGACGACGCGCGCGATACTGGCGATGTGGCGTTCGCCCGTCTGAAGATACCGCGCGATGTACGCCACCTGCCTTTCTCGGTGCGGTTCGGAAACGAGGACGCTCACGTCGTGCCCGATCACCTCCTCCGAAGGATAGCCAAACAGACGTTCTGCGGTGCCGCTGAACGACCTTATCAGTCCATCATCGCCGATGATGATGAGCGCCTCATGCACTGTGTCGAGGATTGAGCGCAGGACCGCCTCACGGCGCAAGTTTTCCGCGTTGATCAGAAACGTCCTTTGCATATCGCGGGCGATGACGGAAATTCCGATCGCATGGCCTCGCTCGTTCAGCACCGGCGCCATCGTCAGCGAGACCGGCGTCCTGCGACCGCCCTTGCACAACCGCTCCGTCTCGAGTCGCAGGGTCTCGCCGGCCCCGATGCGAGCGAGGCTTGCAGCTTCTTCCGCCTGTTTGTCCGATGGGATCAGCACGCCTATGGGGCGGCCCAATATTTCCGCGGGGGCGTAGCCAAATATCCGTTCCGCACCGGGGTTCCAGGTGATGATGATGCCTCGCAGATCGGCGCCGACAAAGCCCGCATCCGCCGATTCCGTCAATGTGCCGAGCCAGAAACGCGCGTGGTCGGGCGGAACATACGGCGGGGTCGACGTGCCTTCACTCGACAACCGGCGTCTCCTTCATTGGCGGTACGCCCGCCGCTTGCGCGATGCGGACGATTTCCGGCAGGGTGTCCGCATCGAGCTTGCCGAAGACTCGCGCGCGATGGACTTCGATCGTGCGCGGGCTGGCGCTGAGTCGGTTCGCGATCGCCTTCGTGGACAGCCCGGCGATCAGCAGCTCAAAGACCTCGCGCTCGCGTGGCGTCAGCTCCGAGAGCTTGCGTGTCGCGGCGGCAGCGAGGCGCTCCGATTCCTCGGCCGTCCGGCTCTGTTGCAGCGCGCGTTCCACCGCGTCAATGAGCTGTTCGTCTTCGAAGGGCTTTTCCAGAAAGTCGACCGCGCCCGCTTTCATAGCGCGCACCGCAAGAGGCACGTCACCCTGTCCGGTCATCACGATGACCGGGAGACGAACTTCGCGCGAGGATAGGCGCTCCTGCAGCTCCAACCCGCTCAGGTGGGGCATCCGAATGTCCGTCACAACACAGCCCCCGGCGATGAACGGCGCTGCGATCAGAAACTCCGTCGCGGTTTTGTAGGTCATAACGGAGAAGCCGGATGCTTCCAGGAGGACGTGGAGCGAATCCCGGATGGAAGCATCGTCGTCGACCACGTGGACGGTTCCCGAGCTCACGCCAGCCTCCGATGTACGTAGATCTCCGTACGGAGTGTAACGGAGTTTACCGACATTTGCTTGCTCGTAATGCTACGGCAGCCGTTCAGTGTTGGGGGAGAAATGCTGACCGACTTGCAGCCGAGCCCTACGACCGGCAATGCAGCCCTGTTGCGCGTCGTTGAGTCAGGCCCGGCCGGCCTGGTGAAAGCCCGCTGCCCGGAGTTCGCGGGCATCCGCGCCAGCGTCGTTCGTGCCGGGCGGGACGCTGTGCTGGTCGCGCAGGCCGATCCGGCCGACTATAGCTTCCTCGTCATCAGCGGCTGCTTAAGAACCGTCCGCCTGATGAGCGATGGGCGGCGACAGATCGGGGCATTCCTGTTCCCCGGCGATTTCTTCGGGTTGGAGGCGCTGAACGAACACACGTTCGGCATGGAGGCGGTTGGTCCCGCGATCCTGCGCCGCTACCTGCGCTGCAGCCTCGAAGCCTATGCCGATCGCAATATGGACTTTGCGCGCCGGTTGCGGACCATGTCGGCAAAAAGGCTTCGCTCGGAGCAAGCACGGGTGCTCGCACTCGGCCGAATGACCGCTTCCGAGCGCATCGCCCGATTTCTTCTGGAGATGGCGCATCGGACGGACGCCTCTGGCCCTTGCATCGAGCTGCCGATGAGCCGAGCTGACGTGGCCGACTATCTCGGGCTGACCACAGAGACGGTCTGCCGAATGCTCACCCAAATGCAGCGTGAGGCCATCATTGCGATCAACCGCTCACTGATCGCCATAAAGGACGGAGACGCCCTCGCGGCACTCGCGGGGGAATGACGGTTGCCACGAGCTGCAGAGGCAGCGGTTGTCCAATTTGCAACGGTTACGAACGTTCACCATCCCATCCTTGCAATACAGTGGCCGGCAGCTTTCTGGACACCGGCGCGTTTCGCAATCTCACATAATCAGGCAATCCATTCTTGAACGGCGGATAAGCCTCACCGACGATTAGGGGCGCCAGATACCGGCGGGCCGCCTCGGTAATGCCAAACCCGTCGGCGCTGATAAACTCTGGAGGCAGTAACTTCTCCTGATTGGCCACATCGCAGAGAGGCGCTTCCACAGTATCCCAGCTATAGGGCTCGTCGCTGAGCCTGCGGATTGCCGGCATCACGGCATTTCGTCCCGCTAGTGCCATCTGTACCGCCGCGCAGCCCACCGCGTACGCCTGCTCGACATCGGTCGCGGATGCGATGTGCCGCGCCGACCGCTGCAGGTAATCGGGAACGGCCCAGTGACATTTGCAGCCCAGCTTCTTGCGTATCAAGTCCGCGATGAGTGGCGCGACCCCTCCGAGCTGAGCGTGTCCGAAGGCGTCCTTCGCCCCGGCCGAGAAGAACTCCCCGTTCGGCCGCTTAATTCCTTCTGATACCGCGATAACACAATGGTCATGTCTTCGCAGAGCTTCTTGGATCTTGGCGAGAACTCGCTCCTCGTTGTACGGGACCTCGGGCAGCAGCAGAAGATGTGGCGCATCCCCTTCATGGTCTGCGGCTAGGCCACAAGCGGCGGTCATCCAGCCGGCGTGACGCCCCATCACTTCAAGGACAAACACGTTGGTGGAGGTGCGCTTCATCGCTGCGACATCGAAGGCCGCCTCCCGAAGCGACAAAGCAAGGTATTTCGCCACGGAACCAAACCCAGGCGAACAATCTGTAATGACTAGATCATTGTCGATCGTCTTGGGAATTCCGATACATACGACCGGATCTTCCAGGCCTTGCACCATCTGGCTCACTTTCCAAGTGGTGTCCTGGGAGTCTCCACCTCCATTGTAGAAAAAGAAACCGATGTCATGCGCGCGGAACACTTCGATTAGGCGGTCGAACTGTGCGCGCTGTTCGGTAAGCGATCCGAGCCTATAGCGACAGGAGCCGAATGCGGCGCCGGGCGTGTGCTTGAGGGCGGCAACCGCAGCTTCCGACTCGACGCTGGTATCGATCAGGTCTTCTGTCAGTGCGCCAATGATGCCATTACGGCCAGCATAGACTTTTGCGATCTGTGTGGGGTGCCGGCGCGCGGTTTCCAGCACACCGCAAGCCGACGCATTGATCACAGCACTGACGCCGCCGGATTGGGCGTAGAACGCGTTTTTCGGGCGCATATCAGCTCCTGAGCGGCCGAATAACCTCACTTAGCGCCAGAATAGTTCTTTCGATAGGCAACCCGCAACGAGCCCATTCAAAGGTGCGCCGGCGGCTTCATCCCGTCCCTCCGCGGCGGCCATGCGAAAGTACGACCGGCAAGTCGTGCTCATAGTACACGGCCCAACGACCGCTTCCCTCGGCGGGAACGGCCCCCGGAGGCTCTGCCGGCGCTTTCAGCCGATCGCAGGGCAAGAGGTGTTCCAGCCCTGCCTCCACAGTGGCCACGATCCTGGACGACGTGCATCGCGGGGTGACGGCCAACATCAAGGACATCCGGGATGGCATCGGCCGCTCCGCGCCCAGCAGTGCGGCGCGGTGCTCGGCGGCCCAGCGATGCGCCTGCGCACGAGCTCGGCGGCGAGTTCATGGCTTGCTTTGCGGAGCGGTTCGACGGGATCGGAGAAGGGGACGGTGGAGTGCGTCGGATCCGCTAGAATTGTGCTGGGTGAGGGTAGGGATTCGGATGGGGTGGGATTCGAACCCACGAGGGGCTTGCACCCCTGGCGGTTTTCAAGACCGCTGCCTTAGACCGCTCGGCCACCCATCCTCTAAAGACATCTCAGGCACTTAGCGCCAGCGCCGGAGAGCAAATGTAGGCGGTTGGAGCGCCGACGTACCTCTTTCACACAGCTACGTCCATCGCTTCGACGGCATCTATGAGGCGTCTGGAATGTCGAAGCGGATGACCTTGCCTTGCTGAAAGCGGAACACGTGCCTGACCACCTTGTCCCGCAGCCCGTGCACTTGATCCTGTATGGGCCGGCCCCCGAGGTCGCGAACCGACTGTTGGACCTCAACGACCACCGATCCGTCCGCCGCCTTGTCAAAACTCACGGGCTCGACGTGCGGACTGACGATGGCCCATTGGCGCGTCCAGTATTCCCGCACGGCCTGGCGGCCGTGGACGTAGCCGCCGTCCATTCCATTGGCCCAGGTGACGTCATCGGCGAGCATGGCAAGGACGCTGTCGATATCTCTGGCGTTGAAGCAGTCATACATGCGCCTGAGAGCGTCCACATCTCGGTCCATCGAGGTCTCCCGGATCATCAATCTAGGCAGGTGAATGCCGCAGAAGGGATACATCCGCAACAAACGCAGGGCACGATCCGGCTTCTTTCACAGGTTCGAAACCATCCGCCGAGCACACCCGAAAGCGCATGAAAACCCGGCTCTCGCTGCACCTGCAGCAGAACACCCGGCGCGGCGAGCGGCTGGCGCGGGTGCATTCGGCGGCGCAGGCCGCACTGGCGGCGTCGATCCGCGACCCGGCCGAGCGTCGCGAGGCGGCGCGCGAGCGTAAACGCGCGGGCGAGTTGTTCCCGCCGGCGACGGCGGCCGTGGCGACGCCGGCCGGGGCCGATCCGACGCAGCGGGCAGTGACGCTCGCCGCGCACGAGCTGCACACGCTGCGCGCGGCGCTGCCGCCGATCCGCGACGGGCGCACGCGACGCGCGACAGCGAAGTTGCTCGACGCCATCAGCGAGCTTGCGGAATACCTGCACGCGCACCGCGCCGGCGCCGACGACGCCGACCTGCTGGCGGCGGCCGAGCTGGTGACCCTGCGCATCGAGCGATGGAGAAGCCGCCACGAAGCCGCGAAAGCCCAGGCGCAGCGGCGCGCCGCAGTTTCCATACCCCCGCTTCTGCGCTCCGGCGCGACACCCGTTCTTGCTCTGTCCCACCCCCCAGCCCCCGAGACCGCCGATGCGAGCAGCCCCGCGCGCCGCCGCGCCTGATCCCACCTTGCGCGCCCTGCTGCTGGCGATCGCCGAGGCGGCGATCGACGCGCTCGACGCGCTTGACCCCGATCCCGACCGCGAGCCGGAGCCCGACGAGGACGACGACGAACGCGACCTGGTGACGGCGTGAGGGGCGGCGCGCGCGCCGGCCAGCTCGGCCGGGTGCGGCTCGACCGCGACCCGGCCGGGCGGATCGTGCGGATCTGGCGCGACGGCAAGGTGGTGGCATGGTTGGGGGCCGCCCCGCCCCCGGAGGACGGGGCACCCGACCCCAGGGGGCCGAGAGCCGCACCGAGACCCCGCGAACGCGGGGCGGAGAGGGCTCTGAGGCGAAAAACAGGCGGTTGGCCGTATCCCCCCTGCCGAGAGGCGCCGGAGCCGCCCAGCACCCGCCGGAGCGGCCGGACGGGGCAAGGGGCCGGCGAGCTCGGACGCCGGGCGGGAGCGGACCCTCGATCGAGAGCACCCCGAGGCGGACCCCGAGAGACCCCATGCGCCTGCTGCTGCTGATCTTCGCGACCGACCTGCTGGCGATCGTGCTGGTGAGCCAGCTCGCCCGGATGATCGCCGGAGGATAGCCGATCCGGGCGAGGGAGATCGGGCGAGCGGTGAGCCTGTCGGCCGAGGGGATCGCGCCGATCCGGGCGGATGGGCGAGCTCGCGGGCGAGGTCGGCCGACATGCCAGGGGGGCGATGAGCAACGCTGCGCTGACCTCGGCCGAGGCGCGCGCCACCCTCGTGCCAGGCCATGCCCGCCGCGCC
>JAFKFI010000155.1 GCA_017307285.1 Alphaproteobacteria bacterium | reverse complement strand
CACCAATTGCGCGATTGCCAGTATGCCATCGACGCTGGCGATGCGGTGTTCGCGCCGCGTATGAAGGCGCTGCTGCTGCGCGCCGCGGTGCTGGCGCGGCGACACCGCGGTCTGGCCGACAGCACGCGGCGTGAATACCGCCGCCGTCTGGAACACTCGCTCGATGCCGTCATGGCACTGGCACCGGTCAATCGCGACGGCCAACGATTGCGCAAGCGCTACGCCCGCGTCCGCGGCCACCTGTTCACCTTCCTCGATCATCCCGAGATTGCCGCCGACAACAACAGCAGCGAGCGCGAACTGCGCCCGACCGCAACATACCGCAAGGTCACTGGCGGCTTCCGCTCTGACTGGGGCGCCGACCTGTTCGCCGCCGTCCGCTCGGTTATCGGAACTGCCGCCCGGCGTGGCATCGACGCTTATCAGGCGATCCGTGACACTCTATGCGGCCAACCCGCTCTCGCCCCGGGTTGAGCAGCTACCCGCCTTTGGTCTGCTTGCCGTATCAGCCGTTCTCATTTGGCCCTTTTTTCGAAGCCGTACAGCGGCACTGATCACTCAATGTATCGGAGCGGGCTCGTTCGCGTTGCACTTTCTTGCGATCGGCTCAGCTACCGCGGCCGCAGCGAGTTGCATCGCGTTGCTCCAGCTGGTCGCGGTTACCACGATCCGTAAGCGTGGGCCGCTCTGCTTGGCCTACGTTGCCAGCATCCTCCTGTTGCTGGCTCTCGTCGTGGTTACCTGGCACGGTTGGCCATCTCTCCTTGCCGGGACCGGATCTCTGGTGGCTACGGCCGCCCGGTTGCAGCGGTCATTGACGCTGATGAAGGTCGGGTTCCTGATTTCGGGCCCTTTCTGGGCCGCCCACAACCTCATCGTGGGTTCTGTGTTCGGTTCGATCGTGGATGCGGTCTCATTAGGTAGCAACGCGGCAGCACTCTGTCCTCTGGTGCTGCGAGTAATCCGGGAACGGCTTACTCCAGGGCTGCGTCAAAGCAATGCCTTCGTGGCAGAGGCGCACCGGCAAGCTCAGAGTCCCATTCCAACTTAGCTGCCACTTCGGACGATTCGGCGCGGCGACAGGCTCTGGATTCAGAGAGCATCGGCCAAGCTCTGGCCTTCCGGCAGCCTCATAGCTGTCGTATCCTCTGCTCGATTTCCGGTCGGCTGGGGATGGCCTGGACCGGCAGGTGTTGCGCGACGCGGTGATCCGCTACGACGCGGAACGCAGCGCGGGGCTATGGGATCGGTCGAAGCCGGGACGCCGCTTGTGATCGGAACCTTTGGCAAGGAAAACCGGGAGACCAGCGGCGGGCGGTCGGCCCGGCAATGGCGAATAGGCCCCGGTGCAATCCGCCGAAGCGCTCTGATGACGCTGATCGTGCTTCTGACACTCGGATCCGGAAACCCGGGCCATGCCGACGATGCGGGTTCGGAAGAGCCGTCAAACGATCGATCCCCCGCGAGCGAGGCGCCAGCAGTGACGCTGGACAAGAGCCAGTTCAACCTCTTCAACCCGACGCCCGAGAACGCGCTCCGCCCGTTCAGTACCGACCGGCCCGGGAAGACGCACAGTTCGCTGACGGTCGATGCTGGCCATTTCCAGCTCGAGGGCGACTTGTGGAACTACACCTGGGACCACTGGACGAAGGACGACTCGACGCTGCGCGCCACCACGGTCGTCAACCCGAACCTCAAGCTCGGGGTCACGACCTGGGCGGGAGCTTGGCGTCTTCCTGCCCCTCTACAACACACTCGATGTGAGGACCCGCAACGGCGGCGGTCGGGTTCGTGGCTTCGGCTTCGGCGACGTATTGTTGGGTGGAAAGGCGAACTTGTTCGGCAATGACGGTGGCGACCAGGCGCTCGGCGCGATCGGCTTTGTCAAGCTGCCCACCGCGGGTCGCGGGCTGGGCAACAACATGGTCGAATACACGCTGAACCTGCCGTTTACGACGACGCTCCCGAGAGGATTTTCGCTGACCGTCGAGCCCGCGATTGGTCTGCTCCGAAACGTCTACAAGCAGGGTTACCAGGTCGACTACCAGATCCTGGTTAACCTGAATCACCCGATCATCGGAGAGGTCGTGACGGCCGCCCTGGAACTCGCGCTCGATTTCCCCGGTGACCACAATATCGGCCCGCGCCACACGATTGATCCGTCACTGCAGTGGCTGGTCACGCCGAACCTGCAGCTGGACGCCGGGATTTATATCGGTTTGGCCAAGGCGGCGCCCGATTGGAACCCTTATGTCGGCATCTCGTTCCGATATTGATGCTGCCCTGTGTGGCGGCTTGCCTTGTTCCATTTTCAAGGGCGAAGGCCGGCCTTGGTCAGGTAGCCAGCTTTCCTGTACAACTCGCATGTGAGCGATGCGACCGCATACTCGAAAACCGCGTTCGGTGCCGCGTTGGGCGACAGAACACGGTCGAACGCAAAGCCGACGCGGCGCGTTTGGCTGAACAGCGAGGCGGTCACGATCACCTGTGGCCGTGGACCCGTCCGCTGAATCTCCCAGCGCATCGACAGCATCGGGTCGGCAGCTGCGCGGATCCTGTCGTTCGTCTCTCCCCTGCAACCCTGGCGCACACCCGCTTGCACCAGCCTTGTCACCTCAGAGTCAGGGATTCCGGCCGCCCCGCCACTCACGACCTCGAGCGCCACAGGCCCGGCTTGAGACTGGATGATCGGTCGCGCGACTGCGCGGGAGTGATCGAGGTTGGTGCAGGCGCTCACGACAAGAGCGACGCAAGCAATTGCGGGCAATTCGCGACGAGGCAGAACTCGCCGATTCACTGTTCAGCCCCGAAAGGTTCGGTTATTCCCGCCTTCACGGGTTCAACGTGCGTCCGCCAAATGTCAGGAAGATTTCAGACGTATGACGAAAGCTGCGCTCAGGATATGACGTGGGAGACGGGGCAAATTGGCCTCGGGTCTGAGAGAGCCGAGGGTAGTCCGAGAATCCCTCAGGCCGGTGACGCAGCCGGCAACGGCCGCAAATGTCGCCAGACGTGTTGCTCGATGATGTCGGCGTCGTGCATTTCGATAACGATTGCGTGCTGATCTATACGAAAGCCGATCCGCTAGATTACCATCTCGTCAAGTCGGCGTTCGTACTGCGCTATCGCCGATTTTCGCGAAGCCGCCAAGCATCAAACCGGCGGTCCAGTATGCCGATGCGTCCCGATCCACCGGTTCACATGGAGAACGCTGATGCCCGCCGGAGCGATCCCCACCGTCGACAGGCTCACGAAAGCTCCCGATGTGCCGGGGCGACGAATGCGCGTAACCCTGCACGCGCTCGGTCTGGCCATTTCCATGACCGTCCTGCCGATCGTCGTTCATGCGGCGCCGATTCTTCCGACGGAGGGCTACGTAAACGATGTGAACTTCCTCGAGTTCACGATAGACCACCATTTCAGCGCCTTGAGGATGACCGAGCTCGCGGCTGGAACCGACGTTGTGGGGACGACCTCAGGATTTGCCGGATCTCCGGAGACCTTTCCCCCGACGCCGCCAAAGGGCACCGATCCGGTGGTCTTTAGCGTCGCGACGGAAGCGAACGCGGCACAACGTCGGGAAATCCTCGAGATGCAGGGCTTCCTTCAGACCTATTACGGCGTCGGCAACTTTCCGCCGATCGTCCTGCCGGACAATCAGGCCATGATCAATACGCTCACTCAGGTGGCTCCTGGTGATCCCTTCAACATCGCCTTTTTGGAGCTGTTCAGCGAGCATCATGCCGAGCTCCTCCCTCCTTCACGGGAGTGTGTCGCGCGGACTCCTCATCCGGATATCCGTGCGCTTTGCTCCAACATGATCGCATCGCAGACGCGGCAGATCGCCGAGATGCAGGCCGAACTTAAGAACGTGTATGGGATCAGCACGGGGGTCCCGGAACCGGCGAGCGCCGCATTGCTTGCAGTCGGAGTGCTCGGCCTCGGCACCGTGCTCCGTCAGAAAAGGAGGGCCCAGAGTCGGTGAACTGAGCAAAGGGCTGGAGGAGAGGGAACGAAGGGCGGCGATGTGCTCCGGTACTACCGCCATGCGGATTGAACCGCGGATCACCTGCCGAAGAACAGGTATTTCACGAGCGCCATAGCCGCCAGCACGAGGATCACGATGACAATGAGCCAGAGCAGGCCCATGCCCCACATCATGCCACCCATGCTACCCATCATCAGGTGTGCTTCCCTTCAGTTCGGGGGCCGCCCTTCCGACGTGAGGCGCGCCCGCAATTCAGCAGCCAGCGTATCAGCGTCGACGTCCGACGGCAGCAGCGCATCAAACTGACCGGCCGGATTCATGAGGTAAAGAAAGGTCGAGTGACTGACGACATCGGCGCCGGACCGCTCATGTTCGCTGGGCGAGTAGTACACCCGATATGCCTTTGCCGTGGCGGCGATCTGCTCATCACTCCCTGTCAATCCGACAATTCGCGGATCGAAGTTTTCCAGATGGCTGGCGAGCCTCGCCGGCGTGTCGCGGGCCGGATCGACGGTGATGGACAGCGGGGCCATCCGGTCGGCGAGCGGCCCGAGGTCGCCGAGCGCGGCAGCCATCTTCTGTAACGTCAGGGGACATTCGTCGGGGCAGTCGGTGTAGCCGAAGAACACCAGCATCCAGCGGCCGCGGTACTCCAAATCGGTCACTTTGCGGCCTTTGTCGTCAATCGGGTGGAACGGGCCGCCGATCGCGACGCGCTCGGAACAGAGATCGAAGTCGTTCCAGTCGAAACGTCTTCGGTTGCCGGCTCTCGGCCCGAGCGAAATTCCATGACCGCTACCCCGATTGCCAGCAGCACGATCAGGCCGAGCGCAGTCCAGCGCACGCGGCAAAGTATCCGGATGATGGTGTTTTCAGCCATCATGCTAGTCGAGCCCTGCCCTCGTAGAGAAAGGTGTGAGTGCGCGGCCCTCGCAGGCGCGCGTTTGTCAGCGTGCCGATCACAAAGCCGCTCCCGGAGATCAGGTCATCGATCTTGCGATTGAGATGGCAGCCGCCGGCGACGCGCCGCCACAGCGGATCGAGCCGGTCCTGCCATCGCGCCACGCCCGGTTCCGGTGCGCGACCGTGTTCAACGAATAGCAATGCTCCCGTGGGTTTCAGCACGCGGCGTAGCTCGGCCAGCGCGCGGGGCGCGTCGGGGATGGTGCAGAGCGTCCAGGTCGTCACCACGGTGTCGATGCTGGCGGTGTCCAGCGGCACGGCTTCCGCTGACGCCTCAAGCAGCTCGATGGAAGCCGGCGCTCTCGCCGCCCGGTCATCCGCCATCCGCAGCAGTTCGGGCGACGGCTCCAGGCCGAAGACAACGGAGACCGACGGTCCGTATAGCGGCAGGTTGAGGCCCGACCCGATGCCAACTTCCAGCACCCGGCCCTCGGCCGCTCCGATCACCCGACGGCGGAACGGCAGCAGGTTTTCTTGTCGCATGGCCAGATGGATTAAGCGGGGCAGCACGGAGCGCTGATAAAAGCTCATTCTGCCGTCCTCTGGACGGCCGACTGAGGGTGCGCGGCGCCGGCCCGGCGAAAGGCGTCCATCACGGCTCCCGGCGTAAGCAGCTCGGGAAGCGCGATGCCTTCGGGCGCGCCGGGGCCGTAGACGACGTTGAGCGGCACACCGTAGCGGCCGAAACTTTGCAGATACGCGGTGACGATCGGATCGGGGCGGGTCCAGTCCGCGCGCATGGCAACGACGCCAGTGGATCGAAGCTGGTCCGCGACCGGTGCCCGGTCCAGCACGGCCAGTTCGTTGACCTTGCAGGTCAGGCACCACGCCGCGGAGACATCGACGAAAACGATTTTCTCCTCCGCCACCATCCGCTGCAGCACCGCTTGGTCGAACGGCCGCCACAGCCCCGCTTCGCCCCGCGCCGTGGACAGGTCGCGCGGCCCGGCCTGGCCGCTCAACGCCGGAACCAACACGGCAATGGCTGCCACCACGATGGCACCAGCTCCGGCGGGTCCGCGGGCACGCCGCCCGGCGGGCAGGGTGTGGCGCCAGGCAAGGACGGCCAGCAGGACAGCGAGCATGCCGCCGGCCAGCAAGGCGGTCGGTGATCCGGCTTCGGTCGCAAGCACCGAGAGCAGCCAGACGGCGGTGCCGAGCAGCGCCAGCCCGAGAAGACGCCGCAACCAGGCCATCCACCGCCCCGGCCGCGGTAGCCAGGCGACGAGTCCGGGTGCCGCGGCGACGGCCAGGAAGGGGGCGGCCATGCCGAGGCCGAGGGCGCCGAACACCAGCGCGATGTCGAACGGCCCCCGCGCCAGCGCGAAGCCGATGGCGGTGCCCACGAACGGCGCCGAGCAAGAGGCGGCGAGCAGGGTCGCGAAGGCACCCAGCAGAAAGGCATCGGTGAACCGCCCTCGCCCGCGCACAGATCCGACCGCGCCGGCCACTCCGCCGGGCAATGCCAAAGGCACCCAGTCCCACAGGCTCGCCGCGAACAGCGTCGTGACCAGCGCCATGCCGGCGAGGAACCACGGTTGCTGGAACTGGATACCCCAGCCGATGGCGGCACCCGCGCTCTTCAGCGCGATCAGCACACCGGCCAGGACGGCGAAGCAGACGATCACGCCGGCCGCCGTGGCCAACAGGCCGAGACGCGCGGCACGTCGCTCCGCTCCCGCGTATCCGGTCAGCGCGAGCAGCTTCAGCGACAGCACGGGCAACACGCAAGGCATCAGGTTCAGGACGAGGCCGCCCAGCAGGGCGAGCCCGACGATGCCGATCCGCGTGGCACTGCCCGGCGCGGGCGGCAGCGCACCGAGCCGCGGCGCGGCCTCGATCTCGGCGGCGCGCGCGCCATCGATCAGGGTAAGCCGCAGCCTGGTGCCGGCGATGGCGGCAGCCGGGACACCCGTGATCGGTATCGCTAGCGTCGCTTCTTTCCCGCCGTCGCTGAGCTCGATATCCGGGCGACCTGGAGAGCCGCGCGGCAGATCCTCGACGAACAGATCGGGCGCGCGCAGCCTCGTCCCGTCGCTGGCCACCCGGACGGATAGCACCGCGTCGTTGTTCCTCGCTGTCACGACCGCTCCCGCGAGCCGCAGCCCGGCGGAGCCGAAGTCGCCCGGGACCCTGTCGCGCGCGGCGGCGATCAGCGGCGCTTCCGGTCCGGGCAGAGCCAGTCCGGGCGGTAGCGCCAGGTCAAGACTCGCGTGGTAGGGGATGCAGACCTCCTTGCAGGAGGCGTAGTCCACCTCGGCGTGGAGGCGCAGCGCGGCGCCAGGATGCGCCAGGGTGACCGCGATCGGCAGCACCACGCCATCCTCGTAGCCCAGCGTCTCGAGGCCGCCGAGCGGCGGCAGCCGGCGCGGCGCCGGCCAGCCAATCGTGGCAGCGGTCAGGTTCTCCGAGCCCTGCCAGTCGATCGTTGGCGGGACGCCGGCGTCGCCCGGCGTTCGCCAGTAGGTATGCCAGCCCGGGGTCAGGCGAAGCTGCAACCCGACATCAAGCCGCGTCCCCGATCCGGTCGCTTCGACCGCCGTGATCAGCCGCGCCGCCCCATGCGGGTTGCTCGCCCACTCGCTCGTCGCGGCGCTGGCCGGGTCGCCGAGGGCGATCATGCCGCCAAACACGAATAAGACGAGCGTCAACACGCGCCTGCGAGCGGGCCGGGCCCAAGCAAAGGCGGCCAGGGGAACGACGAGCCATTGCAAAAGAGGCGAAAGCCCGGTCCCAAGTGGCGGCACGCGCGGCATCTCGGGGGCGTAGGCCCAACCGCGGCGAACCATCACGTTCAGCCATTCGCTGAACACTGTGTATGCGACCCCGAACAAGATCGCAAAAGCAGCGGTTCGCGCGTAGTGCCGGGACGGCCAGCACCGGTCAGCAACAACGATGGCGATCCCAAGTGCGACCGCTGCGATGATCATGTCGCCCACCCAACAGTGTAGGACCGCAAAGGCGAGAAAGGAGGCGCTCGACGTTCGCCACAGCGAATACAGCGGCAGCTGCAAGGTCTCCCAAAGAAGGTTTCCCCCGGCAACGGCGACGATGTACTGAATCGCGGTGCGCCGCGCTACCGCACTGCAGGTCACGTTCTACTCCGACATGCCGCCGCCACGCAGACCCGATCGCCACTGGCTGTTCGGCCGTCCCCCGCCGCCATTCATCGACTGCATCATGCCCGCGCAACCGCCAGCCATCATGCCGCCCGGCATTGTGCCGTGACCCATGTGGCCGCTTCCTTCCATTCGGCTCATTCCCTGGTTTGGCGCGTTTCCTGCGCCGTCGTGCATCTGCGCGAGCGCGGGCACAATCAGGCCGCCGATCCCAGCGGCAAACACCGCGACCGCCAGCAAATGTCGGATGCGCATGCTATGTCTCCTGTGGTGTGGCGCTGTGTCCAGCGGCCTGTGGCCCTTTTGGCGTCGGAGAGCATGCACGCCCGCTCCCGCGGCGCATGCACAGACCGAGCCCGCACATTGCGATCATGCCGAGCGCGCTCGCGCCGATCACCAGGCGATTGCGTCCAAAGCGGGCGATCGACAGCGGCCGGGTGGTTGCCGGAAGGGGTGCGACGGTTTGCATGCCCGTCTCCCCTAATCCACGTCAAAGACGCGTGGCGGCGTACCGTCACGGCTCACCGCATAGATGGTCAGCGGCCCCGCCTTCTCCCCTGGCATTCCTGGCGTTCCGGCCGGCATACCCGGCAGGGTGATGCCGGCGATCGCCGGCTTCTCGTCCAGCAGTTTGCGGATCGTCCTCACCGGCACATGTCCGTCGACGACATAGTCGCCGATGAAGCTGGTGTGACAACCTTGCAGATCCTCGGGAATGCCGGCCTTGCGGCTGATCTCGGCGAGATCGTTGGTCGGCTTCACGTCAACCTTGAAGCCGTTCTGGTCGAGATATTGCGCATAGCCCTCGCAGCAGGTGCAGGACGGGTTCTTGTACAGCGTCACCGGGATCGGTGCTGCCGCACGCAGCTCAAGCGGCCTCAGGATTGCCGGGATTGTCGTGGCCGTCACCATCAGCAAGGCCGCAAACTTCCGTCGGGTCATGGCGTGGTTCTCCTGTTCATGTCACGCGGATGGTCGTCATGAGCCCGCCGACCTGGTGGTTCATGACGTGGCAATGCAGCATCCAGTCACCCGGATTGTCGGCCACGAAGGCGACGCGCACGCGCTCGCGTGGGCGGACCAGCACGGTGTCGCCCCATTCGTCATGCGGCACCGGCACGCTGTCGCGGCTGAGCACGTTGAAGCTGTGGCCGTGCAGGTGCATCGGGTGCCACCACGCGGTCTCGTTGCGGAAATCGAGGACGCAGCTTCGTCCGCGATCGATGCGGAACAGCGGCGGCATGTCGGGGTTGCCGTCGCCGGTCATCGACTGGCCGTTGATCGCCCAGGCGGCACCGGAGCCCATGCCCATCATGCCGCCACCCATTCCCCCGCCGCTCATGCCACCCATCATCCCGCCTTGTAGGCGGACTTCGTGGAGGACGGCGCTCGCCAGATCGGGACGCGGTACCGGATTGCGCGGCAGTCGGAGCGGTGCATCGACTGGATGCGGGCGCAATGGCGCTGATGCATTGTAGGACAGGCTGACAAGCGTGTAGGCGAGCCGGCCGTAGAAATCGTCCACCACGCGATACGCGTGCCCCGGCTCGCCCTGCATGTCGAGCATCACGTCGGCGCGCATCGCGGGGCCAAGCAGGATGCGGCCGTCTGCCGGTTCGTGCGGGTCACAGGGCTGCCCATCCACCGCCACGATCACCGGCCGGTGCCCCTCGAAGCGCAGCGCCATGATGCGGGCGATCGCGGCATTGAGTAGCCGCAGCCGAACCCGCTCGCCGGCGCGGACCTGCAGCGTCTCGGGCAGTCGGCCATTGATGGTGACGGTATTGCCCACCCGACCGTCCATCGCCGCTTCCATGCGGTTGTTGAAGCCGGGCGCGATCTGGGCATTGCGCGCCAACCGCCAGTCCTGGATCACCCAGAGCAGGTCGCGGTCGACCGCTGGCGGCTCGCGCTCCTCGACAATCAGCGCGCCGACCAAGCCGCGGCCCATCTGCACCAGGCTGTTCTCGTGCGAGTGGTACCAGAACGTGCCGGCGTCAGGCGGGGTGAAGGCATACTCAAAGCCTCTGCCGGGCAGGATGGTCGGCTGCGTGAGGCCGGGCACGCCGTCCATGGCGTTTGGCAGGCGGATGCCGTGCCAGTGCACCGTGGTGGCTTCGGTCAGGCCGTTCTCGACGCCGGCACGAAATGGCGCGCCTTGTCGGAGCCGCAGCGCGGGTCCGGGCTCGACGCCGTTGTAGGTCCAGACCGCGGTGGCCGGCGCTTCGTCGCCGACCATACGGACCCGGGCCGAACCCGGCCGCAGCCGTGCGGCAAAGCCCTCCGATTGAGGAGTGACGTTGCCGACGGCTGCGAAAGCTGGTCCCGACAGCCCGGCAAGGGCGCACGCGGCGCCTGACTGGAGGAAGCCCCTGCGGTGCAGGGCCAGGACGGACGTGAATGGCATCGGCAGTGTCCCCGTGGTGCCACGGCCGGCTTCATCCCATGCGGGATGCAAGCGGACCTGGACACCGGCCCGGCACCAGGGCGCGGGCTCCATAGCAACGCGAAACCGCGAGCGGCTCGGCCGCTGCGGCTCAGAGGAGGACGATGGGTCTGGGCGGGAACGGGTCGGGAGCGGACGGCTCCGCGACCCAATGGAGGGGCAAGGCCGCTGGATAGGCAGTCCTCAGGAGGACGCGCTGATACGGAAGGGCCGGTGCCGCCAACATCGCGACCGCACCGGCGCACGCCAGGATCGGACAGGCCAGCATCTTGTCCGGGTTGGTGCCGCCGAGGGGCTCGTGCAGGCATCCAGGACAATGCTGCTGCATGCCAGTCCCGGTCATCCCTGCCATCGCCGGTATCGCGCTCGCACCCGCCGGAAGCGTCGTCGCTAGGGCGATGACGAGGGCGAGCAGGACGTGGGGGAGCCGCCTGAGCATGGAACGCAGGCTACCCCGCACGTGGGCGCCCCTCAAGCAACATCGGAGCAATGGATCTGAATGGCGGGCCTGCTCAAATAAGGGCGGCCCACTCCAAGGGACGAACCACGCCCGACCGAGCCAACCCAAACCACGCTGATTTTCGTGGCCGGACCGGACGGGTGACCCTAAGTCCGCCCATTTGCATAGGATAGGGCGCTATTCTAAGACGCGACCATGGCCCATACAGTACGCGAGAAGCATAAGCTGCTGGCCCGGGTGCGCCGCATCCGGGGCCAGGTCGAAGCCATCGAGCGCGCGCTCGATGCAGAACTCGGATGTGAGCGGGTCATGCACCTGCTGGCTAGCACGCGCGCCGCGATGGCCGGGCTAATGGCTGAGGTCGTCGAGGACCATGTCCGCATCCACCTTGTCGATCCAGAGACGCATCCCGGCGCTCTGAATGCCGAGGCCGCCGAGCAGCTGCTCGCCGTTGTTCGCACCTACCTGAAGTGACGGAGCGGTCATGACAGACGTCGAGCCGCCCATTCTCCCACGGACGCACAACCACGTCTTCCTGGGCGAGGGTCACGAGCACGCGGAGCGCCGGACCTGGGCGGTCATCTGGCTGTGCGGGGCCATGATGGCGCTCGAGATCATTGGCGGTGCGCTGTTCGGGTCGATTGCCCTGGTCGCCGATGGGCTGCACATGAGCACCCACGCCAGCGCGCTGCTACTGGCCGCGCTGGCCTATAGCTACGCCCGCCAGCACGCGGCGGACTCGAGGTTCACTTTTGGCACTGGCAAGCTCGGTGATCTCGCCGGCTTCGCCTCGGCGGTGGTCCTGGCGATGGTAGCCCTCCTCATCGGCTACGAAGCCGTTACCCGCTTTGTCGCGCCGGTCCCCATCCATTTCGCCGAGGCCATCCCGATCGCCTGCCTCGGGTTGGTGGTCAACGTGACCTCCGCCTGGCTGCTGTCCGGCGGCGGTCACCACCATCATCACGGGCCCGACCATTCCCACAAACATTACGATCACGAGGACGACGGGGAGCACCGCATCGTCACGCCCAGTGGCATTTTCTCCGTGAGCGTCTTCGAGGAGAATCACCCGCCGGTATTCCGCATTCGCGGGGAGGACGGGTCCGCCCTGACCACGCAGGCCATCACGATCGAGACGGTTCGCCCGGACGGTGCGCGTCAGTCCTTCGCTCTGAAGAACCACGGCGACTATCTGCAAAGCCTTCAGGATGTCCCGGAACCGCACGCCTTCACCGCCATTGTCCGGATCAGCGGCCGCGATTATCCGATCATCTTCGAGGAGCACCAGCACGGGCGGGAGCACGATGCTCGTCATGTTCACGGCGCGGCGCACCGGGACAACAACATGCGGGCCGCCGTCATCCACGTAATGGCCGACGCCGCGGTATCGCTCCTGGTCATTCTGGGTCTGCTTCTGGCCCGCACGTTCGGCTGGCTCTGGATGGACCCGCTGGCCGGTTTCGTCGGTGCGTTCGTCATCGCCAGCTGGTCATATGGGTTGATCCGGGATACAGGCGCCATCCTGCTCGACATGGATCCTGATCGGCGTGTCACCGAAGCGGTTCGGCAGGCGGTCGAGGATGCGGGCGACCGGCTGATCGATCTGCATGTCTGGCGTCTCGGCCCAGGCCATCTCGGTGCCATCCTGTCGGTTGTCACTCGCCAGCCTCGAGGCCCGCAGTTCTACCGGGATCGCCTGGCGCGGTTCCAGTCGCTGTCTCATGTGACCGTTGAGGTCGACCGGTCAGCCTGAGTCTGTCTGCGGAGGCAGAACGATGCTCGAAAGCCATTCACGCGGAACAGCGCTCCGGAAACTTGCGAGCCGCGCCAGCCTGATCGTGGCCATTGCACTCGTGGCCATCAAACTACTGGCGTGGGTCGCGACCGGTTCGGTCGCCCTGCTGACGTCAGCAGTGGATGCCATCGTCGACGCTGGAGCGAGCCTGGTGACGTATTTCGAGGTGCGTTACGCCGAACGCCCGCCGGACCACGAGCATCGCTTCGGCCATGGCAAGGGTGAGGCCGTGGCGTGTTTGACGCAAGCGACCTTCCTGGCAGGGGCTGCGCTGGTGCTCGCATTCCAGTCGGCCCAGCGTCTTATCTTCCCTGAGCCCCTTGCCGCGCTCGACCTCGGTCTCTGGGTTATCACCGCCAGCCTGCTCGTCGCAGCAGGCCTGGTCACGATGCAGACCTGGGTCGTGCGGCAAACCGGCTCGACCGCGATCGCCGCTGACCGGGCGCATTATCTCGCTGACGTGGCGGTCAACGGAGCCGTGCTGGTCGCCCTCGGCGTGAGCAAATGGACCGGCTGGGAGCGTGCCGATCCCGCCTTCGCGCTGGCAATCTCCGGCTACATGCTGTGGAGCGCCCGTGGGATCGCTGAGGCAGCGCTGGTGCAGCTGCTGGATCGCGAGCTCCCCAACGAGGAGCGGCAACGGATCGAGCGCACCGTGCTTTCCTGCGATGGCGCCTGCGCCATCCACGATCTGCGCACACGCTTCTCCGGCGACCGTGCCTTCATTGAGTATCACCTGGAAGTCGAGGGCAGTCTGACCGTGGACTGCGGGCATGCCATCGCGGATGCGACCGAGGCGGCAGTCGGAGGCATGCTGCCCGGCCTGGTCGAAGTGACCGCTCATCTGGAGCCGTTTGGCGTCGAGGATGAGCGGCTCGATGATCGTGTCGGGCGCGGCGCAATAGCATAGGCATAGGCGTAGAGGCCTTAGGGTCCGTCTGAAACCAGTTTATTAACAAGCGAGCACAGCGGAAGCCGCGTAGAGGAGCGCCTCGGCCGACACGATGGCTGCGAGTTAATATGTTACGTTTCCCCGCATCTTGACAGAATGGAGCTGACATGCGATCTGCGTTGCTAGGATGCTCGTAAGGTTTCTACGCTGCCTGCTGATTGCGCTAATCGGGTTCGGCCTTTTCGCCGGCACGACAACGCAGGCTACGCAGCTAACGGCGATGCACAGCACCGTATCGGCGATCTCAACGGAAAAATCGTCCTGTAATCGGATGGCCGGGGCAACCACTCCGGATGTGCATGCGTCCACCGACGGTGCGCCGTGCAAGTCGGTTACCCCCGGCTGCGTCAAGCAAATGACCTGTCTGCAAACGTTGGCCCTTCCGGAGCGTTCCGCGCGGCCCTATCGGCTGATGAAGTACGCGCGGCTCGCATATTGGTCGGGCCTGCATGTCCCCTCGGGGCTCGATCACGAGCCCGATCTCTTCCCACCCATCTGCGACTGACACGCTAGGCGGCCGCCTCTTGCGCGGTTGTCATTGCGTCTGGGCATCGGACACGAGTCCGCGTGTGGACTTGGCCTGTCTGCTCGATCCGAGTTTCACCCTCGTCAGTCACGATGCCCTTGGCGGTCGTATGCGGCCCTAGCTGGGAGAGATGTGCCGTGATGAAAAGTGTCGTTCTGTATGTAGCTGACATCAAGCGGTGCGCAAATCGGCCGGCCCACTCGTCAGGTGACGATCGTCTCGCCGGATCCAAAATTGACCCCACCGTCGGGGTGTCCTGGCCTTGGCGTAGGCGTAGGCGGATGCCTGCGGCCAAGTCCGGAGTCATCCAGGGGACTTGTTTCCACACAAACCCAAAAATCCACAACTTTCCGGCATAATCCGAACAGGAGAAACACGATGCGTGTTACAATGATCACTGTTGCAGCAGCTTTGGCGCTAATTGGAGCACAGGCGGCGGGACTCGCGTTGATACCCGCCGCTCACGCCGACGCGGTTCAATGCTATGAGGCTGGTGCCGCTGTTCAGCGCATGAGTACCCCGCGGCAGGCACGGCCTTATGCCGCCGGCGAGCAGACTGGCGTCGACAACGGCGCCTTCCGTCGGGCGGCCGCCGAACAGACGGGCGTTGATAACGGCAGCTATCGCCAAGCGGCCGGCGAGCAGACCGGTGTCGACAATGGCGCCTAGTCTCAGGCGACAATCGGCCGCGTACTTCGCAAGGATTGTGCGCGCCTCTCGCTAGGATGGCTCCGCTTCGAGGGGTCCGTTCATACGGCCGGACTCCTCGACGATGCGGCCTTGTTCCCGTGCGCGCCCGAGCTGCTCATGCAGCGCATGTCCGCGTCCTTTCGCCTGCCGCGGGTTTGGCCTGTGCTCCGGGATCCCTGAAATGTCCATCTCTGATCGGAGAAGCCATGAGCGAAAGTCTCAGCCGCCCCGAAGTCGCCGCGTTCTACGAGCATCGTACCGGCAGCACGCAATACATCGTCTCGGATCCTGAATCTGGGCGCTGTGCCATTGTCGATCCCGTATTGGACTACGACGGGAGCTCTGGGACGATTGCGACCAACTCGGCGGATGCGCTGCTCGATCACGTCCGAGAGCAGCGGCTTGATGTCGAATGGATACTGGAAACGCATCCGCATGCTGACCATCTTACCGCGGCGGCATATCTCAAGCAGAGGACCCGCGCTCCGGTCGCAATTGGCGAGAGGATCGTGAAAGTTCAGAGGCTTTGGAAAGACATCTACAATACGGCCGGCTTTCGAACCGACGGCTCGCAATGGGACCGGCTGTTTGTCGACGGCGACTGCTTCCAGATCGGAAGTTTGCCGGTTGATGTGATCTTTTCGCCTGGTCACACCCTCGCTTCAGTCACTTACGTGGTCGGCGACGTGGCTTTCGTCCACGATACACTGTTGATGCCCGACGCCGGCACCGCGCGTGCCGATTTCCCCGGGGGTGACGCTCGGTGTCTCTGGCGCAGCATCCAGCGCATCCTCGCGCTTCCTGATGGAACACGGCTGTTCACCGGCCATGATTATCGACCGGGTGGCCGCCCGGCGGCGTGGGAGAGCACGGTCGCACAGCAGAGAGCTGAGAATGCGCACTTGACGATGGCGACCACAGAAGAGGCATTCGTCGCTTTCCGCGAGGCGCGAGATCGGACGCTTCCGATGCCGAAGCTGATCCTGCACGCCTTGCAGGTCAATATCGCGGGCGGCCGACTCCCTGAGCCTGAGGCGAACGGTCAAAGATACCTGAAAATTCCCTTGAATGCTCTGAACCGCACCGCGTGGGGCGAGGACGATGATGCTTGACGTGCTCGTCGTGGGTGCTGGGCCAGCCGGATTGAGTGCGGCCTTGGTTCTGGGGCGATGCAGACGGCACGTTCTTGTGTGCGATCGGGGCGGGCAGCGGAACCGTTGGTCTCGGCGGCAGAACGGCTTTCTCACCCGGGATGGGATTGATCCGGCCGAGTTTCGCCAGATTGCGCGCGAGCAGATGGCTGCATACGACACTGTCGAGATCCGCGACGTCGAGGTGGTCGAGGTGCAGCAACACGAACCCGGATATGCCGCGGCTCTGGCTGATGGCACGCGGGTTGTTGCGCGCAAGTTGCTGCTGGCGACCGGCGTGCTTGACGAGTTGCCGCCGATCCCGGGATTCAATGCTTTTTACGGCAAAAGCGCCCACCATTGCCCGTATTGCGACGGCTGGGAGTGGCGCGACCAGCCTCTGGCGATCTATGGCCGGGGAGAGCAGGGCAAGAGCATGGCTCTCGAGCTGACTGGCTGGAGTAGGAACCTCGTCCTGTGCACTGACGGCCCGGCTGAACTCTCAGTCCACGACCGAGCGCGCTTGGCCCGCCAGGGCATCGGTCTGTGGGAACAGCGGATCGCGGCTTTGGAGGGCAAGCAAGGCATGCTCGAAGGAATCCGATTCGAAACTGGGGAGTTCCTCGCGCGACGCGCCCTGTTCTTCAACTGCGGCTCACATCAAGGCTCTGATCTCGCACACGGGCTCGGCTGCCCGGTCACGCGCAAGGGCAGCGTCGAGACGAGCAGTTATGAGCGGACCGCGATCCCTGGACTCTATGTGGCGGGAGATGCGTCTCGCCACGTACAGCTCTCGGTCGTTGCCGCTGCCGAAGGTGCCATGGCGGCATTCGCAATTAACACGGAACTCCTGAAGGAGACGTTGCACTCGGAATAGTGGGCGCATCGCCTTCGATAAGGCCTACAACGACGCCGTACTTACCACCTCGAGTCGCCGTTTTCGAGACCGATGAGGCGCGATCGGGGCAGATGGGCGCAATTCTGGATTCCGAACTCTCGCCGCCGGCCCTTGGGGCCGGCGGCGAGAGCGCGTTCGGTCAACCGTTGTGCGGCGGTGTCTTATCCGAAGCGGGCGGAGCCTGCTGCATGCTCTCCATCATCTGATTGCAGTTCTCCATCATGCGGTTCATCTGACCCATCATCTTCATCATATCGCCGCCGCCCATCTTGCCCTGATCGGACATGGCCGCCTGATGCGGTGCCGGAGCATTGGGCGGCGTGGCCTGAGTGCTTTGCGCAAATGTCGTCGACAGGCCGAGCGTGGTCGCAACCAGAGAGGCTGCAATAACCAGAGGGATGCGGTTTGTTGTCATGAACGGATTTCCTTTGCGTATTCGGGTTGCGTCTAGTCGAGGAGTGGTCACGGGGACTCGCCGCGTTGTGGTCCGTCGTCGGCATCGGGCTCCGGATGTGTTCCCATTTCCGCTACCGCCCTTCATGCACATCGCCAGCACCGCCGCGGGACCGACCATGTCCAGCCGGCCAAGAGGGCAACGATCCCGAGCGCGGCTCCGCCGACCAGAAGGCCCTTGCCTAAGACGGCTGGCTACCAGAAGAGTTCTGGCCATTGCGATTTTCATCGCCGCATCCGGGACCGCTGGTCACATAACCGTCCCGTCCGTAGACGCGGCATTGGCCTGGCTTGCTTGGCGGGCTGAATCCCGCTGGATCCCGTTCGGCAAGCAACGGTTTCGGCGATGCATCGATGCCTCCAGGTTTTGGATAGGCTTTCGGTGATGCGGCTCCAGCTATCGCCCCCGAGTCCGCCGACCAGACTGCACTGTCGGGACTGCACTGTCGGGGAGGACACCCGCATCGTCGGCAGAAGCTGTTGCTGCGGTCACCACGGCGAGCGCCGTGACGGCCGTGAACACGAGGATCTCCATGAGCCGGCCATCGCCGCTCAATTGCCGGCATCCCGGCAAAGGCGAGGGCAAGAATTACGACCAGGAGCAGCCTTGGAAGGCGCGCCACCGTGCATCGCCGTTTGTTTGCCGACTGTCATCCCGCAAGTCGATGCCTTTCCCGGATTTCTTTCGTCGGGCGGCTGCCGAACAGACCGGCGTCGGTAACGGCAGCTATCGCCAAGCGGCCGGCAAGCAAAACATTCGATAGTGGCGCCTAATCCCAGGCGACGATCGGCCGCATACTTCGGAAGCATTTTACGCGCCTCTCACTAGGCAGGCGGCGCTCGAGGGGTCCGTCCATACGCTGACCCCTTGACGATGCAGGCTTGTCCCCGTGTGTGCCCGAGCTGCTCATGCAGCGCATGTCCGCGTCCTTTCGCCTGCCGCCGGTTTGGCCTGTGCTCCGGGCCGGCGCCGCGACGCCGCTATCGGGCGCACCGTTCACCTTGAGGGGTGGGCACGCCACATTGCCGAAGCACGGGGTCAACTTGCGGATGACAGGGCGGGTGCCGATCGCGCCCGAACCGCAGAGGTAACCGTGCGCTGGCTCCACAAAGAGGACAACTCTGATGACGAGGCAGGCGGCAGAAGCCGCAAGTAGGGCGAGCCGCTCGGCCGCACTGTCCCTGAGCCGAGCGTGGCCAGCATGAGAAATAGAGCGCAGCAGGAAGCGACGCCGAACGTGAGGCTCAAGCTGCCAGGGTCAGGTGGACGGGTCCTGCACCCCGCGCTGGCCGGTTCGGCCGTGAAGGGTCGCGTGCAAAGGTCGGATATGGCTCGATCCCAGATCGAGCGTGAGCGGATCACAATCGGCCAATTGCGCCGGCGAACCGGCTGCAATATTGCTGCTCGGCAATTGCGAACGCGGCGGCTTGCTGCCCATGCGGGAACGCACAAACATTGATCATCGATCACTTGGGTGCCGTCTCGGATGTGGTGGAAAAGCTGGGTGGCGTAGTCTCCGACTTGTTCAACGAGTC
>JAFKFI010000049.1 GCA_017307285.1 Alphaproteobacteria bacterium | reverse complement strand
GCCGTCCTGCAGCGCGATGTCGGTAATCTCGCCGGGCGCCGTATAGACTTGGTAGAGCGCCCCGCCGGAGAACGGATAGACCTGGACCGCGTTGATGAAGCCGTTTCGCACCGGCTGAATCCGCGCGGCTGCGTTGGCCTGGTTGACGCGCACGGTCGGGTCGGCGGCTTCGGGTGTCGGCTTGCCACCGTCGATCGGCTTCAGTTGCCCGGGCAGCGGAAGCAGCTTCGGCAGCTCCACGATCTTGATGGGGGCCGGCGGCTCGACGGTGAGCTTCGCTGGCGCTGCGCTGTCGTAATTGATGTCGGGCGGAATGAAGTTGTGCGCGCAGCCGCCGAGTGCGGTCACGGACATCATCAAAGCCGCGAGGCCGACTTTACGGAAAGCCGCATTTGCTCCTTTCCGGCTTTGCTGAATGACGGAGAAACGCGAAGCCGGACCGCCGGCTTCCATGGAAATCGGCGAGGTCATTGTCCTAGCTCCTTCGACCAGTTGATGGCGGTGACGTAGATGCCGAGCGGGTTCTTGCGGAGCACGTCGGCGGAGGTTGGCGTCTGGATGGCGATGGTGAGAATCGCGGTCCAGCGCGTGTTGTCGGCGAGTGCGCCGTCCTGGTAGCGATGCTCGACCCACTCGACGCGGAAACTCGAGGGCGAGGCGCGGATCACGCTCGAGACGTCGATGGCGATCTGCTGCTTGCCAAGCTTGGCGAACGGGTCGTTCGCGCGGGCGTAGTCGTTGAGCGCTTGGGAGCCCGAGGTGGTGGTGAAGTCGTACGCCTGCAGCCAGTTCTGCCGCACGATGATCGGATCGGCCGGCAGCGCGCGGACCATCTGGACAAAGTGGGCGAGATACCAGGCGATTTGCGGGTCGCTGGGCGTGTAGTCGGCGGCGGCGGGCGCGACGGCCTGCGCCTGGCCGAGCTTGTCGACCTGCACCACCCAGGGGACGATGGTGCCGTGGGTGGATTGCCAGACGAGACCGCCGGCGAGACCCATTGACAGCGCGAGCGAGCCGAAGGCCATCAGCCGCCAGTTCTTCGCCTGCACCCGGGCCGAACCGATGCGGTCGTCCCAAACCTGGGCGGCGCGCTGATAGGGGGTCTCAG
Organism: Alphaproteobacteria bacterium; assembly: GCA_017307285.1. Lineage (GTDB taxonomy): Bacteria > Pseudomonadota > Alphaproteobacteria > Acetobacterales > Acetobacteraceae > JAFKFI01. The sequence goes on along the minus strand of JAFKFI010000049.1, from coordinate 99,541 downwards.
GCTCGGGCGTCCGGCCGTAGCGAACCGTGGGGCGGCGGAACAGCGCCATGTCTTATTCTCCTCCTGAGAGATCGACGGAATGGCCGCCGCCATGGCTGTCGCCGGACCTGAGGACCTGCGCGGCGGTCTGCGCCCCGTGGACCATCGACTGGTTGCGCTTCATGCGCTGGGCCCAGGCGGGTGGGCCGGAACCCTCCGATCCGCCCGTGGGCGCCGTGGGCGTGCTTGGTGAATTGCCGCCGACCGTCCCTCCGGTCGACGAGCCGCCGGTTGCGGCGAAACTGGACCGGGCGCCGGCGGCGAAGCTTTCCCGCATCGAACTGCCGGCTTGAGCGGCGGCGCGCCGCACAGGAGCCGCGGCGGCTGAAGCGGCCGCTCGCCCGACCCCGCCGAGTCCGGCCGCGACGCCCGACGCGCCGGACCGGCCGGCTGAAGCAAGGCTGTAGGCGGAGGACGCGCCGCCGGCCATTGCCGCCCCACCGCGCGCGGCGGCGGCAGTGCCGGAAGCCGCAGCCATCGCCCCCCTGCCGGCCAGGCCGAGCGCGCCGGCGCCGGCCATCGCCGTACCCGCGACGGCCAGGCCAGTCCCGACGGCGGCGCCCGCGCCGAGCTGGGGCGCGCCGGAGACCAGGCCTGTGGCGATGCCGGGGCCGAAGATGCCGAGGCCCAGCATGGCGAGGGCGGCCAGCACGACGGACAGCGCTTGCTCGACCGTCGGCTGGCCGCCGGCGTAGGTCTGCGTGAACTGCGAGAAGAGCCCGGTGCCGATGCCGACGATGACGGCCAGCACCATCACCTTGATGCCGGACGCGACGATGTTGCCGAGCACCTTCTCTGCGAGGAAGGCGGTCTTGTTGAAGAGGGCGAAGGGAATGAGGATGAAGCCGGCCAGTGTGGTCAGCTTGAATTCGATCAGCGTGACGAAGAGCTGAACCGCCAGAATGAAGAAGGCGATCAGCACCAGGACCCACGAGACCATCAGCACCGCGATCTGCACGAAGTTCGCGAAGAAGCTGGTGAAGCCCATCATCTGGTTGGCCGCATCGAGCAGCGGCTGTCCGGCGTCGAGCCCGACCTGGGCGAGCTTGCCCGGCCGCAGGAAGTCGGCGGTGCTGATAGACGAGCCGCCCGCCTTCAGGCCGAGGCCGGCGAAGCTGTTGAAGACGATGGCCGATAGATTGTTGAAGTTGTTGATGATGAAGGCGAAGAAGCCGATGTAGAGGGTCTTCTTCACCAGGCGCTGGAGGATGTCCTCGTCGGCGCCCCAGGCCCAGAACAGGCCTGCAAGGATGATGTCGATGACGATCAGCGTGGACGAGAGATAGCCGACTTCGCCCTTGATCAGGCCGAAGCCGGAATCGATGTAGGTGGTGAAGGTGTTGAGGAAGGTGTCGATGACGCCGACGTTGTTCATCGCGCATCTCCCTTAGAAGGGGTGGCCGGCGCGGCAGCGCCTGGGGGCGTTTGTGGCGGCAGAGGCCGCGCCGGCCTGCCGAAGAATCGCTGGCGGTTCTCCTCCCAGACCGCGACGCAATGCGGATCTTCGGCATCCTGGGGACCGAGCGCGCTGCAACGGCGCAGCTCGGCCGAGAGGTCGTCGGATGCTGGTGTGACGATGGTCGGAGGGGTCTCGGCAATGGGGGCCGAGTGGCGCCGGTTGGTCACCACAAGAGCCGTGATGGCGACCGCGATCAGGGCGACGATCGCGGCGGCGCGGAAGATTTCCGACCGTCCCAGCATCGCCGCGCCTCAGTTGCCGCTGAACATGGTGACGTTTCCGGGCTGATAGCCGGTGCGCGTCGAGAAGGTCTTGTAGTTCTGCTGGCCTTGCGCCTCGGCCGAGGCGGTACGCGCCTGCTCCAGGGCGTCGGCCCGACTCTTGGCCGACAGCACGGCGACGAGATCGGAAAGCTGCTGAGATTGCAGCGCCAACAGTTGGTTGCCGGCCTGTGCCGCCTGCAGCGCGCCGGTGGCGCTCTGGCTGGCCGTGACTAGCGAGGTCATCGCACTGGAGTTCGTCGGGATGTTGCCGACCACGCCCGCCTGTACCTTCAGGCTGTCCTCGAAGGCGGCGACGGAGTTCTGCCAGCGGGTCTGCGCGTTGGCGACCATGGCGGTGGTCGAACCTGTGCCGGCGGCCGAACCGTAGCTCGTCGAATAGGCCTGCTCGATGCGCTGGACGTTGAAGGCGATGTTCTGCGCCTGACCTAGCAGTGACTGGGTCTGGGCGATCGACGACTGAAGCTGGGTCAACGTCGACATCGGCAGGTTTGCAAGGTTGCGCGCCTGGTTGACCAGCGACGTCGCCTGGTTGGTCAGCATCGTGATCTGATTGTTGATCTGCTGCAGCTCGCGCGCGGCGGTGAGCACGTTCTGGCCGAAGTTGGTCGGGTCGTAGACGATCCACTGCGCCGAGGCGGGCGGCACGGCGACGGCCAGGGTGAGCACGGCGGCGCTTGCCGCCGCCAGATGGCGCAGCTTGATCATGATGATGTCTCCAGGTTGATCAGGTCAGGGATGAGATCGGCGGCCCAGAGGAGCTCGTGGTCCGCGAGCCAAGCGGGCGTGAAAGCATCGTGGCCGTGCTCGGCGACGACGCGCTCGATCGCGGCGTGGTCCGCCTTGGAGGAAGCGGCACAGAAGGCGAGCGCTACGGGGCCGAGACCTAGCTCGAACAGGCGATTGCCGCGGCGCGACTGGCAGTAGTAGTCGCGCTTCGGCGTAGCGCGCGCGAGGATCTCGATCTGGCGATCGTTGAGACCGAAGCGGCGGTAGATCGCGGTGATCTGCGGCTCGATCGCGCGCTCGTTCGGCAGGAAGATACGCGTCGGACAGCTCTCGACGATCGCGGGCGCGATGTTGCTGCCGTCGATATCCGACAGCGACTGCGTGGCGAAGACGACGGAGGCATTCTTCTTGCGCAGCGTCTTCAGCCACTCGCGTAGCTGCTGGGCGAAGGCCGGATCGTCGAGGACCAGCCACCCCTCGTCGATGATGAGCAAGGTCGGCCGGCCGTCGAGGCGGCCCTCAATGCGATGGAAGAGATAGGTCAGCACGGCGGGCGCCGCTCCGGCGCCGATCAGGCCCTCGGTCTCGAACGCCTGCACCGGAGCGGAGCCGAGCTGCTCAGCCTCGGCATCGAGTAGGCGGCCCGAGGCTCCACCGACGCAATAGGGCTGCAACGCCTGCTTCAGCGCCGTCGACTGCAACAGGACCGCCAGGCCGGTGATGGTGCGCTCGCCCACGGGCGACGACGCCAGCGAGCTCAGCGCCGACCAGACATGCTCCTTGGCGGTCGGATCGATGGTGACGCCCTCCTTCGCGAGGATGGCCGCCACCCACTCCGCCGCCCAGGCGCGCTCCGACTGATCGTCGATGCGGGCAAGCGGCTGCAGCGACACCGAATGTTCCGATCCAGCCGACAGGCTGCCGCCGAGATCGTGCCAATCGCCGCCCATGGCGATCGCCGCGGTGCGGATCGACCCGCCGAAATCGAAAGCGAAGATCTGGTTGTTGCGGTAACGGCGGAACTGCATCGCCATCAGCGCGAGCAGCACCGACTTGCCCGCGCCGGTCGGGCCGACGATCAACGTGTGGCCGACGTCGCCGACATGCAGGCTGAGTCGGAAGGGCGTCGAACCTTCCGTCTTGCCGTAGAGCAGCGGCGGCGCCTGGAAATGCTCATCCCTTGCCGGCCCAGCCCAAACTGCCGAGAGCGGGATCATGTGCGCCAGGTTCAGCGTCGAGACCGGCGGCTGACGGACGTTGGCGTAGGCATGGCCGGGGATGGAGCCGAGCCAGGCCTCGAGCGCATTCACTCCTTCCGGCATGCAGGTGAAGTCGCGGCCCTGAATCACCTTCTCCACCAGCCGGAGCTTTTCAGCGGCGAGACCCGGGTCCTCGTCCCAGACAGTGACTGTCGCAGTGACATAGGCTTGGCCAACATCGTCGGAGCCCAATTCCTGCAGGGCGAGATCGGCGTCGGCGGCCTTGTTGGCCGCGTCGGAGTCGACGAGGGTCGACGCCTCGTTGGTCATCACCTCCTTGACGATGGCGGCGATGGACTTGCGCTTGGCGAACCACTGCCGGCGGATCTTGGTGAGCAGCTTCACCGCTTCGGTCTTGTCGAGGAGGATCGCCCGGGTGGACCAGCGGTACGGGAAGGCGAGCCGGTTCAGCTCGTCGAGGATGCCGGGATGCGTCGTTGTCGGGAATCCGACCACAGTGAGCGTGCGAAGATGATGGGCGCCGAGGCGGGGCTCGAGGCCGCCGGCAAGCGGCTCATCGGCGAGCAACGCATCGAGGTGCATCGGTGTCTCGGGCACGCGGATGCGCTGCGCACGGGTCGAGATGGTCGAGTGCAAGTAGGTCAGCGTGTCGCCGTCGTCGAGCCAGGCCACCTCGGGCATGAACCCCTCGACCAGTTGCAAGACGCGATTGGTCCGATCGACAAAGCCGCGCAGCAGCTCCCACGGATCGACGCCCGTCTGCGCGCGGCCCTCGTAGAGCCACCCCTCGACGCGCGAGGCGTCCTCGGCGGGCGGGAGCCAGACGAAGGTCAGGAAGTAACGGCTCTCGAAATGCGCGCCAGCCTCTTCGAAGGCGTCCTGGCGCTCGAGATCAACCAGCGCTGACGCCGGATCGGAAAAGCTGCTGTGCGGATAGGTCTGCGCGGCGATCCGTTGCGCCTCGACAAAGATCGCCCAGCCGGAGCCGAGACGGCGCAGCGCGTTGTTGAGTCGGGCGGTCACGCCCACCAGCTCGGCCGGCGTGGCGCTATCGAGGTCCGGTCCGCGAAAGCGCGCCGTGCGCTGGAAAGAGCCATCCTTGTTGAGGACAACGCCCTCTTCGACCAAGGCCGCCCAGGGCAGGAAGTCGGCGAGACCGGCGGGACGACTGCGATATTCTGCAAGGTTCAGCATCGGAGCCTCAGACGCCGAGAAAGGCTGGGTAACGAAGGTGCCGGCGCACCACGTCGACGAACTGCGGATCGCGCTTCGCCGCCCAGACGGCCGCGGTGTGACCTACCGCCCAGATCAGCGCGCCGGGGATCCAGAGCCGCAGGCCGAGGGCGATCGCCGCGGCGAGCGTGCCGTTGGCGAACGCCACGGTCCGCGGCGCGCCGCCCATCAGGATCGGGTCGGTGAGCCAGCGATGGACCGGCGCGAAGAAGCCGGGCACGTCGGGATCGACGATCGCGGCCATCAGACCAGCGCTCCGCCGGAGAACGAGAAGAAGGACAGGAAGAAGCTCGACGCGGCGAAGGCGATCGACAGACCGAAGACAATCTGGATGAGCCGGCGGAAGCCGCCGCTCGTGTCGCCGAAGGCGAGCGTCAGGCCGGTCACGGTGATGATGATGACCGAGATGATCTTCGCGACGGGCCCTTGCACCGACTCCAGGATGGAGTTGAGCGGGGTCTCCCACGGCATGGAGGAGCCGGAGGCGTAAGCCGCCGGGGCGAAGGCGAGCGTCAGGGTCGCGAGCGTAACGAGCTCGGCCACGCGGCGACGCGAAGAATGAGCGACAGCGAGAACACGGATCATGATGGGTCTCCGGGGGGCAAGAGGTCGCCGCCCGCCCCGGCGGACTGGACGCGGTAATCGCCGGTGGCGGGATCGAGACCGGCGATGAGTGCGAGTTCGGAAAGGCGGCGTTCGCTGCCGCGCCCGCGCAGCACCGCGACGAGATCGATAGTCTCGGCGATTAGCGCCCTGGGGACGGTGACGACGGCTTCCTGGATGAGCTGCTCGAGGCGGCGCATCGCGCCGAGCGCGGTGCCGGCGTGGATCGTGCCGATGCCGCCGGGGTGGCCGGTGCCCCAGGCCTTCAAGAGGTCCAGCGCCTCCGCGCCGCGCACCTCGCCGATCGGGATGCGATCGGGGCGCAGGCGCAGCGAGGAGCGGACCAGATCGGAGAGCGAGGCGACGCCGTCCTTGGTGCGGAGCGCCACAAGGTTGGGCGCGCGGCATTGCAGCTCGCGGGTGTCCTCGATCAACACCACGCGGTCGGTGGTGCCGGCGATCTCAGCCAGGAGGGCGTTGGTGAGCGTGGTCTTGCCGGTCGAGGTGCCGCCGGCGACGAGGATGTTCTTGCGATCAGCCACGGCGGCGCGGAGCACCGCGGCCTGGCCGGCCAGCATGATGCCGGCGGCGACATAGTCGTCGAGGGTGAAGACGGCGACGGCGGGCTTGCGGATCGCAAAAGCCGGCGCCGCCACCACCGGTGGCAACAGGCCCTCGAACCGCTCTCCCGTCTCGGGCAGCTCGGCCGAGACACGCGGTTTGTCGGCATGGACCTCCGCGCCGACATGGTGCGCGACCAGGCGCACGATCCGCTCGCCATCGGCGGCGGACATCGTCCGGCCGCTATCCTCCAGCCCCCCCGACAGCCGGTCTATCCAAAGCCGGCCGTCGGGGTTGAGCATCACCTCGACGATCGACGGGTCTTCGAGGAAGCCGGCGATGGCGGGACCGAGCGCGGTGCGCAGCATGCGCGCACCGCGGGAGAAGGCCTCGGAATGAAGTGGTGTGACCGCCACGATCGTCCCCGTCATTGGCAAATCGCGACACGCGACTAGCGACGGGGACGATTAGAAAAGGCAGTAAGTAGGGCGATTCAACAAGTATTCAGATGGCGTAGGGGCCGGGCGTAAAGCAGCGAAAAAATACTTGCTGGGTGCGGACTTGGTTTCGACGGCTTCGGTGACGCTCCGGTTATTCGGGATCGCGTCTAGTCGGTGTCCGCCGATCGAGTCGGGTCTTCCCGCGCATCGTCGGGGATCTCTTGCCGAAGCTTTGGCCCCTGGCTGAGGCGCCGGCCAAGCACGGCGACGAAGTTGTCGTAGCGAGGTCCAGCCTGCGCCCGCGCCGCCTTGGCAGCCGGTTCAGGAAGCGCCGGTGTCGTGGTGAGCCAGAAGCGGATGAACAGGGCGAGCGTCTCGACGGCGATGCCGACGTCGCGCTCGAGCCGCGCCAGGCGCCGGTCCTGCTGATCGAGGCGTTTGGCGATGGCAGCCTCGCGCCGCTCATCTGCGTCCGGCGAAAGGAACGAGGCGATGGCGGCCTCGGCGATCAGCGACATCGGTTGCTCTCGCCGCGCCGCGTAGACGGACAGGGACCGCATCACGTCCGGATCGAGATAGACAGAGATCTGGGCCTTCTTCTTCGGCGCCGGCATCCCAGCCTCACAGTCCCAGGTCGTCGCCGGGGTCGAGGGAGGCTTGGCGCGCCAAGCCCTGCATGAGGTCGTTCATCCGACCTACGCGGGGCGCGTCCTCCTCAAGCTCGTCGGTCGGATCGAGGGCGAATTCGTTGTCGATCGGCTGCTTCTTCTCGACCGTCTCCTGGTTCAGTTCAGGCTGGCGACGGCGGTCCGAGTTCTTCGGGTCTTCATCGTCGGCCTCCTCGCCGTCACGCGCAGCTGGCGCCGGCGGCCGCGGGGGCAATGGCCGTGAACTCCAGTCGTCGGAACGACTCACTTTCGGCTGCGTCGGCGCAGGCGGCGGCAGGATGCGCTCCTGCAACCGCGCATCCTCGTAGTAGCGCGCCTTCCTCGCGCGGATCGGATGGACGCCAGACACCATGACGATCTCGTCGGTAGGCGGGAGTTGCATGACCTCGCCCGGCGTGAGCAGCGGGCGCGCCGTCTCCGATCGGGAGACCATCAGATGTCCGAGCCAGGGCGACAGCCGGCTGCCGGCATAGTTCTTCATGGCCTTCATTTCGGTCGCCGTGCCGAGTGCGTCGCTGACCCGCTTGGCGGTGCGCTCGTCGTTGGTGGCGAAGCTGACCCGCACATGGCAGTTGTCGAGGATCGAGTTGTTCGGCCCGTAAGCCTTCTCGATCTGGTTCAGCGACTGGGCGATGAGAAAGCTCTTGATCCCGTAGCCCGCCATGAAGGCGAGCGCGGACTCGAAGAAGTCGAGCCGCCCCAGCGCTGGGAACTCGTCGAGCATCAGGAGCAGCCGTCGCCGACCGGCCTTGGCCAGCAGGTCCTCCGTGAGCCGCCGGCCGATCTGGTTGAGGATCAGGCGGATCAGCGGCTTGGTGCGGTTGATGTCCGAGGGCGGCACCACGAGGTAGAGCGTCGTCGGCCGCTCGCCGGCCACGATATCGCCGATCCGCCAGTCGCAACGCCGCGTCACCTCGGCCACGACAGGGTCGCGATAGAGGCCAAGGAACGACATGGCCGTACTCAAGACGCCGGAGCGCTCGTTGCCGGATTTGTTCAACAACTCCCTGGCGGCGCTTGCGACGACGGGATGAACGCCAGCCTCGCCAAGATGCGGCGTGCGCATCATGGCCGAGAGCGTGGACTCGATCGGCCGCTTCGGATCAGACAGGAACGATGCGACGCCGGCGAGCGTCTTGTCCTCCTCGGCATAGAGGACGTGAAGGATGGCGCCGACCAAAAGCGCGTGGCTGGTCTTCTCCCAGTGGTTCCGCTTTTCGAGGCTGCCTTCGGGATCGACGAGGATGTCGGCGATGTTCTGGACGTCGCGCACCTCCCACTCGCCTTGGCGCACTTCGAGCAGCGGATTGTAGGCCGATGACTTCGCATTGGTCGGATCGAACAGGAGCACGCGGCCGTGCTGGGCGCGGAAGCCGGCGGTGAGCTGCCAGTTCCCGCCCTTGATGTCATGGACGATCGCCGAGCCCGGCCAGGTCAAGAGCGACGGGATGACGAGGCCGACGCCTTTGCCCGATCGCGTCGGCGCGAAGCACAACACATGCTCCGGCCCATCGTGGCGCAAATAGCTGCGCTGGTAGCGGCCCAGCACGACGCCATCGGGTCCGCTGAGTCCAGCGGCTTCGATCTCCTTCGGTTGCGCCCAGCGGGCAGAGCCGTAGGTCTCGGCATTCTTCGCCTCGCGGGCGCGCCAGACGGACATGCCGATCGCGACAGCCGCGGCGATGATCCCACCCGATGCGGCGATGTAGGCTCCCTCGATGAAGATGTCGGGCGCGTAGGCGTCGTAGGCGTACCACCACCAGAAGAAGGCCGGCGGAAGGTAGAACGGGAAATGCAGCAGCTCGAACCACGGGTGGCCGAGCTGTGGCTGGAAGCCGAGGCGCCAGGCCGTCCACTCCGTCGCGCTCCAGATCGCCAGCAGGACGATCGCAAAGACGGTGATGACCTGGCCCCAGAGAATCTTGGTCGCGGACATAGAAGACGTCCTTTCATGAGGTCGATGATTGTAGGGATCAGTCACAGACCGAGCCCCCGGTTGCGGCCGAAGCCCCAGTCGATCCCGCCATCCGCGCGGGCGACGCCGGAGACGTGGCGGCCGAGCTGCTTTTCGAGGGTGGGCGTCCAGGGCACGAGCTGGAAGCCAAGGCCGTCGTCGATCATGGCGAAGCGGCCGGAGGCGAGCGCGAAGCGTTGTCGGTAGGTCCCGGCGACATACTCGCCCGTCGCCGCGCCATTGAACGGCTGGCCGGTTTCGGCGGCGAGCCGCTCGCCCAGCGCCTCCACCTCCCGCTGTCGAAGCGTTCCGATCAGGCCGGAGGCGAACACGATCCCCCGCGCCTGTCGCTCGGCGAGGCCCTGCTCGATGAGCCGGTCCGCCCGGCGATCCATCGCCTCGCGGACCTCGGCGCCGAAGCCGGCCTGGCCGAGCGCCACCGGATCGCGCGCGACCGCCTGGCGATCGAGCCAAGTCGCGCCGCTCGCCGTCACCTGGTCTTCGATGGCGAGGTCGGAGCGCGCCGCAATGGCAACGCGACGCCGGCCTTGCGCGTCGTCGAACTTGCGCAGCTCGACGATCGAGCCTGGTGCGCTGTCGCCGGCGGCCTCGAGATCGGGAAGCTTGATGTGATGGGTCCGCCCGTCGACACCGTCGACGACAGCGTAGGCCGTACCCTTCAGCTCATCCTCGAGGCCGCGATCGACCAGGCGGCCGATGATCGGGACATCCAGGCTCTCGCCAGCGAGCACATAACTCGCCGCGGCTCGCTCGATGCCACGTTCTGTCAGGCTGCGGTGGATGCGCTTGATGATGTCGCCGCGCTCGCCCAGCTCGCGCAAGGTCGTCTCCGCGGCCGAGTCCATCGTCCATTGGCCCGGCCCGTGCTGGTGCGCGAGACCAAGACCCTCCAGGCGCCGCAACCGTCCGACCTTGAGAGCTTCGAACGGATCAGGCTGACGTCCGGCATCTGGTGCGAGATCGATGACGCCGTGTCGATCGGCATCGCGGGCGAGCTGCCGGTCGAGTTGGGTCCAGCGCTCGGCGTCGACCTGGCGCTCGAGCGCGCGACGGATGTCGAGCCCGGGCACGCATCCCCTCCTTGATGTAGTCGCGCGAAATGACGAGGTCCTGGCCGTCGTCGGCGACGCCGCGCACGATGATGTGGACGTGGGGATGCTGCGTATTCCAGTGATCGACGGCGACCCAATCGAGCTTGGTGCCGAGATCCTTCTCCATCTGGCCGACCAGCTCGCGGGTGAAGCCTTTCAGGTCGGCCATCTCCGGCGCGTCCTCGGGCGAGACGATGAAGCGGAAGTGATGGCGGTCCTTCTCGCCCCGCTCCGCGAAGGCCTTGGGGTCGGCGTCCTCGGTCTCGGGACCGAACAGCCTGGCCTTCTCCCCGTCCCGGGTGACGCCCTCGCGCCGGAGGTAGCCGAGGTGGGCTGCGAGCGGCGCAGCGCGAGCGGTATGGCGGACGACGCGGGTCTTCACCGTGACCAGACGAGAGCGGCCAGTCAGCAGATGGTTGGCCCGAACGCTGGCGGCTCGGCCGCGGCCGAAGGTGGAGCGCCGTCCGCTGCGCAAGAGACCTTGGCGCGAGACGCCGCGGCGACGAAGGGCTTCGCGCGCTGGCTGCGGGTTGAGCGGATGCGGCCCGGGCGAGGCTGGAAATCGTTCTCGTCAGCCATCGCCGGCCCCGGCAATGTGCGGAAAAGTCAGCTCCGGCAAAGCGTTGTGGGTCCGGCGCACCTTGCGCCCCAGGGCCGCACATTGCCGGATCGCTGAAAAATCCCAATAAAAACAACCGACCGACCGAGCCGCACCTTGCGGCCTTTTATCTCGCCCTCGGTCGGTTGGTTTCTGCGCTCCTCCCCTATCCGCCCTTCCTTCTTCCCGGAGGCACGCCAGGGTGCGCCTGCCTGCGAAACCGTGCCCCGTCGGTGCGATGTAGCCCTTTGAGCCGTCGGAGGCCGCCGTGCCGACAGGGAAAGCGCAAGCTGACCGAGGCGATGTAGCGACATGTCGACGGGAGAATGGTGCGGTCACTGCTTCGGCCCTGCTGCGGAAACGTGGACGAACAGCCCATCGGATTGCGGTGCGATGGCCGACAGATCGCGCACCGCGACCGCAGATGACTGGTCGTTCGACGGCGGTTTGGCCGCCGCGCGATCAACAGGTTCAGCGCTTGCCGATCGCACAATGAAGAGCGGCGCTTGTGTCCAGGACGACGGATCGGAGGCCGCCATGAGGACAGGCCCATCGGTCGCGCCGTCCCCGACAAAAGGGACAAGCGCCGCGACGTAAGCGACTGTTTCCGGCGGCAGCGGACGATGCCGATCGCGATAATCTTCGTATCGCCCCGGCCCGGCATTATACGCCGCAAGGAATCCCGGCGATCCGTAGCGGTCGTGCATCTCGCGCAGGAAAGCCGCGCCTGCCAGGATGTTGTCGTGGGGATCGAACGCGTCACGCCCAAGGCCGTAACGAGCGCGTAGCGTAGCCCATGTCTCGGGCATGAGCTGCATCAACCCCATCGCGCCCTTGGGTGAGATGGCGCGCCGATCGCCACGGCTCTCGATGCGCATGATCGCTCGAATCCAGGCCGCTGGAATGCTGAAGCGTTGCGCGGCTTCTGCAATGAGAGCGGCGTAGGAGCCGCCAGCAGCCTGCAGCGCTATGGGAGCCGCCTGGGCGTGGATGGCGGCGGCGGGTATGCCGAGCGCCGTTACGCTGGCGAGCAAAAGAAGCGCGCGCCGCATGCGATCAGCTCCGATCGCCGCGCTTCGGCGGACGGTTCCAGTTCAGCACCCAGGCGGACTTGTCGTCGCCCGACTGGAAGAGGTTGGCGCGGATCGGCTGCGCGAGTGCGGGATCGTCGATGACGAGCGAGACATACTCGCCAGCCTTCTCGCCGGTGCGCTTCCAACCCGCGCCGATTTCCGGGCCGTCGCCGTCGCCCATGTGGACACGATAGTCGGGCGCGTTCTCGGCATCGGAGGATTCGGCCGGAACGAGGGAAAGGTCACGGTAGAAGAAGAGCGTTTGGATGCGCCCGGTGAAACCGGACTTATCGCGTGTGAACTGACCAATCTGCGCCATGGGAAACCTCCGTTGTTGGCGGGTTGAGAAGCGGGTCAATCAGTGGCGGCGCGCCACACGAAGCGGCCGTCACCGGCCTCGTCGGTCCACAAGGGGATCGCGCGGGCGACAATCGCGGTGGTGGGAAGCGCGCCGAAATAGCGTCCGTCCAGGCTGTCCGGGACGGTCGGGTTCATGAGGAAGACTTCGCTGGGGCCGAGCGTGTGGCAGCCGCTCCAGCGCGGCAGCGGGCGCCCGAGGTGATCGCGTTCACGCGCCGCGCCGACGGCGACGTGATCGACGGTGATGGCGTCGCCTGCGCGGCACACCGTCTGCCCAGGCAGCGCCATCACATGCTTCAGCAGCGGCACGCCCTTGGGCAGGAAGCCGCCATCAGCGAGGTAGCTGGCGATCGGTTCGGGCGCGCGCGCGGCGACCAGTTCGAGCGCGTGGAGCTGTCCGGCCGGACGGAGCGCATAGAGCCCAGTCGGTGTGCTCGCCGTGGCGTTCCAAATCAGGCGCGGCGCCGGATGGACGAAGGCCAAGCCGATGAAGGCGAGCATGGCGAAATACGTCGTCATGACGTAGCCGAAGCGGGTCATAGCGTGACGCTCCTGCGCTTGAGCCAGGCGGCGTGCTGATCGCGCGTGTAGGGGCGCGGCTCATGGCCGGCGGCGAGACGGTTGTGGAGGTGGCGCCAGTATTCCGGCGCGGCGTCGACGGGATCGATGTCGAGCGCCTCAACGGCGTCGATCGCCTGCAGCACGCGCTCGACCTTCGGCCAGTTATCGACGCGCAGGAGGATTTCGCCGCCAGGGCGCACGAAGGGCAGCGTCTGGAAGCGTGCGCCAGGCTCGACCGCGCGCACGATATCCATGCGCGAGACCACGGTGCCGAAGTCGTTCGACGCCCAGCGCACGAACGCGAAGATGCTGCCTGGCTTGAAGCTCGAGATGCTGCGGCGGCGATCGAGAATCTTCTCCTCGGCACGCCGGCCGAAGCGCAGCCAGTGCTCGATCTTCTTCTCGATCCAGGTCAGCTCGACATGGGTGAGTGCCACGGTGCGCCGATGCGATGGCGGCACGACGCGCGGCGGCGACGGCTCGTTGTCGTTCATGCGCTCTCTCCGGGATCGGCAGGGAATTCGCGCGCGAAGAGGTCGCGCAGCATGTCGGCGACGGTGATCCCGCGCTGGAACGCGGCGACCTTGATGCGGCCCCGCAGCGCCGGCGTGACGTCGATCGTCAGGCGCGCGGTGAAGGCGGAGGGCTCGTCACCGCGACGACTTGAGGCGTCAGGCGTCTTGATCCAGCTTTCGGCGTCGCCGGGCCGGGCGGCGAAGCCGCGTCGGGCGCCACGCGCGCTCATGGCGCAATCCTCGAGACTTCCGCGGCGAGCGCCGCGATCTCGCGCGCCGCGGCGCTCTGCTCGGCGAGCTCGAACACAAGCCGGCCGGACTGTGCGGCGTCGGCGAAGATGACGCGCTGGCCGATGGTGCTGGTGAGCACCGGCGGATCGTGATCGGCGAGCGTTTCGGCCGTCTCGCGAGCGATGATCGTGCGGGCCGCGCAGCGGTTCAGCACGAAGCGCGCTGCGATCCGCGGGCGATAGATGCGCGCTTCGCGCAGCAGCTCCAGCATCTCGGCCGAGGCCCAGCCGTCGAAGGGCGACGGCTGTACTGGGATCAGCACGAGGTCGGCGGCTAGGAGCGCCGAGCGCATAAGGCCGGCGACGCGCGGCGGTCCGTCGATGACGACATGATCGGCGGTGAGCGCGATCTCGGGCGCTTCGCGATGGAGTGTGTCGCGCGCGAGACCCACCACGCCGAAGAGCCGAGAGACGTTCTCCCGCGCCCGCTGCTGCGACCAATCGAGCGCCGAGCCTTGCGGGTCCGCATCGATCAGCGTGACGCGCTTGCCGTGCAGCGCCAGCTCGCCGGCGAGGTGCAGCGCAAGCGTGGTCTTGCCGACGCCGCCCTTCTGGTTGAGCAGAGCGACGATCATCTCTTCCCTCCCGGCCTGCGGCCGAAGGGCAGCGACGGCTGTTGTTCTGGGGGTTCGGAGGCCTGTGCAGCGGGGGTGGCGCGCTTATCCGCAGATCGCGCGGGCCAACTACAAGAGTTAGATTCTGGGTTAGATTCTAAGTTAAGGCCCGGAATCGCTGTTTCTGGCCAAAGCGTTAACTGCGGTTCGTGCGTGCGAAGTCCCGATAGGGCTGCGTGCGGAATCCCGATACCGTTTGCGTGCGAAGTCCCGAGCGCGTCCACAGCGCCATCCACAGGGACTGTGGATAAGTAGGCGGGCAGGATGCGCAGCAGCTCGCGCCGGTCGTCGCGCTCGATGCGCAGGCGATAGCCGGGCAGCGGCTGGCGCGCGGCGATGCGCCGGATCTGGAGCGCGAAATCCGACACGCGCACCAAGCTGCCGGACTTCTCGTGAAGATGCGCGATCTCGAACAGCCAGCCCCTGGGCTGGCGTCCGGCGTGCTTGCGAGCGACGCGATAGAGCCAGCGCTCGATGCCGCCGGTCAGCCGGAAGTAGGCCGGGTCGATGGCGAGGACGAGCGAGCGATCGATGACGCCGCGGTAGAACCAGTCGGGAAGCACGAACTCCATGCCCTCGACGCGGCCGTCGCGCGTCGTGCATTCCTCCCACTCGTTGATCCAGGAGAACTGATGACGCCGCCAATGCTCGCCGTTGCGGATTGTCGTGCGGATGACGGTCGATTGCAGGCGGGCGAGCGCGCCCTTTAGCAGCTTATAGTCGCGTGCCCCTGTCTGCCGACCGATCGCGGTCAGGAGCTGGTAGGGGGTGAAGCGCAGAAAGCGCGAGGTTTTGAATCCGAGATTCTCGGCCTCGACGATCTGGCTCGCCGCCCAGATCAGCACGTCGGCGTCCCAGATGGTCGCCATGCCGTGCTCGGGCACGGCATAGACCTCGACCCGAACGCCGGCCGCTTCGTAGAGGATCGGCGCCGTGCGCCTGGCTTTTGCGAGGGAGAAGAACGGCCGCTCCATCAGGTCGCGCTGATCGCGCGGGCTGGCGTCGCCGGTGGCGACGACGAACGGATCGAGCTTGCTCCGTTCGCTGGCGGTGATGAGGCGGCGGGGCGACATCGACGAGCGCCGCTTCAGCGATGCGCGTGGCCGGCGGCGCGGGCCTCGACGTATCGAGGATCCGACGTCGAGCTGCACGCCGCTTGGTCGGCCCAGGCTTCGAGGTCGTCGATGGCGTAGACGACGCGCCCGCCGAGCTTGCGGAAGGTCGGGCCGCTGCCGTGGCAGCGATACTTTTCCAGCGTGCGCGGCGAGATGCCGAGGATGCGCGCCGCTTCATGGGTGCGGACGTAACGCGTGGCGAGCTGCGCGGCCCTGTCGGGCATGATGTGCCTCCGTCTTGTTTCGAAGCGCCGCGGCCAAGTCGCGGCATGTCGGGGGCACGGTGGCGGAGAGTTCGGGCGTTGGGGGTGGACAAAGAGTTTCGAGGGGGTGTGTCCCCCCTATCGCGATGTCGAGCGCAAGGGGGCGCGCCTTGCGCCCAATCCTGCGCAAGCGGGCGTAGGGCGTGGGAGGGATCGGCGGACGTATCAGCCGCCGCGCAGGAGCTTGAGATAGCCGCGCTCGACGAGAGCGATCGAGTCATGAATGAGACGGTTGGCGGTGCGCCGGGCGTGTGAATCCTTCCACTCCACTGATGGAAATCGTGCGTGCTCGGAGCGGAGGATGATTTCGGCGACGTCGCGTGGGCCGCCCCCAAGTTCGTGGACGTCGAAGGCGTGCAGAAGTTGGACGAGCCGGCGCTTCTGCTGGGGCGTCAGGCGAAGCGCGGCGGGGAGAAGTTTGATGCGCTGGCCACGAAGACGGCGCACGAAGCGCAGAGCGACATCAAGCCGGAGTTCAAAAGAGATGTCGGGCGGCAGCAGAATGGCAGGCCGCGTGCCGGTCTGATGGCCGCGCAAACGAACGTGGAGTTCGCCCGAGCCGTCGATAACAACAAGCTCACGGCCTTCGTCGTCCGCGTCATCAGCAACGACTGATCCGAGCTGCGCGGGATCAAGCGACGTGAGTTGGTCGAACCCGCCGGGCGCTGTTTCGAGGATCAGCGTACCGGGCGATAGTTCGGGTAGCCAGGTAACCGGGGCGGGCCCAACGGGAAGACTTGGGTCATGGGCGAAAACGCAACCCCCATCGTCGAGCGAGACCGACACGGGCGGTTTCGGCATCGACGGAGGCGCGCGCGATCTGGCGCTGTGTGCGGACGAAGTCGCGGCGGTAATCATGGTTGCGGCGCAGGAATTCGACGGCGAAGCCGGGGCGCTCGAGGCGGCTCAGGCGATCAATCGTCTCCGGCGCGCGCCAATACTCCGTGGGCATGGCGTTTCCTCTCGTTTTGTCCCTCCAAGGGGGCTTCCACGATCCGGAAAACTTGTCGGCAAAAGTAGTCCTTAAGGTTGCATCACGTGTGGCTGCGAGCCGTGGGAGTGTGGGCTGTCGGTTCACTGCATCCGGGGTTCAAGCAGGTGCCGATAGCCCGTCTCCGTCATCCAGCGCGCCCGCGCCAGATGGCTCTCATGAACCGTTTTGGCACGGGCGGGCTCCTGGGCCGGATTGAGGCCGAAGATCACCTGGACGACTTCGCGCCAGTCAGCGCCCTCTTCGTCGGCCATCAGCAATCGAAGATAGATCGCCAGATGTTGCTCGTCATAGGCGTTTAAGCGGTCGGTGTGCGGCGGCCGGTCCTGAAAAGGCACCCGAGTCATTGCGATCTACCCCCTAGAGATCAAAGCAATGTGTTAGCCATTCATTTACCGCGAATTTTTGCAAGATTTGCGCCGCGAATACTTACGCCGCGATGCTTGGGGCGCATCACGTTGCTCGCGGAAATGACAAACTGAGGCCTCCGCAGCGTCGATGAATAGCACAGGCATGTACGAATCGGAACGATCATTCCTGGAACGATAGTTCCTATACCGGCTCCATCGTCGCCATGGATCTCAAGGAGGTCATGGCGGTCAATCTGCGTCGGTTGCGTCATGCGAAAAAGATGACGCAAGAAGAATTGGCCGAAAGAGCCGGGTTGAGCGCCCGGTACGTCGGAGGGATCGAACGCGCCGACGTCTCGGCCAGCGTCACCGTGCTCGGGCGGATCGCGGAGGCGCTCGAGGTGGAAGCGACCGACCTGGTGCGCGCCGCGCCCGCGAAGGCTCGGAAAAAGGCGGCGGTCGAGCCTTAGGTTCCGTGACGACTGCGGTTCACGTCTCCCGCCGGAAGAATTCGACAGGGTTCGCCTCAAGGACCTCGGCGAGTTTCTCCAGCATGTCGACGGTCGCGGAGTGCTGTTCGCGCTCCAGCATGCCAACATAGTTGCGATTGATGCCCGCACGGTCGGCAAGCTCCTCCTGCGACATGCTTTTGGCATGTCTCAGTCTTCGCAGATTCGTGGCGACGATCTCCCGCAAGCTCATGCGGTGAGATCGCCGTGCCACCTAATATACTGCCACCTAGTAAACTAGGTATTCGGCTCGTTCAAGGTTGGCGGTCGCCTTGGAGCATGAGGCGATGCCCCGCCCGGACAAGCCGGACGAGGCATTGTAGGCGGGATCAGTCGCTCCGGCGGCCGTTGGGGCGGGACCAGATCAGGCTGTAGCCCTCGCTGTCCTCGTCGTCGAAGAGGTTGGCGAAGATCGGGGCGGTGAAGCTCGGATCGTCGAGCTTGAGGCCCAGATAGTCGCGGCCCTCGTTGGAGCGCTTGGCCCACGCGGCGCCGATCTCGACTCGGCCGACATAGACGCGGTGGCTGGGGCTGTTGTCGCCGGAGCGGCTGGTTTCGGGGACGATCCGGACGTTCTTGGCCTGGACCGAGAGGGTGACGATTTCGCCGGTGAATTCGTTCGAGCCGGTCTTCTTGAAGGTGCCGATGGTCGCCATGGTAGTTCTCCTTAATCTCTGTTTCCGAGCCCGCACCATTGCGGCCTCGATGGTGATCGAAGGGCCGGAGGCGATCGACGGCGCACCCCGAAGGGGCTCGACAGCAAAGGAGGGGCTTTCTTGTCTCGCGAGGAATGACGGCGCAGCCGGCAGGGGAAGAAAGTTTTGACGCCGCTGTTGCGCCATAGGCGGTCGAGGCTTCAGCCGGCCTTCGGCCAGATCAGTCCATCGAAGAGGCCGTTCGGTGCGCTCGGCCTGACAGAGCTGACATCAAGGGGAACGTGGCGATTTTCGAGTCACCGCGGAGGCTGGCCAGTAAATTCGACGGTGTTCTGTCCCCGACCAGGCAAACCGACGGATCTCCTGTTTCCGAGGCCAAGCTTCGGCTGTACGCCCTGCCTCGCACTTCGTCGGCCGTATGCGTGAGACCTCGCCACCTTGGCCATGTCGCCTCAACAACCCGCCACGACACCCGGTACTCTGCGATGATCGGGTGAGCTTCGACGCCAGTCGGCCCTCACTCCGCGTTCCACGACGAGGATCGCGAGCATACGGAATGCGTGATCTGGCCCCGCCCCAACGGTCGTCGACGTAATGATGTCAGCCCCGCGCTAAGCCCTGTCCGGCTGGTCCGGGCGCGGCCATTCCGGTGAAGCGGACGAACGCCGTGACGCTGACAGCGACCGCGCCGATGACGGCGAAGATCGTCTGCCAGGTGGGTGAAGGCATCGCCATCTGGGCGATTCCATGCGTGGCGCTGTAGCCAGCGACGGTGGCGGGCGCGACATAGAGAAGGATGATCAGGAGCCGAGCCCACGCCCATGGCACAACGGTGAGCGCAAGCTGGCCAAGGCCAAAGGTGACGCCGCCGGCTACAAGACCCACGGCAATGCCGCCGAGCACGCCGGCCCCCGTGTGAAAGGCCCAGATGCCGATCGTCAGACCGGCGAAAAACGGCAGCGCAAAGACAGCGAGGGTGAACAGCAGCCAGCAGATAAAGCCGATGCCGACGATGACGAGGAGTGGTCCGAAGATGATCATGGCGGTGTACTCCGTGAGATAAAGGTCTGACGGTCGCGCCTTCCACCACCACCACGGCGCACGCATGAGTATAGCCGCAAATCGGCGCCAGCGGGAGTGGGAATCCCGCTGGTGCTCCTTGGTCGAGCTTGCGTGGTGATGCGCCCCGTCATGGTTGGAAGGGGTCGAATTCGTGGATGACGGCGCTGGGATCGCCGTCATATTCGGCGGCCAGCATGACGCCGTAGTTGCCAGCGTCAGCATGAAAGACGACGACGCAGACCAAGAGGGTGGTGGCGAGGTTCCAGGCGTTGGCGAAGGCGAGGGCTTGAGACATTGATCCGGCTCCTGTGCTGAGGCGGGGACCATCCCCGCGCGACAGGCGCCCGATGTGTTCGGCCGAGGGCCGCAATCACCGCGAAGGCGAAGACGCAGCGGCGGCACGCTTCGCGTAAGCCGACCCTTTACGGGTTGATGGCGTCAGGCCCTCGGCCGGACCAAGGATCAGCGCTGATAGACGCGGGGTGGCGCTCGCCGGCAGGAGCCGCCACTCAAATGCCGTCGCCGACAATGCGTGGAACCTCGTTGTCCTCACGGTGCGCTGACCGATCGGCTAAACTGTACTTACGAGTCGACCTGATGGTTGAGGCATGCGGCGTGGCGGAATTCACGGGACGTGAGCTGCATCTGGTGAAGAAGGCGCTCGCCATCGCGGTGCTTTCGATCGAGCGGCAGCCGGGGCCGTTTCAATCGGCGTCCGATCAGAGCGACATGAAGGCACTGCTCGATGGCCTGATCGAGAACGATACGGAGTTGGCGCACTATGCTCGTGCGGCCCGGATCGCCGTGACGGGTGAACAGGACTGAAAGGCGGCTTTGCGGAAAGCCGCCGATCCGCTTTTCCGGGTTCACGTCATTGCGGACGAAGAGAAGGCGGCGCTCACGCGCCGCCGAACTTCCAGACCGGGATGCCAAGCTTCTTTGCCTTGTCGGCGAGGTTGTCCTGGATGCCAGTGCCCGGGAAGTGCAGGACGCCGATCGGCAGGGTCTCCAGCAACGCATCGTTGCGCTTGAACGGCGCGGCTTTGGCGTGCTTCGTCCAGTCGGGTTTGAAGGCGATCTGCGGGACCTTGTGGTTGTCCGCCCACTTGGCGGCGATCAGCTCCGCGCCCTTCGGCGATCCGCCGTGCAGCAGCACCATGTCCGGGTGCTTGGCGTGGACCTGATCGAGCTTGGCCCGGATCAGCCGGTGATCGTTGAAGTCGAGCCCGCCGGTGAGCGCCACCTTCGGCCCCGCGGGGAGGAGCACCTGGTTGTCCGCGCGCTTCTTCGCCGCCAGGAAATCGCGGCTGTCGATCATCGCCGAGGTCAGGTTGCGATGGTTGACCTTCGACCCGTTGCGCGGCCGCCAGGCTGAATGGGTGTGGTGTTCGAACTGGTCGGCGGCCTGGTCGCGCATCAGCTCGAAGGCGTTGCGGCGTTCGATCAGCGTCTGGCCCTCGGCCGTCAGTCGTTCCAGCTCGACGGATTTGACCTCGCTGCCGTCCTGTTCCCGTTGCGAGCGCTGCTGGGCCAGTTCGTTGTCGTCGAGCTCGCGCTCGATCCTTTCGATGGCGCGATGGAAGACATTCACGGTCGACCAGAGCAGGTCGTCAAGGTCGGGTTCGAGGCGTGTGTCTGAAAGCGCCACCACGAGGGCGTCGAAGATGTCGGAGATGCCGCCGACGAGGATGTTCGCTTCTGGAAGCGGCCTGGGATCGGGCTCGTCGTGGAAGGGACGGTAGCCATAGAGTTGGAGTTCGTGGAGGACCTGGTCGGTCGGGGATGAGCTGTGGTGCGGCTCGAATTCGTCGTCGTGGTCGGTGGTCATAGCGGCTTTCCTTTGTCGGATCGGCCGCGCCCATCGCGGCCTTCATGGCGACGAAGGCGGCGGGCGGGACGGACCTGCACCCGCAGCGCGAGCTGTGGGCCGGAGCCTCGGCGGAGGACCGAAGGGGGCCGGCTATTTTGTCTCGCGATGTAAAGGCGGCTCCGCCGCCGACGGAAAATAGTCGGCCCACAAGGTTGCCGGTGCGGGCCGCTTGCTGCCCGATCGCCCTCTCAGAAGGCCGTGGGTGCGGTCCTCTCCGGCGCTGAGGAAAGCATGACCGCCGCCTTACGGTGACGACGCTGGCGAACTACCTCTGGTCCCGTTCCGGCTATGCCGCCAGCTCCATGAAGCGGGCGACGTCCTGTGCGGCGATCTGCACCCGACTGGCCGCTCGAAGCGCGTCGATCCCAAGCAGGCGGAGATCCTCGTTGAAGTCGCCGAGTCGTGGCGAGATCACGATCGCCTCGATCCCGGTCTCCTGCGTCCGGTCGATCAATGTCGCCATTGCGCCGTCGCCGGCCGGATCATCGTCGCGGGCGATGTAGAGTCGCCGCAGCGTGTCCGGGAACAGGATGGCGGAGAGATGCGCCGCCGACAGGGCTGCGACCATCGGCATGGTCGGCAAGACGCAGCGGAGAGACAACATCGTCTCGATGCCCTCGCCAGCCCCCATGACCTCGCCCGCCACGCCAAAGCGCACGGCGTGACCGAGAAGGTCGCCCATCGCCCGTCTCGGCGTATCGATCGGCGCCTTGCCAAGCGTCGCCTCTGTGAAGCCGCTCGGATCGAGCCAGGTGCGATGCGCTCCGGTCAGATGCCCCGCGAGGTCGGTGACGGAAGCGATCATCGCAGGCCAGGTCTCTGTCGGGCTGTGCTCGTCCGGCCGGTAGTAGCAGCGTGGGTGGAATCGGAGCGCTCCGGTTCCGTGCAAAAGCGTAATGCCGCGATTGCGGAGATACGTTTCTACGAGGGTGCGAGAAATCGGCTGCGACATGGCGAACAGTCGCCGTGCTGCCTCCGGCGACCCGGTTGGAGCGCTGGGTGTTCGCGATCGGGGGCGATCCGGCTCAGGCTCAGGGTGCGGCAGGCTGAGGAACGAACGCGCCTCGTCGGCAACGTCCTTGAAGTCGACCAGGCCGCAGCTTTCCCGGATCACGTCGAGCAGATCGCCATGCTCGCTGGTCGCGGCGTCGGTCCATTTCCCAGCAGGTCCCTTCGTCGACTCCTTGAGCCGCACGAACATCGAGCGGCCCGGCGTGTTGCGCACGTCGCCCACCAGCCAATAGCGGCCCTCCCGCCGTCCGGCCGAGAGGTAGTGGCGGCACACCGCCTCGGCATCGCGCGCGAGACGGTGAGCCAGCTCGGACGCGTCATGGCGTGGCATCACGCGGCCTCCCGCTCGCCGATGCGCTCGACCGGATAGTGGTCGAGGACTTTCGCCAGCACGCTGGCTCCGGTGGCGTCGGTCGGCACGAACATGCGCAGCTTCCACGAGATGATCTCGCTGAAGAGGCCGTAGGCGCGCAGGCGGTCGCGCATCGTGTCGGTGAAGCCCGACAGCTCGATGCGGTGGGCGCCCATGACGCGCGCGCGGTGGAGCTGAAGGCCTTCGGCGAGGTCGAGGACGGTGCGGCCCTCCATCAGCGCCGCGAAGGCCGCATCCGGCGTCAGGACGGTGGTCCCGGTCACCGACGCATTCGCCGCCCAGGCCGGCGAGACCCTGCGGCCGATGATGCGCTCGCCCGCATCGGTCTGGAGCCGATAGACCCGAGTCGACTCGTTCGGCAGGCGTCGCCAGATCGGGAGCAGCAAGCCGGCGACGATATGGATCGTGCTGTCGGCAAACTCGGGGACCTCGGCCACCTCGCGAGCCCATGCGGCGGCGAAAGCCTCGCGATCCGCCGCCTGCCAGTGGCTCTCGTCCACCATCTTTAGCGATGCATGATGGTGCTCCATCGGCCGGATCAACCGGACGCGGCGTTCGATCTCGCCATCGTCGAGCATCAGGCTCGGCGATGGGATCTGCACGGCGGCGCGCCCCGAGCGCTCGTTGACCAGCAGCGCGGCGCGGGGATCGGCGAGATGAACCAGCGCCTCATCGAGCGTCAGGGGGCGATTGCGCCGGCGCTCGGTGATGGTGAGCAGCTGGGTCTCCGCACCCGTCGCGGGATGGGTGTAGATCACCCGGCGATCGGTGACGACGAAGCTTTCGGCCCGCAGCGTCTCCAGGCCGACGTCATAGACGCCGCTGGCGATGGCGCCCTCGACCTTGGCGTTCAGCAACTGCTCGAACGCCGTGAACAGCACGCCCTGCAGCTCGATGGTGAGCGCCAGCAGGCGGTTGAGGAAGGTCGTGATGGGTGGCAGTTCGTCCTTGATGCCGTTCGCGTCCATGAGCTTGAGGCCCGTGGCGGCCTCGAACATCTGGAGCGAGCAGCCTTCGATCTTGCCGCGCACGAGCAGCATGTAGAGCTGGCGCAGCGCGTCGCGGGCGTAGTGCGATTCCAGATTGTCCTCTGGCCTGAAGAGTCCCTGGCCGCCGGTCTGGCGCTGACCGCGCGTGATGGCGCCGAGCGTGTCGAGGCGGCGGGCGATGGTCGAGAGGAAGCGCTTCTCGGCCTTCACGTCCGTGGCGATCGGCCGGAACAGCGGCGGCTGCGCCTGGTTGGTGCGGTTCGTCCGCCCGAGGCCCTGGATCGCGGCGTCAGCTTTCCAGCCGGGTTCGAGCAGATAGTGGACGCGCAGCCGGCGGTTCCGCGCCGACAGTTCGGCGTGGTAGCTGCGGCCCGTCCCGCCCGCCTCCGAGAACACGAGGATGTGCTTCAGGTCATCCATGAAGGTGGCGGTCTCAGCGAGGTTGGCGGAGGCCGCGCGGTTCTCGACGACGAGGCGGTCGCCCTTGCGCACCACGCGGCGCGAGCGTCCGGTCACTTCGGCGACGAGCTCCGTGCCGAAACGCTGGACGATCTGGTCGAGCGCGCCGGGAACGGGCGGCAGCGAAGCCAGCCGCTCGATCAGCTCATTGCGGCGGGCGACGGCTTCGCGGCTCTCGACGGGTTGGCCGTCCCGGAAGACGGGTCGCGACGAGAGGTTGCCCTCGCTGTCGGTGAAGGGCTCGTAGAGCTGCACCGGGAAGGAATGAGCGAGGTAGTCGAGAACATATTCGCGCGGCGTGATGTCGACGCGGATGTCGTTCCATTCCTCAGTGGGAATCTCGGCAAGCCGGCGCTCCATCAGGGCCTCGCCAGTCGAGACGATCTGGATGACGGCGGCATGGCCGTCGGCGAGGTCCTGGTCGATCCTGCGGATCAGGGTCGGCGTCTTCATCGAGGTCAGCAGATGGCCGAAGAAGCGCTGCTTGGCGGATTCGAAGGCCGAGCGGGCGGCCGACTTCGCCTGCGCGTTGAGCGTGCCGCTCTCGCCGGTGATGTTGGCGGCCTGCATCGCCGCGTCGAGGTGATTGTGGATGATCGAGAACGCCCCGGCGTAGGCGTCGTAGATGCAGCGCTGCTCGTCGGTGAGCGCGTGTTCGACCAGCTCGTATTCGACGCCGTCATAGGAGAGCGAACGGGCGGCGTAGAGTCCGAGCGAACGCAGGTCGCGTGCCAACACCTCCATCGCGGCGACACCGCCATCCTCGATCGCCTCGACGAACTCGGCGCGGGTGGCGAAGGGGAAGTCCTCACCCCCCCAGAGACCGAGCCGCTGGGCGTAAGCGAGATTGTGGACCGTGGTGGCGCCGGTCGCCGAGACATAGACCACGCGCGCATTCGGCAGGGCGTGCTGGAGGCGCAAGCCCGCACGGCCCTGTTGCGAAGGTGCCACATCGCCCCGCTCTCCCTTGCCGCCACCGGCATTCTGCATGGCGTGGCTCTCGTCGAAAATGATCACTCCGTCGAAGTCGGAGCCCAACCATTCGACGATCTGGCGGACGCGGGAAAGCTTCTCGCCGCGGTCGTCGGACCGCAGCGTAGCGTAGGTTAAAAATAGGACGCCTTCGGTCAGCCGGATCGGTTTGCCTTGGGGGAAGCGCGAGAGCGGCGTGATGAGCAGGCGCTCCATGCCGAGGGCCGACCAGTCGCGCTGGGCGTCCTCGAGCAGCTTATCGGACTTCGAGATCCAGACCGCCTTGCGCCGACCCTTCAGCCAGTTGTCGAGGATGATGCCGGCCGACTGGCGGCCCTTGCCGGCGCCGGTTCCGTCGCCGAGCATGAAGCCCCGGCGAAAGCGGACGCCGTTCGGCGCATCGTCGCGGGCGGCGGTGACGAGATCGAAGGTCTCATCCACGGTCCATACGCCCGCGAGAAAGTCGCCATGAGCCTCACCGGCATAGATCACCGTCTCGAGCTGGGCGTCGGACAGGAGCGCGTCGCTGACGAGATTGAGCGGCAGGCGCGGCCGATAGCTGGGCTTCGGCGGCGCGACCGAGGCCATGGCGGCGGACTGCACCAGCTTGGTCGGGTGCGCCTGCCCGCCCGGAATCCGGATCGATTGGAGCCGGTATTCCTCATAGATCGCATCGCTGAGGCGCGCGCCCTCGGGCGGCGTCCAGTCAATCGTCTCATAGGGGAGATCGACCGCCTCCGGGTCGGCGACAGAGGGCCTAGCGGTTTGCGCGGCAGCGGCGCGGGCGAGATAGCCGCGCACGGTTCGGGGTGCGGCAACAGCCGACATGGGGATGGCGAGGCCCGTCGCGAGCGGCAGGCGGCTTGGAACGTGCTCCTCAATCCAACCCAACAAGGTCGCAACGTCGGGCGCAATGCCCCGCGATTCAGGGAGCGCCGTAGTATCCTCGGCGGGTGCCTTGTCGATGACGATCAGCCGCGTGTCGATCGTGGTGCCGTGTTTGGCGTAGACCGCGCCGTCGATCGCGGCCGTGAACACGATGCGGCCGCGCTCCTGCAGGCGAACGAAGGCGTCGCGCCAGGCCGGGGCGTCCGGTCCGAAGTTCGCGCCGGTGATCGCCACCAGCCGCCCGCCGTCGGCGAGACGCGCGAGCGCCGAAGCGATGTGGCGATAGGCGGTGTCGGCCACGCGGCCGGCGACGTTGGCCATCGCCGAGAAGGGCGGGTTCATCAACACGACGCTCGGAACCGCTGCGGGATCAAGGTGATCGTCGATCTGGGCGGCATCGAAGCGCGTGACGGGAACGGCCGGAAAGAGGGAGGTGAGCAACGCCGACCGGGTCTCGGCCAGCTCGTTCAGCATGACCGCCCCGCCCGCGATCTCGGCCAGGATGGCGAGCAGGCCGGTTCCGGCCGAAGGCTCCAGCACGCGGTCCGCAGGTCCGATAGCGGCCGCGGTTAGGGCCGCGAAGCCGAGCGGGGCCGGTGTGGAGAATTGCTGGAAGGCCTCGCTCTCGGCGGAGCGGCGGGTGTGGGCGGGGAGAAGGCCGGCGATCTTGGTCAAGGCGGAAAGCCGGGAAGCCGGAGAGTCGGCTTTGCGGAACAGCGCCCTTCCGTATTTGCGGAGGAAGAGGACGGTCGCCGTCTCGCAGGCGTCATAGGCCGTCTTCCAGTCCCAGGCACCCGAGGCGTCGGAGGCGCCGAAAGCCGCTTCCATGGCGGTGCGCAGGATCGCGGCGTCGACGCGCTGGCCGCGCTCCAGATGTGGGAGGAGCTGCTGGGCGGCGGCGATGATCGCGCCGGGGGCGTCGGGACGATGGACAGGCGACGGCGGCGCGGCCTGGTCGGCCGCGACCTGAGAAAGGTCGTTCATGAAGGGAACCTCGGGAGAGCGGGAACGGGCGAGCCGGCCGGCGCTCTCTCTTGGACCGCACCGGCTCAAACCCTTCCCGGCCGACCTCTCCCTCTCAGTGTCGCGGCCGTGGCCAACATAAGAAAAGGCGCCCCTCGGGATGGTGGGGCGCCCAGGCCATGGCGATCATCAGTACCCAAACTGCCAGGAGGGCCACGCTTGGCCATCGTCTGCAGCGGCGATCGCTTCCGTCAGGTAGCTGGCGTCGCCTTCCACGACAGTGGGATCAGCGACCGGCGTTTCGTCGATGACGGTGACGCGGGAAACCAATCCATCCTCGACCTCAACATGGACGGGCACGCGGTAGGCGAAGACGACGCGGCGGGGCTGTGGCTCCTTATCGGCTCGAGAGGGCGCGCCGTCCGGATGGATGCGATCGTCGTCGAACGCGACATCCTCGACCAGAGGTTCGCGGCCATCCGGGTTGACCCGGTCGATAAAGGCGATGACGCCCTCCCGTCGGTCGTCAAACTCGACATGCTCGGGGTGTGCGGTCGACGTCATAGCCGTCGTCGCAGCGATCTTGGCTTTTTCGATCGCTTCGGGGTTGGCATCCGCCTCGACCGTGACGCTGTCGTAGGCGCGCAGCCAGAAGCCGATCTTCACGACATACTCGGTCATGACGCGCCTCCCGCCGGTTGGGGATCAGGTTCGTCCGCAAGAATTGCCTCGCCTTTGGCGATCGCTGCGTCCAGGCGCTGACGCCAGAACGGACCGTCGGCCGGTTCCGCGTCTGGCGCGTGTGCGAAGACCTTGAGCAGGCCGAGCAGCACCTCGAAGTGGTCGGCTTTGCGCTGGACCTGTTCGCCGAACTGCGACGGGACGATGAGCGCCCTGCCGCGATAGGCGGCGTCGCGCCCGTCCCAGGCGCCGGTGACATAGGTGTCGCCGGACGTCTCGACGTCAGATTTCTCGTCGTCCCAGCCCTCGTCGGCGATAGCGAGCGCACAGGCGGCGTCGAGGGTTTCCGCCTCATAGCTACGCTGCCGGTAGACCGGCAGGCGGTAGGTCGTTTCAATGGTGAATATGGGCATGCGGCCCTCCTGAAATGCCAAGAGCCCGGCTGCGGGCCGGGCTCTTGGGTGGATGGATGGAGAAGGACGCGGGACGGCCGAAGCCGCCCCGCACGCGGGCTATTCAGCCGCGATCACCTGCGGCGCGTCGGCCTCCGTTTCCTCGTCGTCGCCGGCAAGGAATTCGGGCAGCGCTTCTTCGTCGTTCTCGGCTTCGGTGGCTTCGAGGCGTGCGTCATCCCCGGTGTCGATCCGCAGCGGCTTCGGCAGCCAGCCGGTGTCGGCCAGGAGCCGTTCGGCCTCCTTGGCCATGTCGCCCTTCTTCAGATGGTCGATGAGTTGCGCCGCCCGTTCGCCGGCGCCTTCCTGCACCGCCTCAAGGATGCGGAGCTTGGGCACCCGGCCGAGATAGTTCTCGACGGTCGGACGCCAGCCGGCCTGCACCATGTCGAGATCGACGGCCTGGGCCAGGCGATCGGCCTCGGCGATCCGCTGTTCGACAGTGTGGGACGAGACGCCGGCGCCGTAGCGGTCGCCCTTCTCGTAGAGCGCATTGACGCCGAAGGAGGCGCAATGGGCGAAGAGCGTCGCCTGCTCGTCGCCGGTGAGGGTCGTGAGCCAGTCCCAGAGATCGGCCTTGTCCTTGGGCATGCTCTCTTGCCAGGCCTTGTGGCGCACGTCGATCGCCTTGGCTGCGGGCGTGTCCTTCAGCCCCTGGGCCTGCACCGGGAAGCTGGCGCTGCGCACCGACACCTCCATCGCCGTTCCGTAGGAGAAGTAACGGGAGAAGACGTCGAGGCAGAACTTGTGCAGCACGGCCTGGAACGCGACGGCGGGCGTGCTCGCGAGCTTGTCGCGCAGCGCCAGCGTCCGCTCTGCGGTCAGCTCGGTCACCAGGCGGTCCGGGAGCGGCTTCAGGTCCTCGTCGTCCTCATCCTCCGGTCCGGCGACCTGTCCGCCGATGGTGATGACGGCGCGCTGAACGACAGGCGCGTCCGGCTCGATGTGGTAAGCCCGGGCCCTCGCGGGATCGGTCTCGCCGTCCTGCTCCGGCTCGCCCACGGGCGCCTCGTCCTGCGGCCGGACGTAACCACGGTCGACCGATAGGGCGCCTTCGGCATCGATGCTGACGAAGACGCCGGCGCGGGCGATGTCAGCCGGATCATAGGTGACGGGCCGATCGTCGAAGGCGGCGAGCGCCGCCTCGATCTCGCCGAGCCGTTCATCCACTTCGTCGGGCAGTTCGTCGGCGCCGTCATACTCCGCCTCAAGCTTGGCATATTCGGCGTTCAGCGCGTCGATCGTCGCCTGCTCCTCGCTGGTGAGGTCGGCGGCGACGCCCTCCAGCGGGCCCAGGCCGTGGGTGTGGCCGTAGGGAAAGTCGATGGCGACCTCGATCCACTTCCAGCCCTCGGCGGCGATCGTCTCCGCCTCGGTCTTCAGCTTCTCGGCGACCAGGCCGTCCAGCAGCGCGATGTCTTCGAGCCAGCCGCCGTCATCGGACTGGAATAGGTCGCGCAGCACCACGCCGCCTGCGGCCTCATAGGCGTCGAGACCGACGAACACCGCCCGCCGGTCGGAGGCGCGCACCGTCTTCTCGGTCAGCATGCGGCGGATCTGATAGGGCTCCTTCTGCCAGGAGCCGGAGACCGCCTGCCAGACCTGTTCCTGGCGGGCATGGTCGGCCGTGACGGTGAAGGCCATGAGCTGTTCGAGGGACATGCCGTCCTCGGCGTAGACGTCGAGCAATGCCGGTGCGACCGACGCCAGGCGCAGTCGCTGCTTCACGACGTTCACACCGACGAAGAACGCCGCGGCGATGTCTTCCTCGGAACGACCCTTGTCGCGCAGAGCGAGGAAGGCACGGAACTGGTCGAGCGGATGCAGCGGCGCACGCTGGATGTTCTCGGCCAGCGAGTCGTCCTCACCGAGAATGTCGGTCGCGGGATCGCGGACCACGCACGGAACCGGCGCGGTCTTGGCAAGGCGCTTCTGCTTCACCAGCACCTCGAGCGCGCGGTAGCGTCGGCCGCCGGCCGGGATCTCGAACATGCCGGTCTCGGCGCCCTCGGCGTCGAGGACCGGCCGGACGTTCAAGCTCTGGAGCAGCGTGCGCCGGGCGATGTCCTCGGCCAGCTCCTCGATCGAGACGCCGGCCTTCACACGCCGGACGTTGGACTGGCTCAGCACCAGCTTGTTGAAGGGAATGTCGCGCGAGGACGACAGGGTGATCTTCTGAACTGCAGTAGCCATGGGGGTAGTCTCCGCGGCGGGCGGCCAAGAGACTCTCTCTCGACCTCCAACCCGCCGCGAAAACCGGCGCAGCCCTCTTCCTCTCGGAGGACCGTGGCGCAGAGCCGGAAAGACTCGAAGCCGGAAGCCCGCCTTTCCGCTTTTCCGGATTTCAGGCGGTTCAAATGCTGAAGATGCCATCGCGTCGGTCGGGCAGCCGACGCGGGCCATCACGCGCCCTGTCGCTTTGCCCTAACAGCCGCGTGGAGCACACGCTCTGCCGCGCGGATGCTGCCCGTTTGCCGCGCGGCTTCGGCCCAGGCCGAGATGGGGAAAATTCCCTCGAAGAGAAGATCGCGCTCGATTCCAAGGCCGAGCGGCAGGCGGGCCGACGCCATCTCCCTGAAACTGAATGAGCCGAGTTCGGGTTCGGCGAGATCGGCGAGGCCGAACAGGGTGTCGCCGTTGGGGTCAAGCTCCGTTGAGAGCCAAACGCCTTCACCGAGCGGGTTGAAGAACTTGACCACAGGGACATGGTCCGCGTCGGGCGCACGGCCGTTGACGAACAGGCGGTCGCGCAGGTCGGGAGTCAGGAGGATCATGCCGCCCTCCTGTCGGTTGAGGGCTCCCCTTGAAGAAGGGCGTCATCGGCTGGCAGGAATCCGAGGATCCAGTCCGCCGCCTTGCTGGCCTGTGATGCGGCGCGCACGACGCCGCGATTGTCCTCGCGGAGGACATCAAGCCAGGAGCCGATATAGTCCGCGTGGCGCACGGTCGGGACGATGCCGAGCGAAGCGCAGCAGAAGGCGGCGTTCATCTCCGCCACCAGTTCCTCGAACGCATACTTCTTGCTGCCGAACGCGCCGCTGAGATCGCGGCCGAGGCGGGACGGATGGCCGCTGGCGTGACCCAGCTCGTGCAGGGCCGTGCGGTGCCAGTTGATCGGCTCGAAATAGGCCTGCGGCGGCGGGACCATCACGAAGTCCGGACCCGGCGCGTAGAAGGCGCGGGCGCCGCCGATGCGGAAGTCGACGCCGGTCGCCAGGATCAGCGCCTCGACCCTGGGCTCGATCAGGCCCGGCAGCGGCGGTGGTGCGACGGCCGCAATCTCGGCCGGCAGATTTTCGCATTGGGCGGCGTTGAAGACGGTGAACCGCTTCAGGAACGGGATTGCGGCCGCTTCCTCGCCGGTCTCGCGGACGCGCCGCTTCTCGTCATCCGGCACAAAGCGGTCGGCATAGACGACGGTGGTGCCGTGCTCGCCCTTGCGCACATTGCCGCCGAGCGAGAGCGCCTGGCGAAAAGTCAGCCAGCTCTGGGCGGGGAAGCCGTGCTCGATCACGGCCCCCCAGAGGATCAGGACGTTGATCCCCGAATACTGCCGGCCGGTCGCGGCGTTCCTCGGCATGGCGAGCGGCGCCTTCGCCGCGGCCGTCCCCCAGGGTTGGACCCAGGGGACGCGGCCGGCCTCCAGTTCGGCGATGATCTTGCCGGTGATTTCGTCATAGAGGCTCGCCCGGTCGTGGCCGGTGCGAGCGGATGTGGTTCTGCTGGACATCGCGGATCTCCGCGACGGGCGCCGGAGGCCTCTCCTCCAGTCCTCAACCCGTCACGGCGAACCCGGTCCGCACTCTCACTCTAAGGGGCGTTGCGGGGCAGGCTGTGCGAAAACCCCGAACGATGAGGTGGCCCAGTCCGGCGCCTCAGAGCATATAGCCCAGGTCCGACGCGCCAGTCGGATAGGCGAACATCGTCGACCGAAGGTTGGCCGCTGTGAGCCCATGGCGGATCGCCAGGCCGAACAGGTTGATCACCTCCTCGGCGTGGGGGCCGACGAGATGTGCCCCAAGGATTCGGTCGGTAGCCTCCTCGATCAGCACCTTGTGGCCGTAGACCCGCTCGGCGAGGCGGCGGGCGCTGAACCAGTTGGGCGTCGAGGCGGCGTTGACCCGAAACTTCAGGCCCTGGCGGCGCGCCTCGTCCTCGGAGAGCCCGACGGCGGCGATGGACGGAACGGTGAAGGCGACGCTCGGGACCCCGCGATAGTCCGGCGTGTGCGATGGGCCGTCCAACAGGTTGGCCGCCACTACCTTGGCGTCGTGGCCGGAGACCGGCGTCAGCGGCGGCCCGACGCCCGCCGCATCGCCAGCGGCATAGACCCGCGGGTTGGAGACGCTTTGCAGGTGCTCGTTCAGATGTAGGCGGCCGTCGCGCACGGTGACATGGCCCGCCGCGAGGTCCAAGGCGTCGAGATCGGACCCGCGGCCGGCGGCATGCACCACCAAGTCGGCCGGGACGGCGAGGTCCGGCGCGCCCGGACGGGTGGCGTGGACGATCAGGCCGTCCTGGACCCGCTCGACTCGGGTGACCGTGGCGCCGGTCTCGACGGCGATACGGAGTTCCTCGAAGCGCGGCATGAGCCAGCCGACCAGGTCGGGATCGAACTGCGGCAGGAGCCGCGGCGCGCGCTGCAGAATGGCGACCTCCGCGCCGGCGCGCGCCGCCAGGTGCGAGAACTCGGCCGCGACATAACCGCCGCCGATCAGCACGATCCGGCGTGGCAAAGCCGGCAGCTCCAGGAAGTCGTCGCTGGTGCTGACCAGCTCTTCCCCTGGGATGCCCAGCGGGACCGGACGGGCGCCGGTGGCGATCAGCACGTGTCGGGCCTGCAAGGCGCGGCCGTCCACCTCGATCGCGTCCGGGCCGGTGAAGCGGGCAAGCCCGTGGAACGCGTCGACGCCCAGTTCGGCGTAGCGCTGCTCCTGCTTGGCTGGGATCGGATCGGTGAACGTCCGCTTGAAGGCCATAAGGCCGGGCCAGTCGATCCCCAGGGCGCCTTCCACGCCGTGCCCGGCCATGCGCCTGGCCGCGTCGATGGCTTCTTCGCCGCTCACCAGCATCTTCTTGGGGTCGCAGCCGCGCAACGCGCAGGTGCCGCCGAATGGCCGGTGATCCATCACGGCGACGGACCAGCCGGCGGCGCGGACCTTCGCCACGGCGACCTGGGCCGCCGTGCCGCTGCCGATGACGATCAGGTCGTAGGAATCCATGAGGGCCACTCCATCCGCATCGGCGCAAAGATCGCGACGCCAACCTCCAGCGCTTCGGCCAGGCTGAGGCGCGCGCCCTCCTGGCGAGCGGCCGGGCTGTTTGCGCGCCAGGTCTCCAGGTGAGCGTCATCGCAGAAGAAAGCCTGCACGGTGCAGAGCGAAGACGCCGCACAGCCGGCGGCGTAGCGATGGCCGGACCAGACAGCGATCCCCGACGGCTCGACCTGATCCAGCTCGCGGCCGTAGCGCCGCGTGCGGATAGTGAGCGGACGCGCGCACTGACGGCACGCCGAGCGGATGGCGACATCGCGCTCCAGCATCGCGCCGATGCCGAGCGCGTCGATGGCGCACATGGCGCCCACCGTGAGCCCGCGTGCGTCCACGTGATGCTCAGTCTGACCATCGGTGAACGGATAGGCGCCGCTGATCTGGCCGGCAGCGTCGAGAACGAGGAGATCGCGCCCCGCCATGCGCCGCAGCACGCCGTCAGCTTCATCGCGGGTGAGCCCGGCCGCTGCGGCCACATCCGCCGTCGCTGGCGCGTGCCCGCTTGCGGCGTAGCCGCTCAGAACGATGCCATGGATTCGGCTCTCTGTTTCATCCAGCCCATCCCACTTGGGGCCGATGAAGGCCTCGACGATGGCCGTCAGGGCGTTGTGGGCCTCCGGCGTCGTGACCGCGCGCCAGTCTGGTATGATCATGCCGCCTGGAAACTCGACGGCGGGCCATCCGGCAGATTCAGCGCGTAAAGTCGGCGTTATCATCATGCGCGCCCTGTTCGCGGTCCCAAGTGAACTTTCAGCCGGCGCAGCAGGAGAGCTGCGTCACATCCTTGGAGAAGGTCTGGGCCGCGAGCTTCAGGCCTTCCACCATGGTCAGGTAGGGGAACAGTTGGTCGCCCAGCTCGCCGACGGTCATGCGCGCCCGGATGGCGAGCGCCGCCGTCTGGATGATCTCGCCCGCCTCCGGCGTCACCGCCTGCACGCCGATGAGCCGGCCGCTGCCGGCTTCCGCGACCAGCTTGATGAAGCCGCGGGTGTCGAAGTTGGCGAGCGCGCGCGGGACGTTGTCCAGGGTCAGGAGCCGGCTGTCGGTCTCGATCCCGGCGTGGTGGGCCTCCGCTTCGCTCAGCCCGACCGTGGCGACCTGCGGATCGCTGAACACGACCGCCGGCATGGTCGTCAGGTCGAGGACGGCTTCGCCGCCGGTCATGTTGATCGCCGCCCGGGTTCCCGCCGCCGCCGCGACATAGACGAACTGCGGCTGGTCGGTGCAGTCGCCGGCGGCGTAGATGTGCGGCGCGCTGGTGCGCATGGCCTTGTCGATGACGACGCCGCCCTGCGCGTCGACGGCGACGCCCGCCGCCTCCAGCGCGAGCGCCTGGGTGTTGGGCGTTCGGCCCGTCGCGACGAGCAGCTTGTCCACGCTTAGGTCGCCCTGGCCGGTGGCGAGCACGAACTCGCCGTCGGCGTAGGCTACCTTGCTGGCCTGGGTGTGCTCCAGCACCTCGATGCCCTCGGCGCGGAAGGCAGCCGTGACCGCCTCGCCGATGGCCGGGTCCTCACGGAAGAACAGGGTGCTGCGCGCCAGGATCGTGACCTTGCTGCCAAGCCGGGCGAAGGCCTGGGCCAATTCGACTGCGACGACCGACGAGCCGATCACCGCCAGCCGCGGCGGGATCGTCTCGCTCTCAAGGGCCTCTTTCGAGGTCCAGTAGGGCGTGCCTTGCAAGCCGGGAACAGGCGGGCCGGCCGGGCTGGCGCCGGTCGCGATCAGGCAGCGGTCGAAGGCCACGTGATGCTCAGCGCCTTCGGCCTGCCGCACGAGGAGGCTGTGGGCGTCCCCGAAGCGGGCCTCGCCGTGCAACACCGTGATGGCCGGCGTGTCGGCCAGGATGTTCTCGTACTTCGCGTGGCGTAGCTCATCGACGCGGGCCTGCTGCTGGGCCAGCAGTCGCTCGCGCAGGATCGCAGGCGTGCAGGCCCCGATCCCGTCGTCGAACGGGCTCTCGCGGCGCAGGTGCGCGATATGCGCGGCGCGGATCATGATCTTCGACGGCACGCAGCCGACGTTGACGCAGGTTCCGCCGATGACGCCGCGCTCGATGAGCGTGACCCGCGCGCCCTGCTCGACGGCCCGTAGCGCCGCCGCCATCGCCGCGCCGCCGCTGCCGATGACCGCGACGTGCAGCGGGACGCCGCCGGCGCCGCGTTGCACATCGGCCGCCAGGAAGCCTGGCGCCTTGTCGAGGACACCCGCGGGCGGGGCGCCAGCGTCGGCGACCGAGGCGCGATAGCCGAGTGTCGCGACGGTGGCCGCCAGGGCCTCGGAGCTCACCCGCGCATCGGCCGCGATCTCCGCGCGGGCCTTCGGATAGGAGACGGCGGCCGAGCGCACGCCGGGGACGCGCTCCAGCGCCTCCCTCACGTGCGTGGCGCACGAGTCGCAGGTCATTTCGTCAATGCGCAGGGCGATCGCGGCGGTCACGGGTGCAGGCTCCTCAGCGCTTGACGGTGGAGGGGTAGCCCGCCCCCGCCGTCGCGTTGGTCAGGGCGGCGGCCGTGGTCTTGGCGTCATCGTAGGTGACGACGGCCTCGCGCCTTTCGAAGCTGACGTCGGTTTTCTCGACGCCGGCGACCTTGGCGAGCGCCGTCTTGACGGTGATCGGGCACGCCGCGCAGGTCATGCCGGGCACCGCCAGGGTGACGGTCTTGGTCGCGGCCCACGCGGGCGTGCTGAGTGCGCCCATCAGGGCGATCAGGGAAACGAGTTTCTTCATGGGGATTTCCTTTCAGTAGAACAGGGGCAGGACGTAGGGGAACGCCAGCGCGACAAGTACGAGCGCCGCGACGGCCGAGAAGATGACCTTGTAGGTGGTCCTGACCTTGGGCACGGCGCAGACCTCGCCAGGCTCGCAGGCGCGAACCGGGCGGAAGATGCGGCGGTAGGCGAAGGCCATGGCGACCAGCGCCGCGCTGATGAACAGCGGCCGGTACGGTTCCAGCACGGTCAGATTGCCGATCCAGGCGCCGCTGAACCCGAGGCCGACCAGGATCAGCGGGCCGAGGCAACAGGTCGAGGCCAGGATGGCGGCCAAGCCTCCGAGCGCCAACGCGCCCCGGCTGTCTTTGGATTCCGACAAGAGGATTCTCCTTCCGATCAACCCCGCCATGACACTAGGAAACCACCCCTTCGCGGGGCGTCGCGCGCGCGATGCGCGGCGGCGCGGCCAGATCCCAGATCGCGACGACCACCATCAAGGTCAGGCCGGGATAGAGGAGCCACGCGGTCGGCCAGCCGCGAGTCGCCATGAGCACAGCCGCCGCAAGCACCAAAATCGGCCCGATGACGCTCAACGCCATTCGCCCCCACCGTCGATGACGAAGCCCGCCGACCGTGTTGGCGATGAGGGCGATCACGGCGAACAGCGGCAGGAGGTAACGAATGAAGACGCCTTCGTACTGGCTCAGAAAGCCGAGACCCAGCGCGGCGCCAAGACTCGCGAGAGCCGGGAAGCAAGCCGCGCACCCCATAGCGGTGACGATCGAGCCGATGACGCCCGCCTTGTCGGCCGCGCGGGTGAGAGGATTCTGGATGGGCATCGGCATGGCCTCGGCGACTTCGGTGGAACCGTCAGAGCGACGCTGCGGTCATCACCGCAGCTTGCCGTGAGAGCTGAGGATCGTTAGATACGATCTGTAGCGACTACAGAGTCAAGCCCAGAAATCGAGAAGCGGAAAGCAGCATGGCGGATACCGCGATCCAGATCGGCGAACTGTCCCGGCGCACGGGCTGCAACATCGAGACGATCCGCTACTACGAGCGGATCGGCCTGATGCCCGCGCCGCCCCGGCGAGGCCGCTACCGCAGTTATGGCGCTGCCGACGTCGGCCGGCTGGGCTTCGTGCGCCGCGCCCGCGAATTGGGCTTCACCCTGGACGAGGTCCGTGCGCTGCTCGGGCTTGCGGCCGGCGGCGGGGCTTCGTGCGCCGAGGTGCGGGTCCTGGCGGCGGCGCACCTCGGGGATGTGAGAGCTCGCATCGCCGACCTAAGGCGGATGGAGCGGGTCCTGGCCGACTCCGTGCGGGCCTGCGACGCCGGGCAGGATCCAGGCTGCCCCCTAATTGACGCGCTCTATGCGGAGCCGCGCCTCCCGCAGACTGCTCGTTAGGGATTTCGACCACCGAGAGGAGCGAAGCGCCCGACGGTCGTTGTTATCACTCACCGACCAGGGGGAAGGGCTTTCCCCTCCAGGCCTTCCAGATCGCGGCCCAGTTACTTCCAATTAGCGGACCATTGACTCCCAATCAGCCGACACCGATAGTTCCAATCTTCCGGATTCGGAGATGGCATGTTCGAGCGGTTTGTGGAGCGACGGGCGGAGGAAGCCCTTTCTGATACGCCGGTGGTCCTGATCGTAGGCCCGCGCCGTGCCGGCAAGACCACGCTTGTCCGAAAAATGGGAGAAGCCGGGCGGACCTATATCACGCTCGACGATCAAACGGTCCTCGAGGCCGCCCAATCTGATCCCGCCGGCTTCATTCGCGGTCTCGACCGGGCCATCATCGACGAAATCCAGCGCGCTCCTGACCTGCTGCTGGCCATCAAGAAGACGGTCGACGAGGACTATCGACCAGGTCGCTTCCTGCTGACCGGCTCGGCGAATGTCCTGACCTTGCCGCGAGTCGCCGACAGTCTGGCCGGTCGGATGGAGACCATCCAGATGCTGCCGCTCGCAAGGGCTGAGGTCGAAGGCCGGACGCCGACTTTCCTAGATCACCTCTTCAAAGGAAAGCTCCGGAGTCAGCGGGACGCAATCCTGGGCGATGATCTTGTCCAGATTGTCCTGCTTGGCGGTTTCCCCGAAGCGATCAGTCGCGACAGCGAGCGCCGGCGGCAGGACTGGTCGAGGTCCTATCTCACGTCGGTGCTGACGCGCGATCTGCGGGATATCGCTGACGTCGAGAAGCTGACGGAACTTCCGAAATTCGTAAGGCTGTTGGCCGAGCACTCAGGCCAGTTGGTCAACTATTCGCAGTTCGGCGCCGGCATCAACGTCAGTCACAAGACGGGGCAGCGTTATGTCGGGCTGCTTGAGCAGGTGTTCCTGATCGCGACGGTGCAGCCGTGGTTCACCAATGCGCTGAAGCGCATCGTCAAGACGCCGAAACTGCACTTTCTCGATTCAGGTCTGCTGGCAACCGTGCGCGGGCTGTCCTTCGACAGAGTCAAGGCGGATCGCGGCAGGTTCGGCGCGCTGCTCGAAAGCTTCGTGTTTTCCGAGGTGCTGAAGCTCATGACGGCCTCGGACCTGCGGCTGACGCCCCATCATTTCCGGGATCGGGACATGCGCGAGGTAGACATCGTGCTGGAGCGCGATGACGGGATGATCGCGGGCATCGAGGTCAAGGCGAGCGCCACGGTCAAGGCTGGCGATTTCGGCGGCCTTCGGGCCTTGGCCGAGGCGTGCGGAGACCGCTTTGCCTTCGGCGTCGTCCTTTACGACAGCGCCGACGTCGTGCCGTTCGGCGACAGGCTGGCGGCGGCGCCATTGTCGAGTCTTTGGAATGGAGCGCCGCGGACGAACAAGGCGGACAAATCAAGATAGCCGCCGGGAAAGGGGAAACGATGCTCAGCAGAGGGTCAGAATGGCGGAGATGGGAACCGCATATCCACGCGCCAGGCACGGTCATGAACAATCAGTTCAGCGGCCCGAACGCTTGGGGCGATTATCTGACCGCGCTTGAGCAGGCCACGCCGGTCATCGAGGCCATCGCCGTCACGGACTACTATGTGACCGATACTTACGAGGAGGTGCTGCGGCACAAGGCGACCGGCCGTCTGCCCAGCACCAAGCTGGTCTTTCCCAACGTGGAACTCCGGCTCGACGTTGCGACGGCGAAAGGCGGCTTCGTCAACCTCCACCTGTTCGTCAGCCCGGAGGACCCGCAGCATCTCGACGAGCTGCGGCGTCTGCTGTCGCGCTTGCAGTTCAACGTCATGCAGGATCGTTTCGATTGCACGCGGGCCGATCTCATCCGGCTCGGCAAGAAGGCCGATCCCAACATCACGGACGAGCGCGCCGCACTGGCCTATGGGGCCAACCAGTTCAAGGTCAATTTCCAGAAGCTCCGCGAGGTATTCTCCGAAAGCGGATGGGCGAAGAAGAACATCCTGATCGCGGTGGCTGGCGGCGCGACCGACGGCACGTCGGGCGTGCGAGAAGCTGCGGATCAGACGATCCGGCGCGAGATCGAGGGCTTCGCCCATGTGATCTTCGCGGGCAGCCCGGCGCAGCGTGAGTTCTGGTTGGGTCAGAAAGACCTCGGCCCCGACGAAATCCGCACCCGCTACGGCGGCCTGAAGCCCTGCCTGCACGGGAGCGACGCGCACAAGCTCGACGACGTGGCGTCGCCCTTCGGAAATCGCTTCTCGTGGATCAAAGGCGGGCTCGAATTCGACGCGCTCCGCCAGGCGTGCATCGATCCCGAGGGGCGCGCCTATGTCGGCGAGCAGCCGCCGGGCTCGGCGATGCCATCACAGGTCATCTCGCACGTCCGGATCGGCGATGCAGATTGGGCCACGACGCCCGACGTCCCCCTCAATCATGGCCTCGTCGCCATCATCGGTGCGCGCGGATCGGGAAAGACAGCCTTGGCCGACGTGATCGCGGCCGGCTGCGACGCGATTTCGCCGTCCGGCTGGAACGCCGATGAAAACATCAGCCCGTCGTTCCTGGCCCGGGCGCGGAGGTTGATCGGCGACGCATCGACGACGCTAACCTGGGGCGGCGGCGCGACAGCCACGCGCGCACTGGATGGCAACGACGCCAACGGCCATATGACCTTTCCGCGCGCCCGGTATCTCTCCCAGCAATTCGTCGAGGAGCTTTGCTCG
This sequence comes from Alphaproteobacteria bacterium, assembly GCA_017307285.1. Lineage (GTDB taxonomy): Bacteria > Pseudomonadota > Alphaproteobacteria > Acetobacterales > Acetobacteraceae > JAFKFI01. Next base: position 59,508 of record JAFKFI010000049.1, on the reverse strand, counting down.
GCCAAGGGCGTCTCCGACGGCCTGGTTGACGAGATCGAGCGCGTGATCTTCGAGTCGCATTCGCAGGACGATCGCGAATGGGCGCTCGATTTCGCCGAACTGCGCGACCAGCAAACCGCGCGATTCCAGCAGGCGCGCGAGCGCGAGGCCGAGGCGATCGCCGACATATCGGACCGCATCGCCACCGAGTTTGAGAAAGAAAGCCTCATCGCTACGCTGACTAACCAGGTCGCGCAGAAGAAGAAGCAGATCGCGGATTACACAGCCGATCGCGCCAAGCTGGTCGTCAAGGGCACCGAGGCGCAGGTGGCCCGGCACACCCAGCTCAGCGGGGCGGCCCAGAAGCTTCGCAACTCGATCCAGGCCTTCAGCAATCAGCGCCGCACCTTTGCCGCCCTTCAGGACGAGGTTCGCAGCATGCGCGCGACGGGCGCGCCAGAGTTGTTGCGCCAAGCTCAGGCGCGGCACACCAATAGCGGGCTTGACGCCAAACAGTGGGACGATTTCCTGCTGATCTACAAGGGCGACGTAGACAAGAGCCTGACAGCCTACATGGCGTGGGCCGATGGCGAGGTCCGCAAGCTCAACGGGGTTCCGCCCCCGCCCGGAGACCCGAACGTCGCCCTGGTCGCCGACACCGCTGATCTTTCGACGCTTCCGCTCGCCCCAATCGCGGCCGAGATGACACGCCTTGAGACGTTGTTCAGCGCCGACAAGCTGGTTCGCGATCAGTACGCGGCGCTGACCGGCCGCATCGCGCAGGAGAATTCCGCGCTCCAGACCCTCGAAGCCCGGCTCACCGACGCGCAAGGCGCGGCAGCGCGCCGGAAAGACCTTCAGACCGAGCGCGACGACACCTACGGCCGGGTCTTCGAGGCCATCATCAACGAACAGAACGCCCTAGCCGGCCTCTATGCCCCGCTGATGGCGCGGCTTGCAGCGTCATCGGGCACGCTCAAGAAGCTGAGTTTCTCGGTTCGCCGGATCGCCGACGTTGCCGAATGGGGCTCGTTCGCGGAGGAAAAACTCATCGACAGACGCGACTCCGGCCCCTTTCACGGCCGGGGCTCGCTGATCGCGGTCGCATCGCAGGCGTTCAAGCTGGCCTGGGAGACGGGATCGGCGGCCGACGTCCAAGCGGCAATGACGGCCTTCATGGCGCGATACTTGAGAGACCTGCTGTCACATGCGCCCTTTGCGCCGACACAACACGCCGAATTCCGGGCTTGGTTGAAACGGTTCGCACATTGGCTTTTCGGCACTGACCACATCACCGTCCGGTACGAGATCTCCTATGATGGGGTCGACATCCGAAAGCTGTCGCCCGGCACGCGCGGCATCGTGTTGTTGCTGCTCTATCTCGCCCTCGACGATTCCGACGATCGCCCGCTGATCATCGATCAGCCCGAAGAAAATCTCGATCCCAAATCGGTGTTCGACGAGCTGGTGGCGCTGTTTGTCGCGGCCAAGGCGAAGCGCCAGGTAATCATGGTCACGCACAACGCCAACCTCGTCATCAACACCGATGCGGACCAGATCATCGTCGCATCGGCGGGTCCGCATCCTTCGGGCGGCTTGCCGCCGATCACCTATGTGTCGGGCGGTCTTGAGAGCGCGGAAATTCGCAAGGCGGTGTGCGACATTCTGGAGGGCGGCGAGGCTGCCTTCCGGGAGCGTGCCCGCAGGCTGCGGGTCCGGTTGGAGAGGTGAATGAGTCTAATCTAATCGGCAAGGGAGCGTCGCGTGGGGCTATATAAAAAGTGGTGCGAAGCCACGAAAGAAAAGGACAAGCGGAAGCGCTATTGGACGTATGTCGAAAAGGACGGCGGTCGCGATGAGATTCGCGATGACCTCGCCGAGACCATCCGATCGCATTACGACCGACTCGACCGCATTGCCGAAGACGTGGACCGGCTCGGATACAAGGTCGCGGCCGCGATTCTCAGTGAAGCGATGCCGCAAACCGCCAAAGGCCGGTCCGGCGATCTCGGCGAGATTCTCGCGACGGAGCTAGTCGAGGAAGAGATCGGTCTACGCGTCCCCGTGCGCCGTCTCCGCTATAAGGACGGCCGCAACATGGCCATGCGCGGCGATGACTTCATCGGCGCCGGGTACGATGGGGCCGGCGAGAAGCTCTGGCTTCTGAAAGGCGAAGCCAAGAGCAACAAGGCACTCGGCAAAGCCACGGTCACGAGCGCTCGCAAGGTACTGAACCGCGACAGCGGCCGTTGCACGCCCGACTCCCTGCTGTTCGTCGCCAACCGCCTGTTGGAGAGCGCCGATCCGGACGACAACGCGCTGGGCCGCAGCCTCCGTGACGAAGTGGGCCTGAAATCCCTTCGCGCCGATCGCATCGACCACATGCTCTTCACCGTGTCGGGCAACGGCCCCCACGCTTCACTGAAGGAGGACCTCGACGGCACGGGGACCAATCGGGACCACTACGTCGTGAACATCCACGTCGAGGATCACCAGGACTTCATCGCGGCCATGTACCAGGAGGCGGAAGACCTTGGAGACGATTGACGAACTGACCGCATTTCTGGCGACCGCGACCGTCGACGGTATCCTTGGGCGCCTCCTCTATCGCGGCGCGGCTTGGTCGCTGATGCGCGAGGAGGGCGTCCTGCCGCCGAATGCGCCGCCTCTCGGCGCGACAATCGAAACCGATCTTGCCGAACATGGCTTCGCCCTATTGCGGGGCGGGATGGCCCTCCGTGCTCAAGCTGGCGCTTCGGATCTGACCAGCAAGGCGTTCGAGCGCGCTGCCAACGCCTTCGAAGCCCTGGTGCGCAATGGTGATCCAGAATCGCCTGATCGCGGCTTCCGTCGTACCATCGCTGCCGCCGCCTATCACCTCGCCGGCTTCTCAGCCGTCGCCTATTCGCTCTTCAACGAGACTGCGGACGACCTCAATGCCTCGCCGGGCGAAGCGGCGATTCGACACCTGATCCTGCGCGATCTCGGCCAGTTGCGTGGCTTCGTTCGCGATTGGTTGGACGACGGGGCTCATGGTGATGAGCAGGTCGCCGAGGCGCTACGGGGCGAAGAACCAGACATCGACGAGGTGCTATCGACCATCCTCAACACGACGATCTGCCGGGCCCTTGCGCATTTTGACTTCGCGCTCGAGACGGGCGAGCCCGAGCCGATCGATAGCGCACGCGCGTTGCTCACCACCGCGGTCAGCCTGGCGGACAATGCGGAGAATGTACCGCTGTGGTGGATGTCGAATCTCTGCCGGCACCTGATCGACGACCTCTGGCAGCATTCGCTGCACCAGACCCTGCCGACGGAGCCGCCAGCGGGGACGGAGGAAAAATACCCGGACCTGCGCCGGCTCTTCATCTCGTCGCTCTACGCGCGAAAAACTTCCGAGGTGGAGCTATGGCCATCGCAGCGCGAAGCGGCCCAGCGTTCCACGGACGTCACTGACGATCTGGTCGTCGCTTTGCCGACCAGCGCCGGCAAGACGCGGGTGGCCGAGATCGCCGCGCTGATGACGCTGTCGTCGGAGCGCAGGGTGCTGATTGTGACGCCGCTGCGCGCCCTGTCGGCCCAGACCGAGCGGTCCTTCAGAAAGACCTTCGCGCCCCTCGGATTCAGCGTCTCGTCCCTTTACGGCGCCAGCGGTCTTTCAGCTGGCGACGAAGACGCCTTGCGCACCCGCGAGATCATCATCGCGACACCCGAGAAGCTCGACTTCGCGCTGCGAAGCGATCCGTCGCTGATCGATGATGTCGGCCTGATCGTCCTCGACGAAGGCCACATGATCGGCCCGAGCGAGCGCGAAATCCGTTACGAGACGCTCGTGCAGCGCCTACTTCGGCGCCCGGACGCGAGCGAACGTCGGATCGTCTGCCTCTCCGCCATCCTGCCGAGCGGCGATGAGCTGGACGATCTCACCGCCTGGATACGCTCCGACGAACCGGGCGAGCCGGTGCGCTCCGACTGGCGCCCGACACGGCAGCGGTTCGGCGCGCTCTCCTGGCGAGGCAAGGACGCATTGCTCCGGCTCGACCTCGACGACGATGGGCCCTTCCTCGACAAATTCGTCGTGCAGAAACCAGCGCGCGGGAAGGAGAAGAAGCCCTATCCGCGCAAGAACTCGCACCTCGCCTTGTTCGCGGCGTGGGAATTCGCAGGCCAGGGCAAGCGGACCCTGATCTTCTCCACCCAGGCGAATTGGGTCGAGAGCTACGGCAAGCAGGTCGTGGACCTCTGCAAGCGTGGCTATCTGGATTCGCTGCTGGAAGACGAAGCGTCGATCGCGCGCGCCATGGAGGTGGGCAAGGAATGGTTGGGCGAAGACCATCCCGCTGTCGCTTGCCTGAAGGCGGGCGTCGCCATCCACCATGGCCGGCTGCCAAACCCGTTCTTGCGTGAACTGGAAGCCCTTCTGTCCGACGGTGTCCTGAAGGTCATCGTCGCATCGCCGACGCTGTCGCAGGGCCTCAATCTCAACGCCGCCGTCCTGTTGGTGCCAGCGCTGTATCGGGCGTCCGAGAAGATCAAAGGCGAGGAGTTCGCGAACGTCGCCGGCCGCGCGGGCCGCGCTTTCGTAGATGTCGAAGGCCTCATCGTCCATGTCATGTTCGATAAGATTGATTGGCGAAAGAAGGAGTGGCGAAAGCTGGTCGCCTCCGCCAAGGCCCGCACATTAAAGAGCGGCCTCATCCAGATCGTGGCCGAGATCCTTGAGCGCCTGTCCCGCGAAGGCGTCCTAGATCGCGACGATGCCTGGGAATATCTCGCCAATGCCCGTGAAGCCTGGAGATCGCCCGAGGAGGAAGCCGCGGTCGCCGAGCGCCTGGCGGCAGGGGCGGAATATGATGTCGATGGCGACGACGATGAAGACGGCGGCGATGATGAGGAAGAGACGATTGACGAGGAGCCGCTTTCGCAAATCGTCGAACGCCTTGATGCGACCGTGTTCGGGCTGATCGAAGCACTCGATTCCGATCGCGCCGACCTGCCGAGGCTATTGGATGAGGCCCTCATGGGATCGCTCTGGGCTCGACAGATCGCCCGCGAAGACGAGGACGTCGCCCCGCTGCACAAGAAAGTGTTCGAGGCGCGCGCCGATCTCATTTGGAAGACCACTACGGCGCAGGCGCGGCGGGGACATTTCGCCATGGGTGTCGGGCTTGAGGCTGGCCTCACCATCGACGCCATGGCCGACGAGCTGGCCGAACTCCTTGATCGTGCCGACGCCGCAGCGCTAAGCGGTGACATCGACGAACTTGTCGACGCTCTCGGTGGTCTCGGCGAACGCCTTCTGTTTATGCGGCCCTTCATCCCCGACAAGGCGAACGCGCTGCCGGCGAATTGGAAGGCCATCCTGCGCAGTTGGGTGTCTGGCGAGGACGTCGCCAAGATCGGGCCGCAGAACATGCGCGCGGTAGAAGACGCCTTCACCTATCGTTTGGTCTGGGCGTTGGAAGCCGTCCGTACACGCCGCATGTCCCTCGGCTGGTCGCCGGAGACGGTGGCGGGCGGCGGCGCAGCAGCGGTCGAAACCGGCGTCCCGCAATTCATGATGTCGATGCTGATCCGTGCGGGCCTTCCGTCACGGCGGGCGGCCATGGCGGCGATCGAGGATGCCAAGCCTGTCTTCGTCACGCCCGCCGAAATGCGGGCCTGGCTCGAATCCGACGAGATCACGGCCTACACCGACGCCGGCGACTGGCCCACGCCCGACACTGCTGCACTATGGGCTCGCTTCCGCACCGAAGCCCTCAGCGGCGGCATCCAGAAGTGGTCGGTCGAACACTATAAGCGCCTGCTCGACATCGCCGCCGCCCCGCCTGCCGGCCTCTATCGGATCGTCACCGACGAAGGAGACGGGCGGACCTGGTTAGCGACGCCCGACTACCAGCGGGTCGCCGCATTCAAGAAGTCGGCTGTCGATCCCAAGCCCAGCCTCTTCTCGGGCAGATTGGCCGGCAACACCAGGCTGGTGGAAGCCTTGCGCGTCGGCCGCGGAAAACTGCGCTGGCCGCAGGCCGATGCGTAACGGAGAGCGTTAGCCATGCTCTATGCCTGGGTCGGCAACCAGAAGCGCGCGCCCATCGCAAAGGGAGAGCGCACGACTTGCCTCGATTGCGGTGGTCTGCTCACCGCTGTCATGCCGGTCGAGAACACGCCCCACTGGCGGCATAAGGCCGGCGATTGCGACCCCTGGAGCGAGCCCGAGGGACCCTGGCATCTCGGCTGGAAAGAACTGTTCGACATGTCGTGTCGCGAGATTGGTTTGCGCGATCTGATGACTGGGGAGTTTCATCGCGCTGACGTCCTGGTGGGCAGTGGCACCCCTATGGCCACCGTGCTGGAGTTGCAGCACTCCTCGATCAGCGAGGACGAACGCAACGCGCGGGAGGCCTTCTATCGGCGCGAGCATCGGATGTTCTGGCTGGTCCACGTCCACAGCGAAAGCTCGTTCCTGGGGACCTACTTCAGCATGTCGCTCGATTTCAAATCCCGCGTCGTCAATCTCGACGGCAAGGAATTCGCGATCATGCGGTGGATGGGGCCAAACAAGCAGTTCATTGAGAAGTGGAAGCGCGCCGCTGCCCACGTCTTCTTCAATGCGGGTCCATACATCTTCTACCTCGCCGGCCCCGGCGCAACGACCCGCCTTGGGGGCCCTTTGAAGCGCGGCGAATTTGCCCTCTGCGCGCTCACTCGCGATGAGTTTGTGCGAGCCGTTCGAGGCGAGGATCTTCGATCAGCGTAGCGTGCCGGTCAGAGCTACGACGGAAATACGTGATCGATCCATGAAGCGCAGGCAGCCACGACCTCGAGTGCCATTCCCGGCGAGTGGATGTCGGACGTGCCATGAGACAATCCATTTCGTAGAGCGATCAGAGCCTCGATAGGGTCGGAGACCACTGTGGGACCGGGCACGGAGCGCCGGTAGGATGCCAGCCTTCCTCGCCCGATCGACGAGATTGCGCAGTGTGCCACGCGCGGCGCCCCCATGGCCGTTGAGGCGATGTTTCAACGCCAACTCGAACGCGCCGAAAGCCTGGACCTCACCGACAACGAACAGATCATAGTCGAAAAACGCGTAGATGACGGTGTTCCGAGCGCGGTCGAAGGCCGCGCCTACCTCGTCCGGTACGGCGTCGCTGAGACTGATGCCCGCGATCGCTCCATGATGATCGGCAAGCGTCATTCGCCGGGCGATGCCACCTTGAACGACGCAAAGATCGGCGAAGCGGGGATCAGGCTTCAGAATGTCATCGAGAGACTTAAAGGGCATTCGCTGATCCGACCTTCGCGCCGTTTGGCGACGCGCCCAACTCCTATGCGGCCAGCGGAACATCCGCTTCCGGCTCTTTGGCTGGATCGGCGATAGCCTTGATCAAGAAGCGATCGAGCGCGGCTCGCCGTGAATCCCGGTCCAGGGCATAAGCCGTCTGTTTGAATTCAATGCCATCAAGCAAACCCTGAATATAGCCCGAGATCGTATCGGCCGCCATGATCAGGGCGGTGTCGAGCGTGTGGATATACTTGCTGGTGACCGAGCCCTTGGCGTGGCCGACCAAGGCCGCGATGGTCACTTCGGTGAAGCCAAGGTCGTTGGCGATGCTCGCGAAGCTGTGGCGGAGCACATGCGGCGTCACGTCGGAAAGGGCTGAATCCTTGAAGAGCTGCTCCCAATGGTTCGGGAAACTGCCGAAGGCATTGTCCTCGCCCCGGCCAGGGAAAACGTATGTACCGACATCCTCGGCGTGTCGTTGTTCCAGATACTCGACGACCGGCAAGCCGATCGGTCGGATGGATTCGCCCTCCTTGCTGTCCATTAGCCGCAGGCAGCTCGCCTCTGTGTCCGCCTCGATCCACTTCAGGCCGATCATTTCGCCACGACGGCAGCCGGTCAGCGCGATCTGGCGGATGATATCCACCGTCATCGCATACTTCTCCTCCTGGGCGGCCTTGCGCAGCATTTCACCCAGCGTCCGATATTCCGCTTCCGACAATCGGCGCTGCCGCACGTTGTCCTTCGGCTTGCGGAGACCGTGTGCGGGATTGGATGTGATGATGCCGGCTTCGACGGCGTAGGTGAGAATGCCGCCGAGGAGACCGACCGTTCGCGTCGCCGTTCCGGCCCCACCGCGGACGATGGCCTTGCCGCGCAGCTTCTTCGTCTTGACCGAGACTCGCGTCTTGCCGGCCATGATATCCTTCAGGGCCTTGTTGATGTCCGCCTTGGTCAGGTCCTTCACGCGGCGCGTTCCCAGGAGCGGGATGATGTGCCGCTCGATACGCCCGGTGTCCGTGACGATTGTCGTCGGCTTCTTGGGCCGCCCACCTTTCCCCAGGATTAGGCCAGCGTTCAGGTCATTGAGGTAGAGTGTGCAGAGCTCCTTGACCGTGATGGCTTTATGATCGAGCTGTCGCTCTTCGGCGGGATTGTCCCCCTGGGCAACGCGGCCCAACTGGACTTTCGCCTCCTGGCGAGCGCCTTCGGCGGTCCAAACGCCATGCAAGCCGATCGTGTAGCGGCGCGAGCGGCCCAATGCCCGATATTGAAGGACGTAGCTGCGCTTGCCAGACGTGAAGACGCGGAGGCCGAAACCTGGTAGCTCGTCATCCCAGACGACGTAGTCCTTCTCGCGGGGCTCGGCTGCGTCGACCAGCCGTTTCGTGAGCTTAGCCATGGGAACTCTCCCGTCCAAACTCCCATTCTCGCGTAAGCACCACGTAAGCAGGCGGACGCAAATCGGAGCGTGTTCGAGGGTACGTCAGGCGAGCCGAAAATTCAAATTGTTTAGTGATTACAGTAGCATAGCGCATTGGAGCGAAACCCATCGCAGTTGGTCGAAGGGCAGGTTAAATTGCTCCGAAGGCGAAGGTCGCACGTTCGAATCGTGTCGGGTCCGCCAGTCGTCTAATAGAGCGGCCAAGCCTGCTGACGAGCGAGGCTTGGGGCGAACGGCGTGGCCATAACCGACACCTCCAGTGAACGTTCAGATTCAACCCGGCTTGTCAGCGGGTCTGAACAACTTAGCCTCCCGCCCGCCGGCGTTACGCGCGCGATCGGGCTCTGAAGGGAAAGGAGGACCGGCAAGATGGCTCGGACGTTCAAGATCGGAGATCATGTCGGTTGGAATTCCGAGGCGGGCCGGGTGTCGGGTACCATTGTCGCTATTCACATCAAAGATTTTCGCTACAAGGGGCATGTGCGCCACGCCTCGGAAGACGATCCCCAATACGAAATCAAAAGCGACAAGACCGACCATATCGCCGCCCATAAGGGCAGCGCCCTTGAGCACATGCCCGGGTAAGGACTGTGACGCCGGTTCCGCCCTATCGGAGGACCCACCAGACGGCCAGGCCGATGAGGCCCCAGAGGGGTATTGCGAGCCCGAGACCGGCCAAGATGCCCTTGGCCGGTCCGAGGTCGTCTTGAGTGCGATCGGCGACGGGAGCGTCGTCCGGCGGAATTTCGGCTTCGGCAGCATTTCGCAGCAGGGGGATGAGGTGCGGGCTGACATGCTCGGGGCGTCCCGGCCGGCGACGGTCGATCTTGACGTCTCCGCCATCCGATGCTGCCACCTCGTCGTGTCGCAGCGGATCATCCACCATAAGGATTCTCCCGATAGGCCGCCGGGCCCGTTTGCATCATTGCGCCTGTCGGTGGAGAGTCAACACTCAATACGTGTGTAATTCGTTTTCAAGCAACTCATGGTTGGAATATGAGCTTGCCGCCGAGGAGCGACGTGTGGGCCGCTCTTGTCGCCCGGGCCGACGCGCTCCGCCGGGATGGCGAGACCTCTGGCGACGGCGAAACGCTCCTCGCCGCTGTGAGCGCCTATCGCGACGCCCTGGATTTCGCACCGCGCGCCACCGCCGCAAAGGATTGGGCCGCGACGCAGAGCTATCTGGGCGGGGCACTCCGGCTGCTAGGATCAACCGAGGAGGACCCGGCGAACCTTCATGGAGCCATCGGCGCCTGCCGCGCAGCGCTGGAGGTGTTCACGCTTCAAGACAACCCGCTCGACTGGGCGAGGACGCAGGCGCTGCTTGGCGCCGCGGTGACGGTGCTCGGCGAGCGGCAGGGCGATCCCAACCTGCTGCGCGAGGCGGCCGAGTGCTACCGGATCGCGACCGAGGGATATACGCGCGACGCGGCCCGGCTCGAATGGGCCCGGATGCGGCGGAACCGCGGCGCGGTGCTGGCGCTTCTCGGCGAGCAGACCGCCGACGCCGCCGTGCTCGGCGAGGCAGTCGCTAGCTATCGCGCTGCCCTGCAAGAGTACGATCGGACCAATTCGCCGCTCGACTGGGCGATGACGCAGAGCAATCTCGGCCACGCGCTGCGGGTCATGGGCGAGCGCCTGGACGATCCGGCCGTGCTGGAGGGCGCCGTGACCGCCTGCCGGGAGGCGCTCGGGGAATACACGCGCGAGCGGGCGCCTACCGACTGGGCGATGACGCAAACCAATCTGGCCAACGCGCTTGCCGCGCTGGGCGCCCGTGAGCCCAGGCCGGCACGTCTCGCCGAGGCCATTGCCGCCTATCGCGCCGCCCTGGAGGGGTTCTGCGGGCCAGGTGCGGAGGGGTATCGCGCCGTGGTGCGGTTCAATCTCGCTCTGGCGGAGCGCCGGCTCGCCGAACTGGCCTGAAGGCTCAGATGAACTGTCCGCGCAGGAAGCCGAGCGCCGGCAGCGGCTTCCACGAGCGCGGCAGGTCCGTCCGGCGGATCGGCGTCACGCTATAGCGGGGCATCGCCTGGCGGCAGCTTTGCAGGAAACCGGCATAGGCGCGGACCTGCTGCTCGCGCCAGGCGCGGTCAGCGAGCGCCGCCATCCGGTTGGGGTAGATGTCGGCGACCCGATTGGTGCGGCCGACCGAGGCGACCACGGCCCAGAGCGTGTCCTCAGCCGCGCGGGTTAGGCTGATAACCTCGTTCATCCGCGCCATCTGGCCAGCATGAAGGCTCCGTCACACGCGGCCACCGGCCCCGTCGCGCGGAGTCCTAGAGGCCTGATCGCGCCATGATACCGCTCTCAGCGGCCGAGGCCAGACTGGTCTTGCATGCGGCGCCTGAATTTGACCGTCGCGGGTCGGCGCGCTGTGCTGATGGCGACGGTGAAGGGAATAGCATGGCACGGGAACTGTCCGAGCTTCGATTGGAAGACCGGTTCGAGATCAAGGAGGCGTTGCTCCGTTACGTGCGCGGCGTCGATCGGCGGAATTGGGAGCTGATGCGCTCCGCCTACCACCCGGACGCCTGGGACGATCACGGTAACTACAAGGGTCCGGTCGACGGCTTCATCGCCCTCACAATCGAGCGGCACCGGACGATCGAGCAATCCATGCACGTGCTCGGCAACACCACGATCGAGTTCGCCGGGCCGGACGACGCGCTAGCGGAAACGTATTTCATCACTCACCAACGCCTGACACCCGAAGCCGGCGACGCGCGGCTGCCGTATCTACGCGGTGGGACGGTCGCGCCGGATCAGTCGGTGGAGACCGAGGTGGTTGGCCGCTACGTCGACCATTTCGCCCGGCGCGGCAGTGCCTGGCGGATTGCCCACCGGACGGTGGTATTCGAGGTCTGGCGCGGCCAACCCGCACCGGCCGGCGGGGGACTGCGCGCCAACTGGGCGTTATCGCGGCGCGACGGCGATGATCCGGTCGAGGTGAAACGTCGGGAATTGGGCATTTCGCCACAATACGGCGACGGCACTGTCACGCCCTCTTGACGCCGGCGTGCGCGCCCAACAAACCTCGTTGTAACAGGGAGGTTCCAATGACCGTATCCATCGGCCGCCGCGCGGCGCTGTCGCTGCCGCTCGCGGCATTCGCAGTCTCGGGGGGACGCGCTCGGGCGCAGCAGAAGGAGCCGTTCCGCTTCGGCGCGCTGATGCCGACGACCGGGCCGGAAGCGGGGTATGGTCTCGATTTCGTCAAGACCTATGAAATGGCGGTCAAGGACATCAACGACCAAGGCGGCGTCAACGGGCATCCACTCGAGATGCTGGTGCTCGACACGCAGGCCAAGCCGGAGATCGCGATCAACGCGGCGAACAAGCTGATCGACGTCGACAAGGTGCCGCTCATCATCACGGCATGGAGCTCGGTCGTGAAGGCAGCGGCGCCGATCGGCAACCGGACCAAGACGCTCGAGCTCAACATGGGCGCCAACTCGCCCGACATCGCCCATCTCGGCGACTATGTGTACACGGTGTTTCCGCTCGCCGAGGTCGATGTCACCGCGTTGGCGAAATACACCTATGGAAAGCTCGGCAAGAAGCGCGCGGCGGTGCTGTACATCAACAACGATACCGGCATCGGCGGCGCCAAGATCTACCGCGACGTGTTCACCGCCGCGGGCGGAGAGGTGGTGGCGTTCGAGGGATACGACCCGAAGGCAACGGATTTTACGGGCGTCCTGTTGAAGGCGCGTGTTGGTAACCCGGACGTGGTGCACATCCACGGGCTTTCGGAGCTGCCGCAGGTGATCGCGCAGATGCGCCAGCTCGGGATGCAGCAGCAAATCACCAGCTATTCCGCCGGCTACAACCCGAAGCTGCTGTCACAGCTCGGCCCGGCGGCCGAGGGGCTGATCGTGACCTCGCTTGCGCCGACCTCGGACTCCAACCCGAATGTCGCGAAGCTGCTGGAGTTGTGGAAGCAGGTTGGCCGCTTCCCCAATGGCCTCCCGTATCTGCAGTATGCCTGGGACTCCACCGTGGTCGTGGCGCAGATCTATGGCTGGGTGGACAAGAACGGCTTGCCGATGACCGGCGAGAACTGCCGCAAGGCGCTGCTGGCGATTCGCGAATTCGATCTGCCGATGACCGGCAAGCTGGTGATCCGGGACGACCATCGGATCGACAAGCCGGTCTATCTCTACGTCGTGAAAGGCAACAAATTCGTCCTGCTCGATACCGTCGCCTGAGCCGATGACCGATCCCGTCATATTGCTGCAGATCCTGTGGACCGGGATCGCGATGTCGTCCTATTTCGTGTTGTTCACGGTGGCCTTCGCGCTGACCTTGAAGGTCGAGAAGCTGTGGAACTTCGCACAGGCCGGGCTGATGGGCATTGCGTTCTACACGATGTTCTACACGCTCAACGCCGCGCACTGGCCACCTTGGCTCGGCGTCACTGCGGCCGTCGTGCTCACCGCCGCCGTATCGATCGCGGTGGAAGTCTGGGCCATCGCGGTGCTGCGGCGGCGACATTCGAGCGGGCTGATCTTCTTCATCTTCACGCTGATCTTCTCGCAGCTCGTCGCTTTCGTGCTCACGCTGATGTTTGGCACCGAGCCGGAGACAATTTTTCCGAGTGTGATGTCTCCGGTGCGGATCGTCGGCGGCGTCGCGGTGAGTGACTGGGATTTGCAGGCGGTCGGCGTGACCCTCGTGCTGCTCGCGCTGCTGTATGGGCTCATCCGCTACACGCGCGACGGACAGTTCATGCTGGCGGTGGCCGACAATGACAAGCTCGCGGAGATCTATGGTATCAGCGCCAAGCGCGCCTACCTGCTGTCCGGCATCGTCGCCGCCGTGCTGATCTGCGCCGGGATATACCTATACGGCACGCGCGCCGGCGTGACGCCGGACGTGCCGATTGGCCTGACCTTGACCGCGGTGATCGCGACATTGGTGGGTGGGCTCGGACGCATTTTCTCGGCGGCCATCGCAGCGGTCGGACTGGCGCTGCTGCAAAGTTTCAGCATCCTGTTCATCCCGGCGAAGTGGCAGGCGTTGTTGCTGTATTTCGTGCTGTTCTTCGCGCTCGTGCTGTTCCCGCGCGGCATTCCCGTCTGGCGCATTGGCCGTCCCAAGCCGCTGGCGCCAATGCCCGTGACGCAGGCGGGGGAGTGAGCCGATGGAGTATCTTGCCAGCGCCGGAATGCTCATCGGCATCTACATAATCCTCGCGGCCAGCTACAATCTCATCATCGGCTATGGCGGGTTGAACACCATTGCCCATCCGATCTTCTTCGCGCTGGGAGCCTACACGGCGGCGCTGCTCGGCATCGGCACCACGCTGCCGTCGGTGGTCTGCGTGCTGGCTGGCATCGGCGTTGCGGTGGTCGCGTCCGTGGCGCTCGCCGTTACCACCTTGCGGATCGAGGGCGACTACCTGCTGATCGCTAGTCTCGGGTTTCAGCTCGGGTTGCTGCAACTGGTGAACAATTTCGAGTTCACCGGCGGCCCGGCGGGGCTGTCCAACATCCCCGTCACCATCACCGGCCCAGGTCGCGGCTGGCTATACCTGCTGATTTGCGCCGTGCTCGCCGTCGTCGTGGTATGGCTGATCTGGCGGGCGATGGCGGGGCCGTTCGGCCGCGCGGTGCGGGCGATGCGCGACGACGAGCTGGCTTGCGCGGCACTCGGGCGCAGCCTGTTCACCATGAAAATCGTGATCTTCGCGTTCGGCTGCGGGGCGGCGGGGCTCGCGGGCGGGCTCTACGCCTATTACTTCCAGTATATCAGCCCCGAACAGTTCAACGTCGCGCAATCGGCGACCATCCTGACGATGGTGGTGCTGGGCGGGATCGGCACGACCTGGGGGCCGTTGGTCGGCGCCTTCGTGCTCGTCGCGCTGCCGCAGGCGATCACCTTCATGCAACTCCCGACGAGCCTGGTCGGGCCGCTGCAAGGCATCATCTTTACCGTGCTGGTGATCCTGTTCCTGTTTCTGCGCCCGTACGGCCTCGTCGGGAAGCGCGAGGCTGGAGTGGCGCATTGATGGGCGAGATCCTGCGGATCGAAAATCTCTGCAAGCAGTTCGGCGGCATCGTCGTTGCCGACGATATCTCGCTCACGCTGGACGCCGGCGAGATCGTCGGCTTGATTGGACCGAATGGCGCGGGCAAGACCTCGCTGTTCAATCTGATCTCAGGCGTCGTGCAGCCGGATTCCGGGCGCATCTTCCTGCAAGGCCGGCCGCTCGAAGGCCCACTGCATCGCCGCGCGCGTGCCGGCGTCGTCCGCACCTGGCAGCATATGCGCCTGTTTCGCAGCATGACGGTGATCGAAAATATGTTGGTGGCGACTCGCGAGTATCCCGGCGAGTCGATGCTGCGCAGCATGTTCGCCACCGCGTCGGTGCGGCGCGCCGAGGCCGAGGCGCGGGCGCGGGCGATGGATTTGCTGGCGCGGATGGGGCTCACGCAAACGGCGGATAACATCGTGGTCGATCTGCCGTTCGGACAGCAGAAGCTCATCGGGCTGGCGCGAGCGCTGATGAATGACGGGCGCTGCCTCTTGCTCGACGAGCCGATGGCCGGGGTCGAGGGCTCGAACTACGAGACGATGCAACGCATTGTGCGCGACGAGGCGTCCGCGGGTCGCGCGGTCTGCGTCGTCGAGCACAACGTATCGTTTATCAAGGATCTTTGCACCCATGCGGTGTTCATGGCCCAAGGAAAAATTCTGCAACGCGGCTCGGTGGACGAGTTGACCCGCTCGCGCGAGCTGACCGAGCTGTATTTCGGCACAGTGGATGCGTCGGTCGATGCTTGAGTACAGCAACGTTGCCGCGCGTTATGGCGGCTTCACCGCGCTGCGCGAGATCAGCCTTACCGTAGCACCGGGAGAGCGCGTCGCGGTGTTCGGCCATAACGGCGCGGGGAAGACCACGCTGCTGCGCTGCGGCCTCGGCGATGTGGGCGAGATGGATGGGCGCGTGCTCTACAACGGTGAGCCGATCGTGCCGGGTTCGGTGTACCGCAACGCGCGGCGCGGCATCGGCTTCGTGCCGCAGGGGCACAATGTGTTTCGCGACCTCAGCGTGGCTCAGAACCTCGCCATTGCCGGGTTGCTGCACGATCCGGGCTATGTCAGCGAAATATACCGACTGTTCCCAATTTTGGCGGAGCGCCGGCCGCAGCTCGCCGGCTCGCTCTCGGGCGGACAGCAGCAGATGCTGGCGCTCGGCATGGCGCTGATGACGCGCCCGACCATCCTGCTGCTCGACGAGCCCACGACGGGCCTCGCTCCGGTGATCGTGCAGGGAATGCTGCGTAGCCTGGTCGAGATCAACCGGGCGACGGGAGCCGCCATCGTCATCGTCGAGCAGAATGTCGCGGCGACGATGCAGATGGTCGAGCGCGCTCTGGTGCTCAAGACCGGCCGCCTGATCTTCGACGGGCCGAGTGCAAAGCTCGCGGCGCATGAGGATCTGTGGAGCTGGTTCTAAAGGGAGAGCGGCGATGGCGGACAGGATGAAGCTCGGCATACTAATGCCACTCGGCGATATCGGCGGCGATCCGGCGACGGTGAAGGCGTTCGCGGAAGCGGCGGAGGAGCAGGGTTTCGACGATCTCGCCGCGCCCGACCACGTGCTCGGCGTCAACGTCGAAAACCGGCCCGACTGGGGGGCGCGGAACACGTCGAAGGACATGTTCCATGATCCGTTCGTGCTGTTCGGCTATCTCAGCGGGATCACCAAAAGCATCGGCTTCTCGACGCAGGTGCTGATCCTGGCACAGCGTCAGACGGTGCTGGTCGCCAAGCAGGCCGCGAGTCTCGACGTGCTGTGCGGTGGGCGCTTCCGGCTGGGTGTCGGCGTCGGTTGGAACGAGGTGGAGTTCGTCGGGCTCAACGAGAATTTTCACAACCGAGGCCGCCGCTCCGAGGAGCAGGTGCATGTCATGCAACAGCTCTGGGCGGCGCCGCACGTGAAGTTCGAGGGGCGCTGGCACAGGATCGACGACGCGGGCATCAATCCGCTGCCGGTGCATCGGCGTGTGCCAGTCTGGTATGGCGGTCACCAAGACGTGACGTTGAAGCGGATCGCCAAATTCGGCGATGGCTGGATGCCGAACAGCTACAGGCCGGACGACGGGGCGAGGCAGGTGTTCGATACCCTGCGTTCCTACATCGAGCAGGAAGGGCGCGACCCGGCGGGCGTCGGCCTGGAGTGCTGGGTCTCGATGGGCGAGGGATCGGAAGCCGATTGGCGCGAGGAGGTGCGCGGCTGGAAGGCGCTCGGCGTGGAGCGGCTGTGCTTGACCACCACCTTCGGTCGCAACCACCACCGCCGGATCGCCGGACGCACGATGGCTGATCACTTGGGGGCGATGAAGCGCTACAAGGAGGCCGTGGCTGACCTGCTATAAGGGCGGGTCAGACTGACAAAGCGCCGGCGGCTGTAGGCAGCCGCCGGCGCGTGTGCTAACCGGCCGGGCATTCCTCCGCAAAGGCAACGGCTTGGCTGGAACGATCGAACCCGAACGCGGCGAATCTGCGGAGGCGGCCAGGCTCAGCGCGGAGGTCGATTACCTGCGCGCCGAGATCGCACGTATGGCGGATCGCGCGCGGGCCAGCGACGCGAGCGCCCGGCTGCAAGCGGCGCGGCTGTCCAGCATTCTCGACTGGGCCGCGCGCAACGAGACCGCTTTGCGCGAACTCTACGATTCGACGTTTTGGCGGGTCACGGCGCCGCTCCGGCTCGCCGCCCGGCTGATCGGCGGGGCGCCACCGTCCGGCGCGGCAGCGGGTCGCGGCCGTCGTGTGCTCAGTCTTGCGGCCCGCGTGGGCTGGGGAGCCGCATGGCGCAAGATATTCGCAGTCATACGGCGGGATGTTTCCCGGACGCTGAGGCGGGTTGCCGGGCGGCTGCGACGGTCGGGTGCAGTTGCCGAGGCCGCGCATGCGGCCTATTCCACGCCGCTTGCGCGGCCCGCCGTGACGGCGCTGGCGCCCAGCGTGCTCATCATCGCCGAGCTCAGTGTGCCGCAATGCGCCAAGTACCGAGTGTGGCAGAAGCAGGAATTCCTTGAACGCCTCGGCATCGGCTGCACGGTGACGGATTGGCACGATCTCGCCGCATCACGTGCGGCACTGCAGCTCTGCTCGTTGGTGATCTTCTATAGGGTGCCGGGAACGGCGGAGATGCTGGACTTGATCGCGGAGGCGCGGCGGCTCGGGGTCACAAGCTGGTGGGAAGTCGACGACCTGATATTCGAGGAGGCGGTGTACCGCGCCAACCGCAATCTCGATACGCTGACGCCGGAGACGCGCGAGAACCTGATGCTTGGCGGCCGGTTGTACCGTCGTTCGATGCTCGCTTGCGACAAGGCGATTGCCTCGACAGAGCATCTTGCGGCGGCGATGCGCGCGGCGGGTGTGCCAGAAGCCGCGGTGGTCGAGAATGCGCTCGATTGCGAAACGCTGGAGACGGCGGAACTATTGCGCGCGACCCGCTTGCGAGGCGATGCGGCGGAGGTGCGGATCATCTACGGTTCCGGCACCAAGACGCACGACATCGATTTCGCTATCGCCGCACCGGCGCTCGTGCGGCTGATGGACGCGCGCCCGGAGGTTTGCTTGAGGATCGTAGGCGACCTCGCTCTGCCTCCCGAGATGGACCGGCTCGCCATAAGAATAGAGCGGCTGGAGCGGGTGGACTATCGCACCTGGTTGGCATTGCTCGCGGATAGCGACATCGCCCTGGCGCCGCTCGAGAATACGGTGTTCAACGACGCCAAGAGCAACATCAAGTTCCTCGAAGCGGCCGTGCTCGGCGTGCCCGCCGTGTGTTCCCCGCGCGCGAACTTCACCTCGGTCGTCGCGCACGGCGAAACCGGGATGTTGGCCGAGGATGCGCCGGCCTGGTTCGACGCGCTTGAGGGGTTGGCCGACGACCCTTTGCTGCGGCATCGCATGGGAGAGGCGGCGCAGCGTTCCGTGCTGGCGCGCTACGCCCCAGACGCCGTGGCGAGCTACCAGCTCGCGCCGCTGGTCGCCGGGCTCGACCAGCGAACGAAGCGCGGATTGCGCGTGCTGGTGGCGAACGTGTTCTTCTGGCCGCGCAGCTTCGGCGGGGCCACCATCGTGGCGGAGGAGACGGCGCGTCGAATCGACGCACGCGATGATGCGGAAGTGTTCGTGTTCACCTCGCATATCCGGCACTCGGAGCAATCCGTCGGGTTGCTGCGCTACGAGCAGGACGGGATGCCGATTGTCAGCATGGCTATTCCGGCGCATCCGGACGCGATCGGCGAGTTCGACAATCCCGCCGTGGCGACGCAGTTCCTTGCTGTATTGCGTGCCGTGCAGCCCGACGTCGTTCACATCCACTCCATCCAGGGTCTCGGGGCGAGCATTCTCGATGCGTGCCAGGAGGCAGGCGTGCCCTACGTGGTGACGGTGCATGACGCATGGTGGCTATGCCCGCGTCAGTTCATGGTCCGCGGGGACGGCCATTACTGTTTTCAGACCCGGATCGACCTCAATCTTTGCCGGGCGTGCGTCCCCGAGATCCGGCATTTGCCGGAGCGGCTGGAGATGCTGCTGCGCGGATTGCGCGGCGCGGCCCTGGTGCTCGCGCCGAGCGAGTCGCACCGGGATCTGTACCGCGCGAATGGCCTCGATCCAGCGCGGTTGCTGGTGCAAACCAACGGCATCCGTCTCCCCGCACGTCCGCGCGCTCGTCGGCCCGGTCGCGTGCTGCGCTTCGGGTATGTTGGGGGCGGGGAACAGGTGAAGGGCTTCCCGCAACTGCGCCGCGCCTTCGAGGGTCTGACGCAGCCCAACTGGGAATTGGTGTTGGTGGACAACACGCTCAATCTCGGCTTTGCGTCGATCGATGTGGGTGACTGGCGCGTCGCCGGGCGAGTGATGACCGAGCCGGCCTACGCACAGGACGAGCTAGACCAGTTCTTCGAGCGTATCGACGTGCTGGTGTTCCCCTCGCAATGGAAGGAGAGTTTCGGCCTTACTGTGCGCGAGGCGCTGGCGCGCGACGTGTGGGTGATCGCCACCGATTGCGGCGGCCCGGCGGAGGCGATCAGCGATGGGGTGAACGGCACGCTTATCCCGATGGACGGCCGTTACGAGCCGTTGGAGGCAGCGATCGCCGCGCTGCTGGATGCGCCGGAGCGGCTGGCCGGGTATCGCAACCCGCATAAGGGGCGGCTCGCGACATTCGACGACCAGGCGGAAGAGCTCTTTTCGCTGTTGACCAGAGCAGCGAATCAGCGTCGCTCGCGCGACAGCATCCGCCTGACGGTTGGCAGCACCGAACCCGCTGCCCATCGTTTGTCGCGGGTTAGCAGCAGATAAAACAGGAGCGTCCGCCAGCGTGGCGGCAGCATCGGTGTCGCACGAGGCAGGTGGCTGCGGACGAAATCGAGCGGATAGTCCGAGGCGCGTGCGATCACCGAAGGCCAGCGGTCGGCCCACGGAATGCGGATCGGGTTGTCGCGCAACAGCTCGATCTTCACGAACGGCACAGTGCCGGTTGCGATCAGGGAGGCCCAGTCGAGATGCATTGGGTTCACCCGGGCGAGCCGCCGCAACCGGCTACGTCTCGGTTCCTCGAAGCGCGCCCCGCAGGCGAGCTTTTCGGCCCGCAGCGCGACACCGAGGCCGAGCTCCCCGTGCAGGATGATTTCGGGCTTATCCATGTCGGCGAAAGGCTGTGTGAACACACGCTGCACGGCGGGCCGGGCGAGTGCTGCGGCGGAGAGCCAGACGAACCAGGATTGCAGGTGCCACACTCCTTCCGTGCTCGCCACCATCCCCCAGGCGTCGAGCTTGCGCTGCCGCATCGTGGCGAAGATCGGACGGAGATCGCCCAGCGGGCCGAATACGCTGTCATTGGCGAGCAGGATTTCATCCGCGCCCGCCGCACAGCCCGATCGCAGCAGATGCTGCCAGGCGCCGAAATCGAGCCCGGCGTTCTCGCGTGGATGCGCGCTCGCGCCGATCCGCGCAAGTGCTGCGCGATCGCGCTCATCCAGCTGCGTGAGCCCAGAGCAGGCGATGTGGATTGCGAAACCGCAGCTCGCGAGATGTCCGAGATAGTGGAGCACATGCGGCGCAATCCGGCCGCTTGGATCGTAGTGGGCGAACAGGCAGATCCGGCTTGGCGCGTGATGACCGCCTCCTGCTTGGCCCGACACGTATCACTCCTGCCCGGAAGAACCCATCGCCGGTTTCGACGCTGGCGCAAGCTGGTTTACAAGCATCCCGGCAGGAACCGAAGGGGATGCGGGTTGCTATGGACCAGATGACCGGGAGCGAGCAAAGCGCCCGCGATTCAGGAAGTTCGGCGTTGGCTGCGCTCACTGAGCCGACGCTCGGGCCGCTGTTCCGCCGACCGACCCGGCTGGGGGTCGATAGCGCATGGTACGGCCACGTGCCGTTCGCCGGATGGATTGTCCGGGCCGCGCGTCCACGTTCGATCGTCGAGCTCGGTACCCACGCCGGGGTTTCTTACGCGGCGTTCTGTGAGGCCGTGCTGCAGGAGGGCCTCGACGCCCGCTGCTACGCGATCGACACATGGCAAGGTGACGAGCACGCCGGGTTCTACGGTGAGTCGGTGTTCGAGGAGCTGCGGGAGTTCCACGACGCGCGTTATGGCGGCTTTTCGCGATTGATCCGCTGCTCGTTCGATGCCGCTCTGTCGCAGATCGCGGATCACTCGGTCGATCTGCTGCATATCGACGGCCGGCATCGCTACGAGGACGTCGCGCACGATTTCGCCAGCTGGTTGCCGAAGCTGTCGAGGCGGGCGGTGATCCTGTTCCACGACACCAACGTTCGCGAGCGCGACTTTGGCGTCTGGCGGCGCTGGGAAGAATTGCGCGCCGAGTTTCCGGGCTTCGAGTTCCTGCACGCGCATGGGCTCGGTGTGCTGGCGGTCGGAGATGCGGTGCCGCCGGAGATTGCGGCGCTGTGTGCGATCCGCGATCCGCACGTCATCGCGACAGTGCGTGAGCGCTTCGCTCTGCTCGGCGAGCGCTGGGTGCTGATGCAGGACTTGGCGGATGCAAGGCGATCACAGCTGCGCAGCGACGCCGCGCGTGTGCAGGCACAGCAGCGCGCCACCGAACTTGGCGGCCAGCGCCCGTCCGGCCGCTCGTTCGCGATCTTGCTGGCAGAGGCGAGAAATAGGGTGGCGATGCTCGAACAGGAGCTTGCCACCTCCCACGATGAGCTTGCCGAGCAACGCGCGGCTCTCACGAAGATGCGGCAGGTCGAGTTGTCTGGGTGGCGTGCCCGGGCGACCGCCGCCGAAGAGCAGCGGGATATCCTTTCTAAGCATCTCGGCGCCGCCGAGGAGCAGGCGCGGCGCCTGCAGGCGGTGGAGGCTGAGCTTGCCGCATTGTCGCTGTCGCGTGACACGATGGCCGGCTCGATCTCCTGGCGCATCACCCGTCCGCTGCGATGGGCACGCGGGCTGATCCGCCGTCCCGCTCTGGACGTGGATCCCACGCCCGTTCCTTTGGCGCCGTCTACAGTTTCCCTAATTGCCGAGCCGCCGATCACCGCCGAATCCCGCGAGCCGCAGCATGAGGCGGAGGGGCCGCCGGTCGACCTTCCACCGCGCATCCTCTTTATTTCCGGTGAACCGACGACGCCCGGCCATCACTATCGGGTCCTGCGCGCGATGCGGCTGGCCGAGGCGATTGGCTGGCGCGCCGATTGGTCGGAGGCGGCGCCCGTCGGGCCGCATACGCTGGCTGGCGCTCGCGTCGTCGTGCTGTGGCGCGTGACGTGGAGCCCGCACGTCCAGGGGATCATCGAGGCCTGCGCGGAGATTGGGGCCTGCGTGGTGTTCGACGTCGACGATCTGATGTTCAAGCCGGAGCTTGCGCGGATCGAGGTGATCGACGGTATCCGTTCGGCGGGCCATACCGAGAGCGGCACTTGGACCTTCTTTGAGCTCATCCGCCGCGCGCTTGACGCCAGCGCGATTTGCGTCTGTCCGACGGAGGAATTGGCGGACCACGCGCGCGACATCGGCCGCACGGCCTTCGTGCTACCCAACGGCTTCGACGAGGCATGCCACGCTCGTGCCCGCGTTGCGGCGCGCGCGAAGCGGCTCGGCGACCACGATGGACTGGTCAGGATCGGCTACGCGGCGGGATCGCGTACTCATCAGCGAGACTTTGCGGTTGCTGCCGGCGCGGTGGCGCGCGTGCTGCGCGCTCGCGTCGACGCCCGTCTGACGCTGTTCCGAGAGCCGAACGGCGGCGAGGGCGTGGTGCTGCTGAACGAGCTTCCGATGCTTGCTGGCCTGGAGGCGCAGATCGAGTGGCGCGACATGGTGCCGCTCGAGCAGCTGCCCGACGAGATGGCGCGGTTCGACATCAATCTTGCGCCGCTCGAGACCGGCAACGAGTTCTGCGAGGCCAAGAGCGAGCTCAAGTATTTCGAGGCTGCGCTGGCCGACGTGCCGACCGTAGCCTCCCCGACCGGGCCGATGCGTCGGGCGATCCGCACGGGTGAGACCGGCTTCCTCGCCGAGACCGAGGAACAGTGGCACGACGCGATCCTCGCGCTGGTCGATGACGTAGCACGACGGCGGCAGGTGGGACGGGCCGCCTATCACGACGTGCTGTGGCGCTATGGCCCGGAACGACGTGAGGAGCTGATGCTGTGCCTTCTGCGGCAGATCGAAGGTGGCGCTGAGGGCGCGCGCGCTTTCGAGCTCGAACTGCGCCGCCAGTCCGAGCCGCGCCGTCCGCCGCCGACCGTGCCGGAGTCGGACGAACTATTCGCCGCGGACGCGCTCGGCACGGCCGAGGTGACGGTGATCGTGCCGGTCTACAATTACGAAGGCGTGGTCATCGAGGCCTTGGAGTCCGTGCGACTGCAAACCCTGGCCCCGCTCGACCTCGTCGCGGTCGATGACGGCTCGACCGACGATAGTGCGGGACTGGTGCTGGAATGGGCGCGGCGCAATGCCAGCCGGTTCAATCGTCTCATCGTGCTTCGGCATCGCGCCAACGCGGGGCTCGGCTTCGCGCGCAATAGCGGGTTCTCGGCGGCCGAGACGCCGTTCGTGTTGCCGCTCGATGCCGACAACCGGTTGCGTCCGGCGTGTTGCGCGACGCTATTGGGGCGGCTGACGACGAGCCGTGCCGCGTTCGCCTATCCGACACTGCAGCAATTCGGCGACAAGGGCGCGGTGTTCAGTGATGCGCCGTATCTGCCCGGCCGGCTGGTCACAGGCAACTATATCGACGCGATGGCGCTGGTCGCCAAATGGGCCTGGGCGGCGGCGGGCGGTTACGACCACGTGCGCTTCGGCTGGGAGGACTACGATTTCTGGTGTCGACTGGCCGAGCTCGGCCTCTGGGGTGAGCATGCGCCGGAAGTCTTGGCGGAGTATCGCGTCCACAGGTCGTCCATGCTCGCCAGCTCGACTGACAAGCACGGCAATAAGCGTCAGCTGATCGCCGACATGCACCGCCGCCACCCGTGGTTGCGGATCACCCGAGGCGGTTGAGCCTTCCCCTTGCTCAACCGGCGGGATGACCCGATCATTGCCGGCGAAAATCTGAAAGGACCGAGTGTGGCCAGCTTCAAGAGTACCGAGCGTTACATCGCCTCCCGCGACCTCGAAGTGGCGGTCAACGCCTCGGTCACGCTGCAGCGACCGCTGCTGGTGAAGGGGGAGCCGGGGACCGGCAAGACCGTGCTGGCGCACGAGGTGGCGCAGGCGCTTGGGATGCCGCTGATCGAGTGGCACATCAAATCGACCACCAAGGCGCAGCAGGGCCTTTACGAATATGACGCCGTCTCCCGCCTGCGCGACGGCCAGCTCGGCGACGAGCGGGTGCACGATATTTCCAATTACATCGTGCGGGGCAAGTTGTGGGAGGCGTTCGAGAACGAAACACCCGTGGTGGTGCTGATCGACGAGATCGACAAGGCGGATATCGAGTTCCCCAACGACCTGCTGCTCGAACTCGATCGGATGCAGTTCTTTGTCTACGAGACGCGCAAGACCATCGTGGCGAAGAACCGGCCCGTCGTCATCATCACCTCGAACAACGAGAAGGAGCTGCCGGACGCCTTCCTGCGTCGCTGCTTCTTCCACTACATCCGCTTCCCCGAGCGCGAGACGATGGAGCAGATCGTCCACGCCCACTACCCCGATATCAAGCAAGAGTTGGCGCGTGAGGCGCTGAATGTGTTCTTCCAGGTGCGCGATGTGCCCGGTCTCAAGAAGAAGCCGGCGACCTCGGAACTGCTGGACTGGCTCAAACTGCTGATGGTGGAAGATCTGTCGCCCGAGGTGCTGCGCTCGCGCGAGACGCATGTGGTGATCCCGCCGCTGCACGGGGCGCTCTTGAAGAACGAGCAGGACGTGCATCTGTTCGAGCGGCTGGCCTTCCTCGCACGGCGGAAGGGATAATCATGTTCGCGGGGTTCATGTTCGCGCTGCGCCAGGGCGGCGTGCCGGTCTCGATCACCGAATATCTCGCCTTCCTCGGCGCGATGCAGGCCGGGGTGGCGAATTACAGCCTCGACGATTTCTACTATCTCGGCCGCTCGACCCTGGTGAAGGACGAGCGGCATCTCGACCGGTTCGACCGCGTGTTCGGTGAGTTCTTCAAGGGGCTGGAGCCGCCCGAGGGCGATTTGATGCGCGAGCTGCCCGAGGAGTGGCTGCGCAAGATGGCGGAGAAGCTGCTCACCGAGGAGGAGAAGAAGCAGATCGAGGCGCTCGGAGGCTGGGAAAAGCTGATGGAGACGCTGCGCCAGCGTCTCGCCGAGCAGAAGGGGCGGCACCAGGGCGGCTCGAAATGGATCGGCACGGCGGGAACCTCGCCGTTCGGGGCGCACGGCTACAATCCCGAGGGCATCCGCATCGGCCAGGACGAAAGCCGGCATCGCCGGGCGGTGAAGGTGTGGGACAAGCGCGAGTTCAAGGACCTCGACGACAATGTCGAGATCGGCACGCGCAACATCAAGATCGCGTTGCGCCGCCTGCGACGCTTCGCCCGCCAGGGCGAGCCGACCGAGCTCGACATGCCGGATACGATCCGCTCGACCGCCAACAACGCCGGGATGCTCGACCTCAAGCTGGTGCCGGAGCGGCATAACAAGGTGAAGGTGCTGTTGTTCCTCGACATTGGCGGCTCGATGGATGAGCACGTGCGGGTCTGCGAGGAGCTGTTCTCGGCGGCGCGTGGCGAGTTCAAACACCTCGAGTATTTCTATTTCCACAACTGCGTCTATGAGCGGGTGTGGAAGAACAATCGGCGCCGGCAGGAGACGCAGATTTCCACCCTGGAGCTGCTGCGGACCTACGGTGCGGATTATAAGGCGATCTTCGTCGGTGATGCCTCGATGAGCCCGTACGAAATCCTCATGCAGGGCGGCTCTGTGGAGCATTGGAACGACGAGCCGGGGAATGTCTGGCTGCACCGGCTGATCTCGCATTATCGCCGTTCGGCCTGGCTCAACCCGACGCCGGAGGAGAGTTGGGGCTACACGCAGTCCATCGGCATCATCCGCCAGCAGATGGAAAATCGGATGTTTCCGCTCACGCTCAACGGGCTGGACGAGATGACGAAGGAGCTCAGCCGGTAGGGCAATGGGTAACGCGCGGCGATACGAGGACGATTTCTACGGCTGGGCCACCGAGCAAGCGGCATTGCTGCGAGCGGGGCGCGCCGCCGAGGCCGACCTTGCAAACATCGCCGAGGAGATCGATAGCATGGGGCGGAGCGAGAAGCGCGAGCTTGTCAGCCGCCTCGCCGTGCTGTTCGCCCATCTGCTGAAATGGCAATTCCAGCCGGCGTTGCGCGGGAACAGCTGGCGGCTCACCGTTCGCGAGCAGCGCCGCAAGCTCGCCCGCCACCTACATGACAATCCGAGTCTGCGCCCGCTGCTCGGGCAGGCGGCCGCCGATGCATACGGTGACGCCCTGTTGGACGTGCAGCGCGAGACGGGCTTGGCGGAAACCACGTTCCCACCGACTTTGCCCTGGACAATCGACGAAGTGTTGGACGACAGCTTTCTGCCCAAATAGGTCTCGTGCGGTTATAACGCGCGCGCCACCTGCAGCGCCTCGTTCCCACCTTCCCGCAGGCGGGCAATCCGCGCGCGATCGAGGGCGGGCCACATCAGCGCCAACCCCGCCAGTCCGCCGACGATCTGCATCGCGGCGCAGACGAGGAACCCGGTGTGATAGCCGGCCAGCGGGGTCGCCGCCGCCTCGATGATGCTGCCGTTGGCGAAGGGCGCGATGATGCCCGCCAATGTGTAGATCGCGCCGAAGATCGCGATCACCGCCCCGCGCTGCGCAATCGGCGTGAACTCGCTCAGCATTGGCGCGCAAACCACGTAGATCGGGCCGGTCAGCCCCGTCCCCAGCATCAGCAGCGCGATCTCGACGGCTCCGTCGCCGACCCACGGCAGCAGCAGCAATAGGCCGCCGCCGACGATCATCGGGACCGTGCCGAGCACGGCGCGCGCCGCACGGGTGCTTACGCCGCGTCCGACCAGGGCCTGCGAGATGACGCCGGCGCTGATCACGGTGGTCGCGCCGATCACCCAAGGCAGGGTCGCCAGCCAGCCCGCGCTTTGCTGCGAGAAGCCGAGCCCCCTGACGATGAACGGCGTGAACCAGGTCAGGCCTAGCGAGAGGGACCAGTAGGCGCCGAAGCAGGCGAGCGTGCAGCCGATGAATGTGCGGCTCAGCAATAGACTGGAATACGGCACGCGGCCGCCGGCGATCTCGGGCGGGTCAAGCAGCGGCCCCTCGCGACCGACCACCAGCCAACCCAGGGACCAGATCAACCCGACGATCCCGAGTGCACCGAAGGCCCAATGCCAGGAGATATGGATGATGATCCAGTTCAGCGCGGGCAACGCGATGATCACGCCGAACGCGGCACCTTGCGACAGCACCGCCGTGGGGAGGGTTCGCTTGGAGTCAGGAAACCATTTGTAGATCGCGTGGGTGGCGACCGACGCTGCCGGACCCTCGCCGATGCCCAGGAGAATTCGGCAGACGATCAAGGTGGCGAAGCTGACCGAGAGCACCATCGGGAACTGCACCACGGCCCAGGACAGTGCCAGGACCAGGATGATCCACTTGGTCGGGCGCCGGTTCGCAACGAACCCCACGCCGATGGCGGAGATGGAGTACAGCAGGAAGAACGCCGACCCGAGCAGGCCGAATTGCTGCGGGGTGAGGCTCAGCTCCTTCATGATCGGCACCGCCGCCAGCCCGACCACCGCCTTGTCGGCGAAGTTGACCAGCATGTAGCCGAACAGCATGACGGCGACGGGCCATGCGCCTTTCGGGGTCGTCTGTAGTGTCATCGCGTTTCTCCGCGGCCCGGTTTACGTGGAGCGCAACCCCGGTGCAATCGGCTCGGCGGTAGCTTGCAAGGGGCCAAGCGTCTACGATCCGGCACGCCGACACCCCAGAAGAAGGGCGAACCAGATGAGCATGACACAAACCCGACACGCGCCGGCGGCCACGGAGAGGACCGAGAATTTCGATGTCCTCGTGGTCGGGGCAGGGATTTCCGGGATCGGCGCCGCTTATCACCTCACCAAACAGTGCCCCGGGACCAGCTTCGTCGTGCTCGAGACGCAGGACAGTTTCGGCGGCACGTGGCATACCCACCGCTATCCCGGCATCCGCTCGGACAGCGACCTCTACACCTTCGGCTACCGCTTCAAGCCGTGGACCACCGCGCCTATCGCCACGTCCGCCGAGATCAAGCACTACATGGGCGAAGTCATCGAGGAGAACGATCTCGGGCCGCATATCCGCTATCGGCACAGGATCGACACGGCGAGTTGGTCGAGCGAGGACAATCTCTGGACCATCGAAGCGACGCGGACGGATACCGGCGAGACGGCGCGTTTCACGGCGAACTTCCTGTGGATGTGCCAGGGCTATTACCGGCACTCGGAAGGCTACACGCCCGAGTGGGACGGGATGGAGAGCTTCAAGGGCCGGATCGTCCACCCGCAGAACTGGCCGGAGGATCTCGACTACACCGGCAAGAATGTCGTGGTGATCGGCTCGGGCGCCACGGCGGCGACGCTCATTCCGGCGATGGCCGAGGATTGCGGCCACATCACCATGCTGCAGCGCTCGCCGACCTATTTCCGCACCGGCCGCAACGCCGTTGAGCTGGCCGACGAGCTGCGGGCGCTCGGCGTCGACGAGACTTGGATTCATGAGATCGTGCGTCGGAAGATCCTGCACGATCAGTCCGTGTTCACCAACCGCTCCTTCTCCGAGCCGGAGACCGTGAAGCGGGAGCTGTTGGGCGCGGTTCGCTCCTATCTGGGGCCGGATTATGACGTCGCGACGCATTTCACGCCGCGATATCGGCCGTGGCGGCAGCGCATCGCCTTCATTCCCGACGGCGACCTGTTCCAGGGCGTCCGTTCCGGCAAGGCGTCGATCGTTACCGACGAGATCGAGCGGTTCGTCGAGAGCGGCATCCAGCTCAAATCGGGAAAGATTCTCGAGGCCGACATCATCATCACGGCGACGGGCTTCAATCTCAATGTGCTCGGGGACATCGACTTCGTCATCGACGGCAAGCCGCTCGTGTTCTCCGACACCGTGACCTATCGCGGCATGATGTTCACCGGCGTGCCGAACATGGCCTGGGTGTTTGGCTATTTCCGCGCCAGCTGGACGCTGCGCGCCGACCTGGTGGCGGATTTCGTGTGCCGGCTGCTCAACCACATGAAGGAGAAGGGCGTGCGCCGGGTGGTGCCCTCGCTGCGGGCCGAGGACAAGGACATGAAGCTGCTGTCCTGGATCGACCCGGAGAACTTCAATCCCGGCTATCTCATGCGCGGGATGCACCTGCTGCCCAAGCGCGGCGACAAGCCGATGTGGCAGCACACGCAGGATTACTGGAACGAGAAGGACGAGTTCCCCGCCATCAACCTCGACAATGAGGAGTTCGTCTACGGCTAGGCGCCGCTGGCGAGCGGGAGGGGATCAGCTTCCCTCCCGCACCACCGGATTGCGCAAGGTGCCGATGCCGGTGATCTCTACTTCCACCGTGTCGCCGTGCTTCATGTTGGCGGTCTCGCCCTCGGTGCCCATCCAGATCACGTCGCCGGGGTGCAGGGTGAGATAGCGGCTCATCGTGGCGATGAATCTCTCTACGCCGAAGATCATGCGGTTGGTGGGGAACTGGATTAGCTCGCGGCCATTGAGTCGGATTTTCGTCGCGAGATCGGGCAGCTTCACCTCGGTTTCGATCCACGGACCCATCGGCTTGAACGTGTCGGTGTTCTTCGCGCGCCACAGCGTGCGGTCCTGCTTCTGCCAGCTTCGCTCGCTTACGTCGTTGCCGATGGTGTAGCCGAGCACGCAGGATAGCGCGTCGGCCTCGCTGAGATTCTTCGCGGTCTTGCCGATCACGACCACCAGCTCGCCCTCGTACTGCACTTTATCGGTCGCGTCGTGCGGGATGACGATGGCCTCGTCCTGCGCGATCAGCGCGTTGTTGGCGCGATAGCCGACATCCGGCTGGGTCGGCAAGTTGGGCGATTGGCCGACCTTTTCCGCGACGGCGCGGATGTGCTCCTCGTAGTTCAGGCCGCACGCGTAGAACGTCGTCGGCACCACCGGGACGAGCAGCTTCACCTCGGACAGTTTCAGCCGCCCGCCGCTCTTGGTCCACTCGCCGAACGGCGTACCCGTGACCGGCTGTACTTCGTCGCCCTCGACGATGCCGTAGGTCGCCGCTCCGTTCCGCTCGAACCGTGCCCAGCGCATGACCATCTCCCCCGCATTTCGCGCCGGCATGACAGAGCATTTTGCCCCCGCCGACAATGGGGCAACCATGACGGTAGAGAAGCGTTGGCCGACGATCGACGGGAAGGAGTGGGCGTGGCGGCGTCATGCGAGTGCAGCACACTGACCAGCCGATCGCGTCCGCGCCTCGCCTGCCGTTGCCGATCGCGGCGGTGATCTTCGACCTCGACGGCACCTTGCTCGATACCGAGGCGCTATACCGCGATGCCTTCATGCAGGCCGCCGGCTCGCTCGGCCTGACGATTTCGGCTGCGGCCTATTGCTCTCTCGTCGGCATCGCGACGCGCGAGCGCGGCCCGCTGCTGCGTCGGCGCTATGGCGCGGGCTTCCCGTGGGAAGCGCTGCGCGACGCCTATTACGTGCGGCGGAACGCGCTGGTGGCGGAGGGCCTTCGGCTCAAGCGCGGCGCTGCGGAGTTGCTGGCGGAACTCGAACGCGGCGGGCTGCCGACCGCGATTGCGACCTCGGCGTCGCGCGCGACCGCCGAGCGGCATCTGCGCGCCGCCGGGCTGCGGCATCGGTTCACGGCGATGGTCACGCGCGACGATGTGGCGCACGGCAAGCCGCGGCCCGACGCATTTCTCGCCGCCGCCGCCCGGCTCGGCGTAGCGCCGACGCAATGTCTTGCGCTCGAGGATTCCGCCGTGGGCATCGAAGCCGCGTGGGCCGCCGGGATGCTGCCGGTGATGGTGCTCGATACCGTGGCACCGTCGCGAGCCTCGCGCGCCCGTTGCATCGGAGTGGTTGGCGACCTCGCGCAAATCCGTGATCTGCTGAACGGCTAAGCTCAAGCTCTGCAACTGCCAAGGGATTTGATCGTTTGTCAGCCTGAGCCGCGGAGCAGCGGCGACCGGGGCGGAGACAGAGTTGCGCCGCACATGAGGATGACGATCTTCGGGCTCTCCGTCAGCTCGACCTGGGGCAACGGCCACGGCGCCCTGTGGCGGGGGCTCATCAAGGCCCTGCTGCGGGACGGCCACCGCGTCGACTTCTACGAACGCGACGTGCCGTATTATGCCGCCAACCGCGACTTGACCGAGCTGCCCGATGGGGGCCGGTTGGTGCTGTATCGGGATTGGCCGGACATCGTGGCGGACGCGCGGCGCGTGCTGGCTGAGAGCGATGTCGGGATCGTCACGTCCTATTGTCCCGACGCGCTCGAAGCGGAGGAGCTGCTCGGTGGTTCGC
This sequence comes from Alphaproteobacteria bacterium, assembly GCA_017307285.1. Lineage (GTDB taxonomy): Bacteria > Pseudomonadota > Alphaproteobacteria > Acetobacterales > Acetobacteraceae > JAFKFI01. The sequence goes on along the minus strand of JAFKFI010000049.1, from coordinate 27,789 downwards.
CTGTTCCGCTCCGCTGTTTCTACGATCTCGACACGCCCATCACGCTGGCCCGCCTCGATGCCGGCGAGACCGTGTCCTATATCGGCGCAGGCGGACTTGCCGGGTACGATCTGGTGCTGAGCTACACCGGCGGCGCGGCGCTCGACCTGCTGCGCTCGCGCCTGGGCGCGAGATATGCTGTTCCCGTCTATGGTTCGGTCGATCCGCAATTGCACAGTCCGGCAGAGCCGCGGGCGCACTATCGCGCGCTGCTGTCCTATCTCGGAACCTATGCGGAGGATCGGCAAGCGGCGCTCGAGCGGCTGTTCATCGAGCCGGCGCGGCGGTTTTCCGCCGAGCGGTTCGTCATTGGTGGCGCACAGTATCCGCGGCAATTCCCTTGGGCGTCGAACATCTTCTTCGTACGCCATCTGCCGCCGTCCGAGCATCCTGCCTTCTATAGTTCGGCGCGCATGACGCTGAACGTGACGCGCGCGGCGATGGCGGCGATGGGCTGGTGCCCGTCTGGCCGCCTGTTCGAGGCGGCGGCGTGCGGCGTGCCGATCCTCACGGATTCCTGGGAGGGGCTGGATGCGTTCTTCGAGCCCGAGCGTGAGATTTTGGTCGCTGGTGACACCGATGCGGCGATGGCCGCGCTCGCCCTGCCGGACGAGCAGCTGGCGGTGATTGCCCGTCATGCGCGCGAGCGCGTGCTCGATCAGCACAGCGCCCAGCGCCGTGCGGCGGAACTGGTCGAGGTGCTGGAGAACGCGCGCTCGCGCCGCCCCGTCAGCGAGGAGGCGTGAGATGTGGGGCGTCGTCCCGGCGGCGGGCAACGGTACGCGTATTCAACCACTCGCCTTCTCGAAGGAATTGCTGCCCGTCGGCAGCTGGATCGACGCGAGCGGCGTCGAGCGGCCGCGTGCGGTGAGCGAGTATCTCGTCGACCGCATGGTGCGTGGCGGGGCGGACAAGATCTGCTTCGTGATCTCGCCGTGGAAATCCGACATCCTGCAGTATTATGGCGGCGCGCTGGACCAGGCGAGCATCGCGTATGTGATCCAAGATCGGGCGGCGGGGTTGTGCGACGCGATCTTCCGCGCGCTGCCGCTGATCGCAGCTGACGAGCAGGTGATCGTCGGTCTGCCCGACACGATCTGGTTCCCCGAGGACGCGCTTCGCGTGTTGCCGGACGGGCGCATGTCGTTCCTGCTGTTCCCGGTGGACCGTCCGGAATTATTTGACGCGGTGGAGACCGACGCGGATGGGCGCGTGCGGCGGATCGAGGTGAAATCGGCGGAGGCGTCGTCGAACTGGATCTGGGGCGCGTTCAAGCTGCGTGGCGCGACGTTGCACGAGTTGTATGCGCTCTGGCTGGAACGGGAGCGCCGCGACCAGTTCATCGGGACGTTGGTCAATGCCTGGCTCGCGATCGGGGGCGAGGCGCAGGGTGTGCGTGCGGGGGAGAGTTACGTCGACGTGGGGACATTGCACGGCTATCGCGAGGCGATCGGATTGCTTGGCGGGAGAGCGGCACCGGAGCTCCGTCTGTTTCGCTCGCGGATGGCAGGAGCGCGGGGGTGAACGCCGCGTGGACTCCGGAACGCATTCGGGCGCGCGCTGAAGCACTCGGCCCGTGGTTCCATAATCTTGATTTGAAGGGCGTACGAACGGCGCCGGAGCATTTTCTCGGCGATTACCCGCAGATAAAATGGCAACGCTTCGCTAGCGCCATTCCGGAAAACCTATCCGGCAAGACCGTCCTCGATATTGGATGCAACGGCGGCTTCTACTCGATGGAAATGAAGCGGCGCGGCGCGGCGCGCGTGCTCGGCATCGACTTCGACCCGGACTATCTCGAGCAGGCGCGCTTCGCCGCCGAGGTGGAGGGGTTCGAAATCGAGTTTCGCCAGCTATCGGTGTACGACGTTGGTGCGCTTGGCGAGCGGTTCGACGTCGTATTCTTCATCGGCGTTCTCTATCATCTGCGCCACCCGCTGCTGGCGCTCGATCTCATCCACGAGCACGTCGCCAACGACTTGCTGGTGTTCCAGTCGATGCAGCGCGGCAGCGACCGGGTGCTGAAGCTGCGCGAGGATTACGAGTTCTGGGACGCCGAGATGTTCGACGATCCCGGTTATCCGAAGCTGCACTTCATCGAGCAGCGTTACGCACACGACCCGACCAACTGGTGGGCCCCGAACCGCGCGTGTTCGGAGGCGATGCTGCGGAGCGCGGGGTTTTCCGTGTTGAGTCATCCGGAGGACGAGGTGTTTATCTGCCGACGGGTGGCGCGGGCGGACGAGGGCTATGGCGCGGTGTATCCCGCGCGCGGCAGGGACTTGGCCGGATGATCGAAGCGGCGATGATCTGGAACGAGCCGAACAACAAATCCCACTGGGATTTCGAGAACGACCCTGGCTGGGCGGTGTTCGCGGAGATGGCGCGGCTGGCTGGCGAGGCGATCGCGGCCGAGCGCCCCGGACTGCCGCGCGTACTCGGCGGCATGTCGCCGATCGACCCGGAATTCATCCGCCTCATGGCGGTGCAAGGCGTGTTGGATCGGCTCGACGCGGTGGCGGTACACGGGTTCCCGCTCGACTGGAATCATTGGATGATCGACGAGTGGCCGAGCAAGATCGCCTCGATCGCCGAGGCGACGCATTTGCCTGTGTGGGTTTCCGAGGTCGGTGTTTCCACGTTCGGCGCGGAGGAGGTGCAGGAATGGGGACTGCGCCGCACCGCTGAGCTGCTGACGGGGCGTGCGCCTCGCATCCACTGGTACAGCTTGTACGATCTGCCGGCGGCCTGGCCGGCGACGACGCGTCATCGGGAGGCCGAGGGCTCGTCCTACTACCGGCACTTCCACATGGGCCTGCTCGACGAGCATGGAAGACCCAAGCGCGCCGCTCGGATTTTTCGCGACTACACGCCCGAGCTTGGCATCTGCCAGTGGTTTCACTTCGAGGACCACAGGCTGGATGACGCGGTGCGCTGGCTGAAGGAGCTCGGCGTCACGTATTTGCGCACGGGGCTTAGCTGGGCCGACTGGTTCCGCCCTGATGCGCTCGACTGGTTCGACCGGCAGATGCGTGCGCTGGAACCGTTCGACCTCACGGTAACGTTCTGCTTTACCCCAGAGCACGAGGGCATTTGGGAGCATTACACCGCCCCGCCCAAGCGGCCCGAGGCGTTCGCCGAGTTTTGCGCGGCGATGATCCGTCGATACGCCGTGTGAGACGTGGGATGCTGACCGTGCTCAGCGTCGCCTACTCCCTCGCACCCGTCGGCCCTGACGCGGTGGGTGGCGCCGAGCAGGTGCTGTCCGCGCTCGACGAGGCGCTGGTTGCGGCCGGTCATCGCTCAGTCGTTGTCGCTTGCCAGGGCTCGTCCGTCGCGGGCGAGCTGGTGGCGACGCCGCCGGTCCCATGCGGCACGATCGGCGACGCCGAGCGGCGAGGCGCGCAGGCGGCGACGCGTAAAGCGATGGAGGGTGTGCTGCGGCGGGAGCCGGTCGATGTCGTGCATATGCACGGGCTCGACTTTGCGGCGTGCTTGCCGGCGTCGGGGCCGCCTGTGTTGGCGACGTTGCATCTGCCCCCGTTGTGGTATCCGCGTGAGGCGCTGGTTTCGTCGCGCCCCGGCATTTGGCTGCAATGCGTATCCATGTCGCAGCACGCGAGCTGTCCGCGCGGCTCGGAGTTGTTGCCGCCGATTGCCAACGGTGTCGACGTGGAGAGGTTGTCGGAGGCGGCGCACGCGAAACGCGGGTTTGCGCTCATGCTTGCGCGCATCTGTCCGGAGAAGGGCGTGCATGTTGCGCTCGATGCCGCGCGCGCCGCCAGCGCTTCGCTGCTCATCGGTGGCGAGGTGTTTTCCTATCCTGAGCATCGGGCCTATTTCGCCGACCTAATTGAGCCTCGCCTCGATCACCGCCGGCGGTTCCTCGGGCCGCTTGGGTTCTCGCGCAAGCGTCGCCTGTTGTGCGCGGCGCGCTGCCTGCTGGTGCCGAGCTTGGCGCCGGAGACCAGCTCGCTCGTCGCGATGGAGGCGCTGGCCTGCGGCACGCCCGTGATTGCGTTCCGCGCTGGTGCGCTGGCGGAAATCGTCGAGCACGGGCGGACTGGATTTTTGGTGCGCGATGCGGGCGAGATGGCGGCGGCGATCGGTCGTGTGGAGACGATCGACCCCGCGGCGTGCCGAGCGGCGGCGCGAGCGCGCTTCTCGCGGACGCGTATGGTGGACGAATATTTCGCACGTTATGCCGCGTTGGCGGCGCGGGTGGCGGCGTGACGATTCTCGCCGTCGATCTGATCACGAGCGATGCACCACTCGCCGCGCTGCGTCCCGATTGGGAGCAACTGTGGCGCCGAGTTCCGACCTCGACGCCCTTTCAGTCGCCGGCGTGGCTGCTGCCCTGGTGGCGGCAATTCGGCAACGGGCTGCCGCGGGTCGCAGTGCTGCATGACGGGCAAGCGCTGGCGGGCATCCTGCCGCTCTACGTCCTGGACAACCGATCCGAGCGCAAGCTGCTGCCGATGGGTGCCGGGATCACCGATTATCAGGATGCGCTGCTTGCCCCCGGTGTTCCCGCCGATGCGGCCGGGCGATTGCTCGGAATGGCACTGCATCAGGCGCGGCGGGATGGCGTGACGTCTTGCGACTTAATCGACGTGCCGCCCGACGCGCATCTGCGCGCGGCCGACCCTCCGGACGGCTGGCGCGGCGAATGGCGGGCGGCTGATGCGTGCCCGGTGCTGGGGCTGCCTGAGACTGTGGAGCAACTGCGGGCCTGCGTTCCTGCACCGATGCTGCGCAAGCTGCGTATGAACCGGCATCGTGTCGACCGCATCGGCGGCTGCACGATCGAGATCGCGACCGAGGAAACCGCGGGCGCTCTGCTGGATGAGCTGTTCCGCTTGCACGAAACGCGATGGGGCGGGGAGGGCGTGCTTGGCGATCCGCGCGTCCGGGCGTTCCATCGCAATGCCGCACCGTTGCTGCTGGCGGAAGGTGCATTGCGATTGCAGGTGCTGCGCTTCGAAACCCGCATCGTCGCGGCGTATTACGCGCTCCTGGTGAGGCCGCGACGCATTCTGTTCTACCTCAGCGCCTATGACCCGCACCATGCGCGGGAGAGCCCTGGCACAGTCCTCCTCGGCGCGATGATCGAAGCGGCGGTGCGGGAGGGCAGGACGGAGCTGCACTTCCTGCGCGGCGGCGAGAGCTACAAATACGCCTGGGGCGGGGCCGATCGCATGAACGCGGTGTGCCGTCTGGTGCCAGTGTGACGGGCGGCGGCGAGATCGGGCTCTATCTGGCAGGCCGCATCTCGGCCGAGGTCGCGCTGGCGCGCTTGCTGCTGGCGGGAGCATCGCCCGATGCGATCGCCGAGACGCTTGCATCGGACGAAACGCCGCGAGGGCGTGCGCTGCTTCATGTCGTCAGGACGCGGCGGGAGAGCTTGCAGGATCTGCGCGCGATGTTCGCGGATGTAACTCACGAGACGCTGACCGCGCCGAGCGGCGCAGCCGTCGAACGGATCGGGCGCATGTTCGACCGCGCGCTGCAGGCTTCGCCCGAGGCCAGCGTCGCGGCTTACTCGCTCGGCGATCCGGCAATCCTGGCCGACGCGACAGACGAAATCGTGGCGTGGCTCGGCGCGGCGCGCCTGATCGGGCCGGTATCCGACGTGCTCGATCTCGGCTGCGGGATCGGCCGCGTGGCCGCTGCGCTCGCTGGGCGGGTGCGTTCCGTACGGGGTCTCGATGTTTCTCGAGCGATGATCGATGAGGCACGACGGCGCTGCATGGCCGCCAACGTCACGTTTGCGGCCTGCTCGGGAACCGATCTCGCGCTCGTGCCGTCGGGCGCCTTCGATCTGGTGCTGGCCGTGGATAGCTTCCCATACCTGATGCAAGCGGGATCGGCGGTGGCGGAGCGTCACGTCGCCGATGCGGCCCGCATCCTGCGGCCAGGCGGTGCGCTCGTGATTCTCAATTTATCGTATGGGGGCGACCCGGCGGCCGATATTGCTCACGCCGTGCGTTGGGCGTCGGCATATGATCTCGCGGCGAGGGTGTTGGGAGACGTGCCATTCAAGCTCTGGGACGGACGGGCCTTCGTGCTGCAACAGCCAGACCCGTGAGCGCCGAGGCGAGCTGGATTGACGCGATGCGACGGGGCGATTTTCGCGCGGCGCACACGATCAGCGATGCGGTGCTCGCCGCGCGTGACCTGGACGAGCGGGACGACCCGAGCTTACCGTATCATCGGCGCTGGGTCTGGGATGGCCAGGACTTCGACGGCCGGGATGTGCTGGTGCGCTGCTATCACGGGCTTGGCGACACCATCCAGTTCGCCCGGTATCTGCCCGAACTGCGCCGGCGCGCCGCCTCGGTGAGCGTCGAGATGCAGCCGGAGCTGTTCGGGTTGCTGTCGACGAATCCGGGGATCGACCGGTTGATCCCGTTCCGGCCGTCCGCTCCTGCGCCACCGGCCGAGCGTGATGTGGAGATCATGGAGCTCGCCCACGCGCTCCGGCTCGATGCGCTGGGCGATGTGGTGCCGTATTTCTCCGTCCGCCCCGCAAAGCTCGACCGGCGGAGCGGGCTGAACATCGGGCTGTGCTGGCAATCGGGTGGCTGGGACGATGCGCGCTCGGTGCCGTTCGAGAGATTGCGCAAAGCACTGGCGATCCCCGGCGTGCATTGCTGGTGCCTGCAACATCGACAAGAGCACGCAGGAGACTCGCCGGCGCTTCGCGGCGCGGTGCCGGCGGGCGCGGACGTGCTGATGACGGCGGCGGTGATCGCCGCGTTGGACGTGATCGTCACGGTCGATACGATGGTGGCGCATCTCGCGGGCGCGCTGGGCCGCCAGACTTGCCTGTTGCTGCGGCGGGATTGCGATTGGCGCTGGATGACGGATGGCTGCCATTCGCCGTGGTATCCGGCGACGCTTCTCTACCGGCAGGACGTCGAGGGCGACTGGAGCGGCCCGCTGGCGCGGCTGCGCGCCGATCTGCGGGTCAGAGTCGCGGCGGCGGGATGTTGACTGCGAGCACCCGCGCGTCCTCGTCGCTCAACGTCACGACGCTGCGCGAGGCGGGCGCGATGTCGAACCGGCGGAACATGTCCAGCGGGATGGTGAGGAAATGCGCGACGATTGACTTGATGACGTCTCCGTGGCTGACGACAGCCACATCGCCGTCGGGATAGGCGGTGCGCAGGCGCAGCACCGCGCCGAGGCTGCGCGTCTGCACGGCGAGCATCGATTCCCCGCCGGGAATTTGCGCGGTGCTGCGGAACCGGTTGAAGGCAGGCCAGCCCGGCCAGGCGCGCAATGACTCGAAGGTGCGTCCGGTCCAGTCGCCGAAATCGATCTCGGTCAGGTCGGGGTCGATCGCCACGTCGAGCCCGAGCCGTTCGGCAATCGGCTCGGCGGTCTGCCTTGTGCGCTCGAGCGGACTAGAGACGATCGCGGCGATCGGCAGCGCGGCCAGTGCGTCGGCGACTGCGCGCGCCTGGGCCATCCCGTTCTCGTTGAGCGAGTGGCCCGTGGTGCGGCCGGCGAGGACACGTCCGAGCAGGCCGTAATCGCCGTGGCGGATGAGATGGAACGTCGTTGTGCCTGACATATGCGCGATACTAGCGCAGGATCGAGCGGGCGGCGCCAGTGCCTAGCGAGCCGCCTCGCCGCGGATGAACGCCTCGGTGCGGAGCCGCGCCTCGTGGTCGGTGAATTGCTCGGGCGGGCTCTTCATGAAATAGCTGGAGGGGCCCGTGAGCGCACCGCCGATGCCGCGATCGAGTGCGAGCTTGGCGCAGCGTACGGCGTCGATCACCACGCCAGCCGAATTCGGCGAATCCCAAACTTCAAGCTTCAGCTCGCAGTTCAGCGGCACGTTGCCGAAGGTGGTGCCCTCCATGCGGATGTAGCACCATTTCCGATCATTCAGCCACGGCACGTAGTCGCTGGGGCCGACATGGGCGAGGGCGTCCGATAGCGGCTCCGCCAGCTGGCTGTTGACTGCGCGGGTCTTGGACAGCTTCTTCGATTCCAGCCGGTCGCGTTCCAGCATGTTCATGAAATCGGTGTTGCCGCCGAAATTGAGCTGGTAGGTGCGATCGAGCCGGACGCCGCGCTCGCGGAACAGATTCGCGAGCATCCGATGCACGATCGTCGCACCGACCTGGGACTTGATGTCGTCGCCGAGGATCGGCAGGCGCTTGGCCTCGAAGCGCGCGGCCCAGATCGGGTTGGAGGCGATGAATACCGGGATGCAGTTGACGAAGGCACAGCCGGCGGCGAGTGCCTGCTCGGCGTACCAGCGGGTCGCGGCCTCGGCGCCGACCGGAAGGTAGGACACCAGCACGTCGGTCTCGGCGCGGCGCAGCACGGCAGCGACGTCGACCGGGGGGGCGTCGGATTCCTCGACCACGCCGCGCACGTAGCGCCCGATCCCATCCATCGTCGGGCCGCGTCGCACCGTCACGCCGGTCGGCGCCACCGTGGCGAACGTAAAGGTGTTGTTTGGCTCGGCGTCGATGGCCTCGGCGAGATCGAGCCCGACCTTTGCCCGCGTCACGTCGAAGGCCGCACAGAACGTCACGTCCGAGACGTGGTAGCCGCCGAGATCGACGTGCATCAGGCCGGGCACGGCGTCTCCGGCGGAAGCGTCGCGATAGAAGGTTATTCCCTGAACGAGGGACGACGCACAATTGCCAACCCCGACGACGGCGACGCGGATCTTCGCCAAAGGTGGAACCCCTCGAAAGTGAGACGTGGCCGTAGCGCATAGGGCAACGCAGGTAAGTTCCTCGGGTTCCGATTCTGCTTTTGGACGGGGATGCAACCGCGGGCGCGGCTGCATGGTTAGCCGGCAACGGACTCATCATTCGGCAGAGGAGGCGAGGATGGCCCAAGGCAACACAACCACCGATCACGATTTCATCCAGGAATGGGCGGAGGCGCGCGGCGGCCAGCCAACTCGCGTGCGGGGAACCGAGGGCAAGGACGGTTCGGGCATTCTGCGGATCGACTTCGACAAGCCCGAGGAGTCGCTCGAGCCGATCTCCTGGGATGACTTCTTCGAGACATTCGAGGATCGGGAGCTCGCCTTCCTCTACCAGGACAAGACAGCCGACGGACATGCCAGCCGCTTCTTCAAATTCATCCATCGCTCCGAAAGTAAGGGAGAGGACGGAGGGGCGGGCGGCACAAAGGCGTCGGCGCCGCATGGCAAAACGACCGCGCGCGACCACGGACGGCACGATGGCAAGACCGGGAGTGCACGTGGAGGATCAAGGCAGGAGAGCAGTGGCCGTGCTTCAGGCGAGGGCCATCGTGCCGCCAGCAGTCAAGACAAAGGCAAAACGCAGGGCGACAACGACGATCTGAAGTCGCGCGAGTACAGGGACGAGAACGGCCAGGTGCATCATCACACCCGCGCCTACATGGAGCAGCACAACAAAACGTAGCGAGGTTGACGGACGGCGGCGGAGTTCGCCGCCCGTCTCTCTCAACCGGTTAGCGCGGCACGATGCGCCAGGTGGGGTCGCGCGCGAACGGCACGCCGCTTTGCCGCTCGTTCAGCCAATCGTAGGTTTGGCGCGCGCCGGGGTATTCGTGGTCAGACATGATCGCCAGTGCCGCCATTCCGTTGGAGACGTATCCGAGCGGCGAATTTGGGTACGACTCCCTCGGGAAGTCGGTGGGGCAGCTCGTCTCGTTCGGGAAATTCGCGTTTTGCAGTTCCGACCAGCTGCTGATGAGCGCGCCGTCCGGGCGGTTGCGTAGCAGCCAGCCCGCCGGCGCGTGCATCCGGCAGAAGCCGTTCCGCTCGTTGGTCCACAGTCCCACCCCGTTCTCGCCGAGCCAGCGCAGCCAGGTATCGGCGCCGGGGTAGCGATTGCCGGCGATCTGGTCGAGGACGATGATGAGAAAGTCCACCTGCCAAGGAGCGAATCGCTTGTCGGGCCGATCGTTGAAGAACGCATCAAGGCCGATCGGATTGGAGCGCTTGGCGTAGCGCGCGAGAGCGAATTTGAGGTTGTTTTCGAGCTTGCTCTCGAAATAGCGCTTCATCGGGTCGCGATCGGGGGTGATCTCCGCAGCCTCCGCGAGCGCCCGCAACGCCCAGGCGTCCCGGCGCGTCTGCTCCGTTCCGATGACGATCCCCTCGGCGCCGCCGCGCTTCGGCGGATACGCGACGCCGAGATTCCAGGTGGCCCAGAACTGCGATTCCTCCAGATAGTAATGGTCGCCGGTCACGATGTAGGGGACGAACACGAGCGATGGCTGGTGCGACGGCTCGGGGCTCCAGGGGGTGGGAGCATTTTCCGTCGGCGGGATCTTGTCCTTGCCGCTCGACGGCGGCCAGTCCCCGGTGACGATTCCTGGGTGATCGTCGATGCTGACGGGCCGATCCGTCTTGCGGTCCCGATAGTGGATCGGGATGCTGCCGCTGGCGTCGGCATTGGCCATCATCACCGTGTATTGGCGCGGGTCCATCGTCAGCAGGTAGAGCGTGGTCCAGCGCGGCACCGGGCCGATATCGGCACGCCCTCCCGTGGTACCGAAATAGAGCATCACGTTGGCGTTGCCCATCGGGCCAGTGTTGGCCTTAGCGAGATTCCGGTAGTCGGCCTCGATGATCGAGTCCGGGATGTTCAGCCGCTCGTCGTAGTGCGCCACCGCGCGGCTGTTGAGAAAATGATGCCGATCGTACTGCACGAAGACATTCGGGTCGCCGCCCGACCACACCACCTTGTGCCAGCGCGCGTGGTGGTAGTGCGTGAGGTCATCTTCCTGGAACGCGACCTTGCCGTCCTGTTCGATCGCGACATCGTAGGTCCAGTTGCGCGCGCCAGGCAGGTAGGTCCAAAGATCCTCGAGGATCACGTCGGTCCGCGCCTCCGGCACGCCGGCATAGACGCGCAGGTTCATGCGCGCGGTCAGCCTTGGATGAGGCCGGCCGTCATCGCCGATCAGCGGGCCGGACAGCATGATCTCGCCGGCGACCGGGCCGGACAGCCAAGGGTGCGGCGAGGACCGTCCGAGCATGGCGCGAGCCGAGGCGCTGTAGCGCTTGGGGGCTTCGTAGGGTTGGATGATCTCGGAGCGTACCGGCGCCTGGGAGTTGGTCTCCACGCGCACGGTAAACGGGTGGACATTGGCGCTGCCGCGCGTCGTCACCCAGAGCGTCTCGTAGCCGCCGCCTTCGCCGATCTTGTAGGAGCGGAATTTCGCGCTCTTGCTGATCGCGCGGTTCAGCTCCTCGGACAGCTGGCGCAACGTCGCGAAATTGCCGCCGGCGGTCTTTTCGGTGACGCGGATAGTGTAGGTCTCTGCCGGATCATCGCCGAGACGCACCGTGATCGTCTCGCCGGGCTGAAACGGTGTTCCGGGCGTGTGGCCCTTTCTGTTGCCCAGCACGATCGTGGAGACCTGCGGCGAATAGAGGTTCACCAGCACCTTCACATCATGTCCGCTATTGAGCCACGATGCGGGATCGACGACCGGGCCGGCGGCTGCCGCACCGCGCGCCAGCGAGACGACCTGCCCGGCCGATCCCTCCGGCAAGGCGAGGCTGAAGATCGCGAAGCGGAGCGAGCCGTCCGGGTAGGAGGAGCGCTCGTCCATCTGCAGCGGCACCGGCCGGCCGCCCACGTTCGCCGCGAGCGCGGTTCCGGCCGGCACCTGTCCGGGTGCGAACGGCACGCCGAAGGTCGCGGGGACGATGTTTCCGCCGACTGCGCGGCCATTCACCCGCATGCAGGTGATCGCGCCCTGGCTGCAGGAGAAATCCGGCGATCCGGAGCGGTAGGCCACCTCCTCGATCGGCCGCGATCTCGCATGCGCGTCCGTGGCACCGGAGTTGAGCGTCAGCGCCGCCGATTCCCGGCCGATGCGAACCGGTCCGCAATTGGCGAGTACGAGCAGGGCAGAGAACAGGGCGCAGCGCAGCGGGCTCATCGCACCTCCGGGAACGGGCTCTTGGAACGATCCACGACGGAGAACGGCCTTGCGGATCGAGGCGGCTGGCCAGCCGGCCGGCGGTATCCTACTCCGGTCCGTGGATCGGACCACACTTAGGAGCGTTCATGTCGGCACGCATCGGTTTGGGCACCTTGGCATTCGGCCTCGTGCTGGCCGGTTGCGCCTATGATCCGCCGATGCGCGCCGATCATGGGTCGGCGCAATACCAGAAGGACCTTGGCGCTTGCCAGGAATCCGGCGCGAAGGAGGCACACCGGCGCGTGATGGCGAGCGGGATCCTGTGGCTGACCTATCCGATCTCGCTGCCCATCGAGCGGCGGATCCAGACGCGCAAGTGCATGGAAGGGAAGGGCTACAAGCTGGAGGACTGACACCGTGGACCCACGCGAGGCGATGATCGGGGAGATCGAGCAGGATGCAAGGGAGACCGCGCGCTGCACGGGGCGCGAGGCGCTCGGCACCGAGGTCCTCGCCGCGCTTCGGAGGGTCAGGCGTGCTGGCTTCGTCCCGGAAGTGGAGGAGAGATCGGCTTGGCTCAACCGGCCGCTGTCGATCGGCCACGGCCAGACGATCTCGCAGCCCTTCGTGGTGGCGCTGATGACCGATCTGCTGGAGCTTGCGCCCGAGCATCGCGTGCTGGAGGTCGGCACCGGCTCGGGATACCAGGCGGCGGTCCTGGCGGAGTTGGCGGAGAAGGTGTTTTCCGTCGAGATCGTGCCTGAGCTCGCCGAGCGGGCGCGTCTTGCCTTGGCGCGAGAGGGCTACGGGCGGGTGCATCTGCGCACTGGGGACGGCGCGCTCGGCTGGCCGGAGGAGGCGCCGTTCGACGCGATCATCGTCACCGCCGCGGCGCCCTCGATCCCGCCGGACCTCGTCGCGCAGCTGCGGCCGGGCGGGCGCATGGCGATCCCGGTGGGCGAGCCGTGGGGCGAGCAGAGTCTCGTGCTTCTGCGCAAGGAGGCAGACGGCGCGGTAACGCGCAGGACCGTGCTTGGGGTCTCCTTCGTGCCGCTGACCGGCGAGCGAGCCTTCCCACGCGATGGCGGAACGGCATAGAGTCCGCGCCGGTCGCGCCGGAACGGAACACGAAGCGCGCAACGTCCTGAGAACGGGGAAGGGCACATGCTGAGACGGATTCTGTTGGGCGCCGCTGCCTCGGCCGCGCTGGCCTTGGTTGCGCCGATGCTGGGCGCGACCGCGGCGCAGGCGCAAATCCACATCGCCACCGCCGGGCCGATGACCGGCCAATACGCGGCCTTCGGCCAGCAGATGAAGGAGGGCGCGGAGCAGGCGGTGGCCGACATCAACAAGGCGGGCGGCGTGCTCGGCAAGCAACTCGTGCTCGACATCGGCGACGACGCCTGCGACCCGCGCCAAGCGGTGTCGGTGGCGAACGACCTCGCCAGCAAGGGCGTGAAGATGGTCGCCGGGCACTTCTGCTCGGGCAGCTCGATTCCCGCCAGCAAGGTCTATGCGGACGAGGGCATCCTGCAGATCTCGCCCGCCTCGACCAATCCGAAATACACGGACGAGGGCAGCTGGAACACGTTCCGCGTCTGCGGCCGCGATGACCAGCAGGGCAAGGTCGCCGGCAAGTACCTCGCCGAGCACTTCAAGGGCGACAAGATCGCCATCCTCAACGACAACTCCGCCTACGGAAAGGGGCTCGCCGACGAGACCGCAAAGGCGCTCGAAGCGGCCGGCGTGAAGCCGACGATGGAGGCGGCCTACACGCCGGGCGAGCGCGACTATTCCGCGCTGGTCAGCCGGCTGAAGGCGGCGGGTGTGACGGTGATCTACGTCGGCGGCTATCATACCGAGGCCGGGCTGATCATCCGCCAGGCCAAGGAGCAGGGGATGAAGGCCACCCTGGTCGGCGGCGACGCGCTGGTGACGAACGAGTTCTGGCAGATCGCCGGCGACGCCGGGGCCGGTACCATGATGACCTTCCCCGCCGACCCCAGGAAGCGCCCGACGGCGGCGAACGTGGTCGCCGAGTTCAAGGCCAAGAAGATCGATCCCGAGGGTTACGTGCTCTACACCTATGCCGCCATCCAGATCTGGGCGGAGGCCGCGAAGAAGGCGGGCACCACGGACCCCAAGAAGGTCGCCGAAGTGATGAAGGCGGACGGCCCGTGGCAGACGGTGCTCGGCCCAATCAGCTTCGACAAGAAGGGCGACATCACCTCGTCCGACTACGTGTTCTACGTCTGGAAGAACGGCAGCTACGCGCAGATGTAGGCTGACACCGCCGCCCGGGATCAGTCCCGGGCGGCGCCGAGATCAGGCGTGCCAAGCAATATTCGTTCCGCCGTGGTGGTCTGAGGACAGGACGAAATTCTGGGTGGTGTAGCTGCCGGCCAGGTTCAGCGATACCGGCCCGCCAGGCGAAGTCACCCGTAGCACGCCGGCGGCGAAGTTCGCGGAGGTCGCCTTGCCGATGCCGAGAAGGTCGATCGTATCGCCGGCGCCAAACCCCGAGATGGTCGAGAGCACGCTATCCGGCCGGCCGAGTGCCAAGGTCTCGTCCTCGCCCGCGAGGAACCCTATGCCGGGACCACCGACCGCTCCCGCGATGGTCAGCCTGGCATCGGGACCGATGAACAGCATTCCCGAGCCGGTGACGTCGCCGTCAAGAGTGAGAACCCCTGCCGTTACCTTGATCGTGCCATCATCGATGAACGCGCCGTTGATCGTTCCAGTGCCTGTGAGCGCGGCGCCGCTGTCCACCTGAATGGTACCCGCCGTGGCCGGGGCGCCGGAGGAGCCAATCTCGATGCTGCCGGCGGCGGTGACGCTGAGCGTGCCCTGGCCGGACAGATCGAGATTGCCGTCGCTGTCGAGCGTGCCCGCTACGGTCAGCAATGCGTGCTTGCCAAGGTCGATGCTGGCGCTGGGGCTAAGATTGTTGCTGTCGACGAGCGACCAGCTCGCGTTCGCGTCTTCCTCGATGCGGCCAAAAGCCGTGATGCCGCCGATCGTCCCCTCGGCGGGGCCGCGCTTTTCGAGCTCCAACGTGGTGGTGCCGGTCCCGCCGACGATCCTGCCCACGAATACCGCGCCCGGATTGGCGATCAGCCGCTCGTTCCCGGAGCCGAATTGGATCGCGGTCCCGCTCGTGCCGGCGATGGTGCCGGAATTTGTCACTGTGCCGGTAGCCGCCCCGTAATTTCCGGTAAACCCGATGCCCGTTCGGCCGGATATGACGCCGCGATTGACAACCTGGGCGGCGCCGCTGGAGGCGAACGAAACCCCGAAGAACGAGCCCATGATCGAGCCATCATTTGCGACCGAGGCCTCAAGGTTTCCAGACGAGGCAGTCGCTCCGATGGAGACCCCGGCTCGGCCCGGACCGCCATCGGTATTCGTGATAGTTCCGTAGTTCGTGAGTTCCACGCTGACGTGACCGGCGCCTAGGACCCGTACTCCGCTGTTGTTGCGCGCTGCGATTGTCCCATAGTTTACGATCCTGGCGGACACATCGCCGCCGCCCAGCACGTGGACGGCATCACCGCCGTCACTACCCGCGGCAGTGATCGCTCCATGATTGACGACAGTTGCGACGACGGAGCCACCGCCTCCGATTGCAACGCCGCTGCCGCCCTTTCCGCCTGTTATCGTGTCATCATTGGTGATCCTGGCGGAGGCGTTGCCGCTGGCCGAGATGTCGATGCCCGAGAGGAAGCCGCCGATGATCGACCCATGATTGGCGATCGTGGCGGTGATGTCGCCCCCGTTGATCTCGACGGCTTCGCTATGCAAGCCGGCGCTTGAGATGGTCCCGTCATTGGTGATCCGGGCAGAGACGGCGCCCGTGCCATAGACGGAGTTGGCGATCAGGACGCCGTAGAGACCCGAGATCAGCCCGTTGTTGGCGATTCTCGCCCCGACATGCCCGCTACTCGATATGTCGATTCCAACACGGGAACCTGAAATCGAGCCGTAATTGACGACCGCGCCCGAGAGGAGCCGCAGACCCTCGAGGTCGCCGGAGACGGAGCCAAAATTGGTGATTGTCCAGTCCGCGCTGCTGTCGCCGTAGAGGCCGATGCCGCCGGGGTTGGAATTTGCAACAGTCACACCGCCTTGCACGGCGACCCGGCGCGAATAGACAGCACTGGTGAGCACGATCCCGGTCGTCGTGCTGTCCGTGATGAGCGATTTCCTTGGCATCGTGGGCACCGATCCCTGTCAGAGTCGTAACGACTGTGCCGTTACGGCCTGGCAGCAACAATCGGCCGATCGGTTTAGGCCTTTCGTTCCGCCCTACATCAAGGCGCGATCATCCACCTGCCGTCCGCCACCCTGCACCACGTGAGGGTAGCGTCTCGCGGCCCCGCCCCGGCGCTGGACCTGCCGCGGTAGATCAGCACCCGGCAAGGCATGTCGCGAAGCTGAGTGGTGCTCTCGAGACGAACGGTGCCCGAGGCGCCGCTTCGGGTGTTCTTCCAGCTCTCGGTAGCTCCGACCGAGGGCGACGGTTCGGCGAGCAGCCGGTTGCTTGCGTCCATTAGCATTTGAACATCCTGGCTGTTCAGCCGGTCGGCCCCGCGTCCCTTGAACGGATTGACCTGCGCACTGGCGAGCCCCGGAGCGAACCCGATGGCCAGGGCCAGGAAGGCGAGCCGAAGCCGGGTCATCGTCATGTCGCGCCTCTTCATGCGGTGCGGTCGGCGGCGACGCCGAGCGCCGCCTGCGCCGCCGCGAGCCGGGCGACCGGCACACGGTATGGGCTACAGGAGACGTAGTCGAGCCCGGTCTCCTCGCAGAAGGCGATCGAGGACGGATCGCCGCCATGCTCGCCGCAAATGCCAAGCTTGAGACCGTTCTTGGTGGCACGCCCCTTCTCGCTGCCGATCCGCACCAGCGCGCCCACGCCCTCCACGTCGATCGACACGAACGGGTCCTTCGGCAGGATGCCGCGCTCGACATAGGTGGGCAGGAACTTGCCGGCGTCGTCGCGTGACAGGCCGAACACCGTCTGCGTCAAATCGTTGGTGCCGAAGGAGAAGAAGTCAGCAATCTCCGCGATCTGGTCGGCGATGAGGGCGGCGCGCGGCAGCTCGATCATCGTGCCGACGCTGTATTCGATGGTGCGGCCGGCCCGCTCGAACACCTCCTTGGCCATCTTGTCGACCTGGGCGCGGGTGATCTCCAGCTCGCGTCGCATCCCGACCAGCGGGATCATGATCTCGGGCACGGGGGCGTTGCCGGTCTCCTTCGCCACCTCGAGCGCGCCCTCGAAGATGGCGCAGGCCTGCATCTCGTAGATCTCGGGGAAGGTGACGCCGAGGCGGCAGCCGCGATGCCCGAGCATCGGGTTGGCCTCGGCGAGCTCGGCGATGCGCCGGTGCATCGCCTCCATATCGGTGCCGAGCGCCTCGGCCACGTCGGTGAGCTCGGCGTCGCTGTGCGGCAGGAATTCGTGCAGCGGCGGGTCGAGCAGGCGGACGGTGACGGGCAGCCCCGCCATGATGGTGAAGAGCTGGCGGAAATCCTCGCGCTGGAACGGCAGCAGCTTGTCGAGTGCGGCGCGCCGGCCGCGCTCGTCGCTCGCCATGATCATCTGCCGCACCGCGCCGATGCGCTCGGGGTCGAAAAACATGTGCTCGGTGCGGCAAAGGCCGATGCCCTCGGCGCCGAACTTCTTGGCGGTCTCGGCGTCGAGCGGGGTTTCCGCGTTGGCCCGCACCTTGAGGCGACGCGAGCGATCGGCCCATTCCATGAGGGTCGCGAAATCGCCAGACATCGCCGGCTCGATCATCGCGACGGAGCCGACGAACACCTCGCCGGTGGCGCCGTCGAGCGTGATGGTCTCGCCCGCGCGCACCGTGCGGCCGCCGGCCGAGAGGGTTTGCGCGTTATAGTCGACGTTGAGCCCGCCCGCGCCGGCGACGCAGGGGCGGCCCATGCCGCGCGCCACCACGGCGGCATGGCTGGTCATGCCGCCCCGCGTGGTGAGGATGCCGCGGGCGGCGTGCATCCCGTGGATGTCCTCGGGGCTGGTCTCGATGCGGACCAGGATCACCGGTTCCCCCTTGGCCGCCCGGCTCTCCGCCTCGTCCGCGTTGAACACCACCGCGCCGGAGGCCGCTCCGGGACTTGCCGGCAGACCCTTGGCGAGCACCGTCCGCGGCGCCTTCGGGTCCAGGGTCGGGTGGAGCAGCTGGTCGAGCGAGGCCGGGTTAACCCGCCGTACCGCCTCGTCCTGCTCGATCAGCCCGTCCCGCGCCATCTCGACGGCGATCCGCAAGGAGGCGGCGGCGGTGCGCTTGCCGTTGCGGGTTTGCAGCATGTACAGCTTGTTCTGCTGCACGGTGAACTCGATGTCCTGCATGTCGTGGTAGTGCTGCTCGAGCTTTTCGCGCACCTTCGTGAGCTCGGTGTAGGCGTTGGGCAGCACCTCCTCCATCGACACCTCGCCGGGCTTGGCGCGGCCCTTGGACAGCGGCTGCGGGGTGCGGATGCCGGCCACCACGTCCTCGCCCTGCGCGTTCACCAGGAACTCGCCGTAGAACAGATTCTCGCCCGTCGAGGGGTCGCGGGTGAAGCAGACGCCGGTGGCGCAGTCATCGCCCATGTTGCCGAACACCATCGCCTGCACGCTGACGGCGGTGCCCCATTCGGCGGGGATGTCGTGCAGGCGCCGGTAGGTGATGGCGCGCGGGTTCATCCAGCTGCCGAACACCGCGCCGATGGCGCCCCAGAGTTGCTCGGCCGGCTCCTGCGGGAACGGCTTGCCGGTCTCGTTCCGCACCATGTCCTTGTAGCCGTCCACCACGCGCTGCCAGTCCTCGGCGGTGAGGGCGGTGTCCTCGGTGACGCCGGCCTCGTTCTTGGCGTGGTCGATGATCTCCTCGAAGCGGTGGTGATCGACGCCGAGCACGACGGAGCCGTACATCTGGATGAAGCGGCGATAGCTGTCCCAGGCGAAGCGGGGGTCCTTGGAGGCTTCGGCCAGACCGGCCACGGTGCGGTCGTTGAGGCCGAGGTTGAGCACCGTGTCCATCATGCCGGGCATGGAGACGCGGGCACCCGAGCGCACCGAGACCAGCAGCGGCTTTTCCGCGTCGCCGAAGCGCAAGCCGACCGCCTGCTCGATTAGCTTGAGCCCGGCGCGGACTTGCTCGTCGAGGTCGGCGGGATATTTGCGGTCGTTGTCGTAGAACGCGGTGCAAACCTCGGTGGTGATGGTGAAGCCGGGCGGCACCGGCAGGCCGATGCTGGCCATCTCGGCGAGATTGGCACCCTTGCCCCCGAGCAGGTCGCGCATGTCCGCCCGGCCCTCGTTATGGCCGGCGCCGAAGCTGTACACCCACTTGGTCATCTCGGTTCGGTGCTCCTTAGCCTTCGATCAGCGAAAAATCGGCGACGCGATCCATCATGGCCCGCACGCCGGCAAGCAAACGCAGCCGGTTGCGCCGCAGATGCGGCTCCGGTGCGTTCACCGTCACCTTGTCGAAAAATGCGTCGAGAGGATGGCGGAGGGCGGCCATCGCCGTCATCGCGCCGGAGAAGTCCTCAGCCTGCAGCATCTCGTCGATGTGGGAGGCAACATGGCCGAGCGCGAGCGCAAGGTCGTGCTCCTCTGGAATGCGATACTCCGCAGGATCGGCTGGGCCTTCATGTGGACCGTCCTTCCGGTCCTCGATACGCAGGATATTGGCTGCGCGGCGGTAGGCGGTGAGTAGGTTCTTGCCGTTCTCTGAGCCAAGCAGTCCGGCTACCGCCTCGGTGCGCGCGAGCAGCCGGTTGATGTCGTCGTCCCAACGTGCAGCGAAAGCGGCTGCCAGTACGTCGTGACGAGCGCCTTCGGCTCGAAGATGAACCTGCATTCGGTCCGTAATGAACCCGATCACGGCAAGTCCATCGGCATCTGCCGTCTCGGTCGATCCAGGGATTCGCCCCGGCGTCGTTAGATTACCGCGCGCTGTCGGTCCAAGCGGCACGCCTGCGCTCCTTGCGGCATCTTGCTGGGCCCTCCGCAACGCTGCTTCAATGTCGGAACGGATCGGGTCGAGAGCCGTGGTCAGAATCGGTAGCAGGCTGAGCCGCAACCCGTTCTCGCGGATGATGCGGATGATGCCGAGCGCAGCGCGGCGCAGGGCGTAGGGGTCGCCCGAGCCGGTCGGCTTCTCGCCGATGGCGAAGAAACCGGCCAGCAGGTCGAGCTTGTCGGCCAGGGCGACCGCGATCGAGACGGGGGAGGCGGGGGCGCCCTCGCTGGGGCCGCGCGGGGCGTAGTGGTCGCGGATGGCGTCGGCGACCTCGGGCGGTTCGCCGTCGTGCAGGGCGTAGTAGCGGCCCATCACGCCTTGCAATTCGGGGAACTCGCCCACCATGCCGCTGACCAGATCGGCCTTGGCGAGATGCGCGGCGCGCTCCGCCAGCGCCTCGCCGGCGCCGACCTGGGGCGCGATGATGGCGGCGAGCCGGGCGAGGCGGACGACGCGCTCGCCCTGGCTGCCCAGCTTGGCGTGAAAGGTGATCTGGTCGAGCAGCGGGATGCGCGCTTCTAGCCGTGTGCGCCGGTCGAGATCCCAGAAATGCCTTGCGTCGGCGAAGCGGGCGCGCAGCACGCGCTCGTTGCCGGCGATGATCGCCGCGCCGCCGTCCTCGGCCTCGACGTTGGCGACGAAGGCGAAGAACGGCGCGGCCTCGCCCGTTGCGGTGCGCAGCGCGAAATAGCGCTGGTTCACCCGCATGGAGACCTGCATGACCTCGGCGGGGAGATCCATGTGCCCGGCGTCGATGCGCCCGAGTAGCGGCACCGGCCATTCGACCAGCCCGGCAACCTCGTCGAGCAGGCCGGGATCGTCGGCGACGGTGAGGCCTTTCTCCGCCGCGAGCGCCGCGATGCGCTCGGCGATGACACGCTTGCGCTCGGCGGCCTCCACCAGCACGTGATGCGCCCGCAGCTTGTCCCGCCAGTCGGCGCAGGAGATAACGGGAAATGCGCCGGGCGAGAGGAAGCGATGCCCCTCGGTGAGATCGCCGCTGGCGAGGCCGTGGCCGTCATCATCGCCGTCGCGAAGATCGAAGCGCACCACCTCGTGGTCCAGCAGGCAGACGATGCGGCGCAGCGGGCGGACCCAGGTGAACGCGCTCGACCCACCCCAACGCATGGATTTCGGCCAGGGAAAGCGGCGCAGCAGCGGCGGCATCGCATCCGCGATCAGCTCGGCGGCGCCGATGGCGGCGCTGGATTTGTCCAGCACCCAATACTCGCCCTCGACGCGGAGCTGGTCGCGATTGGCGCCGTGCTTGCGCAGGAAGCCGGCGAGCGCCTGCTCCGGCGCGCTGGCGCGCGGGCCACGCTCGACGCTCGTGCTGCCGGAGAGGCGCGGCGCGACCTCGGCAGCCAGCGCGATCCGGCGCGGGCCGTGGAAGGTACGGATCGCGGCCGGGTTCAGCGGCGCCAGAGCTTCGCCGGCCAGGCGCGACAGATCCTCCGCCGCGCGGGCCTGCATCCGCGCGGGAATTTCTTCGCTGAACAGTTCGAGAAAAAGCTCGGGCATCTCAGGGCTTCAGTGCCGGTTCGATGTCGGTCTGGGGGAAGTCATTGCCCTTGAAGAGGAGAGGCTCATGCTCCGCACGAGCGACGCCATAAGCCATGCAGTCGCCAAAATTCAGCTTGGCCGGATGTCGGCTGGTCCAGCCGAAGCGGCGCCATGCCTCCCGTGCCTGTCGGGCATGGGCCTCGGTGAATGGGATGATCTCGAAGCCGATCTCGCTCGGCGTGGTATCGAACAGGGCACGAGCGGTCTCGTCGCCCCGCGAGTCGACGGCCATCGTGGCCTCGAACCAATGCACCGCGGACATGCGTAGCCGCTCGGCCCCGGTCATCGTCGCCACGTAACGATAGGCGTCGGCCTCCTTCATGACGATCGCAAGCAATGCAGATGTATCGATAATCACTTGGGAAAGCCGTCCTCGTCGTAGATCCACGAATGATCCGACGTGACGTCGGGATCCATATGGGCCTTGATCTCGTCTGCGAGCGCCATGATGCGGTCGATCCTCGCCTGGCGGTCGCGCGCCCGCTCCTCCCGCTCCAGGAATTGGTCGAGCGCCGTCGTGACCACGCTGGTCAGGCTCAACCCGGTCATCTCGGACAACTTGTTCGCAACGGCATAGGCGTGGTCGCTCTTGATGTTCAGCTGCTGGCCCATTGCCGCCTCCCCGGCTCCTCGTCCTCGCCCCAGCAATGATTGACCGGAATGCCCGGACCGGCGCTCACACGCAGCGCTCGGCCGAGATCGGATGACGCCTCAAGGAGCCGCGTGGTCTGGACGCGCGACAGGTGCTCGCGCAGCGCCTTCAGCACCACCGCGGATACATTCTCGCCAGTGAGCGTGCTCAATCTGCGGGCGACCGCGGTGGCCTTCTCATCCAGGATCAGCGTTTGGGTGCTCATGACGGCCCTTGGTAGAGAGTTGTTGCTTCCCGGTAGAACGTAAGAAGCAGAAGGCCGAAAGTCACGACCGCTCCCCCGCCACCCACCCTTCGCAGCAAGCCTTCGCCAGCGTCCGCACCCGGCCGATATAGCTCGCCCGCTCGGTCACGCTGATAACGCCGCGTGCGTCCAGCAGGTTGAACAGATGGCTCGCCTTGATGCACTGGTCGTAGGCGGGCAGGGCGAGCTTGGCCTCGATCAGCGCCGCGCATTCCTGCTCGGCATCACGGAAGTGGCGGGTCAGCATCGCCGTATCGGCGCGCTCGAAGTTGAACGCGCTGTATTCCTGCTCGGCGCGGAGGAACACGTCGCCATAGGTCACGCCGGCGCCGTTGAAGTCGAGGTCGTAGACCCGCTCCACGTCCTGCACATACATCGCCAGGCGTTCGAGGCCGTAGGTCATCTCGAAGCTCGGCAGATCGACCGGAATGCCGCCGACTTGCTGGAAATAGGTGAACTGGCCGACCTCCATGCCGTCGCACCACACTTCCCAGCCGAGGCCCCACGCGCCCAGGGTTGGGCTCTCCCAATCGTCCTCGACGAAGCGGAAATCGTGCAGCAGGGGGTCGAGCCCGATTTCGCGGTAGCTTTCGAGCAGCAGCTCCTGCGCGTCCGCCGGGCTCGGCTTCATGATGACCTGGTATTGATAATAGTGCTGCAGCCGGTTGGGGTTCTCGCCGTAGCGCCCGTCGGTCGGCCGCCGGCTCGGCTGGACGTAGGCGGCGCGCCAGGGTTTCGGGCCGAGGGCGCGCAGGGTGGTCGCCGGGTGGAAGGTGCCGGCGCCCATCTCCACATCATACGGTTGCAGCAGCACGCAGCCCTGTCGCGCCCAGAAGGCCTGGAGGCGAAGGATCAGGTCCTGGAAGCTGGCGGGCTTGGTTGCGGTCCGATCCATCGACTTCTAATACCCAGCGCGAGCGTGTGATTGGCCGCCATAAAGCATCCCGGCCGCGACCGGGCAAGGAGACCAGGCTGGCATGAGCCATCCCGGATGAGGCGGCGGGACTATGCGGGGCTTGCCGTCGTAGCGATGTGGGTCGCTGCGCTCCTGGTCTACCGGCACGTCGCCATCGAGCCGCGCGAATGGGGCGCGATCTGCGCCGCCGCCACGGCCACCCTTGCCTGCGCACCGCGAGCGGCGCTGCTTTGGCTGCAATTCTGGCAGCTTTGGGGCATCGCCGCGTTGGTGCTCGGGCTTGCCGCCTTCATCGGCGCGGGGTTCTGGACGGCGGTGGGGGCGGTGGCGCTCGGGGCCGCCGCTGTAATCAGCTACAACGCGACCTGGGGGATGCTCGGCTTGGCGCTCGGCGCCTGGGCGTGGATCACGCGGTCGCCCCGACGCGGGCGCGCCGCCCGATCCTGAGCAGCGGCGGCGCGGCGAGCATTAGAGCCGCGATGCTCCAAGCAAGCGAGGCGTGATTGGCCGGCCCTTCGATGATCGCCCCCGCCACGGCGGCGATGGCGAGGGTGGCGCCGGCCCAGAGCTCCTCGCGCCCGCCGCCGCCGCGCGGCAGGTCGGCGAGCAGGGCGCGGGCGATGACGCAGACGAGCGGCACCGCGAACACAGGTAGAGGAAAGTCCCGGTAGCGCGGGTCGAACAGCAGCAAGAGCTGCATCACCGCCGCCGTCCAGACGAACACGAAGGAGAGGTCGTCGAACAGGCTTGCCTCGGTGATGCGCCGGCCCGGACGCAGGCGGAGCAGGGCAAGAACGGTTTCCGTCGCATCGGCGCCGGTTCGGGCCGGCGGCGGGGCCACGCCGGCGAGGATGCCGGCCGCGCGGCGCATCATCAGGGCGGCGAGGATCGCTTGACCGGCGAGGTTGCCGATGGCCGCGACGAGCAGCCGCGCGTCGTAGATCACCGGCACGGTGCCGGCCCAGGCGAAGGACAGGGCGCCGCCCAACGCCATCGCGAGGGCCGCCAGACGGAGGTCTTCTCCTCTCCCCCTCCCACAAGGGGAGGGGGAGCTAGGCCGAGTACCAACAAACACAGCCCTGCGACGACGCCTCCCGCCGCGTATCCCGCCCAATCGGGCTCCTCCACCACCGGGCCAGCGAGAGGGAACTTGGGCTGGCGGTTCGCCGTCCACAGCCCCCAATTCGCCCCGACCGTGCCCTCGCTCTTGTATTTCCAGCCCTGGTCGAACGCCTCTATCAGGTTGTAGTCGAACCCCTCCGAGCGGGCCAAGGCGATGAAGCGGCGTAGGAAAACCGCCTGCTCGACCCGACCCGGCACCGCGTCCTGGCGCGGGCGGCCGCGGCTTGGCCAGCCGGTCTCGCCGATGGCGATCGGCTTGCCGGCGAACAGCTTGGCCATCGCGCGATACACCGCGTCGACATGCTGCACGGCGCGGTCGATGCCGGTCGGCTCGTCCTCCCAATATGGCAGCAGATGGATCGTCACCACGTCGACATGCGGCGCGACCTCGGGGAACTGCCGCCAGAACTCCCACACGTCGGCATAGGTGACGGGCTGGCGCACGGCGGCTCGCACCTGGTCAATCGCGGCGATCAGCTGGCTAACCGGCAGGTCGCGGCGCAGCAGCACCTCGTTGCCGACCACGACGCGCTCGATCGTCTCCGGATAGCGATTGGCCAGCGCGATCCCACGGGCGATCTCGGCCGCGTTCTTCGCCCGGTCGGTGCCGAGCCAGATGCCTTGCCACACCTTCAACCCGTGCTTCGCGGCCAACGCCGCCACGTCGTAGTCGCCCTCGATCGCCGCGTAGGTGCGGATAGCGCGGGTGCGGGGCGCGATCACCGCCAAGTCCTCGTCCACCTCGGCGGCGCTCGGGAAGCGGTCGTCGAGGGGCGACTGCCCGGCGCGAAACGGCGCGAAGGAGACCGAGTTGAACCGCGCGTCCGGCATCGCGACGTCCCCCGCGCGCGGCCGGTTCGGCCACCACCAGACGAGGACCACGAGCCCGGCCAGCAGGAGCACGATCGGGGGAAGCAGCGGAGAAATCCGGGACACGAATGGCCTATCGCGGTTCGGGCTGTCGCGCCCCTGTCGCCCTATTACCAGAGCACGGCATCGGGGCGAGAATGCGTCGGATCGCCGACCCAAGCACGCACGGGAATTCTTCTGTCGCGTTGCGCGAATAAGTTGTAGGCTCGCGTCCCTGCAGGTTCAACGCGAGGCGCTGAGATGGCTGATCGGACTCGGGACGGCGCGAGCCTCTATGACCGCGCATTCTACGCCGGCCAGAGCGGCCGGTCGCTCGCCTCGGCCCGCCACGTGGTGCCGCTGGTGAACGCCCTGCTGGCGCCCCGCGCGGTAGTGGACGTGGGTTGCGGGCTCGGCACATGGCTCGCCGCGTTCTCGGAAGCCGGCGCCACGGAGGTGCTGGGGATCGACGGCGACTATGTCGATCTGTCGTCTCTGCGGATCGCACCGGATCGCTTCGTGGCCGCCGACCTGCGCAGCCCGCCGCCGCTCGGGCGTCGCTTCGACCTCGCGATCAGCCTGGAAGTGGCCGAGCATCTGCCCGCAGAACACGCATCGGCGTTCGTCCGCTACCTCGGCGCGGCGGCGCCGGCCGTGCTGTTCTCGGCGGCCATCCCCGGCCAGGGCGGGCGGGATCATGTCAACGAGCAGTGGCAAGACTACTGGCGGGCGAAATTCGCCGAGATCGGCTATGCGGCGGTGGACGCCATCCGGCCGCATATCTGGGGGCGCCCCGAGGTCGCGGTCTGGTACCAGCAGAACACCATTCTCTATTGCGCGCCCGACCTGTTGCGGGAGCGGCCCTCGCTGCGGGCGGTGCCCGAGGGCGTCAGCCTCAACCTCGTCCACCCGGATCTGTATGCGGCGGCTCGCGATCGGGGTGTCATGGATTTCGGCAAGGCCCTGAAGCTCTTGCCGGAACTGGCGGTGGCGGCGGCAAGGCGGCGGTTCGCTTCCCAGGCGGCGTGAAGTCCCCGGTGCCCGATGGGGGCACCGGTCAGCCAGCCGTGACTTGCGCATGGGCGCGGCCCTTGCTGTGATCGCGCCATGAGCATCGACGGGCTGGACGACGCGACGATCCGCCGCATCCTCGCCGACACGCGCCGCATCGCCGTGGTGGGCGCCTCGCCGCGCTCGGTGCGGCCCTCCAATGGGGTGCTGCATTTCCTGGTGCAGCGCGGCTACGAGGTCACGGGTGTCAATCCGGGCATCGCCGGCGGGTCGCTGCATGGACGCCCCGTGGTGGCGCGGCTCGACGAGGCGGCGCCACTCGACATGGTGGACGTGTTCCGCAACTCGCGCCATGTCGGCCCGGTGGTCGACGAGGCCATCCGGCTCAATGCGAAGACCATCTGGATGCAGCTCGGGGTGATCGACGAGGACGCGGCGGCGCGGGCACGCGAGCAGGGTATTACGGTGGTGATGGACCGCTGCCCGGTGATCGAGGTGCGCCGGCTCGGGCTCTGAGCTCCGGGTTGCGGCAGATTGGCGCTGGGATGAGCAATCGCACGCTGCTGTACATCTCGCCGGAAGTGCCCCGCCTGACGGGCAGCGGCATGGCGATCCGTTCCGCCTCCCAAATCCTGGCGCTCTCCGAGCTGTTCGACGTCTCCCTTGCCGTAGTCGCGACCGGGATCAGCGACGAGGAGGTGTGGGCAGGGGTGGCGCCCGAGGTGCGGGCGGCATGCGCCTCGATCGTGGTCGCGACGGCGAGCCCGCTGATCGACCGCTTGCTCGCTCGTGCCGGCTCGGCGCAGGGGCGGGTGATCGTCGAGGGATTGTCGCCCTTGCCGCTCGCATACGCCCGGGCGTCCGCGGTCATCCCGGCGCTGGCCGACAAGGTTGCGGCGGCGCATCCCGGCCGCCGGTTCGATGTCGTCCAGTGCTTTCGCGGGGCCACCGCGAGGGTGCTGGGTCAGCTGCGCAAGCGCGGCATCTCCTGGTCGCGCGCGGTGCTCGATCTTGACGATTACGAATCCTTCTCCAAGGCGCGCTACGTACGCCAGTTCTCCGCCGATATCGGGCGGCAATACACCGCACTCCGCCGGCTGGAGGCCTGGAAGCTGCGGCGGCTGGAGGACCGGTTCGTACCTCGCTTCGACGACGGGCATGTCTGCTCGACCGCCGACCAGGAGATGCTGCGGGCGCGGTTCCCCGGTGTGCGCTGGACGGTGGTGCCCAACGTGGTGCCTCGTCCCCCGCCGGTTGCACGAGCGCCGGCGCCCGCGTTCACCTTCCTGTTTGTCGGCTCGCTCGACTACAGCCCGAACCGCGAGGCAATGTGGTTCTTTACCCGCCAGATCCTGCCGATCCTGCGCCGTTCCGCGCCAGCGCCGTTCCGTGTGGTGATCGCCGGGCGCCGTCCCGACGACGCGGTGCGGCGCCTTGGTGAGCTCGATGGCGT
>JAFKFI010000046.1 GCA_017307285.1 Alphaproteobacteria bacterium | reverse complement strand
GCCGGACGAGGCCGCGCTCGCCGCGCTGGTCGCGGCCGCCGGGGAGCCGCTCGCCATCGAGGGCAACGGCACCAAGCGCGGCATGCTGCGCCCGGTGCAGGCCGCGCGCACCGTCTCCACGCGCGCGCTGTCCGGCATCCCGCTCTACTCGCCGCAGGAACTGGTGATCTCCGCCAGGGCCGGCACCCCGCTGCCGGAGATCGAGTCGGCGCTTGCCGAACGCGGCCAGCACCTGATCGCCGAGCCGCCCGACCTGACCTGGCTGTGGCAGGGCGGCACGCAGACGATCGGCGGCGTGGTCGCGGCCAACCTGTCCGGCCCGCGCCGCATCTCCTGGGGCGCGACGCGCGACCACCTGCTCGGCGTGCGCGCGGTGAACGGCACGGGCGAGGTGATCCGGTCCGGCGGGCGGGTGCTGAAGAACGTCACCGGGCTCGACCTCTGCAAGCTGCTCAGCGGCAGCCACGGCACGCTCGCGGTGCTGACCGAGATCACGCTGAAGGTGCTCCCGGCGCCCGAACGGGCGGGGACGCTGGTTCTGCCGGGGCTCGACGCCGAAGCCGGGGTGAGGGCGCTCTCTGCCGCATTGGGCTCGCCCTACGGCGTGAACGGCGCGGCTTGGCTGCCGCAGGAGATCGCCGGGGAAGTCCCCGAACTCGCCTCGCTGGGTGCATCGGTCGCGCTGATCCGCGTCGAGGATTTCGCCGCGAGCGTCGCCTACCGCACCGCTCGGCTGCGCGCCGAGCTTGGCGAGCTGGACGGACAGGTGTTCGGCGACACCGCGACCCACGCCGTGTGGCGAGCTGTCCGCGACGCGACGCCCTTGCAGCCCGAGCCTGGCGAGGCGGTCTGGCGCGTCTCGGTCCGCCCGTCCGCCGGCCCTGGCGTGCTCAACACACTCACTCACCGAGTGGGTGCGCGTGGCTTTCTCGACTGGGGCGGCGGGCTGGTGTGGATCGTGGCCGGCGGCAGCGCCGAGACCCACGCCGCGGTCGAGCAGGCAGCGCGGGAGGCGGGGGGAACCTGGATGCTGCTGCGCGGGCCGGAGCCGCTGCGCGCCGCCGTCGACGTGATCCCGCGCGAGGTGGCCGCACTCGCCCGCATCACCGGCCGGGTGAAGGCGGCGCTCGACCCCAAGGGCATCCTCAATCCCGGCCGCATGTACGCCGGCATCTAGGGAGGGGGCGTCTAGTCCCATGCAGACCAACTTCACCGCCGAGCAGCTGCGCGACCCCGAGACGGCGACCTCCAACAAGATACTGCGCACCTGCGTGCATTGCGGCCTCTGCACCGCGACCTGCCCGACCTTCCTCCTGCTCGGCGATGAGCTCGACAGTCCGCGCGGACGCATCTACCTGATCAAGGACATGCTGGAGAGTGGCCGCCCGGCCGACGCGCTGGTCACAAAGCACATCGACCGGTGTCTCTCCTGTCTTGCGTGCATGACCACCTGCCCGTCGGGCGTGCACTACATGCACCTGGTCGATCATGCCCGAACCTATATCGAGCAGACCTACCGTCGCCCCTGGCCCGAGCGCCTGCTGCGCTCGGCGCTGGACACGATCCTGCCGAGCCCAAGCCGGTTCCGCGCCGCCCTCGCTGCCGCGCGGCTAGGCCGGCCGCTTGCGGGACTAATTCCCGGCCGATCCATGCTGGCGAAGCGGCTCCGTGCCATGCTGGCGCTCGCTCCCACCCGCCTACCAGCGAAGAGCACT
>JAFKFI010000099.1 GCA_017307285.1 Alphaproteobacteria bacterium | reverse complement strand
GGGGGTTCTCGTTCGTCCCCCTCCCCTTGCGGGAGGGGGCAGGGGGAGGGGTCGGCCGCACCGGCTGGTCCATTGGGCGGCTCTCAGTGCTCCTTGTAGCGATACCCGATGCCGTACAGCGTCTCGATGTGGTTGAAGCTGTCGTCCACGGTGCGGAACTTCTTGCGCACGCGCTTGACGTGGCTGTCGATGGTGCGGTCGTCCACGTAGATGTTCTCGCCGTAGGCCGCGTCGATGAGCTGGTCGCGCGACTTCACCATGCCGGGCCGCGCCGCCAGCGCCTTGACCAGCAGGAATTCTGTCACCGTGAGCTGGATGTCCTCGCCGCGCCAAGTGCATTGGTGCTTAGTCTCATCAAGTACCAGGTCGCCGCGCGACATCACGCCGCTCGGCGCCGCTCCGGAACCCTCGGCGCGGCTCGATTCGTTGCGCCGCAGCAGGGCGCGGATACGCTCGAGCAGCAGACGCTGGCTGAACGGCTTGGTGATGTAGTCGTCGGCGCCGAGCCTGAGCCCCATCAGCTCGTCCACCTCCTCGTCCTTGCTGGTGAGGAAGATCACCGGCATCGTGCTGCGCTGGCGCAGCCGCTGCAGCAGCTCCATCCCGTCCATTCGCGGCATCTTGATGTCGAGCACCGCGAGGTCCACCGGCCGGGCATTGAGCTCGCGCAGCGCGCTCTCGCCGTCGGTGTAGCTGCGGACCTGATAGCCTTCCTGCTCCAGGGTCATGGAGACCGAGGTCAGGATGTTGCGGTCGTCGTCCACCAGGGCGATGGTCTGCTTCATCGGCGTGTCCTTCGCTGAGGCTGGCGCCAATCCCGGCGCGAGATCGCGTTGAGGCGTCGTGTTCATGGTCCCGCTCCTGCCTGGAACGCGCGACCAATGGCACCGGATTGTGGCGTATTGCGGACAAGGGGTGAACGCAACATGGCAGAGGACAGTCCCGGCTTCCAGGCCCGCCGCCTGCTACGCGCCGCGCGCGTCGGCACGCTCGCCACCACCGACCCCGGCGGGCAGCCCTTCGCCTCGCTGGTGACGCCGGCCACGGCGCCGGATTCTTCTCCCCTGCTGCTGATCTCCTCCCTCGCCGAGCACACCCGCCATTTGCGGGCCGATCCGCGGTGCGCGCTCCTGGTCGCCGGCCTTCCCGAGAGCACCAACCCGCAGACCACGCCTCGGGTCACGATCACCGGCACGGCGGAGCCGATCGACGACGCAGCGCTCAAGGCGCGCTGGCTGGCGATCCATCCCTACGCCGCGCTATATGCGGATTTCGCCGATTTCTCCCTCTGGCGCATCCGTCCCGCCGCCGCCTTGCTGGTGAGCGGGTTCGCCCGCGCGACCCGCCTGCGGGCCACCGACCTGCAGCCGAACCGGGGTGCTGTGGCGGCGCTGACCGCCGCCGAGGCCGGGATCATCACCCACTGCAACACCGACCACGCCGCCGCCATGACGCTGCTCGGCGGCGGCGCGGGCCCCTGGCGGATGGTGACGGCGGATGTCGACGGCTGCGATCTCGCGCCGGCCGACCCCGAAGCCGGGCCCGTGCGTCGGATCGCATGGGCGGCGCCGGTCGGCTCGGCCGAGGCGCTGCGCGGGGAACTCGTGCGCCTCCTGCATCGCGCACGTTCCGGCTGAGCTGACACGAGCGTGGCTGGACCACGCCGCCCCGCTCGCCGTAAGTTCGACGTCAAATTTAATGCACCGCGGATCGTTGCCCTGGACGATCGCGGTCCCGGAGGAGCCAAGGACTTGACCCCT
>JAFKFI010000045.1 GCA_017307285.1 Alphaproteobacteria bacterium | reverse complement strand
TGCCCCTTGACCGCAGCCGCGCGCGACATCCGGTCCAGATTTCGCCGGGGGCTGCCGATTGCCGGGGCATTGGTCGCAGTGGCGATCCTGTTATTCGCTGTGCTGACCCGCATCGAGCTCAGGACCGACATGACTGACCTGCTGCCCCAAGGCCGCACCGAGGCCGAGCGCTTCCTCATGAACGAACTCCGCGCCGGACCGGCCACCAGTCTGATTCTGCTCGGCATCGAGGGCGCCCCGCCGACCGAACTGGCGCGGATCAGCCGCTCGATGGCCGCCGCGCTGGGCCATAGCGGCCTCTTTGATCTGGTCAATAACGGCGAGAACACGGGTTTCGGCTCCGCGGATCAGGAATTCCTGTTCCGCCACCGCTACCTGCTCTCCGCCAGCACCACAGCCGAGGCCTTCACCGTTCCCGCCCTGCACGCCGACATGCAACGCCTGTTGCGGCTGCTGCAATCTTCAGCGTCGCCGTTGGTGACGCAATTCGGCCTGGCCGACCCGACCGGCGCATTCCTCGCCCTCGTACAGAATTGGGCGGGGTCGGCCAAGATCCGCTTGGTCGACGGGGTGTGGTTCTCGTCGGGCGGTGATCGTGCACTGATCCTCGCCAAGACGCGCGCCAGCGGCATGGACCTCACGGCCGAGGAGCAGGCGAGCCAGGCTATCGACCGCGCCTTCGCCGCCGCTAAGCCGGGCGAGGCGCGGTTGCTGACCTCCGGTCCGGCGATTTTCTCGAGGGACGCCGCCCGTACCATCCACCACGACGTCGCGCTGATCTCTATTGCTTCGACGATCCTGGTCGCCGGGCTGCTGCTGTGGCGGTTCCGTTCGGGATGGGTGATCGCGGCCATTGCCATTCCCACTCTGCTGGGTCTAGCCGCTGCCGCGCTGGTGGTGCAGTTGGTCTTTGGTTTCGTCCACGGCGTTGCCCTCGGCTTCGGCATCACAATGCTCGGAATAACAGTTGACTACCCCGTTCTTCTCATCGGTCACCGCAAGAAACTCGAAGCCGCACCCGCTACGCTGCGGCGGATCGGACAGGCTTTCACCTTGGCTGTCCTGACCGCCGCAATCGGGCTCACCGGGATGCTCTTCTCGGGATTTCCCGGGCTGTCGCAACTCGGGCTGTTCTCCGTGACCGGCATCCTGGTCGCAGCGGGGACCACGCGCTGGCTGCTGCCACGGCTGATCGTCGCGGCCGATCTCGCTCCCGTGCTGACCGGCGACCCGGCGCGGTTGCTGCGCGTCGAACGGCTGCGGGCGTTGCGCGGGCTCGGCGTAGTGGCTTGCATTGTAGCGGCGGGCTATCTGCTGCTGCTCGGCGGCCCTGATTGGGAGCGTGACGTCGCGGCGCTCAGCCCGGTCCCCGCCCCGCAATTGGCGTTGGATGCCGAACTCCGCGCAGAGCTCGGCGCGCCCGATCCAGGTACGGTTGGGATGCTGCGTGGCGACAGTGCCGAGGCCGTGCTTCGCAAGGAGGAGGCGTTACTGCCGGTACTCGACGAGTTGCAGGCAAGTTCTGCTATCTCCGGCGCGGAGATCGCGGCTCGCTTCCTGCCGAGCGTCGCGACCCAGCTCGCCCGCCGCGCGGCCCTGCCGGACGCGGGCACGCTCGCCGCGTCCGTGGCGGCGGCCCGTGCCGGCCTGCCATCCCGGCGACGTTTCGGGCAAGCTCGTCAAGACGCGGCTCGACGCGCTGCTGTTCCATCGGGCGGATGGTTGGTACGGGCTGATCGCGCCGACTGGCGTGCGCGATCCGGCTCGCCTGTCCAGCGCCTTGCGCTCAGCGGGTGTCGTCATGATGGACATGGGCGCCACTGCGAACGGCATCGTCGCGACTTACACCGGCTCCGCCTTGCGCTGGCTTGGGCTTGGCGCCCTGATCGCGCTCGGGGTGCTGCTGTTCGGCCTGCGCGATCCCCTACGGGTGCTGCGCGTTTCGGGAGCGATCACGGCCGCCGCGCTGGTGACGGTCGCCCTGTTGACCGCCTGGGGAGTGCGCATGTCGCTCGTCACCATTGTCGCGCTACAATTCGTCTGCGGCATTGGGCTCGATTACGCGCTGTTCTTCGCGCGGCGACAGCTCGACGAGGAGGAACGTGCACGTACCTTGCGCACGCTGGCGATCTGCAACGCGATGGCGGTGATGACCTTCGGCCTGCTGGCACTGTGCCGGACCCCCTTGCTGCATGACATCGGCCAGACGGTCGTGATTGGCGCGGTTGCCGCTCTATGCTTCTCATTCCTGTTCGCCGGCCCCCGGCCCGGGAAGGAGCCTGTCTGATGCGGCCGCTGTTCATCACCGCAAGCACGATCGCGAGTGCGGTCGGTCGCGGGGGCGCCGAGACACTGGACGCGCTGCGTGCCCGTCGCGGCGGCTTGCGGCCGTGCGACTTCGCAGGAGTGACGGGCGGCCATATCGGCCGGGTCGATGGGCTGGAGGCGCACGAGCTGCCCGCCGAACTCGCGCATTTCGACTGCCGTAACAACCGTCTCGCGGATCTCGCGCTGCGCACCGACAGTTTCGCGGATCGGGTGCAGACGGCGCGGGAAATCTACGGGCCGACGCGGATCGCGGTGGTCGTTGGTACCAGCACATCCGGCATCCACGCCAGCGAGGAGGCTTATCGCGCGCGCGATCCGCGGACCGGGGCGCTGCCGGAAGCGTTCGACTACGCCCACACGCACGACCTGTTCTCACTTGCGCGTTTCGTGCGGGATGCACTCGGACTGCGCGGCCCGACGATGACCATCTCCACCGCCTGCGCCTCCTCGGCACGCAGCTTTGTCGACGCGCATCACCTGATCGCGTCCGGCGTGTGCGATGCGGCGGTGGTGGGCGGGGCCGACAGCCTGTGCCGCATGACGTTGCATGGTTTCGCTGCCCTTGATCTCATCTCGCCGGTACCGTGCCGGCCCTGCGATGCCGAGCGCGCCGGCATCTCGATCGGCGAGGCCGCCGGATTCATGCTGCTGGAACGGGAGGGCGACGGTCCTGCGCTGCTTGGCTATGGGACGACCAGCGACGGCCATCATATGTCGGCGCCGCATCCCGAGGCCGCCGGAGCGATCGGCGCGATGCGCCAAGCGCTCGAACGTGCGGCTCTGACTCCGCGCGACATCGATTACGTGAACCTGCACGGGACGGGAACCCGCGCCAACGATGCGATGGAGGATCTCGCCGTCGCCGAGGTGTTCGGCACGGATACGCCATGCAGCTCCGTGAAGGCCTGGACCGGCCATGCACTCGGTGCCGCCGGGATCGTCGAGGCAGGCATTGCCGCGCTGTGCATCCGTTATGGCTTCATGCCAGGCTGCCTGAACGTCGGCGCGGTGGATCCGTCATTTCGTGCCCGGGTTCTCGTCGGCAACGAGGATCGTCCGGTGCGCCGGGTCATCAGCAACTCCTTCGGCTTCGGCGGCGCCAACTGCAGCCTGATCCTGGGAGCGGCGTGATGCGTGTCTACGTGCTCGGCGCATCAATATGGGGACCCGGCCTGGAGGGCTGGGAAGCCAGCCGTGCGGTGTTGACCGGGTTTGCCGATCACGTGCCGAGGACCTCGCCCCCGCTGGCCCCCGCTATGCTGTCGGCCACCGAGCGTCGTCGAACGAGCCTCGTGGTGCGCCTCGCACTGAACGTGGCGCAGGCGGCAAGCGCAATGGCGGGATTTCCATCTGACAGGATGCGCAACGTGTTCGCCACATCGAATGGCGATGGCGCGGTGGTAGGCGCTATTCTCGAGGCGCTGTCGGGTGGCGACGGTCAGGTCTCGCCCACGCAGTTTCACAATTCGGTCCATAATGCCGCGTCCGGCTATTGGACGATCGCCAACCGTACTCGACAGCCCGCGACGTGCCTGGGTTGTGGGGACGTGACGATGGGCACCTCGCTTCTCAAGGCGATCACCGAAGTTGAAGTCGAGCGCGAGCCGCTGCTGTTGTGCGTCTACGATGCCCCTATGCCATCGCCGCTCGCCGCTAAGCGGCCGACCCAAGGTGCCTTTGCAGCAGGGTTCGTGCTGGCATCCAAGGATAACGGGATGGCGCTCGCGCACTTGGAGGCGGCCTATGTCGCGCAGCCGGTGCCCGACGGCACAGGCGAACCAGACACACAGGGCCTGCGGGAATTGAGCCGAGCCAATCCCGCCGCGCGAAGCCTGCGCTTGCTGCAGGCATTGGCGCGAGGCAAGGCGGATCGGTTCCCGGTGGCGTTGCTGGACGGACATCTGGATGTCGAGGTCGAGCCTTGCTCGGGCGGTCACGGATAGCGGCCCTTATCCCGCATCAGGGCTCGATGTGCCTGATCGACGAGGTTGTCGCCTGGGATGCGCGGAGCATTCTATGTCGCTCACGCACGCATCTTGAGGCCGACAATCCGCTGCGCCGCGCGGGCGTGCTCGGGATGGTCTGCGGCATCGAATACGGGCTGCAAGCCGCCGCGTTGCACGGTGCTCTGCGCGACGGTGCCCGCCAGCCGGCGCGCTACCTTGCTGGACTCCGCGAGGTTACGATCGAAGGCGGCCGGTTGGACGAGCGCGCCCTGGGCACTTTGGACGTCTCCGCGACGTTGGAGCTGAGCGAACTGTCCGGGTTGATCTACGGATTCCGGGTCGCCTCGGCAGCCGGGGCCACGCTGGTCGAGGGACGCGGGACCATCATGCTGACGCCATGAAGCGAGCACTTATCACCGGCGGCACGAGCGTGCTTGGCGAGGCCATGTGCCGGGAGCTGGCTGGGCAGGGGACTGCACGTTATCGTCCACGCCTACGCCCGGACCGAGGCGGCCGAGCGGCTTGCGCGGCAAATCCGCCGCGACGGCGGCTCGGCGGGGCGATCTCCTGCGACCTCACGGACGTAACTTCGACGGCCACCGCGCCCGACTCGGTGCTCGGTGAGGGTGTCCCACAAATCATCGTCCACAATGCCGGGACACACGCCGACGCCCCACTGGCCGGGATGAGCGAGCGACAATGGCGGGACGTGCTGGATGTGCCGCTGACCGGATTCTATGCGATCACCCGCCCGCTGTTGCTGCCGATGATCGCCACGCGCTGGGGCCGTATCGTGGCGATCTCTTCGGTCTCCGGCGTGATCGGCAATCGGGGGCAGGTGAACTAGGCCGCCGCCAAAGCTGGGCTGATCGGTGCGGTACGGGCGCTTTCACTGGAGGTGGCAAGTCGTGGAATCACGGTGAATGCGGTCGCGCCGGGCATTATCGAAAGTCCCGCTGTGGCCGCCGCGCTGGACCGCAAGCGGATCACCGAGCTTGTGCCCATGAAGCGTGCCGGGGCGCCGGCCAAGGTCGCTGCGCTGGTTGGCTTTCTGGTCTCCGAGCGCGCCGCCTACATCTCTGGCCAGACCATCTCGATCAATGGCGGCATGTCGTGGCGGCGCGGAGCCTCGGCAAGGTCAGGGAGCGCCAGAGCCCCACCGGGTCCATCCCGCGCCGGAGCAGCTTCCCAGCGACCATCACTACAATGCGGGCGATGTCCTCCACGGGGCGGAAATGGCTTGGCCGCCGTAGGATGTCGCCGTAGATGGTCGGGACATCCACCGCGACAGTGGAAAAGCCGAGCCGGGCCGCCTCGATCAGCGCCTCGCTCTCGAACGCGAATCCGCGTGCTAGCTGCTTGCGCCCCGCGAGCGCACGTAGAAGCACGCCGGGGTAGATGCGGAACCCCGATTGGCTGTCCTCGATCGGGTGTCGGGCGGCCCAGGACACCCAGAAATCCGCCACCCGGTTGGCGACGAAGCGCGCCCGAGGCGCGTGATGTCCGCTCGCCCGGCGCGAGCCGATCACGATATGGCCCGGCCATGCGAGGCTCGCCGCGAACATTCGGGCCAAGTCCTCGGGCCGGTGCTGGCCGTCGCCATCCAGCGTCGCCACCCGCTCAGCGCCAGCTCCGACAGCCTCGGCCATGCCGCGCCACAGGCTGGCTCCTTTGCCCTGGTTGGCCAAGTTCCGCAGCACGCGCGCGCCGCACCGACTGGCGATCCCGGCGGTTTCGTCGGCCGAGCCGTCATCAACGACAATGATCTCGGACACGAACGGCAGCGCCCGGCAGCCGGCGACGACCGCACCGATCGTCGCTGCTTCCTCGAGGGCCGGGATCACCACCGCCATCCGGCCGTGATTGTTGCTCTTCTCATCCACCGGCTTGTCATGGCATGGGAAACTCGATCTGCTCAACGTATCGGATAGGAGACCGCGCTTGCCCGATCCCGCTGCTTCCCCCGACGTATTGGTGATCGGCGGTGGCCCGGCCGGATCCACTGCCGCGGCCTTGCTTGCCGAGCAGGGTCGTGACGTGATGCTGCTGGAGAAGGACACGCACCCGCGGTTTCACATCGGCGAATCGCTGCTGCCGCGCAACCTCGGGATCTTCGATCGCCTCGGCGTGAGGGACGCGGTGGACGCGATCGGCGTGTTTAAGCCGGGTGCCGAGTTCGTCTCCGACGCGACCGGCCGGCGCATCACATTCAACTTCAGGGACGGCCTCGACCAACGGTTTACCCACAGCTACCACGTCGAGCGCGCCAAATTTGACGCGCTGTTGTTCGACACCGCGCTCGCCAAGGGCGCGCGCGCCAAGCAGGGAGTTCGCGTCACAGATGTCGCCTTCGTCCCCGGCGGTCGTGCCCGCGTGACTGCGCGGCCAGCTGACGGGGACGAGTTCACGTTGGCGCCGCGCTACGTGCTTGATGCATCGGGACGCGATACGTTTCTTGCGGGACGCATGAAGCTGCTGCAGGCTGACAAGAACAACAACACTGCCGCGCTGTTCGCACATTTCCGCAATGTCGAGTGCCGCACCGGCGATCAGGCCGGCTGCATCAGCGTCCACCTGGCCGAGGACGGCTGGTTCTGGTTCATTCCACTGCCCGACGAGGTGATGAGCGTGGGCTTCGTCGGCACCCAGCGTGCCTTCAAGGCACGTCAGGGCAGCACGCACGATTTCCTGTTCGACCGGATCGACCGCAGTCCGACGGTCCGGGCTCGGATGCGGGAGGCGGAGCTCTGCTCGGAGGTCCGAACTGCGGGCAATTACTCCTATCGAGCTCGCGCGAGCTGGGGCGAGGGCTACATGATGATCGGCGATGCTTTCGGCTTCGTCGATCCGGTGTTCTCGAGCGGCGTGCTGCTGGCGATGAGTGCCGCCGAGCTCGGCGCCGAGGTCGCTTCGGTGTGGCTCGATGATCCGGCGCGCGCCCGCACCCTCGCACGACGCGCCGAGCGTCTGATGGC
The DNA here is from genome assembly GCA_017307285.1 of Alphaproteobacteria bacterium. GTDB lineage: Bacteria > Pseudomonadota > Alphaproteobacteria > Acetobacterales > Acetobacteraceae > JAFKFI01. The sequence goes on along the minus strand of JAFKFI010000045.1, from coordinate 5,299 downwards.
TGGCTCGATGGATCGGTTCGGCTGGCTCATCTACCGGATCAACGAACCGGTGATGCGTCACCTGTTCATGTCTCCGAGCAACTTCCTGCGGATGCGCGATGGCGTGGTGTCGGTCCTCGCCGGCAACATCGAGCAGAAGCGCGGCGTGAATGTGCCGCTGGTCGCATTCAAGACGGTGTACCATGTGTTCTCGCTGGCGCACCGGCTTGGGCTGCGGGCGCATATCGCTTCTGCAGGGTGACACGCGCTGCGCTGTTCGCGGTGGTCGCGAGGCGTTACGCCGGCTGCGGAATGGGGGCGAGTCGGTACGTATCGGCAAAACTGCGTCACGATCCGGTACATCACGACGTGCTGGACATCGCCGAGTCCTCGGGGTTCGGAGACGTGCTCGACATCGGCTGCGGTCGTGGCCAGATGGGCGTGGCCTTGCTGGAGGCCCGGTTCGCGCGCTCTGTGCTGGGGCTTGACCGATCGGCGACACATCTCGACCAGGCGCGACGTGCCGCCGAGGGCCTGGCCTTCACCACGCGCATTCAGGATTTTGCACTCGACGCGGAGTTGCCATCAGCCGACACGGTGCTGATCGTCGACGTGCTATATCAACTCGCCCCAGCCGCGCAGATCGCCTTGTTGCGTAGCGCCGCTCTCGCGGCGAGGCGCCTGGTGCTGCTCCGCACCCTTGACCCTGAGCGGGGCGTCCGCAGTACGATCACGGTTGCGTTCGAGCGTGCCGCGCGCCGCATATCGCCGCATTCGGGAACCCATGTCAGTCCGCTACCGATCGACTGTCTCGGCGACATTCTGCGGCAAGCGGGCTTTGCGGTCTCGACAACGCCGTGCTGGCGCGGCACGCCGACTGCGAACGTGCTGCTGACCGCGCGCCTTCGAGCTCAGCCCGCGGCGGCCTGACTTGTCTGTTCGCGCAGCGCGTCGATCAACGCGTCGATACTCTCGCCGTGGCGTGCGAGAAACGCATTGTAGTCGCTGCGTACCGTCAAGCGCAGACTGGTGCCCTCCGCCATCACGTCGACGATGCGGGGTGCGCCATCAGTACTGACGACCCAGGTGACGCGAGCAGGCGGATTGCCGGTACGCTCCAGGATTGTCGGCACGTGAACGCCATCCTCGCGCGCCTCCGGCTGGCCAATGACCACGCGTATCTCGGTGTGCTGGTAGTCGCCCATTCGCGCGACGACGTTGTTGAGCAATACGCGATGGAACAGGCGGACATAGGTTTCCTGCTGCTCAGGGGTCGCCCGGCGCCAGTGCCGGCCGAGGCAGAAGCGCGCGACACCATCCACGTCGACGACCCGGTCAATAAATGGCTGCAATCGGCGACGCTTCTCCGCGGCAGTCGGTGCGCCGCCGATCAGCGTCGCCATCTCTTGGCCAGTCTCTTTGATGAAAGCCGCGGCGCGAGCGGTATCGGCCTCTGCCCGCGCCTGCGCTGGCACGAGCAGTGTTGGCGACGCGAGCACGAGCAGCCTGAGCAAGATGCGTCTGGTCAGAACAAGCCTTCTCATACGATACTCATCGCCACGACTCGGTTATTGTAGGACAGCACAAGCACCGGGAGAACGCATGTCCGCCGTCATTTTGCGGATTGCCGCTATCGGCCTGCTGGTTGCCGGCTGCAAATCCACGACCCCGCCTATTGCAGTCGATCAGAACGGTTTCGCCGTCTATACCGCATCCCAGCTCAACGCGACGATCCCGTGCGACACGCGCCCGGTCCAGCTCAACGTCAGCCGCACCGATCTTCGGCTGACTGGGCCCTGCCGATTTGTCCGGCTGACTGGCGATCACAATGACGTCTATGTCGAGCTGGCCCCTGGGGGCAGCATCGAGATCACTGGCGCGCATAACGATGTGACTTGGCGCCAGCTCCGCCCTGGGCCGGAACCGGTTCTGACCGATCGCGGCGAGAGCAACACCTTCCATCACGACGAAGGCTGATCGCAACTGGACCGTGGCCGCTCGGGTGATTCGGCCGCCAATGCCTCCGGCAGCGAGACTGCCCGCAGCCCGCGTGCGCACAGGTGGTCCAGCAGGCGGGGCAGCACGGCAAGCACGACCGGGGTTCCATCACGGGTCCGCGCATAGGACCCGTCGTGCAGCAGGAGGATGTCGCCGTCCCGCAGCCCGGATGTGATCTGACGCAGGACGGCCTCCGGATCGCGCCGGACGCAATCGTGCCCCCGGCGAGACCAGGAGGTGAGCAGGAGCCCGCTTCGCGCTAGCACCGGGTCGAGCAGGGGGCTCCGCAGCCCGGCGGGCGCGCGGAAGAAGCGAGGGGCGGCGCCGGAGAGCTGAGCGAGAGTGACTTGCGCAGCCTCGATCTCGCGCCGCAAGGCCCGCAGTCCGAAGCAGGCGAAGAGGTAAGGGTGGCGCTCGGTGTGGTTTTCCACACTGTGACCTCGGCGGGCCAGGTCACGCACGATCTCCGGCCAAGCGGCCGCGCGCTCCCCGATGCAGAAGAAGCTGGCCGTGGCGTCATGCCGCTCCAGCAGGTCCATGATGCGCGGCGTCACCTCCGGGTCCGGTCCGTCATCGAACGAGAGAGCTACGACACCAACTCCGCCGCCGCTCCGCGAAGCCGGTATCCGAATCAGATTCGGACCCAGCAGCCGGCTGCCCGGCCACATGCCGACGGCGCCGAGGAATACGTGGTTCGCTACGACCGCGCCAAGCAGCCAGGCCCAGCCAGACGGATGCAATATCACACCCAGCGCGGCGACCGCATGCAGAGCGATGGACAGCCGTATCACCGGACTGGGGGTCCATGTTCGCCGCCGGAGGGAACAATCGGTGTCGGCAAGCGTCTCGCTCACCGACCTGGAGAGAGCCGGGGACGCCGTGGAGACAGTTATGGCATCACACGGCATATCGCTTGCTGGAGGGTGTCTTGTTTCAAGCATCAGTCGGTCGCCATTTAGTCCAGCGCCGTCTCGCGAGCGAGGGTTTCGCATCCCTGACATCTGGAGCGGATTGAATGACGCGTGCCTTTCTGAACCGGATCGGCACGGCCGTCCCCGAGCACGACATCCACGCCGAATTCGTCGACTTTGCCCGCACGGCGCTGCCCGATGCGCGCAGCCGGGCCTTGTTCGAGCGCATGACGGCGTTGTCGGGGATCGAGCATCGCTATTCCTTTCTCGAGCCAGGGCCTAAGCCGCGCGACGTGTACTTGGATAAGAGTCGCATTTACCAGCGCGGCGCCTTTCCCACCACGCGCAGCCGGATGCAGCTCTTCGAGGAATTTGCCCTCGTGCTCGCCGCGCGCGCCGTGGAGCAACTCGGGATCGTCGGCGATCTGGCCTCGATCACCCATCTTGTCGTCGCCTCCTGCACCGGGTTCTCGGCGCCAGGGCTCGATTTGCAGCTGGCGGGGAGACTAGGTCTGTCCGCGTCGGTCGAGCGCACCATCATCGGCTTCATGGGCTGCTTCGCTGCCGTGAACGCGCTGAAGCTTGCGCGCCATATCGTCCGCTCCGAGCCGGATGCACGGGTGCTGGTGGTGAACGTCGAGCTCAGCACTCTGCATCTCCAGGAGGAGTGGGAACTCGAGACGATGCTGATGTTCCTGCTGTTCGCCGACGGCTGCACGGCTTGCCTCGTCAGTGCCGATGCCGACGGGTTGGAGATCGACAATTTTCGGGCCGGCGTTATCCCGCGTAGCGAGAGCCTCATCACCTGGCATATCGGCGACAGCGGTTTCCGGATGCGCCTCTCGGGCCAAGTGCCAGGCCGTATCCGCCGCTGGCTGGGCGAGCACGGGCATGCGATGCTCGGATTGTCCGAGCCGGAGGCGGTCACGCTCTGGGCGGTCCATGCCGGAGGACGCTCCGTGCTGGACGCGGTGCAACAGGGCCTCGGCCTGCCGCCCGATGCGCTGCGCTTTTCGCGCGACGTGCTGCGCGATGTCGGCAACGTGTCTTCGGCGACCTTGGTGTTCGTGCTCGACCGGATCATGCGTGGGCGCGAGGGGGGGCGCGACGGTGTTGCGATGGCGTTCGGGCCAGGATTGAGCGTCGAGACGTTCCGCTTCCGCCGGGTTGGCAGAACGTGAACCTCTCTCGCCGCGCCGATACGCCGGAGCGGATGGACACCGATTGCCTGGACTACGCCGACTACCAGCGTTGCCTGCGCGATCTTTCGCGGGTGAACCGCACCACCTTCACGCTCCAGCCCACGTTGCGCTGGCTAGGGCGCCAAGGGCTACAGGCCGGGGAGCGATTCTCTGTGCTCGATGTCGCCTCTGGCTACGGCGACATGCTCCGCGCGATCCGCCGTTGGAGCATGCGGCGCGGCCTCGATGCCGAGCTGGTGGGGATCGATCGAAATCCTTGGGCGGTGCAGGCGGCGCGCGACGCAACACCCGCCGAGGACCGGATCGATTACATCGCGACGGACGTGTTCTCCTTCAGCCCAGTGCTGCCGTTCGACTTCATCGTCAGCGCGCAATTCGCGCATCATTTGACCGACGTCGAAGTGGTGGCGTTCGTCCGCTGGATGGAGCGTTTCGCCCGGCGCGGCTGGATCATCAGTGACATTCACCGCAGCGCCGCCGCGTATTTTGGCTTCAACCTCCTCGCGATCGCCGCCCGCTGGCACCATTTCGTGCGCAGCGACGGGCTTATCTCGATCACCCGCGGATTCCGGCCCAACGAACTCGCGGCGCTGATCGGCGAAGTCGTTGCGGCAAACGCGGTGACGATCCGCCGCCACCTGCCGTTCCGCCTAACCGTCGAGCGCAGCCGGTGAGCCCGCGCGTGATCGTCGGCGGCGGCCCTGCCGGATCGGCCCTGGCGTGCTTGCTGGCCGGGGCAGGGCGGGAAGTCCTCCTGCTTGAACGCGAGGCGGCGCCGACCGACAAGGTGTGTGGCGATTTCCTTAGCATCGAGGCGCTGCGGAGCGTCGCCGCGCTCGGGCTGGATGTACATCGCCTCGGTGCCGCTCCGATCACCGCGTTGCGGCTCGTGCATGGTGCGCACGTCGCCGAAACGGCTCTCCCCTTCGCGGCCCTCGGGCTCTCGCGGCGCGTTCTCGATGAAGCGTTGCTGACCCTTGCCGAGGATCGAGGTGCGAAGGTGCTGCGTGGACGCCGTGCGCTCGCCTTGCATCGAGAAGGTACACGGCTACGCCTCGCCACCTCGATCGGCGAGATGGCGCCGGCGGCGGTGTTCCTGGCGACCGGAAAACACGACCTGCGCGGGGCGCAGCGGGCCGCGCGTGCTCCCAAAACGGTGGCGTTCAAGAGCTATCTTTCATTGGCGCAGGACCAGACGGATGTGCTTCG
>JAFKFI010000044.1 GCA_017307285.1 Alphaproteobacteria bacterium | reverse complement strand
GGTAGCCGAGCAGGCTTGCCGGGTGCGCCGTCAGCAAGGCGATCGCCCGCTGCAACGATAGCGTCTCGTTGTGCACGAGAGAAAGCGTGACCGGGAGCAGCGTGACGAGACCAGTACCGCCGGGAGCCGCCTGGGCGAAGGGCAGGCGCTTGTCGTCGGCGTCGCGCGGCTGGTGGTCTGAGGCGATGGCGTCGATCGTGCCGTCGGCGAGTGCCGCACAGACCGCCTGCCGGTCCTCCTCACGCCGCAGCGGCGGCGACAGCTTGGCATAACTGCGGAAGTCGCCGATCGCCGTCTCGTTGAGGTCGAAATAGGGCGGGGCGGTGTCGCAAGTCACGGCCAAGCCCGCGTCCTTGGCGCGCCGGATCAGCGTCAGTGCCTCCCCGGTCGAGACATGGGCGAAATGCACCGAGCCGCCGGTCAGCCGGGCTAGCCTGATGTCCCGCGCCACCTGGATCGCCTCGGCGGCGGCCGGAATGCCCGGCAGCCCGAGCCGCGTCGCCAGCGCGCCCTCGGTCGCAGCCCCGCCGGCGGCGAGCGACGGGTCCTCCGGATGCTGCACGATCCGTCCGCCGAAGCCGGCGGCGTAGGAGAGCGCGAGGCGCATCAGCCGCGCCGAGCCGAGCGCGTGGGCGCCGTCGGTGAAGGCCACGGCGCCAGCCTCCCGCAAGAGGCCGATCTCCGCCAGTTCATCGCCCTTGCAGCCCCGCGTCACCGCCGCGTAGGGCAGGATGGTCAGGCTGCCCGTCTCCTCCCCGCGGGCGCGGAGCAGCCGGACCAGCGCCGGGTCGTCGATCGCCGGCTGCGCGTCGGGGAGGGCGGCGAGCGCCGTGATGCCGCCGGCGGCGGCGGCCTCGGCGGCGGAGGCGATGGTCTCGCGATACTCGTAGCCGGGCTCGCCAAGCGAGGCGCGCATGTCCACGAGGCCAGGGCACAGCACGGCCCCCGCCTGCTCTATCGCCTCCACCCCGTCGGGCCGCCCGAGCCCGGGGCCGAAATCGGCGATCAGGCCGTCGCGGACCAGCAGGTCGCCCTGGAGATCAGTCTCCGCGTCGACCAGCCGGACATCGCGGAACAGCAGGTCACGCATTCCGGCCGGACCGGGCGAGAGTGTCGAGCACCGCCATACGGACGGCGACCCCCATTTCCACCTGCTCCCTGATGAGGCTGCGCTCAGGGTCGTCGGCCACCGCGCTGTCGATCTCGACACCCCGGTTCATCGGGCCGGGATGCATCACCAGCGCGTCCGGGCGGGCGAGGGCGAATTTCTCCGCGTCGAGGCCGAAGAAGCGGAAATACTCGCGGGCACTCGGCACCAGGCCGCGCGTCATCCGCTCGCGCTGCAGGCGCAGCATCATCACGATGTCCGCCTCGGCGAGCCCCGCCGCCATGTCGTGGAACACCTCGACACCAAGCTCGGCCACCTCCGCCGGGATCAGCGTCGGCGGGCCGATCACCCGCACCCGGCTGCCCATCGTGTTGAGCAAGTGGATGTTGGAGCGCGCCACTCGCGAATGCGCCACATCGCCGCAGATCGCAACCGTGAGCCCCTCCAGCCGCCCCTTGCGCCGCCGGATGGTCAGCGCGTCGAGCAGTGCCTGGGTCGGGTGCTCATGGGTGCCGTCGCCGGCGTTGATCACCGCCGCGTCGACCTTCTGGGCGAGCAGGTTGGGCGCCCCCGACTGGCCGTGACGCACCACCAGCAGGTCGCAATGCATGGCGTTCAGGGTCGCCGCGGTGTCGAGCAGGGTCTCGCCCTTATTTACCGAGGAGGTCGAGACCGACATGTTGAGCACGTCGGCGCCGAGCCGCTTGCCGGCCAGCTCGAAGCTGGTGCGGGTGCGGGTGCTGTCCTCGAAGAACAGATTGATCAGGGTCCGGCCCCGCAGCAGGTCGCGCTGGGTTTTCCCCGAGCGGTTGAGCAGCACGTAGTTCTCGGCGAGGTCGAGCAACTGCCCGATCTCCGGCGGGTGCAGGCCCTCGATCGCGAGGAGGTGCTTCTGGCGGTAATGCACGCCGCCTTCGATGCAGGAAGGGGCGGAGGCCGTCAATGGGCGCGGCGGCGCCCGATCGAGGCCACCCAGCGAAGCGAAAATGTCACGCCGCCGGCCGGTTCCGAGATGGGTTCGGCTTCGGTCTAGCCGATCGCGCGCTCACATGTAATGAACGCGGCGCATTCAACGGAATGCGACATCGGAAGGAAGCAAGATGATCGGATCGCGTGCGCTGCTCGTGGCCTTGGCCGGAGCCGGACTGACCCTGCAAGGCTGTGCGTCGAAGCCGCCCCCGGCGCCCCCGGCGCCCGTGGTACAGACGCCGCCGCCGCCGGACTTTACGGGCACTTACACGGGCAACGTGAGCTGGCCGAAGGGCTGCCGCGGGCCGAAGACGGCCACGCTCACGGTGCAGGGTACCACCTACACGCTGCCGTGGAACAAGGTCTCGTTCACCGGGCCGGTGGCCGAGGACGGCTCCTTCAACGGCCATATCCCGGCCTCGGCACCCCCAGCCAAGAAGCACAAGGCGGGCACCCTGGCGGGCATCGACCTGCTCAACGGCAAGATCGCGGGGAACAGCGCGACCGGCGAGGTTCACCTGATCAAGTGCGTCGGCACGCTCGAACTGACGAAGCAGGGCTAGTCGGGGCCTAGGCCGCCGCTGCCCGGATTCGCGTAAGCGCCTCCTCGCGGCCCAGCGCCGCGAGGGTGGCGTCGATGCCCGGACTGGTCGTGCTGCCGGTCAACGCCGCCCGCAACGGCTGCGCCACTTGGCCGAGCTTGCGCCCGGTCGCCTCGGCATAGCCGCGCAGCGCCGCGTCGAGGGCCGGAGCGGTGAAGTCGGTCGCCGCCAGCCCGGCGGCCACATCCCGCAGCAGAAGCTTGGCCTCGGGCGTCAGCAGCGCCGCCGCCTTCGGCTCGAATGATAGCGGCACGGTGCGGGCGAGGAAGGCGGCATTGTCGGCCAACTCAACCAGGGTTTTCGCGCGCTCCTTGAGCCCCGGCATCAGCGCCCGGACGCGCTCCGCCGCGATGCTGCCGAGCGACAGATCGGGCCGATGGGCCAGCCGTTGCAGCACCTCGCTGGTCAGCCGCTCGTCGTCGGCCTGCCGCAGATAGATGCCGTTGAGGTGCGTCAGCTTGGCGTAGTCCATGCGGCTCGGCGCGCGCCCGACATCCGCTATATCAAACAGCCCGATCGCCTCCTCGCGCCCGATCACCTCGACGTCGCCGTGGCCCCAGCCGAGACGCAGCAGGTAGTTGCATAGCGCCTCGGGAAGAAATCCCTGCTCGCGGAACTCGAGCACGCTCACCGCGCCGTGGCGCTTCGAGAGCTTGGCGCCGTCTGCGCCGTGGATCATCGGCAGGTGGGCAAAGCGCGGGATCTCCCAGCCCATCGCCTGATAGATCTGCACCTGGCGGAAGGTATTGGTCAGGTGGTCGTCGCCGCGAATCACATGGGTGATCGCCATGTCGTGGTCGTCCACCACCACGGCGTGCAGGTAGGTCGGCGTGCCGTCGCTGCGCAGGATGATCATGTCGTCGAGCTCGGCATTGGCCACCCGGACGGTGCCTTGCACGAGATCGTCCACCACGGTCTCGCCCTCGCGCGGCGCTTTGAGACGGATGGCGGGAGCGATGCCAGGCGGCGCCTCGGCCGGGTCGCGGTCGCGCCAACGCCCGTCGTAGCGCGGCGGCTGTTTCTCGGCCATCGCCCGCTCGCGCATCTCGCGCAGTTCCTCGGCGCTGGCGTAGCAGCGATACGCGGCACCCCGGTCGAGCAATTCGCGCGCCACTTCGGCGTGCCGCGCGGCGCGGGTGGATTGGAAAATCGGCCGCTGGTCGGGCGACAGGCCGAGCCAGTCGAGCCCCTCCAGGATCACTCGTGTGGCTTCCTCGGTGCTGCGCTCGCGGTCGGTGTCCTCGATGCGCAGGAGAAATTCGCCGCCCGCGTGACGGCTGAACAGGTAGTTGAACAGCGCGGTCCGGGCGCCGCCGATATGCAGCAGGCCGGTCGGGCTGGGGGCGAAGCGGGTACGGACGGTCATGGATGCGGTTTCTAGCACCAGGCCGATCGGTGCGCACTCCTGTGGAATGTGGCTGCGCACCGACGTATGCTGCGACCGGAGGTTGCGTCATGGGCCATGTCATTGCCGCGGTGCGGGAGAATTGGGAGGCTCGTGGTGGCATCCTGCATGGCTGGATCGCGGCCGAGCGGGGCCGGTTCGCCCTGTGGCTGCCGGTGTTCATGGGCGCCGGCATCGTCTTCTACTTCAGCCTGCGCGCCGAGCCCGTCTGGTGGGCTGGAGCCTCGGTCGCGGCCCCCGCGGCCCTCGCGGCATGGCTCGCGCCCGCCGCGCTGCGGGCCGTCCTCCTGCCGCTCGCCGCCGCCGCGATTGGCTTCACGTCGGCTCAGCTCGCCACCGCGCGCGCCTTGCCGCTCGAGGTGCTGCCGAAGAAATCCGTGGTCATCACCGGCACCGTGCGGGGGGTCGAATTGCTGCCGGTCGGGCGCCGGGTGACGATCGAGGCGCCCGAGCTCGGCGACACCCCGCCGCTCCCCCGGCGGCTGCGCGTGCGGCTGCGCAACAATGATCCGGCGGAGATCGAGACCGGCGACCAGATGCGGGTCCGTGCCCTGGTGCGGGCGCTGTCGCCACCCTCCTATCCGGGTGGCTGGGACATGCAGCGCGATTCGTTCTATTCGGGCCTCGCCGGTGCCGGCTTCGCGCTGGGCTATGCCGAACGCCTCGCCGAAGCGCCACCGCAAGGGATGGCGCGCTGGATTCAGTGGCTGCGGGACACCATCCAGGCGCGCTTCATGGCGGCGGTGCCCGGCCCGGCGGGCGCGGTCTCGGCGACTCTGCTGACCGGCTTGACCTCGGGCATCCCGGAGGCCGATCGGGCGGCGTTCCGCGATTCCGGACTGGCGCATCTGCTCGCGGTAGCGGGCCTGCATGTCGGCATCATCATGGGGTTCGCGATGGCGCTGACCCGCACCGGGCTCGCCTTGTCGGAGCGCGCCGCCCTGCGCTGGCCGTGCCGGCAGATCGCCGCCCTGGCGGCACTCGCGGCGGGCGGCTTCTACATGGTGATGACCGGGATGCACGTGCCCATCGTGCGCAGCTTCGCGATGGCGTGCCTGTTCACGGTCGCCGTCGTTGCCGGCCGGCGCGGCGTCTCGGTGCGCGGCCTGGCGCTCGCCGCGATCGTGCTGATGCTGGTCTCGCCGCAGGAGGTGGTCGGCGTCAGCTTCCAGATGAGCTTTTCCGCTGTCCTCGCGCTGATCGCCGGATACGAGGCGCTGCGGCCCTGGCTGCGGCGGGTGCATGGCAGCGGCACGTGGCACCGCCGCTTCGCACACCACCTGGTCGCGCTGGCGCTGACGAGCGCGCTCGCCGGCACCGCCTCGGCGCCATACGGCGCTTACCATTTCGGCCGCATTCAGCTCTATTTCGTGCTGTCCAACATGGTCGCCGTGCCGCTCACCGCCATGTGGGTGATGCCGGCGGGGCTGATCGCGCTCTTGCTGATGCCGTTCGGTCTCGAAGATTTGGCCCTGGTGCCGATGGGCTGGGGTGCCGCAGCGATCGTGTGGATCGCCCGTGCCACCGCCGCCCTGCCCGAGGCGACATTGACCGTGCCGCATGCGCCGGCCTGGGGCTTGGCCGTGCTGTCCATCGGCATCGCCTGGCTCGGGTTGTGGCGCAGCCGCCTCCGGCTTGCCGGAATCCCGCTGATCGCTGCCGGGCTGGCCTCGCCGTTGTTCTTCCAACCGCCCGACATTCTGGTTTCCGATGACGCGCGGCTCATCGGCCTGCGCACCCCATCCGGCATCTTCCTGCAGCACATGCAGGGCGCGTCGAAGTTCACCCGCGACGCCTGGGAACAGTTCTGGGCCGACAGCACCATCGAGAACTTTCCCGTCACAGGTACTGCGTCGGACGGGATGGTCGACTGCACCGAGCACGACTGCCTGTTGCGGCCTCGCCCTGACGTTCCCGCAGCCTTGCTGGTCCGCCCTGGCTCGGTAGGCGAGGCGCGCTGCAATGGCGTCGCCGTGGTGCTCTCGGCGGAGCCCGCCAAAGGAGTTTGCCGCCGGGAAGGGGCGCGGCTGGTGGACCGCTTCACCGTGTGGCGCCAGGGCGCGCAGGCGATCTGGCTGCGCCCGGACGGTCCCCGCATCGTCTCCGACAGGGAAGAGCGCGGCAATCGGCCCTGGGTGCCGCCGCTGGTCTACCCGCACCGCAATGCACCGCCAGCCCCGCCGCCGGCCGAGCCACATCACGACGATTGATGGAACACGTCTTCACCGCTGTTCGCGGTCACTGGAGCGCCCGCGCACAGGGGCTGCACGCCTGGATCGCCACCGAGCGCGGCCGGTTCGACCTGTGGCTGCCGGTGTTCATGGGTGCCGGCGTGCTGGTCTATTTCGATCTCAGGCTGGAGCCGATCTGGTGGGCGGGAGCATCCGTCGCGGCGATCGCATCGGTGACGGCGTGGCTGGCCTCACCGCCCTTTCGTGTCGTCCTGCTGCCGCTCGCCGCCGCCGCCCTCGGCTTCACCTCGGCGCAGCTCGCCACCATCCGCGCCTTGCCGCTGGAACTCCTGCCGAAGAAGGCGGTGGTCATCACCGGCACGGTGCGCGGCGTCGAGATGCTGCCCACCGGGCGGCGCGTGACCATCGAGGAGCCACAGCTCGGCGACCAACCGCCGCTCGCCCGCTCGCTGCGCGTGCGGCTGCGCGACAATGACACCGGCCTCGTCGAGACCGGCGACACAGTGCGGGTGAGGGCGCTCGTGCGGCAACTGTCGCCGCCCGCCTATCCGGGCGGATGGGACTTCCAGCGCGATGCCTTCTACGCCGGCTTGGCGGGATCGGGGTTCGCCCTGGGGTCTGTCGAGCGCGTGGTAGTGGCGCCGCCGCGCGGCGTGCTGCGCTGGATCCAGTGGCTGCGCGACGAGATCGGCGCCCGGGTCCGGGCCGCCGTGCCGGGGGCGGCTGGTGCAGTCTGCGCGGCCTTCCTCAACGGGCTGCAATCGGGCATCCCCAAGGAGGACCAGCTCGCCTTCCAGGGCTCGGGGCTTGCGCATCTGCTCTCGGTGTCGGGGCTGCACATCACCATCGTGATGGGCTTCACGATGGCCCTGGTGCGGACCCTGCTGGCGTTGTCGGAGCGAGCCGCGTTGCGCTGGCCTTGCCGGCAGATCGCGGCGGTCGCGGCGCTCGCGGTGGGCGGCTTCTACACCGTGCTGACCGGCACGCAGGTGCCGATGCTGCGCAGCTTTGCGATGGCGTCCCTATTCACGCTGGCGCTGCTCGCCGGACGGCGCGCCGTCTCGATGCGTGGGCTCGCCTTGGCCGCAATCGTGGTGATCCTCGTCGCACCCAACGAGGTGGTCGGCGCCAGCTTGCAGATGAGCTTTTCCGCTGTGCTGGCGTTGATCGCCGGCTATGAGGTGCTGCGCGGTCGCATGCAGGTGATTCGCGGCGACGGCGGCTGGCATCGCCGGTTCCTGCTCTATTTCGCCGGCCTCGCCCTCACCAGCGCGCTCGCCGGGACCGCCTCGACCCCATTCGCGGCGTACCATTTCGGCCGCATCCAGCTCTATTACGTGCTGTCCAACATGATCGCCGTGCCGCTCAGCGGCGTGATCATGCCGGCAGGGATGATCTCGCTGTTGCTGATGCCGTTCGGCCTCGAGAAGCTGGCGCTGGCGCCGATGGCCTGGGGTGTGGAGGTCATCCTGTGGATCGCCCGCACCACTGCCGATTTGCCGGCGGCCACCCTGATGGTGCCGCGCGCGCCACCTTGGGGGCTCGCGCTGTTCGCCTTCGGCCTGGCCTGGGCGGGCATCTGGCGCGGCCGCGTCCGGGTTGCCGGCCTGGCGGTGATCGCGGCCGGCTTGTTGTCCCCGATATTCGCCGAGCCGCCCGACATCCTGGTCTCGGATGACGCCCGGCTGATCGGGTTTAGAACCCCGTCCGGGATCATGCTGCAGAAGCACCACGGCGGTTCCAAATTCACCCGTGAGGTGTGGGGCCGCTTCTGGGCCGAGTCCGATGTCGCGGCTTTTCCCGAATCCGGCGAGGCGGAAGGAGGCCTGGTCTCCTGCACGGAACGCGACTGCCTGCTGCACCCGCGCGAGGATGCGGGCGCCGCAATTCTGCTGCGATCGGCGCCCGGCGAGGCACGCTGCGAGGATGCAGTGGTGGTGCTCTCCGCCGAACCGGCCAGAGGCGTATGCCCGCGATCCGGCCCGCTGATCGACCGCTTCACCGTCTGGCGCAACGGCGCCCACGCGATCTGGCTCGACCCGAACGGCCCCAGGATCGTCTCCGACCGAGCCACACGCGGCGCCCGCCCTTGGGTGCCGCCGCTGGTGTTCCCCAACAAGGCCGCCCACAAGCCGCCGCCCCCGGCCGAGACGGTCGCGGATGATTAGCCTAGAAGAACAGGGTTAGGTTCTTTGCCAGCAGCACGCTCTGATCGAGCTGGATTTCACGGCGCGCGAGCTTCCATCCCGCGTCCACCCGAACCAGCGTATCGCTGCGCTTGCCGACGAGAATGTCGGTCTCATCCGCCAGCCGGTTGCGATAGACCAGGAACCGCGACCGGACGCGCACCTCCACGGCCGCCGCGACTTCGGGAAGCGCCTCCAGCACGCGGATATTGGTCACGAGATGCGAGGTGCGCGATTGCGGCTCCTCAGCCCAATGAATGCCCGTGGCAAGCTGCTCGACGCGCTGGCGCAGCGTGACCTTACCCTCGTCGAACCACGCCGCGTCGAAGCCCTCACGGGTAAGCTCGGACGCCTCCTCGCCTCGGCGGATGTTGCGGGCGATGGGCGCGAAATAGCGCACATCGTCGGTCAGCAAATCCAGCCACTCGGCGAAGCGGCGCTCGTCCAGCAGGTCCGCCTCGACGAAATAGAACTGGCGGATTTCGTGCTCGAGCAGCAGCGCCGCGAGCGTCGGGTCAGTCGGCATCTTCGAGCGCCCGTGCCGTCGTGGGCATCAAGCCGTCCCATCCCGCCTGCGTCATGAACTGCGCCCAGCGGTTATAGAAAATCCGCTGGTTCTCCTCGGCCATCGGCCCGTTCTGCACGGCGCCCGGCAGCCCAGGTACGGGCCGCGCGTGGCCGAGGCCCATCTGGTAGTTGTAGTGCAGCCGACGGGCGATCACGCCCTTGCTGGCTTCCGTGGCGTAGGTCCAGTTCTCCATGTCATCCTGCTCGGTCATGCCGGCGGGACCGGAGTAGCGCAGGTAATAGTGCCGCGCGGCATCCTTCACCGCCTCGGGCGCGTCGGCGTCCACCAGGTAGATCCGCCACATTTCTGTCTGCGTCGGACCGCACGGATGCGCCATCAGGATCGTCCGGGGCTGGCGGCCGTGGAAGCTCATATTGGGGAAGATAGTTCCAACCGACATCGTCACGCGCGGCCGGTCGCCGAGATTGCGCACTCGCTTCTCGTGCAGCTCGCGATAATACGCTTCCACCTCAGGATAGAGCGCCCAGGCCGGCGCGTAATCTGGTTCCGAATTGTGCGGCGTCTCGCCGAGACCGCCATGTCCGAGGCCTGGAAAGCCGATCTGCATGCGCGGCCGCTGCGCGTCGCGTCGCCCCTTGCCGCCGCTCGGGCCGATGCCGACGAGATCGACCGAGCGGTGGCTGATGTCGTGGTAGAGATCGCCGATGAAGTTCTCCGCGACGATCTTCCAGTTCGTGTTCAGCCGCCACTTCTGGATGCCGCCGATCGCCTCCGAGCTGCCTTCGCTGCCGTCGCGGTGATCGAGCGCGAAGTCGAGAAAGGCGCGCATTCCGCCTAGCCAGTCGAGGAAGTCCGGGGCGTCGGCGTCCCAATTCGCCCAGATCGTCCCCTTGTACAGCGCGATGCGCCCAACATGGCGCAGGCCCCAGGCGGTGCGGTCGAGCTCGCCGTGATAGTGCTGCTCAAATCCCGGCACGCCCACGAGCTGCCCTGGCCGCTCCACCAGCTTGCCGTCGATGCCGTAGCTCCAGCCGTGATACGGGCAGGTGAACAGCCGTGTGTTGCCCTGATCGTAGCGGCACACCTTCATGCCGCGATGCATACAGGAGTTCAGCAGCACGTGGACGCCGCCTTGCCGCCCGCGTGTCACGACGACGGATTCCTCGCCCATGCGCGAGGTGATGTAGTCGCCGGGCTTGGCGATCAGGCTCTCATGGCCGACGAAGAGCCAGGAGCGGGCGAAGATGCGCTCCTGCTCCTCGGCGTAGATGTCGGGATTGACGAAGATTTCGCGGCTGATGGTGCCGTTCTCGGCATCGACGAGCGGGTGCATGGCGGCCTCCTACGCGAGAGCCGTGATGTCGCGGACGAAGATCATGTGCTCCTCGTCGCCGAGCACCGCCGGATCAGTGGGATCGGCTAGGTAGCGGCAGAGCAGCCAAGAACCGTCGCGCGGGTTTTCAACGAGTTCGACGATCGCGCCGTTCGCAAGGCGCAGCCGGGCGCCCGGTTCGAGTTGCAGCAGGTTGATGCCGTCCGACATGGTCGCACCCCGCTTCGCTAGCGCCGTAGTGTGGGCGCCGGGGACGGGCAGGTGCAAGCGCCGGCTCAGCCGCCGCCGATCTTGGGGATGAGATAGACCTCGCTGTCCGGCCGGATCTCGGCGCCGTAGGCGTCCTGGTAGATCGTGCCGTCGATGGCGATGGCCATGCCCTCCTCGACCTGGTGGCCGAGGCCGGGGAAGCGGTCATCGAGTTCACGCACGAGGCGGTGGAAATTGGTCGCCGTCACCTCGAACTCGCGCATGTCGCCGGTGAACTGGCGCAATGACGAGCCGGTGATGAGGATTTTGGGCATCTCGCTCAGCCGCGTGACCCCTCCCCCAACCCCCCTCCCGCAAGGGGAGGGGGCTTTCTTCTCCC
>JAFKFI010000098.1 GCA_017307285.1 Alphaproteobacteria bacterium | reverse complement strand
GTCGGCGCGATGCTGAGCTATATCGGGGAGACCGGGCGGCGGCTCGCCGCCCTGCACGCCCGCTTCGCCGCGGGCAAGCTTCCCGCCGCACCGCGGCGCCGCCCGACGCCGCGCCCGGCGGGCGAGCCAGGCGGAGCGGCGCAGGCGGGCGCGGAGCAGGCGAGAGCGGGCGCGGCAGCGGCGCGGCGGGGGCCGGGCATCCCGCCGGGGCCGCCGGGTCTGGTGTTCCGCGAATACGGTTTTGGGGTCTATGCCGAGGCGTTACGGGGCTTGCTCGACGATCCCGAGATGCGGGCCTTGCTCGCCGCCTCGCCGCAAGCCGGGCGGCTGCTCCGGCCGCTCTGGCAGCGGCTCACCACGGAAGAATTGCCCGAGGTGCTGCGCCCGCCGCCACGGCCACGCAAGCCGCGTAAGCCACGTCAGCCGAGAGCCAGCTGGGCGCCCGCGTCCGGCCCGCCGGGGCTGCGTCGGGTTCGCTTGCCCGACGGCACCCGGGCGTGGGAGCCGATCCCCTGCTACCCGGCGGGCGAGCCGCCCTCGCGCCGCGCCCGCGCCCGGCCGAGGCTGCCGCCGGAGCCCGAACCGCCGCGCCCCGCCCGGCCGCCACCCAAGGCGCCGCGACCGCCCAACCCGGAGCGCCGGCTCAGCGACTACAACTGGATCGGCCGGCTCTTCATGCGATAGCCCAGGGCGCCTGCCTTGGTGTGTCCTTATTGTTGCGTATAAGCAACTAACACATCGCTGCGACGGCGGCAAGCTCGGCAATACGCTGAAAACACACCGGAATATGTCCGCATCCGGTTTCCCATGCCGATCGGCGGCGGGTCGGGAGTTCGGGACGTCGGCACTGAGGCGCCGCGGAACGATCTTGCGGCGTGATGGTGCTTGACGGTTTGGGGTTGTCATCCGTGTCAAGCCTGAGCATAAGAGAATTATGGACAGGATCGAAGCAACCCGTCCCGACGAAAATCGTCGCGTTTCGACATTTTCACGGGACCTCGGAGCGGCAATCCGGAATGTTCCGGGTCCAATCGAACAAGAATACTGTGGTTCGATTGTCTCGCCCATATGACCCATCGGCGATACTGGCTTCGGCGGATCGATGACTATGCGAGACGTTCTCGATGTCTCGCGCGTCACCGGCCGCCCGGCATGAGAGGCATCCGCACGGGCCTGCTGGCGGCGTTCGTCGCGCTGATGGTGGTCCCCGCCGCGCACGCCGAGGATACCCTGTTGGGCAAGGGCTGGTCGGAGACCGGTGTGGCTTCGTACTATGCGAAGTTCTGGCAGGGCCGGCGCACGGCGAGCGGCGAGCGTTTCGACAACGGCGAGCTCACCGCCGCGCATTCCTGGCTGCCCTTCGGGACTCGTGTCCGGGTGCTGGCGGAGGAGACCGGGCGCGAGGTGGTGGTGACGATCACCGACCGCATTGGCACCGCCCGCCGGGTGATCGATCTGTCGCAGCATGCGGCCAAGCTGCTCGGCATCATCCGCCAGGGCACTGCCGAGGTGACGCTGCAGCCTGAGTGACATTCGGCCCCCGAGGTCGATTTAACCTCGCGGCAAGCCGATTGGCACATGCATCTCGCGGCGCGGCCCGGCAGTATCGGCCCGGACAGCCGGAGGGAGCGAGATGCGGCAGGATTCCCAGGGACTGACGATCGGCGTTGCCTCGGACGAGGCCGCCAAGGCCTTCGATGACGTGGTCGCCGGCTATCTGACCTATCGCGCCGACCTGCCGCAGCGCATGGCCCGGCTGCTGGCGGCGGACCCGGAA
>JAFKFI010000043.1 GCA_017307285.1 Alphaproteobacteria bacterium | reverse complement strand
TAGCTCAGCATCGCGCCGACCAGCGGCCCGAGCGGAATGAGCGGGGTCATCAGCTGCCAGCGCCCGCACTCGGTCATCACCACCTGCCGCAGCGCCTCGAAGAACCCCGCCAGGCGCGGCATCAGGCCGCTCGGGGGTGAGGGGGACAGAGTGGCGCTCATGACTGGGAGAAGATAGAATTAGTTAGATATGATGTCAAGCGTTATCGCTGGACGCTGCCCCGCAATGATCGGAGTTCGATGCGAGCTACGAGCGCCGCGCGGGCGCGCCGGCCTGTGCTGTAACCAAACCCTCCCCGCCATTGCCGATCACTGCCAGCGGCGCCCAGAAGAACGGGTGCGCCACCTCGGCCGGCAGGCTGCCGCCGGCATCGGCCAGCATGCCGAGCTGCGTGTCGCGCAGCGCGCCGGCCACGCCGAGGCTCGGGTTCTCGTGCAGCCGGCGCAGCGTGTCGGCGACGACGAAGGCGCCGACCTGGTCGTTCACCGCCCAGTGCGTCACCAACAAGGACCGCGCGCCGGCGTAGAAGAAGCTGCGCGCCAGCCCCGACAGGCTCTCGCCCGCGACGCTCCCTCCCGGCCCGCCGGAGTTGCAGGCCGAGAGAATGACGATGTCGGCGTCGAGCTTCAGCTTCACCACGTCGCTCGAGGTCAGCAGCGCGCCCGACGCGTCCACCGCACCGGGCGGCGCCGAGGTGATGATCGCCGGGTCGCTCTGGCAGGCGAGCTCGGCGGGCAGCACCGCGTGCGCCGCGAAATGCAGCACGCGATAATTCTGCAACGACGCCTTCTGCACGTTGGCGGCGGTGAACGCCGCCCCGAGCAGCTGGTCGGACGGCGCGGCGCCGAGCAGCAGCCGCGCCGCCTCGAGCTCCTTGTTGGCGGCGGCGAGGCGCGGGAGCCCGGCGAGCAGCCGCGCGCTGTCGGCGCAGGTGGCACTCGGGAAGGTGCGCTGCGCCTGCGCGAGCGTCACCGGCCGGAAATCGCCGAAGCCGAACCAGGGCTGCGTCGCGCGCGAGCCGTGCGCGATCCGGCGCAGCGAGACGAAGTTGCTCGCCGCCGGCACGTGCGACAGGCTGAACTTCCGCACCAGCCAGGGCGCCTGGGCGAGATTGCCGGCATCCGCCGGGCCGGTGAGCAGCACCTCCATCGGCAGCGCCAGCATGGCACCCGTGGGCGCCACGGTCAGCGCCCGCGAGCCCTCCATCGCCGGGGCCACGCCGCCCAAGGTCGCGCCGTAGAGCTCCCGCGCCGCCGCGACATCGAAGCGCGGCAGGCCGCTCGCGTTCATCTCGATACCCGCGCGGACCCGGCGCACCAGATCGGCGACACGCTTGCTGCCGATATCCACCTTGGAGACCGCGATGCGGCCGTCGCGGAGCAGGAACACCCACCCCTCGTCGTTGCTGAGGGTGATCGCCGCGAACGCTTCGCCGGGATGCGTCGCCGCCATCACCTCCTTGGCCGGCACCACCTGCTGCGTCAGCTGGCCGAAATTGGGCGACGCCGCCTGCAGCGCGGAATCGGCCTCGGCCAGCGCGGTCTGCGCGTCGGCGATCTTGGTGTCGAGGTCGGCCACGCTCTCGGCCCGGCTCGGCCCCGGCGCGCGGCGCTGCGAGGCGAGCTCGTCGCGCTGGCGGTTGAGCTCGGCGAGCTGGGCGACGATGTCCTGCTGCCGCCGGATCGCCTCGCCGACCTTCGGGTCGCGCGCGTTCTCCTGCAGCCGGACGGTCGCCTCGCCGATCTGCTGCGTGGTGATGCCGCCCTGCGCCACCTGCGCGGCGAAGAACATCTCGGCCAGCACCGGCTGCTCCTGGTCGGGCTGGCGCTTGGCCTCGGCGGCATAGACGTCGAGGCACGGTGCGATCAGCTCCGCGCTGACCCCGACATTCAGCGTGGTCAGCCCGCGCACCGCGGCGCGGCAGATCGGCAGCGCGTCATGCCCCTTGCCCGCACGCAGCAACTGGCCGGCGCGCAGCAGCGAGGTTTCGATGACCGGCTTCGACCCCGGCAGCGCCTGGTTGAACCCGCTGGCCGAGGCCGACAGATCGCTCAGCGCCTGATCGAGCTGCCCGAGCTCCGAGGCCGTCACGCCGCTGTTGCGCGACAGCCTGGCGGTCTCGATCGGCAGCGTCCGGCCGGCCGAGCGTTGCAAATCGGCGGCGGAGCGCAGTGCCGCGTTGCTCTCGTCGAGCCGCCCCAAGGCCCGCAGCGCCACGCCCCGATAACGGCGAGTCTCGATCACGCCGACCAGGGCGCGCTGCTGCACCGGGTCGGTCAGCAGCTCGCGATTGCCGAGCAGCGGGGTGAAGCGGGACAGGCTGGGGCCGAGCGGATTGGTGCTGCCGCTGCTGGCCAACGCAGGTCGCACCTGCAGCGCATCGCTCGGCAGCGACGCCGTGTAGGCTGCCTCGGCCTGCTCCAGCATCGCCAGCGCCTGCTCGGTCTTGCCCTGGTAGAGCAGGTTCAGGGCGCGATAGTGCAGCAGGCGCGCCGGCGCGGTCGGGTCGGCCGATTTCGGCACCAACTTGTCGGCCTGCGCGAACAGCGCGTCGGCCTCGGCGAAGCGCCCCTGGTTGGAGAGCTGCAGCGCCAGATGCATGATCGGCTCGCCGTTCTCCGGGTTGTCCTTGCCCAGCGCCTTCTGGTGCAGCGCCAGCGCCGCGCGATAGGCGCGCTCCGCCGCGGCCGAGTTGCCCGCCTGATTGGCCCGGCGGCCCTGGGTCATCAGCTCCTCATAGGCCCCCACGTCGCCGGAGCTGAACGCCCGCGCCGCAAGCCGACTGGCGAGCAGCGCGTCGGCGCCCGAGACGCGCGGTGCCGCTTCGGCGCTCACCTTGCCCGACAGCACGCCGATCGAGCGCTCCATCGGCGGTGTGGCCGGCAGCACGCCGTCGGCCAGCCACGCGTTGCCGCCGACCAGGGCCACCATCGCGACATGCGGCCAGCCGCCCACCCGGCGGGTGCACTGCATCATCAGCGCCGGCTCACCGCCGAGGATCGTTGTCGAGACAGGCGGCTGGCAGAGGAAGCGCGCGTCGATCGCCGTCCGCCATGCCCCGCCGGTGGCGAGCGCGCCGAGATCGGCCGCCGTCGCGGGGCCGCCCGACCGCACCCGCGCGCTCGGCTGCTGCCACGTGCCGCAATAGACATCGGCACTCTGGTGTCCCTCGGATTGCTGCGTGCACGCCTCGCCGACCGCGTTGGTGCCGAGCGACAGCTGCGGCCCGGATTGCGCTGCGCCGTGGGCGGCGACGTAGGCGTCCGGCGGCGGCGTGGTGCAGCCGGCCAGCATCCCGAGCAGCGCAGCCAGCTTGAAGGGATGGCGCATCTCAGTAATCCCGTTCGGAGACGTCGGGGAGCAACAGGTCGTCGTCGTCCTGCGGGCTGCCGAGGACGCCGAGATAGATGTCCTGTAGCGGGTTGATCACCGGCACGCTCGCGACCGACAGCAGGATGCAGTTCACCGCGGTGATCGGGCAGCCATTGATCTGGTATTTCGGATTGGGCAGCGGCGTGATGTAGCTGAGCCCGGCGGCCGGCGGCCCGCCGAGACCGTTCACCGTGCCGGACAGGTCGGCGTTTCCCACGCCCGGCACGTAGCGCAGGTCGAGCGTCTTGACGAAGATCAGGCCGCCCAGCGTGCCACCGGTGAGATCGACGATCAGGTCCGTGGTGTTGGCCGTCAGCCCGCCGCTCGGGCTGAACATGACGCTGCCATTGGCGCTCGTGATGTCGATCCTGAACGTGGTCGGGCCGCCGTTGAGCGGCGCGACCGTGTCGGTTCCCACTTGCTGGAACGAGCCGGCGCGGAAATAGGCCCCCGGAGCGCCTTGGGCGTAGGTCGGCAGGGTCGCGAATTGCACCGTACCGAGCGGCCGGGCCACGCCGTCGGTCCTGATCGTCGTCCCGTTGGCCATGCTGAGGGCGAACCCGTTGTCGTCGATATGGATGCTCGGCGCGCTGATCGTGCCGGCGATCAGCAGGCTTTCCCCGTCCACCAAGGTGAGGTTCCCGGCAGTGACGTTGCCGAGGATCGCGACGTGGTTGGCGAGCGCCGTCGCGCCGGAGAGGGCGACCGTGCCGGGCGCGCTGATCGTCAGCGTTCCGGCGGTCAGTGCCCCGGTCTCGGTGATCCCCGCATTGGTGGCGACGAGATTGACCGTACTCGCGCCCGCGACACTGCCCTGGATGCCGATATCCGCCGCCGTGAGGTTGACGCTCGGCGCCGTGACGCTGCCGCTCGGTGCGATCGTGACATTGGCCGGATCGCTGATCGTCGCACTCGTCGCTGCGCTCACCGGGCCGGTGATGTTCAGCGCCTGCCCGTCCGCCAGCGTGAGCGCGCCACCTCGTGCCGCGAAGGCGCCGAGCGTGCCGATCCGGTTGCCGGGATTGTCGAGTGCTGCGTTCCCGCCCGCCGAGCCGGTGAGGAACGTCGCGTCGATCAGCCCGCTGCGATTGCCCCCGTTCGTCTCGGTGATGTCGCCGTTCTGCGTGGCGAGCGTCACTCCCGCGCCGCTGCCGGTCGCGGCCAGCGTGCCGCCAAGCGCGATGCCTTGCGCCGCATTGAGCGTCACCGTACCCGTTGCGTTGGTCGCGGAGATCGTCGCGCCCGACGCCTGGGTGATGGCGCCGCCTTGCGCTGTCAGGGTGACGCCCGTGCCGGCGGCGGTGATCGTCGCGCCGTTCTGCGCGATGTTGCCGCTTGCCGTGAGGCTGGCGGCGCCGCCAGCGGTGACGCCGCCCTGATCCGTGATGTTGCCGCCCGTGGCCGTCAGCGTCGATGCCAGCCCGGACGTGACCAGCGCGTTGTTGAAGATGCTGGCGCCAGCGGTCAGGCCCGCATTGCCGGAAGTGGCGGTGATCCCGCCATTATCGGTGATATCGGTCCCCGCGGCCAAGATAGCATCGGTCCTCGCCGTGATCGCGCCGTTGGTCGCGATCGCGGCCCCGGCCGTCAGCGTCGCCGTCGTGCCCGCGGTGACGCCGGCATTCTCGGTGATGCCGCCGTTCGTCGCGGTCAGCGCGGCTGCCTGGCCGGCGGTCACGCCGCCGGTGTCGAGAATGCTGGTGTTTGCGAGCAGCGTCGCGTTGCCGCCGGCATGGACGCCTTGGCCGCTGACCCCGATATCGCCGGCCTGCGCGGTCAGCAACGCGTCGGCACCGGAGGTGATGATCCCGGCATCGGCGATGGAGGTGCCGGCCGTCAGCCGCACCGTGCCGCCAGGATTGCTGGCGGAGATTGTGGCGCCCGCGAGTTGCTGGATTGCGCCCGTCGTCGCGACCAGGGTGACGGCGTTCCCCGTGCCGGCGGCGGTGATGGTGCCCGCCTTCTGCATGATCGTGCCGTTCGCGGTGAGGCTGGCCGTGGTGCCGGCGCTAACGCCTCCCTGATCGGTGATGTCGCGGCCCAACGCGGTCAGCGCAGACGCGAGACCGGAGCTGATCAGCGCGTTGTTGAAGATGCTGGCGCCCGCCGTCAGGTTTGCATCATTGCTGGCGCTGACGCCGCCGTTGTCGGTGATCGTGCCGTCGGCGAGCAGGTTGACATTGGCACTCGCCCGCACCGGCGCGTTGGTGCCCAAATCTCCTGTGGTCGGATTGCCGGCGGCGTCGGGTCCGGCGTGGGCGGCGATCGTGGCGCTGCCGCTGTTGGCGTTCACAGGACCCGTCACCGTCAAGGATTGACCGTCCTGCAATGAGAAGTCGCCGGTCCGCGCGGTGTTGACGTTCGTCGTGAACGCTCCGAGCGAACCGATCGCGTTGGCATTCCGGGTGCCAGGCGCACCGCCAAAGAGGATCGTCGAGCCGGTGCCCGCGCCGGAGCCTGCCGCATTGCCCGAGGAGCCGGTCAGCATCACCGCCTGCAGGTAGCCGAGCGCGTCCTCGAAGATCGTGGTGTCGGCGGTCAAGGAGACCGTGCCCCCGCCATTCGCTCCGGCGGCGGCGATCACCGCGCCGGACGTCCGGGGCGCCCCAACGGCGCCCGCGAGCGTGATGCTGCCGGCGTTCAGCGTGACATCGCCGCCGGGCAATGTCGGGGTTCCCGAGAAGGGCACGCCGGCGGTGACGCTGCCGTCGATCGTCAGCGCGTTGTTGGGCACGTTGATGGTGGCGCCATAGGGCTGCGGCTGCACGTTCGGCGTCCGCGTGGAAGCGGTGCCGCTGTTCACCGCGCCGAGCACGGTCAGTGCCTGCCCGTCGTTCAGCAGGAAGCCGCCGGTGGCGAGATAGGAGCCGAGCGTCGCGATCTGGTTGCTCGCCGCCGTCGCCCCGATCAGCGACACGTTCCCCAACGTCTCCGCGAAGCCCTGGCCGTTCGGCGGCACGCCGGCCTGGCCCGTGAGCAGCCCGGCGGTGATGCTCCCGGTCTCGACGGTATCGTTGGCGGAATACAGCCCCACCGTGCCGCCGTTGATGCTGCCGTTGATGGCGATCCTGCCCGCGCTGCCCGGCGCGGTGGCGCCCAGCGTGAACTGCGGTGCGGGATGGAATGTCCCGGGCGTATAGCTCATGCCGGCGACGAGGTCTGCTTCGCCGTTGGTGGCGGCGACGCTGCCGTTGATCGCGACATTGCCGGAGATGGAGCTGTCGCCGGCGCGCAGCAACACGTTGCCCGCCGTCACACTCCCGGTCACGCTCAAGTCGCCGGGCAGCACGTCGATCTCCGCGTACTTGCCGGCCTGCACCGAAGTGAGCACGTCGAGATTCTGCCGATTGACCAACAACAGGTCGCCCGACGTGCTCAGACCGCCGATCGGATGGGGCGCCGTGGCCGTGTAGGCGCCGACCGTCACGAGATTGCCGATCTCGCCGATCTGGTTGGGGCTGTTGATGCCGATCTGGTTGGGTCCGCTAAGGTCGATGTTGCCACGGGGCGCGGCGCCCGTGAGAACCGTCACCGCAACGCCGCCCGGTGTACCGCCGGCGGTCTCGGTGATGTCGCCTGCGCTCAGCAATTCCAGCGTCCGGGCGATGCCGCCGAACTGATACAGGTTGGTGTTGATCTGCAGCTGGGCGGTGTTCGGATCGGGTTTGACTCCATCGAGACTGCCGAGGGTCAGCGTCTGGGTCCCGAGCGGGCCGGTGGTGCTGCCCAATGTGTGAATGCTGTCGAGATCGGCTTGGGTGAGCGACAGGTGTGTGGGGTCGGTGTCCTTGATCGGGTCGAGGCTCAGGATGATGCCGCTGGGCAGCATCAGATGGTTCAATGGCGCGATCGCCACCCTGCCGTCGGGTGCGTTGATCGTGCCAAAAGCAAGCGACATCGCGTCGGCCTGCAGGGCGATCACCCCCGGCGTGACGTCGAAGGTTGTCGGCCCGGTGCTCGCAACGGACGCGTTGGCGGTCAGCACGCCGCCGGGATCGAGGGTGATCGACGGTGCCATGAGCTGCAACAGCCGCCCGTCGCCGGCCTTGACCAGTCCATCGGCGGTCACGGGCAGGCTGTCGCGGAACGTCAGATCACCTCCGGCGACGAGCCCCAGTACCGAGCCGATCCTGTCGATCCGATTGCCCGGGTTGCTCAGATGCAGCGACCCGCCGATGCTGCCTTCGAGGATATGCGCGGCAATATAGCCGTTGGGCTCGGTCACGTCCGCGTAAGGCTGGGTGGTGGTGAGGACCACGGTCCCGTCGGCGTTCGGGTCGGGCGGGAGGAACCTGCCGGCGGAGAGCGAGCCGCCCTTGATGCTGATTGCCGTGATCGGGCTCGTCGAAGAGCCCGGTCCGGCCGTGTCGATGATGTCAATGACGGCGTTCGGGAAGGTGGCCTCCACCTTCCCGTTCACCACGAGCTTCGCGTTGTCGGCGAGAAAGAAATTGCCGCCCCTGACGCTCAGCCCGAACGGAGCGCCGATGGCGGAGATGTCATTGTTCCCGTTGTTGAGCAATAGCGAGCCGTTGATGGCCCCGCCCAGCCACCCGGTTGTGACCGAGCCCTTGAAGGTCTCGAACACGTCGGAACCGAAGGTAAAAAGTTCCAGCGTTCCTGTGGGGCCCGGCTGGTGCGGCACGGTATCGGATGGCGGCAGGGTCCCGGCGGTCAATGAACCATCGATCGTGATCCCAGCCTGTCCGAGAAGCGGGAGAGCAATGTCGGTGATCCCGACATAGGCGCCGAGCGGGATAGCGTGAACGGGGCCAATCACCGTCAGTGGTACGCTGTCCACCAGAGTGAAATCGCCATTGATGGTCAGAATCCCGAGTTGATCGATGATGTTGCTCCAGTCGGCCAGGTGGAGCGACCCATTCACCGATCCTTCAAGCAGATGGGCGTTGATCGTTCCACGCGGTTCCTCCACGTCGGCGCCAAGCTGCGTCGTAGTGAGCCTGACGGTACCGTCCAGGGTCGGGCCCGGCACGGTCGGCGCCCCCGCCAGGAGCTGACCGTTCTCGATGCTGATTGCCGCCAATAGCTGCCCGCGCGGGGCGAAAGTGTCAGTGATGTCGATGACCGCGCCCGACTTCGTGGCCTCCACGTTCCGGTTCACCGTGAGCGGCACGCTGTCCATCAGGGTCAGATTGCCGCCATTCACGATCAGACCGAACGGCTCGCCGATCGCCGCGATTTGGTTCGCCGTGCCGTTGAGGCTCAGCGCGCCGCCGATCGTGCCCCCGAGCCACCCTGTGACGATGATGCCGGAGCTCGGCTCGATCACGTCCATGCCAGGCTGGGTGACGAGTTCCAGGGTGCCCGTCGGGCTCGGCTGGTTCGGCTTCGCGTCGGAAGGCGGTGTGCTCCCCGCGGTCAACGAGCCGCTGACGGTGATGCCCGCTGTCCCGTTGGCAGGGGAAGGGGTAGCGAGGTCGGTAATCCCGACATAGGCGCCGAATTGGGTTGCCTTGACCGTGCCGCTCACCGTCAGCGGCACGCTGTCCGCCAGCGTGAAGTCGCCGCCGCTGATGGTCAGGTTCCCGAGCTGGTCGATGATGTTGCCAGTGTTCGCGAGATGCAGCGCGCCGCCCACCGAGCCCGTCAGGAACTTGGCATTGACCGTCCCGGCCGGCTCCAGCACGTCGGCCCCGGCCTGGGTGGTCGCGAGTCTGACGGTGCCGTCCAACGTCGGATGTGGGAGCGTCGAAGCTCCAGCCAGCAGCTGGCCGCCTGCGATGCTGATTGCTGCTATCGAGGTCGCGGGTGCGGCTGGGCCGGCGGTGTCGGTGATGTCGATGACGGCGTTGTTTGCCTTGGCCTCAACCGTCCCGTTCACCACGAGCGGCACACGGTCCTTGATGGTGAGATAGCCCAGGCCGGGATTGCCGCCATCGACGGTGAGGCCGGAGGGGGCGCCGATCGCCGCGATCTCGTTCGTCCCGTCCCTGAGGATCAACGCGCCGCCGATATGGCCGCCAAGCCATCCCGTCGTGATCGCGCCGTTGGTGGTCTCGATGACGTTCATCCCGGGCTGCGTGAAGAATTCCAGGATGCCGGAGGGCGGCGCGTCGGATGGCGGCGTCGCGCCGACAATGAGCGGCCCGCTGATGGTGATGCCGTTTGGCCCAGCGGATGACGGCGCGCCATCGGTAATGGTCACATTGGCCCCGGACCGGGTGGCCATCACGGGACCATTCACCGTCACCGGCACACTGTCCACCAGCGCGAAATCGCCGCCGTTGACGATCACGCTGCCGAGCTGGTCGATCACGTTGCTCGGATCGTTGAGCGTCAGGGCGCCGGCCACCGAGCCCGTGAGGACATGCGCGTTAATCGTCCCACCCGGCTCCAGCACGTCGGCTCCAGCCCGGGTGGTCCTGAGCGTCACCGTCCCGTCCAGCGCGGGACTCGCCGGATCGAGTGCGCCGGCCAGGAGTTGGCCATTGTTGATGCTGATCGCCGTTATCGACGTCCCGGGCGAGGCTGGCCCGGCGGTGTCGGTGATATCGATGATGGCCCTAGACTGCGTGGCCTGCACCGGCCCGCTCACCGTCAGCGGCACGCTGTTCACCAGCGTGAAATTGCCGCCGTTGACGGTCAGGTTCCCGAGCGCGTCGATTTGGTTGGCGGATCCGGCCAGCTGCAGGGAGCCGCCCACCGTGCCGGTGAGCAGCGGCGTCGTCATTGCGCCGGCCGGTTGGGTCACGTCGCCGGCCGTGGTCAGTACGATCGACATCGTGCCATGCAGAGTCCCGCCGATGCTGGTCAGGCCGGGGCCGCCGTCGAGCGTGATCGTCGTCGCCGTGAGGTTCGAGCCCGATTGCAGCGTGAGGGTGCCGGCCGATTGCAGGGTCAGCGCATGGTTCGCCAGATGGACGACCGCCGCTCCCGTCGCGGCGGCGGTGCCATCGACCGTCAGCGAGTTGGTCGCCTGCAACGTGACATTGGCGTTGAGGCCGATGGTGTTGATCGTCGTGTCGGAAATCGTGTTCGGCGGAACGTCGTCGCTGAAGGCGATCGTTGTCTGGCTCTTGCCCGCATTCGTTTGCGCGGTCTTGTCGAGGCTGCCGGAGTTGGCGTTTCCATGAACCACCACAAGGTCGGCGGGATCGATGAGCAGCGATCCGACGTGCCCGGCCGGGGCCGCGAGATCGACCGAGCCGGTCAGCGCGAATCCCTGATCCCCGGAAACCTCGACGAACCCCCCATTGCCGCCCTGGGCGCCGCTGCGTGCCGTGATGGTTCCAGCGTGGTCGGTCTTCTCGGTGCTGAGCAGCACCACGCGCCCGCCGTCGCCCTTACTGGTGGCGTCGGCGCGGATCGTCGCGCCGGATTCGACCACGGTGCTCTTCGCCGTCCGCGCGCTTTTCGCCGTCGCATCGCCACGCGCGTGGGCGAGGGTGGTGCCGACCGCCACAGTGCCGCCGCCAGCGCGGCCCGAGGCGTTGACCGTGGCACCCGAGGCGACGCGCACCGCGTTGCTCGCCGCAAGCTCGATCTGGCCGCCCCGCGTGCCCGGCGCCGCGCCCTCGGCGGTCGCGGCACCCTCGATCGTCACCGAGCCGCCGATGCCGGCC
Organism: Alphaproteobacteria bacterium; assembly: GCA_017307285.1. Lineage (GTDB taxonomy): Bacteria > Pseudomonadota > Alphaproteobacteria > Acetobacterales > Acetobacteraceae > JAFKFI01. The sequence continues at coordinate 190 of JAFKFI010000043.1, read as the reverse complement.
ACCCGGATCGTGCCAGTCTTGTCGCCGACGCTGTTGGCCCTGAGCTTGCCGCCGGCGGAGACCAGGTTCTGCACGATCCCGTCGGCCGCTTGCGCCGTCAGCGTGATCGTCCCGCCATCGGCGGCGATCACCCCGGTGTTCGTCACCAGCGCGGTGGCCTTCTTGCCGTCCGGCCCGACCGGCACCTGCT
>JAFKFI010000042.1 GCA_017307285.1 Alphaproteobacteria bacterium | reverse complement strand
CTGTCGTAGTTGTCGATCAGAAGGATCATGGCAGCATCCTGCGCGGGAGCGACTTAGGGGTCAATCGGCGTCGCCGGTCGCGTATACCAGGTTTGGCTGTCGCGGCGCCTGTTGATGTGCCGGCACATCCTCATCCAGCGGCGGCACGGCCGGAATCGCCAGATAGGTCAGGCGCTTCAGCTCCTTTCGCCCGCGCGCCACGCTGTCGAGGATCAGGCCGCAGACGAAGGCCAGGAACGACAGCAGCACGAGCCCGGTCGCGAGCACGGCAGTGGGCAGGCGGGGCACCAACCCGGTGCGGAAGAATTCCAGCACCACCGGGAGGCCGAGGCCGAGGCCGATCAGCAGCAGCACCACGCCCCACAGCGAGAAGAACTGCAGTGGCCGCTCCTCCTTCACCAGCACGACGATGGTGCGCAGGATGCGGGCGCCGTCCGAATAGGTCCGCAGCTTCGAGATCGAGCCCGCCGGGCGGTCCTTATAGGCGACCGGCATCTCGGCCACCGGCATCTTCAGCTCGAGCGCGTGAACCGTGAACTCGGTCTCGGTCTCGAAGCCGGCGGCCAGGGCGGGGAAGGATTTGACGAAGCGGCGGCTGAATACGCGGTAGCCCGAGAGCATGTCGGTGATCCGCGTGCCGAAGATGCGCCGGACGAAACCGGTGAGCACCGCATTGCCCAGCCGGTGGCCGCGCCGATACGCCGCCTCCAGCGCCGTCACCCGCGCGCCGTTCACCATGTCGAGCTGTTCGGTGAGCAGCAGCCGCACCATCGCCGGCGCCGCCGCCGCGTCATAGGTGTCGTCGCCGTCGACCAGCACGTAAACATCCGCCTCCACATCGGCGAACATGCGGCGGACGACGTGCCCCTTACCCTGCAGCACCTCGCGCCGCACCACCGCCCCCGCGTGGCGTGCCGCCCCCGCCGTGCCGTCCGTCGAGTTATTGTCGTACACGTAGACAACCGCACCGGGCAGTTGGGCGCGGAAATCCGCCACCACTTTGGGGATCGCCACCGCCTCGTTGTGGCATGGGATCAGCACCGCGACGCGTGGGGCGGCAGCCTGGTTCATCGGGTGCTCATTGCAAATGTCGCCGGTTAGCGCCGGATCAGAATGTAATGCATCGTGAAGTGGATGGTGACTTGGTCGTCCTTCGTATTATCGGGGAAACGCGGCAGCGTCGCACCACGAAACATTGCCTGGAGCGCCATATCGAGCCAGGCCGAGCCTGAGCGCTGCTCGAGGTCCACGGACAACACCTTGCCATCCCGCCGCACCACCACCTCAACCTCGGGGCTGCCGTCCTCGCCGGCTTGGCGGGCCTGACTGGGATAATATTTGTGCGCTTCGACCCAGGCGCTGAACTCGTTGCGCCAGTCGGTGCCGAGCTGCTCCGCGCCCCGCAACTGCGACCCGGCCAGCGATTCTGGCCCGGCCTGCGTGGGGCCGAGCCCGCGCGGCGCGGCGGGTGCCTGCGGTCGGCCGAGCGACCAGTTGCGGAACATCGGCGTGAACTCGGAGCGCGGCGCCGGCCGGGGTCGCGGCGGGGCGGGCTTGGCTGGAACCGGCGGGGGCAGCGGAGCCGGCGGTAGCTCCGGCACCACGAACGGCGCTGCCGCTTCCGGCGGACGCGGCAGCACCAGTTCGACCCTGGGTGGCGCCGGCTTGGGTGGCGCCGGCGCGGGCGGTGGCGGCGCGGGCGGCGGCTCCTCGGGCTGGACCAGTGCCTGCTGTTGCTGCGGCTCCGGCGGCGGTGGAGCGGGAGGCGTCTCGGGGATAGGCGGCTGTTCGACCGGCGGCTGCTCGGGCGTGGGCTCGGGAGCTGGCATCGCCGGCGAGCCGGCTTCGGGCGCCGGGTTGGGCTGCGTCGGGCCGGTCTCGGAGCCGCCCTCGAAAATCACCGAGATCGCCGGTGGCGGCAGCGGCTCGGAGGGTGGCTTCTCCCGCTCGATGGTGACGATCAGCGCCAGCAGCACGGCGGCATGCAGCAGCAGCGAGGCGGCCGCCGTCCGGCCGAGCCCGCCCTTTCGCCGTATCGTTGCCTCCGGCCGCAGCGGCCGGGGAACGCTCAGCGCGGGCCGGTCTTGCCCGCTGCGAAGCGTACCGCCTCCTCCGCCGCGCGGAACAGCGCGCGGGCCTTCTGACGGGTCTCCTCGTATTCCGCCTCGGGGTCGGAATCCGCCACCACCCCGCCGCCGGCCTGCACATACATCGTGCCGTCCTTCACCAAAGCGGTTCGCAGGCCGATACAGGTGTCCATCGTGCCGTTGGCGGCGAAATAGCCGATGCACCCGGCGTAGATGCCGCGCCGCGTCGGTTCCAGCTCCTCGATGATCTCCATCGCCCGCACCTTGGGGGCGCCGCTCAGCGTGCCCGCCGGGAAGCCGGCCACCAGCGCGTCCACCGCGTCCCGGTCCGGCCGGATGCGGCCCTCCACGTTGGAGCTCATGTGCATCACGTGGCTGAACCGCTCGATGGAGAAGCTCTCCGTCACCTTGACGCTGCCGATCTCGGCTACCCGCCCCACGTCGTTGCGCCCGAGATCAAGCAGCATCAGGTGCTCCGCCCGCTCCTTGGGGTCGGCGAGCAATTCGCGTTCCAGCGCCTGATCCTCGTCATGCGTCGCCCCGCGCCGCCTGGTGCCGGCGAGTGGGCGGATGGTGACAGTGCCGTTGCGCAGCCGCACCAGGATTTCAGGGCTGCTGCCGACCACCGCGAAGCCGCCGAAATCGAGGAAGAACAGGAAGGGGGCCGGGTTGATCCGCCGCAGCGCGCGATACAGCGCGAAAGGCGGGAGCGCGAAGGGCACGGAAAAGCGCTGGCTCGGCACGATCTGGAAGGCGTCGCCGGCGGCGATGTATTCCTTGGCCCGCCGGACGGCGGCCAGGAATTCTGGCTTGGTGAAATTGGAAGAGGGGGCCGGCAGCTCCGGCAGCGCAACCGGCGGAACCGCATGGCGGAGCGGCCGATCGAGCGCGTCCTGCGCCTCGCCGAGCGCCGCTTGCGCCGCCTCCCACGCCTCCGACGCGGCGACACCCGCGCGCGGGTAGACGGGCGCCACCAGCGTCAACTCGTCGTTCACGTTGTCGAAGATGGCGAACAGCGTGGGGCGCAGCAGGATGGCCTCGGGGATGTCGATATCGGCCGCGTTCTTGTCCGGCAGCCGCTCCATGAGCCGCACCATGTCGTAGCCGAGATACCCGACCAGCCCGCCCGACATCGGCGGCAGCGTGTCCGGCACGTCGAGCCTTGTCTCGGCGACCAGCGCGCGCAGGCTGTCGAGCGCCGGACGGTCATCGGCGGCGAAGGCGTGCGGCGCGGAGCGAGCGTGCCGGTTGATCTCCGCCCGTCCGCCGCGACAGCGCCAAATCAGGTCCGGCTCCATCCCGATGATCGAGTAGCGCCCGCGCGCCGCCCCGCCCTCGACGCTCTCCAGCAGGAAGGAGTTCGGCCGGCCATGCGCGAGCTTGAGGAAGGCGGCCACCGGCGTTTCCAGATCAGCCACCCCGCGCGACCACACCAGCGTGCCGCGGCCCTCGTCATAGGCGGCGCGGAACGCGGCGAAACCGGGCGGGAAGGGGGCGTTCATCGGCGGGTCCTCAGGGTTGGGCGATCTGATCGAGCAATTTCTGGTTGATCTTTGGCGGGGTGCGGTCGCGGAGCGCCTTGGCGAAAGTGAGCTCGATGTCGTCGCCGATGGCGCGCATCAGTGCCTGGCGCACCTTGTCATAGTCGGCGGGGTCGGCTTTCGGGTCGGGCTGCTCAATCGTCGCGGGCACCGCCACGACGAAGCCGTCCGGCGTCTCGACCATGAGCGGCTCGCCCTTCTTCGCGGCGAAGAGCGGCCGCACCAACTCCGGCGGCACGCCTTCCGCCGGCGTCGCGCGGCCGGTCAACGGCGAGCGCCGCACCGTCAGCCCGGCCTTGGCCGCGGCGTCCGCGAAGGACATGCCGCCCTTGACCTCTGAGAGCACCTGCGCGGCCGCCGTCTCCTGCTCCTTGTGGATCGCGTCGCGCGTCCAATCGGCCTTCACCTGATCCTTCACCGTGTCGAACGGCTTCTGCGCCGCTGGGGTCACGTCTTCGAGTTCCAGCGCATAGTAGGACGAGCCGCCCGTCGAGGGCGTCGGCACTTCGATCAGATGCGGCGGGTCGCCCTTCTGCGCTTGAAACGCCGCGGTGGCGATGGCGGAGCGCAGCTCGGGCGGACCCGGGATCGGCGCCGGCTGGCCCTGCGGCGTGTTGCCTTCGGCATCGAGTGTGCCGGTCATCGCGCCGAGGCCGAGGTCGCTCGGCAGCTGGTCGAGGCTCGTGCCGCTGCCGAGGATGTTGTCCACCTTGTTGGCCCGATCGTACATCAGGTCGGTGGCCTTCTCCGCGAGCACCCGGTCGCGCAACTCGTCTTTCACCTGGTCGAAGCTGCGTTCGGTTCCCGGCGTCACTTTAGTGACGCGCACCACCGCCCAGCCAGCTGCGTCGTGGATCGGATCGCTCACCGCGTCCGGCGCGGCGGCGAAGATCGCCTTGCCGAGTTCGGGTGAGGGGAATTCGGCCTGCTTCGCGTCGGTCAGGTCGATGGCCGAGCCGCCTGCGGCCTGCGCTTCCTGCTGCATCTTGGCCCAGTCGGCCCCCGCCTTCCATGCGGCGGCGAGCTGCTTGGCGTGGGCCTCGTCGGGCGCCGTGATCACCTCGGCCGAGCGCTTGGGCGGCGTGACGTATTCCGACTTCCGCGCCTCGTACTCCGCCCGCAAGTCCTCGTCGCTCACCTTGATGTCCTTGGCCAAGGTCTGCGGCGAGAGCACCACCAGCTTGATCCGGCGGTATTCCGGGATGCGATAGGCGTCGGGGTGGTTCTCCCACCAGCGCTTCAGTACATCCTCCGAGGGCTCGGCCGGGGGTTTGGCGTCGGCGAAGGGCAGCTCGGCCATGTCGGCGGCGCGCCTCTCGAACTCGAAGTCGAACACTGCTCGCGTCAGCATGTCGGGCGGCATCGCGCCGGCGCGCACCGCTTCGAGAAGCTGGCGCTGGCTGAGGTCTGTCCGCATGAGCTCGAGGAAATGCTGCTCGTTCATACCGTTGTTGCGCAGCACCTGCTCGAGGCGTGAGCGGTCGAACTGCCCGTTCGGGCCACGGAAGGCGGGAAGCTGATAGACAGCCTCCCGCACCGCCTCGTTGGGCACGCTGATGTGCAGGTCTCTCGCCTCTTGCGCCAGCAAGGTCTGTGCGATCAGCCGGTCCAGCGACTGGCTGGCGATTGAGCGGCGGAGCTCGGGTGAGGGCTCCTTGTCGCCGAGCATCTTCGTCACCTGGGCGAGCTGCTGGCGGAACGCCTCCTGAACCTGTGGGCCCTCGATCTCGGTGCTGCCCACCTTGGCCACCCAAGTCTCCCTGCCGATGTTGTTCACCACGTCGCCGATCCCCCACAGGCCGAACGCGACCACCAGCACGGCGAACAGGCCGCGGACGATCCATGTGTCGAGGTAGCTACGCATCGCGGTAATCATCAGGCGGTCCCGTTCGGTGTCCGGCGCCGGCGTCGCGGCGGCGCACCATAGGGGCGCGGGCCGGCGTTTTCCAGCGCACTTGCCGGCCAGTTGCGGTAGTTCACTTCGCGGATTGTCGGCGGAGGCGTGCCGCTGTAGCTCAGCCGTCAAACGCACGACAGGGAGAACGGAATGCGCCAGCTGATCGCCGGAAACTGGAAGATGCACGGCCTCGGAGCCGATTCGGCGGCGCTGGCCGAGGGCATCAAGGCCGGCGCCGCGCGGGCCGGCGGGCTGGCCTGCGACCTGCTGGTCTGCCCGCCCTTCACCCAGATCGCCGCGGTCGCCCGCATTTTGGCCGGGTCGCCGGTCGTCGTCGGCGGACAGGACTGCCATGCCCAGGGGCAGGGCGCTCATACCGGCGACATCTCGGCCGCGATGCTGGCCGATGCCGGCGCCACCTGGGTCATCCTCGGCCACTCCGAGCGGCGGCAGAACCACGGCGAGATCGACGAGCTGGTCCGCGAGAAGGTCGAAGCCGCGACTGCGGCCGGCCTCACGCCGATCGTCTGTGTGGGCGAGACCGAGGAGCAGCGCGTCGGTGGGCAGGAGACCGAGGTGGTCGGCTGGCAAATTTCCGGCAGCCTGCCCAAGGGCTTCAAGGGCGTCGTCGCCTACGAGCCGGTCTGGGCGATCGGCACCGGGCGCACGCCGACCGAGGCCGATGTCGCCACCATGCACGCCTTCATTCGCGAGGAGCTGGTGCGCCAGTTCGGCGAGGAAGACGGCCAGGCGATCCGCATTCTCTATGGCGGCTCGGTCAAGCCGAGCAACGCGGGGGCGCTGCTCGCGGTGCCCAATGTTGGCGGCGCCTTGGTGGGCGGGGCGAGCCTCAAGGCCGAGGACTTCCTCGGCATTGCCCGGGGCGCCATCGCCCGCAGGCCCTGACGTGGAGCGGTCATGCTTTCAAATCGGGCCGCTCCGGTCTAGAAGCCGCTCGCACCCGGCCGAAAGCGTTCCATGACCACCGTTCTGCTGATCATCCATCTGTTCGTGACGCTCGCGCTGATCGGCGTCGTGCTGATCCAGCGCAGCGAGGGCGGCGGGCTCGGTATCGGCAGCTCGCAGGGTATGGGCTCATTCATGTCTGGGCGCGGGACCGCCAACCTGCTGACCCGCACGACCGCCATCCTGGCCACCATCTTCATGGCGCTCTCGCTCGTCCTGGCGCTGCTGAGCCGGGGCACCTCGGTCAGCACGTCCATCCTGGACACGCCGCCGCCGGTCTCTGCCCCGGCCCGCCCCGCGCCACCGATCTCCGGCTCTCCGGCCCCCGCGACCGCACCCGCCGCGCCAGCTGCGGCACCCACCTCCACCGCGCCCGCGCCCGCCGGTCCCACCGTCCCGACGAACTGATCGGAGCATTTCGCGCCAGCGTTCAGCGTTAGTTTGCTTTCCGACATCCCGCGCGCAATGGCACCGCGTGTCTATCTGGCCGGACCGGACGTCTTCCTGCCCGACGCCGAGGCTTGGTTCGCCCGCAAGAAGACGGTCTGCGCGCAAGCGGGTCTCGCCGCCGTGTCGCCGCTCGATCCGCTGCCCGGTGAGCCGGCCGCGTGGTCCGCGCTGCCCGAGTGGCGGCGGATCGCACTGCGCAACGAGGCGCATATCCGCGGCTGCGACGCGCTGATCGCCAATCTGACCCCGTTTCGCGGCCCGTCCGCCGATCCCGGCACGGTCTACGAGATCGGCTTCATGCGCGCGCTTGGCCGTCCGGTGTTCGGCTATGCGACGACGGCCCTGCCGTTTGCCGAGCGGACGCTCGATTGCCTCGGCCTGTCCCGCGACGACGTCGTGAGCGACGGCGAGGGCATGTCGATCGAGGCGTTCGGCCTGTTCGACAATCTGATGATCGAGGGCGCCATCACTGACTCGGGCGGCATCCTGGTCGTCGAGGATTGTCCGCCAGCCCGGCGCTGGACTGATCTCCATGTGTTCGAGCGCTGCGTGCGCAAGGCGGCGCGTACCATCATGGGAGTCTTTCGGGAGATAGATCTGCCTAAAGGCGATTGTGACGATGAGACGTCGGCAGGGATCGGAACCGGGTCGTGATCGCGTCAAGGTTAATATGTCGCGGTTAGCCCTCGACAAACTCAGAGCGCGCGGCGCGCTCCGGGTGCCGTCGCCCGGAATCAGCTTCGCTGCTTTCTTTCTGCTGCTTTCGCTTCGTCATCCCGGCATGCCGTTTAACGCCGAGTTCTGGGGCGAGGACGGCTGGATCTGGTATCCCGACGCGTACAACTACGGTTTTCGCCGGCTGTTTCAGCCGCACACCGGCTATCTGCAGACAATCTCGCGCCTGATCGGATTGCTAGCTCAGCCCGTCCCGCTCACCTGGGCGCCGTTCGTGTTCGCCACCACGGCGCTGGCCGTGCAGGCGGCTGTCGCGACATACGTGCTCTCACCCCGGCTTACGCCGGCCTGGCCGTCGCTTCGCGGCCGCGCCTTGTTTGCCCTGCTCTACGTGGCGCTGCCGAACTCCTGGGAAGTGTACGGCAACGTTACGAACATTCACTGGCACCTCGGGCTGCTCGCCTTTCTCGTGCTCGTGAGCGCCCCAGCGGCGACCTGGGGTGGGCGGGTCTGGGATAGCGCGGTTCTTCTGCTGTCGGGCGTCAGTGGACCGTTCTGCATATTCCTGCTGCCGATAGCATTGTGGGAGATCCACGCCCGGCGGGATCGAACGACGCTTTGGCGGGGCGGGCTCATTGCGGCGGCCGTCTGCACTCAGGCCGGATTTTTGCTTTCGGCCTCTCTTGATGCACGACCCAGCGTTCCACTGCAAGCGGGGCCTCGAATGCTGGCGCGTATCGTCAGCATGCAGGTCGTGCTCGGTGCGGTATTGGGCGAGCACTGGATGCATCGGTACGTGAATTGGCGGATTTGGCAGAATAACTTGATGCCCGTGGCCGTGCTGCTTGGCGGAACCGCGTTGTGCGTCGTCGCGTGCTTGCGGGGGAGGCCAATCCTGCGCAAACCGTGCGTGGCCGGTGGCTTGGTTCTTACGGCGGGTCTGCTCAAACCGAACCTGGGCGGATCGCCGCCCTGGCCTTCGCTCGCGACGCCGGCCACGGGCGCGCGCTATTTCGTGTTGCCCATGCTGGCCTGGGTCGGTGTGCTGCTGACCTTGTCCGCGGACCGGTTGCTGTCGCTCCGGGCGGTCGGGATCGGCGCGCTGGCAATAATGATAGTCAACCTGCCGGGCGATTGGTTCTACCCCAATCTGCCAGCGACGGGATTTCAAGACGCTGCTCGCGCCTTCGAGCGCGCCCCGCCCGGGGTGACGGTCAAGTTAGGCATCAATCCTTACGTGCAGATCATGACCCTAACCCGACACTGACCTTCGTGCATGCCTTCGGCAGCGAACGCCATGAACGCGGGAGGGAGTGGAGGTTCGAGCGCTGCGTACGGGAGGCGGCGCGTATCCTGGCGTGAGGCTAGGCCGACGCCGGCGCCGCCGGTCCCAGCGCCGCCGCGATGCCGAACGGGCCGGGCAGCGCGCCCTTGGGAAACAGTCGGGTCACGTGGCCCATCTTGCGTCCCTCGCGGGCTTCCGTCTTGCCGTAGAGGTGCGGGATCAAGCCGGGGGCGGCGAGCAGCGCCGGCCAGAGAGCGGTTTCCTCGGGTCCGACCAGGTTCTTCATCACCGCGTCCGAGTGCCGCGTGGCGTGTGGCAGGGGCAGGCCCGCCACGGCGCGAATGTGCATCTCGAACTGGCTGACCGGGCAGGCGTCGATCGTCCAGTGGCCCGAATTGTGCGGCCGTGGGGCAAGCTCGTTGACCAGCACGCGGCCGCCGCTGTCGACGAACATCTCGACCGCCAGCAGGCCCACGAGCTCCAGCGCCTCGGCGACGCGGATCGCGACCGACCGGGCGGTGGCGGCGATCTGGTCGGGCACCTGCGCCGGGGCCAGCGTGAGATCGAGAATGTGGTCGCGGTGGCGATTCTCCACCGCATCGAAGGCTGTCACGGCGCCGTCCGCCCCGCGCGCGACGATCACGCTGAGTTCCTGCGCGAAATCGACGAAGCCCTCGAGGATCAGCGGCTTCGGCGACAATTCCGCGAAGGCCGGCGCGAGGTCGGCGGCGTCGCGCAACATCGCCTGGCCCTTGCCGTCGTAGCCGAGCCGCGTGGTCTTGAGGATCGCCGGCAAGCCGTGCCGCGCGACGGCGGCTTCCAGTTCCGCAACGCTCGCGACCGGCGACCACGGCGCGGTGCGCGCCCCCACGCCGTTGAGGAAGCTCTTTTCGGCAATGCGATACTGGCTGATCCGCAGGATCGCCGGCGAGGGCCGGACCGGCTTCAGAGAGGCGAGGAGGTCGAGCCCCTCGGCGCTGACATTCTCGAACTCGAAAGTGATGACGTCGACCGCCGCAGCGAAAGCGCGCAGCGTCGCGGGAGCCTCATAGTCTCCCAGCGTCGCGCCGGCCGCGACCTGCGCCGCGGGACTGTCCGGCTCGGTCGTAAGGATGTGGCAGCGATAGCCCAGCCGAGCCGCCGCGAGCGCCGACATGCGGCCGAGCTGGCCGCCGCCGACAATGCCGATCGTGGCGTTTGGAGGCAGCGGACGGATCATGCGGGGGCGGGCGGCTCGCTCGGCAACTCGGGAACCCGCGCGGTCTGCGCCTGGCGAAACGCGACGAGCCGTTCGGCCAACGCCGGGTCGGTGGTGGCAAGGAACGCCGCCGCGAGCAGGGCCGCATTCACCGCCCCCGCGCGGCCGATCGCCAACGTCCCGACAGGGATGCCGGCGGGCATCTGCACGATGGAGAGCAGGCTGTCCAAGCCCTTGAGCTGCTGCGATTCGATCGGTACGCCGAGTACGGGCAGCGCGGTCCAGGCGGCACACATACCGGGCAGGTGCGCCGCCCCGCCGGCGGCTGCGATGATGACCCGGAGCCCACGGCCTTGCGCCGACTTGGCATAAGCCGCGAGGCGGTCCGGCGTGCGGTGCGCCGAGACGATGCGTGCCTCATGCGGCACGTCGAGCTCGGTCAGCGTCTCGGCGGCGTGCCGCAGTGTCGGCCAGTCCGATTGGCTGCCCATGATGAGGCCGACCAGCGGCATTCCGTCGGCCGGCATCTCAGGCGATGCTGTCCGGGATCAGCCGGCTTTCCAGCCAGGAAATCTCGTCTTTCAGCATCAGCTTCCGCTTCTTGAGCCGCTGCAGATTGATTTGGTCGATCGAGCCCTGGTCGGCGAGCCGGGCAATCACCGTGTCCAGGTCGCGATGCTCGCTCCGCAACTCATGCAGCTTGCGCAGCAGAGAATCCCGGTCAGTGAGCATGGTCGCTCATAGCACGATCATGCGCTTGCCTGCGCTCCCGCGCGCGGTTCCTTGAACGGGAATCGTCTGGCGCGACACAAGCGATGCGCGTTACCGTTCGTGGTCACGGCTGCGCCGCCGTGAGCGTCGCCGGCGGATACGCCGGCATGGGGACACATTGGCAATGGAGGCATCATGAGCCTGCAGTCGCACCTCGAGGCCCTCAAGGAGCGCCACGCCTTTCTGGAGACGCGGATCGCCGACGAGGACCAACGGCCGCGACCCGACGCCGAAGCGCTGACGCGACTGAAACTCGAGAAGCTGCGCCTTAAGGACGAGATGGAACGTCTCCGCGCTCAGAACGATTGAAGGATTAGCCGCCCAGGACAGCGGCGGGCCCGGCCGGGTCGCCGCGATCCCGGCGATTTCGTCTATTAGGCCGCCTCGTCCGCTTCCGG
>JAFKFI010000041.1 GCA_017307285.1 Alphaproteobacteria bacterium | reverse complement strand
GGTGCCGGCGGCGGTTTGGCAGTGGCGGCGGGGAAGGGCTGCGCTCATTTATCCCACGACGCGGCAAACCCCTCCCCAAACCCCCTCCCGCAAGGGGAGGGGGCTTTCTTCTCCCTCTCCCCTTGTGGGAGAGGGCCGGGGTGAGGGGTCGCGCGCCAGCGACGCGAGTTGGTCGTGAGGGGCGGTTTCCTCCCCGCCTGCCTGATCGGCGGTTATGCTTTCCTCTACCTCCCGATAGCCCTGCTGATCGCATTCAGCTTCAACGACTCCCGCCTGCTGACCTCATGGAGCGGCTTCTCCTGGCGCTGGTACGTCGCCCTCTGGCAGGACGCGCCGCTGATCTCGGCCGCGCTCCTCTCGCTCAGGGTCGCCGCGCTCTCCGCCACCGTCGCCACGCTGATCGGCACGGCAGCCGGCTACGCGCTGGCCCGCTTCGGCCGCTTCCGCGGACGCGGCACTTTCGCCGCGACGCTGTCGGTGCCGCTGGTGCTACCCGACGTGATCGTCGGCCTTTCGCTGCTTTTGTTATTCGTGATCCTGCAACGCCTGACCGGCTGGCCGGCCGAGCGCGGCGCCTCCACCATCGCCATCGCCCATGCGAGCTTCGCCCTCGCCTATGTCGCCGTGGTGGTCCAGGCGCGGCTGGCCGACGCCGGTACCGAGCTCGAGGAGGCGGCGATGGACCTCGGCGCTTCGCCGTGGGGGGCGTTTCTCACCATCACCCTGCCGCTGATGGCGCCCGCCCTGGTCTCCGGCTGGCTGCTCGCGTTCACCCTCTCACTCGACGACGTGGTAGTGGCAAGCTTCGTCTCGGGGCCCGGCGCTTCTACCCTGCCGATGGTGCTGTTCTCCGCGATGCGGCTCGGCGTGACACCGGAGATGAACGCGCTCGCGACGGTCGTGCTGGCGCTCGTGCTGCTGGCGCTGCTCGGCGCATGGCTGGCCCGACGCTTGCCGGTTGCCGCTGGCACGCCGCTTCGGTAGGTTCCGCCGCTTTCCCGTTCACCAGGAACAATCGGCACAAGCCATGAGCCTTATCGCTGCCCGCCTGAATCGCATCAGCCCCAGCGCGACGATGGGCGTCGCCGGCAAGGCGCGCGCGCTCAAGGCGGCCGGGCGGGACGTGATCGGCCTCGCCGCGGGCGAGCCCGATTTCGACACGCCGCGCAACATCAAGGACGCGGCGATCCGCGCCATCGAGGCCGGCGAGACGAAATACACCGACGTCGCCGGCACGCCCGCTTTGCGCCGCGCGGTCGCCGCCAAGTTCCAGCGCGAGAACGGCATCGACTGCACCCCCGAGGAGGTCATCATCTCCTCGGGCTGCAAGCAGGTGATCTTCAACTGCATGGTCGCCACGATCGACCCCGGCGACGAGGTGATCATTCCGTCGCCCTGCTGGGTCAGCTATCCCGACATCGTCTCGCTTGCCGAGGGTACGCCCGTGCTGGTGCCCTGTGGGCAGAACAACGGCTTCAAGCTGCGCGCCGAGGATCTTGAGGCCGCGATCACGCCGCGCACCAAGTGGTTCATGCTGAACAACCCGTGCAACCCCACGGGCGCGGCCTACAACGCCGAGGAGCTGCGGCCGATCTGCGACGTGCTGCTGCGTCACCCGGACATCTGGATCGCCACCGACGACATTTACGAGAAGCTCGCCTATGGCGGCTTCAAGCCGGCCACCATCCTGGAAGTCGAGCCGCGCCTCAAGGACCGCACGGTGACGATGAACGGCGTCTCCAAGACCTACGCCATGACCGGTTGGCGCATCGGCTACGCGGCGGCACCGGTGCAGCTCATCAAGGCGATGGACAAGCTGCAGAGCCAGTCCACCGCCTGCGCCTCCTCGGTCGGCCAGGCCGCGACGCTGGAGGCGCTGGAGGGCTCGCAGGATTCCATCCCGCCGATGATCGCCGAGTACGAGCAGCGCCGCGACATGGTGGTAGAGATGCTGAACGCCTCGGCCGGCATCAACTGCCACAAGCCGGAAGGCGCGTTCTACGTCTATCCGAGCGTGCATGGCTGCATCGGCAAGACCAGCAAGGGCGGCAGGCAGATTGTCGACGACGAGGCGTTCGTCACCGCGCTGCTGGAGGAGGAGGGCGTCGCCGCCGTTCACGGCGCGGCGTTCTGCTACCCCGGCCATTTCCGCATCAGCTACGCGACCGACAAGGAATCGCTGCGCGAGGCCTGCACGCGCATCCAGCGGTTCTGCGACGGGCTGCACTGAGGACATGATGCCCGCTCTCGCGCAACGGCTGAACCGTACCCAGGTCGCGTCCTCCATCCAAATGTCGATCCGCGCGCGCGAGCTGCGCGCGGAGGGCAAGGACGTCATTTCGTTGGCAATCGGCGAGCCCGATTTCGACACGCCGCGCCACGCCATCGAGGCCGGCTATCAAGCGGCGCTGAAAGGCGACACGAAATATCCGCCGCAGGACGGTACAAAGGCGCTGAAGGAGGCGATCGCGCGCAAGTTCAAGCGCGACAACGATCTCGATTATTCTCCGGACGGCGAGATCATCGTCAGCAACGGCGCCAAGCAGACATTGTTCAGCGCCTTCATGGCGACGCTCGATGACGGCGACGAGGTCATCATCCCGTCGCCCTACTGGGTCGCCTATCCGCTGATGGTGCAGCTCATCGGCGGCCAGCCGGTGTTCGTGAACTGCCCGCAGAACAACGGCTTCAAGCCGCGCCCCGAGGACATCGAGGCCGCGATCACGCCCCGCACCAAATGGCTGATGCTCAACCTGCCGAACAACCCGACGGGTGCCGCCTGCACGCGCGAGGAGTTGGCTGCCATCGCGGCGGTGATGCGCCGTCATCCGCAGGTGTGGATCATGGCGGACGACATGTACGAGCATCTGGTGTTCGACGGCTTCGAGCATCACACGATTGCCGAGGTCGATCCGTCGCTGAAGGAGCGTACGCTGACGGTGAGCGGCGTGTCCAAGACCTACGCCATGACCGGCTGGCGCATCGGTTTCGCCGGCGGGCCGAAGCCGCTCATCAAGGCGATGACCAACGTGCAGGGCCAGGCGACGGCCGGCATCTCGACTGTCGGGCAGGCGGCAGCGGCGGCGGCGCTGGATGGACCGCAGGACGGCGCGCGCGAGATGGCGGCGGCCTACAAGCGGCGGCGCGATCTCGTGGTGGATGGGCTGAACGCTTGCAAGGGCATCGCCTGTCACAAGCCCGAGGGCGCGTTCTACGTGTTCCCCAATGTCGCCGGCTGCCTCGGCAAGACCTCGGGGGGCGGGCGCGCGATCGCGACCGACCAGGATTTCTGTGCCGCGTTGCTCGAGGAAGCGCATGTCGCGACGGTGCATGGCGGTTCGTTCGGCATGAGCCCCTATGTGCGGATCAGCTACGCGAGCGACGACGCGACCTTGGCCGAGGCGTGCCGCCGCATCCGCAGCTTCTGCGCGGAGCTTCACTGACCGCGGCAGACGCCCTGATCCGCGCCGGCCGCGACGCCGACGCTGAGGATTTCATCGCCCTGATCGGTGCTTGCTGGTCCGAGTATCCGGGGATCGTGTTCGACGTCGATGGCGAGCTGCCGGAACTGCGCGCGCTCGCCTCGCACTACGAGAGCAAGGGCGGCGCGCTGTGGGCGGCGGAGGCGGACGGGCGGGTCGTTGGCATGATTGCCGTCGCACCGTGCGGCGGCACGGATGCGTGGGAGATCGGTCGGCTCTACGTCTTTCAGACCTGGCGTGGCGGCGGTCTTGCGCATCGCCTACTCGATGCTGCCGAGGCGCGCGCTGCGGCCGAGGGCGGGCGGCGGCTCATGCTGTGGAGCGACACGCGCTTCGAGCGGGCGCACCGCTTCTACGAGAAGCGCGACTATCGACGCGATGGGCCGATCCGGGCGCTCCACGACAAATCGAACACACTGGAATTCGGCTACATCAAACTGTTGTCTACATGAAGGCTTCCACAACCACACGATAGGCCTGCAACCATAATTGCGTGCATAGCGATAAATTCTGATAGGAGACTCCGAAATAGGTTGTGCACGGGAAACCGATCCATGAATTCGGCTGTGAAGCTGGCCTTAGCTGTTTTCCTGGTCGCTCTAACCGCCACCGCCGCACGTGCCGCACCGCCCCCCGACCGCGTCGCCGTCCTGCAGCGCGGCGTCAATCTCACCAACTGGTTCCGCTTTCCCGCACGCCAGGACGCAGCCTCGATCCGTACTTACATGAGCGACGCCGCGATGGCCGATCTGCACAAGGCGGGTTTCACGTTCGTCCGCCTCGCCGTCCAGCCCGAGTTCCTGCTCGGCGCGACGGCGGAGCGCACCGCGTTGCTCGGCGAGGCGATCGGCCGCTTGCAGCGCCAGGGCCTCGGCGTGGTGGTCGAACTGCACCCAACCACATGGCATCTTGAAACCTCGGCGGCCGATCGCGAGCGGCTCGCGAGCACATGGCGCGTCGTCGCGCCAGTGCTCGCCAAGCTCAACCCCAAGCTCACCTTCCCCGAAATCGTCAACGAGCCGGTGTTCAGCGGCGACGAGGCTGGATGGGAGGCGCTGCAGCAGCAACTGCTGGCGGTGATCCGCCCGGCGCTCCCATCATCCACCATCGTCTTGACCGGCAATGACTGGAGCAGCGTCAACGGCCTGGTCGGGCTGCACCCGGTCGCCGATCCGAACGTCGTCTACACCTTCCACTTCTACGAACCCTCGGTGCTGACGACGCTCGCCGAGTTCGACCCGAGCCTCGACAAGAAGGCGCTTGCCACCCTGCCATTCCCGGTGACCGATCCCTGCGTGCGCGTCAGCGTGACCGGCCAGACCGCCGCTGTGATGCGCTACTATTGCAGCCAGCATTGGGACGCGGCGATGCTCGACGCCCGGATTGCGCTCGTCGCCGATTGGGCGCGGCGCAACGGGGTTGTCGTGTTGGCCGGCGAGTTCGGTGCCAGCAGCGAGCTCAACGCCCCGGCGCGCCTGGCTTGGCTCGGCGACGTCCGCCGCGCCTTGGAGGAACAGCATATCGGCTGGGCGCTGTGGGGCTACGATGACCGGATGGGCTTCGGCGTGCCGCGCCCGCCCAGCGGCCGACCGGTTCTGAACCCGGAGCTGTTGAACGCGCTTGGGTTGCACTCGCCGGGATAGGAACGCGCATGGAGCCGGACGCAAGCGGGCTTGATCCTGAGGACTGGACGGCCCTGCGGGCCCTTGGGCATCGCATGGTCGACGACATGGTCGACCACCTCGCCGGGGTGCGCCAGCGGCCGGTCTGGCAACCGATGCCGCCTGGATTGCGCGCCGAGCTCGCCAAGAAGCTGCCCCGCGCCCCGAGCGAGCCCGAGGCCGTGTACGCGCAATTCCGCCGGTTGATCGAGCCCTACGCCACCGGCAACACCCACCCGCGCTTCATGGGCTGGGTGCATGGCGGCGGCAATCCGGTGGGAATGCTGGCCGAACTGCTTGCTGGCGGCCTCAACGCCAATCTCGGCGGGCGTGATCACGCACCAATCGAGGTCGAGCGACAGGTGATCCGTTGGGCCGCCGAGATGCTCGGCCTACCGCCCAAGACCTCGGGCCTGCTGGTGACCGGAACCTCGATCGCCAATCTGATCGCGGTGCTGGTCGCACGCACGGCCGCACTCGGCGCCGATGTGCGTCGCGACGGCCTGGGCGGCTCGCGGCTTGTTGCCTATGCCTCCGTCGCCGCGCATGGCTGCGTATCGCGTGCGATGGACATGGCGGGGCTCGGCACGAACGCCCTGCGGCTGATCGCCTGCGATGGCGAGGGCCGCATGGTGCCGTCCGCGCTCGCCGAGGCGGTCGCACGCGACCGGGATGCCGGCGCCATGCCGTTCATGGTCGTCGGCACAGCCGGCAGCGTCGATATCGGCGCGATCGACGATCTGGCGGGGCTCGCCCGGTTCTGCCGCGCGCAAGACCTGTGGCTGCACGTCGATGCCGCATTCGGCGCGATGGCGGCCCTCTCGCCCAGGCTGCGTCCGTTGCTCGCCGGCATCGAGCAGGCGGATTCCATCGCCTTCGATTTCCACAAATGGGCGCAAGTTCCCTACGATTGCGGCTGCATCCTGGTGCGCGACCCCGCCGCCCAGCTCGCTGCCTTTGCCGCCCCAGCGGCCTATCTCAGACGCGAGAACCGTGGTCTCGCCGGCGGTCATCCCTGGCCCTGCGATCTCGGCCCCGATCTGTCGCGCGGCTTTCGAGCGCTGAAGGTGTGGATGACCCTGCTGGTCTATGGCGCCGACCGCCTCGGCGCCATTGTCGAGCAGTGCTGCGGCCTGGCCCGCGCCCTGGCAGATCGGGTCGACGCCGAGCCATCGCTGGAACGGCTCGCGCCCGTCGCGCTCAACATCGTGTGTTTCCGTTTCGCGGCGGCGGAGGGCGATCTCGACGCGTTGAACGTCGCCATCGTCGCCGACCTGCAGGAAGCCGGAATTGCGGCCCCCTCGACCACGACCCTTGGCGGCCGCCTCGCCATCCGGGCGGCGATCGTCAATCACCGGACCCGCATAGAGGATATCGAGGCCCTCGTGGCGGCCGTGATTCAGGTCGGCAACGCCCGCGCCCGCGCCTGAGCGTTCCGTCACAGGAACCAACCCGCCAGCCTGGGGCGCGTTGTGCGCTGGTCTCCGGGCAGGGAACTCAGGACATGCGGGCACTGGTCTGGCACGGCAAGCACGACATCCGCTGCGACACCGTGCCCGATCCGGCCATCGAGCAGCCGCGGGACGCGATCGTGAAAGTCACCGCCTGCGCGATCTGCGGCTCAGACCTGCATCTCTATGACGGCTTCATGCCGGGCATGAAGAACGGCGACATCATGGGCCATGAGTTCATGGGCGAGGTCGTCGAGGTCGGCTCGGAGAACCACCGGCTGAAGAAGGGCGACCGCGTGGTAGTGCCGTTCACCATCATCTGCGGCGAGTGCGATCAGTGCAAACGCGGATATTTCTCCGTGTGCGAGCGCTCCAATCGCAACAAGGAGATGGCCGACAAGGTGTTCGGCCACGCCACGGCCGGGCTGTTCGGCTACACCCACCTGACCGGCGGCTATCCCGGTGGCCAGGCGGAATACGTCCGGGTGCCCTGCGCCGATGCCAGCGCGGTGAAGATCCCCGACGGGCTGACCGACGAGCAGGTGCTGTTCCTCGGCGACATCTTCCCGACCGGCTGGCAGGCGGCCGTCCAGTGCGACATCGAGCCGACGGATACGGTGGCGATCTGGGGTGCCGGTCCCGTCGGCCAGTTCGCCATCCGCAGTGCCGTGCTGCTCGGCGCCAAGCAAGTGGTCGCGATCGACCACGTCCCGGAACGCCTCGACATGGCGCGCGCCGGCGGCGCCATCACGATCAATTTCGACGAGGAGAGCGTGCTCGAGCGCCTGAAGGAGCTGACGCACGGCAAGGGACCGGAGAAGTGCATCGACGCGGTCGGGCTGGAGGCGCACGCCACGCGCTCAATCGACTCGCTCTATGACCGCGCCAAGCAGGCGGTGATGCTGGAGACCGACCGGCCGCACGTATTGCGCGAGATGATGTACGTCTGCCGCCCGGCCGGGACGCTTTCGGTGCCCGGTGTGTACGGTGGGCTGCTGGACAAGATTCCGTTCGGCGCCTTCATGAACAAGGGGCTGACGATGCGTACCGGCCAGACCCACGTGAACCGCTGGACCGACGACCTGCTGCGTCGCATTCAGGAAGGCCAGATCGATCCCTCCTTCGTCATCACCCATCGCGTCGGGCTGGAGGAGGGACCGGGGATGTACAAGACGTTCCGCGACAAGCAGGATGGCTGCATCAAAGTGGTGCTGCGGCCATGACGTGCGCCGCACCGATATCGGCCGGCTCCGCCGAGACTCTCGCACGCGGGCTCGGCTGGTTCAGCATCGCGCTCGGCGCCCTCGAACTGGCCGCGCCTCGGACCCTGGCCGACACGCTCGGCATGAAGGATCGCGAGCATCTGATCGCGGGATATGGCGCGCGCGAGATCGCGACCGGCGTCGGCATCCTCGCCGCTTCTGATCCCGCGCCGTGGATTTGGGCGCGCGTCGGCGGGGACGTGCTGGATTTCGGCACGCTCGCCGCCGGTCTCTCCACCGAAAATCCGCGTCGGGGCTCGGTATTCGTGGCGCTTGCAACCGTCATGACCGTCGCCGGCCTCGACGTGTTTTGCGCCCAGTCGCTCGCCATGAACCGCCGGGTCGCCGGCCAGCGGCCGAGGCAGGACTACAGCCGCCGCAGCGGATGGCCCCAGCCGCCGGCCGCTATGCGCGGCGCCGCGCGCGACTTCGACGTGCCGCGCGATATGCGAACGCCGGACGCGCTGCGGCCGTATCCACCGAACTGATCACTTCGATCCTTTGCGCTGCTCCGCGAGGAAGCGCTGCGCGCTATCCGGGTCGATAAGGGCGTGCACCTCGAACCGGGCCGGGATGATATCGGCCCAGGCATTCAAGAAGCCGTGAAGCATCTCGTTCGACTCGACGTCGAACAGCGCGACCGCGCCGCGCCCGACCTTGGCGTGGATCGAGCGGACGCGCCCCGCCGCGATCAGTGGGTCCACCCAGGTCCAGAATCGTTGCCGCGCTTCTGCGATGCCGGTCGGCGGCTCGGGCCGCGGTTCGCTGATGACGAGGAAGAGCATAGACGACCTCCATTCGTTATTCGTCCAAAACCACAAGCGAATTGTTACGATTCTCGCAAAAGAGATACAAGTATGCGAATGTGCGACGCATCGTAAACCAATTTAGATTATGGCATCCGGCCAAAGAAAAGCCCCCGGGGGATACCCGGGGGCAAGTAACAGGGAGGCTTCACGTCTGGGAGACGAAGGGGTCATCGACCCCTTTTCCAGCCACTCGGGCAGGAAGACTGGCGGAAGACCCGCCGTATCTGTCCAGAGAACGATATGGACCGCTCATCGTTCCTGCCAGCACCAAAAGCCGGATGCCGCCATGTCGTCGCTGCATAACCCGCAGGAAACGGGTGGCTGGGCTGCCTATTGCAGTTCGGCGAGCCGGGCGAGGAGGAAATCGCGGAACACCGCTACCCGCTTCGAGTTCCGCAATTCTTCGGGATAGACAAAATACACATCCACCTTGGGCGATTTCAGGTCGCTGAGCAGGCGGACCAGCCCTTCCTCCTCAGTCACCATGAAATCCGGCAGCGCGCCGATGCCGAGGCCGGAGCGGATCGCCAGCAGCATGGCCTGGGTGCTGTTCACGTCGAGCAGTGCGCGGCGCGGATTGCCCGGCCGGCGCCCGACCTCGGCCAGCCAGTTGATGTCCTCGACGGGAACGCGATAGTCGCCGAACAGGATCAGCCGGTGCGCGTCCAAATCCTCGGCGCGCTGCGGCACGCCGTGTGTCTTGAGATAGTCGGGCGAGGCGCAGACCACCCATTCCATCGTCAACAAATGCCGCTGCACCAGGTCGGGCTGCTTCGGCGGGTGCATACGGATCGCCACGTCCGCCTCGCGCATCGCCAGATCGAGGTCGGTGTCGTCCAGCAGCAATGTCACCGAGACATCCGGGTATGCTTCGAGGAAACCTTGCAGGCGCGGCGCCAGCCAGCTCGCGCCAAAACCGACCGTTGTGGTCACTTTCAGGCGCCCGGCGGGCTTTTCCTTGCTCTCGGTCAGCAGCGCCTCGGTCATCGCCAATTTGGCGAACACCTCGCGCACCGTCCGGTTGAGCTGCTCGCCTTGTTCGGTGAGGATCAGCCCGCGCGCGTGGCGATGGAACAGCGGCACCTGCAGCGACTCCTCGAGCGCCGAGATTTGCCGCGATACCGCCGACTGGCTCAGATTGAGCGTGTCGCCGGCATGGGTGAAGCTCCCCGCCTCGGCCACCGCGTGGAAGACGCGCAGCTTGTCCCAGTCCATGCCCAGCCACTCCCGTGCCGCTCAGGCGTGCCGGGTCGGCGCGTGGTCGCGCCGGATGCCGCCGCCGAGCGGATCGTATGAAACCTGCCCTTACTGCTCCGCCGCGCGGAGTCGCCCGAACGGCCTCCGTGGACCGACTCGCAGCCCGGTCCGCGATGCCGCTTTCTCAGCCATGCAGTTTTCGGCTTCCCGGTTGTCGATGCAACCACTTACTGACGCCGGCAGCGAGCCGTCGTCGTTTCGCCCGCCCGGCGTGGCGGAGAATCAGCGGGGCCTAGTCCCAGGCGCCGATCATTGGCTTCTCGTCGGCCGAGGCCCGTTCGGCCGGATCGGCGGCGTGCTCGGCCAGATATTTCTCGGCCTCGAGCGCCGCCATGCAGCCCATGCCCGCCGCGGTGACGGCCTGGCGGAACTTGGCATCGGCCACGTCGCCAGCCGCGAACACGCCCGGCCGCGACGTCACCGTGGACCAGGGTGCGATCAGCACATAGCCCTGATCGTCGAGATCGAGCTGGCCCCGGAACAACGCGGTCGCTGGATCGTGGCCGATGGCGACGAACAGCCCGTCGGTGCCGATCTCGCTCGCCTCGCCGGTGCGTGTGTTCCTCAGCCGCAGGCCGGTGACGGCCTTGGTGGGATCGCTCCGTCCCAGCACCTCCTCGACCGCGCTGTCCCAGATCACCGAAATCTTCGGATTACGGAACAGCCGGTCCTGCAGGATCTGCTCGGCCCGTAGCCGATCCCGACGATGGATCAGCGTGACCTTGGTGGCGTGGTTGGTGAGATAGAGCGCCTCCTCGACGGCGGTGTTGCCGCCCCCGACGACCGCCACTTCCTTGCCGCGAAAGAAGAATCCGTCGCAGGTGGCACAGGCTGATACCCCGGCCCCCGAGAAGGCCTTCTCCGAGGGCAATCCGAGCCAGCGCGCCTGGGCGCCGGTCGCGATGATCACCGTATCGGCGAGGAATACGTCGCCCGAATCGGCCACGCAGCGGAACGGCGGCCGGGAAAAGTCGACCTCGGTGATGATGTCGTGGATCACGCGGGTGCTGACATGCACCGCCTGCGCCTCCATCTGCTCCATCAGCCACGGCCCTTGGATCACCTCGGCGAAGCCTGGATAGTTCTCCACGTCCGTCGTGATCGTCAGCTGCCCGCCGGGTTGCAGACCGGCCACCAGCACCGGCGAGAGACTGGCGCGGGCGGCATAGATCGCGGCGGTGTAGCCGGCGGGGCCTGCGCCGATGATGAGGACGCGGGTGCTGTGGGTTTCGGGCATGGAGGGATCAGTCCGGATTGCTGGCGATCTGGTGAAGGGGCTCCGGACCATATCGGGCGCCCTCGCTCAGTTTGCCGAGCCCCCGCTTCTCGACGCCATCGACCGCCGCATCCTGATGGAATTGCAGGCCGACGGGCGAATGACGAACGTGGAACTCGCGCGTCGTGCCGGCATCTCTGCGCCGCCCTGCCTGCGCCGGGTGCGCCGGCTGGAGGAGGCCGGGGTGATCCGCGGCTATCACGCCGACAGCGACCCGCAGAAGCTCGGCTGGGAGATCGTCTTCTTCGCCGTGGTCGGGCTGGACAGCCAGAAGGAGACTGTCCTGTCCGCCTTCGAGCAGCAGGTCGCCGCCTGGCCGGAGGTGCGGGAGTGCCACATGATCCGTGGCGGGGGCGACTTCCTGCTGAAGCTGGTGGCGCGCGACACCGCCCATGAGAACCAGCTCACACAAAGGCTCACCGGCATGCCGACAGTGAGCCGGGTTCAGACCCTCCAGACGATCCGTACCAGCCGCAGCCTTGCCGGCGTGCCGCTCTAGCCGCGTCGATCAGTCGGGGCCGCCGCGCGATCTGCGCGAGACAGCCGAGGGTGCCTAAGCAACGCTTCACCGGCTGGTCGGCTTGGCGCCCGGGCCCGTCCTCGCCCAAGCTCGGGGATGCCGGGCCCCCGGCTCTTTGAGACGAGGGCCGCCTGGGCTATCCCCCGCTCGCCCCCGACGACCACGTGCTTCCCCCGGCGGGCGATCGGATGCCCATGACCCTACCTGCCGCTCTCGCCGAAATGCCGCTCCCGGATGCTCGTGTCGCCACAGCCGAGCTGACCGTCGTGGTGCCCTGCTTCAACGAGAGGGCCAATGTTGCCCCGCTGGTGGAAAAGCTTTCCGCCGCGCTGCGCGGCCTGCGCTGGGAAGTCGTCTTCGTTGACGATGACAGCCCGGATCGCACTGCGGCGGAAGCCCGCCGGATCGCCGCCTTCGACCCGCGCGTCCGCTGCATCCGCCGCATCGGCCGCCGGGGCCTCGCCTCGGCGGTGATCGAAGGGGCACTGTCCTCCTCGGCGGAGTTCGTGGCCGTGATGGACGGCGACCTGCAGCACGACGAGGCCCGGCTGCCCGACATGCTCGACGCACTGCGCACCGGCGCGTTCGACCTCGCGGTCGGCAGCCGTCACGTCGAGGGTGGCGACGCCTCCGGCCTCTCATCCCGCTGGCGCCACGCCTTGTCCGATCTAGGCATCCGGCTCGCCCAACGCGTCATGCCGGTCCGGCTCACCGACCCGATGAGTGGCTTTTTCATGCTGCGGCGCACCCTGTTCGAGGACCTCGCCCCCCGGCTGACCGCGAAGGGGTTCAAGATCCTGCTCGACCTGGTGCTGAGCGCACCCCGGACGCTCCGGGTGGTCGAGATTCCCTGCCGCTTCCGCGAGCGTGTTGCCGGAGAGAGCAAGCTCGACGTGCTGGTCCTGGCGCAATTCGGCGCCTTGCTCGTGGACAAGCTGCTCGGCGGGGTGGTTCCCCTGCGCTTCCTCGCCTTCGCCGCCGTCGGCGCGCTCGGCGTTCTGGTCCATCTCGCGGTGCTCACCCTGGGGCAGATGCTCGGGGACCGGTTCGCCGCCTCCCAGATCGTCGCGACCGTGGTGGCGATGGCGTTCAATTTCCAGCTGAACAACCAGATCACCTATCGCGACCAGCGCCTGCGCGGGCCGGATCTGTGGCGCGGCTTCGTACTGTTCATGCTGGTCTGCGGCATCGGCGCGGTGGCCAATGTCGGCATCGCGCAGGTGCTGTACCAGGCGCATACCGCCTGGACCCTGGCGGGGGCGATGGGAGCGGTAATCGGCGTCGTGTGGAATTACGCGGTCTCGGCGACGCTGGTCTGGCGGGCGCGGTGAGGCCACGCGAGGCGCGGGCCTGGATCGCCGCCCTCGTCGCTCTCACGCTGCTCCGCCTCGCCGTCGCCTACGCGCTGCCGCTGTCGCCTGACGAGGCCTATTACTGGGTTTGGTCGCGCGCGCTGGCGCCCGGCTATCTCGATCATCCGCCGATGGTCGCGCTGTGGATCCGGGCTGGCATTTGGCTCGCCGGGGACAGTGCGTTCGGCATCCGCCTGCTGGGGCCGCTTGCCATCGCCCTCGGCTCGGTGCTGCTGGCGGATGCCGGGGAGCGGCTGTTTCCCGGCCGCCGCGCCGGACTGATCGCCGCCGCGCTGCTCAACGCCACCTTGTTGCTCGGCGTCGGCGCCGTGACCATGACGCCCGACACGCCGCTGCTGTTCTTCTGGGTCGCCGCGCTGTGGGCGCTGGCGCGATTGGTCAGCGATCGGCGCGGCGGCTGGCTGCTGGTGTTCGGCCTGTTCGCCGGCCTGGCACTCGCCAGCAAATACACCGCCATTTTCCTCGGTCTCGGCGTGCTGCTCTGGCTGCTCGCCGTGCCCAGCGCGCGGGTCTGGCTGCGCACCCCGTATCCTTGGCTGGCTGGCCTGATCGCCGCCGCGATCTTCGCCCCGGTGGTGATCTGGAATGCCTCGCACGACTGGGTGAGCTTCGTCCGGCAAGGCGGGCGCACCGGCGCCTGGGAGCCGGGGCGGGCCGCCCAGTTCCTCGGCGAGCTGATCGGCGGCCAGATCGGGCTCGCCACGCCGCTGATCTTCGTGATCCTCGCCGGCGGGGTCGCCACGGCGGCGCGCCGCGCCTGGCGCGACCGCGATCCCGCCTGGTCCCTGCTTGCCGCGCTCACGCTGCCGGCGCTCGCGGTGTTCCTCCAACACGCCTTCGGCGACCGGGTGCAGGGCAACTGGCCGGCGATCCTGTATCCCTCCGCTGCCTTGGCCGGTGGCGGCCTGACCGGGCGCGTTTGGCAGCGCCTGCTGGTTCCCGCCGTGGCGCTCGGCGCGGCCATCACCATCCTGGTCTACGCCCAGGCGACGGTCGGCCTGGTGTCGTTGTCGCCGCGCATCGACCCCACCGCGCTGCGTCTCGCCGGCTGGCCGACGCTGGCCAGCGAGGTGGCGGCGATCGCGCGCGAGCAGGGGGCACGCTTCGTCGCCGCCGACGATTACGGCATCGCCGCCGAGCTCGCGCGAACCTTGCCGCCCGATATCGCCGTGATCGGCGCGGAGGAACGCTGGCGTCTATTCGATCTTCCACCCGCCGATTTGGCCGGCAGCGTCGGGCTGCTGGCGCGCAGCACCCGTCGCGACCCCAACGTGGATCGGGCGCCGTGGGCAGAGTTGCGCGAGGTCGGCCGCGCCAGCCGCGCGCGCGACGGGCAGGTCATCGAGCAATTCCGCATCTATCGCGTGGTCGGCCGGCCTCCCTCCCGGTCGATCGTCCTGCTGCCTCGGCCACATATGCGCACTTCGGATTAGGGCTGAGTTAAGCCTGACGCATCACTCTGCGCCGAGACGCAACGGCTCGGGTCCGATGGCAAGGGACGACGGCAGAGGCAACAAGCAACCGACGATCGTCATTCGCAAGGATGAGGTGGTCGAGGGCGGCCATCACGGCGGCGCCTGGAAGGTCGCCTATGCGGATTTCGTCACCGCGATGATGGCGTTCTTTCTGCTCATGTGGCTGCTCAACGCCACCACCGAGGAGCAGCGCAAGGGGCTCGCGGATTATTTCAGCCCGACCAGCGTGCTCAGCCACAACTCGTCCGGCACCGGCCAGCCATTCGGCGGCCATACCGCCTTCGACAAGGGGGCGATGGTCTCCGATCGTGGCGCGGCTTTGGTCACGGTCGGCAAGACGCCGGTGCCGCTCGAGGTCGAGGACGACGACAGCGACACGCCCGCCACCACCGTGACCTTCCGCAAGCCGACGCCAAAGGAAAACTCGCAGCGCGACGACGAGCAGGACGCGCCGGCTCCCGGCAATGGCGGCGACACGGCGGCCAATCCGGCCACCACCGCCGCGACCGGCCCGGCTTCGGTCTCCGGCGCCGCGTCTCAGCCGGTCTCGGCCGAACGGCAGGCGGAGATGGCCCATGCGCTGTCGGATGCCGAGCTGCAGGGCGAGCAGGAGCGGCGCGAAGGGCAAAAGCTGGAGCAGGCAGCGCAGCAGATTCGCGAGGCGGTCCGTGCCGACCCGGCACTCGCCGATCTCACCCGTCAGCTGGCGATCGACATGACCCCGGAGGGCTTGCGCATCCAGCTTCTCGACGAGGATCACAGCCCGATGTTCACCACCGGCTCGGCGGTGCCGAACGAGCGGGCGCGGCTCCTGCTGCAAAAGGTGGCGCCGGTGTTGATGCGGCTGAACGAGAGCATTTCGATCGCCGGCCATACCGACGCGACGCCGTATCGCGGGACGGACAAATCCAACTGGGAGCTCTCGACCGAGCGGGCCAACGCGACGCGCCGGCTGCTGCTCGAGTCCGGCCTGCAGGAGGGCCGCATCCGCAGTGTGACGGGCAACGCGGACCGCGATCCGCTGCTGCCAAAGGACCCGACCGCCGCCGCCAACCGGCGTATCGCAATCGTCGTGCTTCGCGCCGCGGCGAACAACGCCGGCCCTGGAGCGCCGCCGGCCGCAGCTCCGCCCCCGCGGTGATCTCGCGCCCATGCTGACGATCGGTGGATTGGGGTTTCTGCTCGCCTGCGTGTTCGGCAGCTACATCGTCTCGGGCGGCAGCCTGGAGCCGCTGATCGAGGCGATGCCGTTCGAGCTGCTGACCATCGGCGGCGCGGCGCTCGGCACGTTCGTGATGTCGAACAGCATGCACGACGTCAAGCACACGCTGGCCGGCTTCGGCAAGATCATGAAGGGCGCGGCGTTCAAGAAGGCAGACTACGTCGATCTCCTGAGCCTGCTCTTCTTGCTGGTCCGCCTCGCCAGCACCAAGGGTAACATGGCGCTCGAACCGCATATCGAGAAGCCGGACGAAAGCAGCGCCTTTCAGAAATACCCGAAGATCCTCGCCAACCACCACGCCTCGTCGATCATCTGCGACTATCTACGGATGGTCGGGATGAACGCCGACGATCCCAATCAGATCGAGGACGTGCTGGCGCGCGAGCTCAAGAAGACCCTGCACGAGGAGTTGCACAGCTCCCACGCCCTGCAGACGATGGCCGATGCGCTGCCCGCCCTCGGCATCGTCGCGGCGGTGCTCGGCGTGATCAAGACGATGGCGCATATCGACCAGCCGCCGGCGGTACTCGGCCAGATGATCGGCGGCGCGCTGGTCGGCACCTTCCTCGGGGTGCTGCTCGCCTACGGCATGGCCGGCCCGTTCGCCGCCCGGCTCAAGGGCGTGGTCGAGGAGGAATCGAAATACTACGAGGTGATCCGCGCCGTGCTGGTGGCGCACCTGCACGGCAACGCGCCGCAGGTCAGTGTCGAGACCGGCCGCAAGATGGCGCCCAACCAGCACATGCCCACCTTCCAGGAACTGGAGGAGGCGGTGCAGTCGGCGCAGATCTGATCCTCCCTTTCCCGGCGCTGCGGGCGGCGAATTCCACTCCGGCAAGAACTGGACTAGGTTGCCGGCCTAAATCGCGGGCGCTGGGGGTGGGTTCGATGGAGGAGCACGAGGGCGTGGAGCTCAGCGTCCAGATCGGCGGCACGCGCCACGTCGGCCGCTACACCGCCGACCGGCACGGCGTGATCACCGTGTGGCATCCCGAGTTCGGCCAGAAGATCACCCAGCACGGCGGCCCCAACACATTGTCCACCGCGCGGTCGCTGCTGAAGCAGCTGGTGCGGGACGGCGCAAGAGGGCAGGGCGGCTAGCGCCCCCGTGCCGAGCGGGATGTTGCCGAACGAGATGCTGCCGGCCGATATGTTGCAAGGACCGCTGCCGGCGCAGGACCATGAGGCGCCGGAGCAGGGCAGCCAACTGCCCGAGGCTCAGACCAACGGCAAGCGCGAGCAGACCAAGTCGCAGAATCGTGCAGCGATCCTCGCCGCGGCGCGCGAGGTCTTCGCCGAGCTCGGCTACGAGGCGGCCAGCGTGCGTGACATCATCCGGCGCACCGGCCTTGCCTCTGGCACCTTCTACAATTACTACCGCTCCAAGGAGGAGGTCGCGAAGGCGATCGCCACCGACGCGGCGCTGCGGTTGCGCCCGATCCTGCGTGCCCACCGCGAGCAGGCGGCGGATTTCGAGAGCTACCTCAACGGCATCGTCCGTGCCTATTTCCAATTCATCATCGACGATCAGCGCCCGTGGCGGCCGGGGCGCCCGATCTCCGAGCGGCGCGCGCGCGTGCGCTTCCAAACCCCGGCGCACAACGCCGTCTATGACGAGGTGGAATCCTCGATCGCGCTGGTCTTGCGGCGCGGCCTGTCGCCCCGCGTCGACACCGCCTATCTCGCCGCCGCGACGATCGGGGTTGCCCGAGAGATCGGCGAGAAGATGCTGGCCCGCGACCCTATCGACCTCGAGGGCGCCGCCGCCTTCGCCGTCAGCCTGATCCTCAACGGCCTCCCCGCCGTACCCCGGCTGGCGCCCGAGTGATGCGCGTCGTCATCGGGTTGTTCAGGAAGGAGGGGCCGAGGTTTCGCTATTTAAGGAGCTTAGGCACAAGTGACATTATAATAATGTAAGAGCCGATCATTAGGGCAGTTAGGATACCGACGGGCCACTTCATAGACCAAAAGATCGCTGTCACTACGACCGTTACGAGCCCAATTAGCGCAGCCTGGATACGAGCAACTCGGCGTTTACGCTGAAATTCTGGAGTAGCCGTCTCGGCCCGATGATGCTCGGCCACGCGTAGCCAAAATCCCCTTTCGTTTGGCATTGCCGTGGTCGCCTCAGCCAACCTTTAGGATCTTGAATTGATCCTGGCAATCTAGGCTTGGAGGCATCTTGCGCGCCATTATAGTTGCATATACGGAACAATAAAGACACACCAAGGCAGGCGCGCTGCGCTATCGCATGAAAAGCCGGCCGATCCAGTTGTAGTCGCTGAGCCGGCGCTCCGGGTTGGGCGGGCGCGGCGGCTTGGGCGGGCGCGGCGGCTTGGGCGGCGGCCGAGCGGCGCGTGGTGGCGCGGGCTCGGGCGGCACTCTCGGCCGGGCGCGGGCGCGGCGCGAGGGCGGCTCGCCCGCCGGATAGCAGGGGATCGGCTCCCATGCCCGGGTGCCGTCGGGCAAGCGCACCCGGCGCAGCCCCGGCCGGCCATCCGCCGGCACCCATCTGTTCCGCGACCGGCGTGGCTTGCGTGGCGTCGGCGGCCTGGGCGGCGGGCGTAGCGCCTCGGGCAATTCTTCCGTGGTGAGCCGCTGCCACAGCGGCCGGAGCAGCCGCCCGGCTTGCGGCGAGGCGGCGAGCAAGGCCCGCATCTCGGGATCGTCGAGCAAGCCCCGCAACGCCGCGGCAAAGACCCCGAAGCCGTATTCGCGGAACACCAGGCCGGGCGGCCCCGGCGGGATGCCGGACCCCCGCCGCGCCGCTCCCGCCTGCGCCGTGCCCGCGCCCTCCGCGCGTGGCGCCTCGTCTGCCGGGCGCCGCGTCGGGCTGCGGCGTGGTGCGGCGGGCAGCTTGCCCGCGGCGAAGCGGGCGTGCAGGGCGGCGAGCCGCCGCCCGGTCTCCCCGATATAGCTCAGCATCGCGCCGACCAGCGGCCCGAGCGGAATGAGCGGGGTCATCAGCTGCCAGCGCCCGCACTCGGTCATCACCACCTGCCGCAGCGCCTCGAAGAACCCCGC
>JAFKFI010000095.1 GCA_017307285.1 Alphaproteobacteria bacterium | reverse complement strand
CCGGCGCCGATCCCACGCGGCGGGTTCGCGTCCGGCTGGTCACCACCGGCGCGTGGCACGCGCTGTTCGCCCGCAACATGTTCATCCGCCCGGCCGAAGCGGAGCTCGCGGGCTTCGAGCCCGACTACGTCATCCTGCACGCGCCCGATTTCCAGGCCGACCCGGATCTCGACGGCGTGCGCAGCGGCACCGCCGTCGCGCTGTCCTTCGCCGAGAAGACCATCGTGATCGCCGGCACCGAGTATGCTGGCGAGATCAAGAAGTCGATCTTCACCGTGATGAACTGGCTCTTGCCGCCGCAAGGCGTGCTGCCGATGCATTGCAGCGCCAATATCGGCCGGGATGGCGACGTGGCCCTGTTCTTCGGCCTCTCCGGCACCGGCAAGACCACCCTCTCCTCCGATCCCAACCGCCCCCTGATCGGCGACGACGAGCATGGCTGGGGGCCAGAGGGCGTGTTCAATTTCGAGGGCGGCTGCTACGCAAAAGTAATAAACCTGTCGGCCGAGGCCGAGCCCGAGATCTGGGCGGCGACCCACCGCTTCGGCACCGTGCTGGAGAACGTCGTCGGCGACGGGCATGGCCGGCTCGACCTCACGGACGGCTCGCTCACCCAGAACACCCGCTCCTGCTACCCGGTCGAGTTCATCCCCAATGCCATCCCCGCGGGCGTCGGCGGCCAGCCGCGCAACGTGGTGATGCTGACGGCGGATGCGTTCGGCGTACTGCCGCCGATCGCCAAGCTGACGCCGGCGCAGGCGATGTACCACTTCCTCAGCGGCTACACGGCGCGCGTCGCGGGCACCGAGAAGGGCCTCGGCGCCGAACCGCAGGCGACCTTCTCCACCTGCTTCGCCGCCCCTTTCCTGCCGCGCCGGCCGGAAGTCTACGGCCGGATGCTGGCCGATCTGATCGCCCGGCACGGCGTCGATTGCTGGCTGGTCAACACCGGCTGGAGCGGCGGCCAATACGGCGTCGGCAGCCGCATGAGCATCCGCCACACCCGCGCCCTGCTCAACGCCGCGCTCGACGGCTCCCTCGCTCGCACCCGGTTCCGCCAAGACCGCTTCTTCGGCCTCGCCATCCCCGAGAGCGCCCCCGGCATCCCCACCGAGGTGCTCGACCCGCGCGAGTCCTGGGCCGACAAGGCAGCCTATGACCGGATGGCGCGGGAACTCGTCGCCCGATTCGAGGCAAATTTCCAGACCTTCCAGGAGGCGGTGGGAGACGACGTCCGCGCGGCAGCCATCAGGGCCGCTGCATAGTCAGTTATGTTGCTATGCCGCAACGACATGGGCGTGCGAAAGCAGCCCCACGCGGCTATCGCATCCTGAGCCTGCCGATCCAGAGATAGTCGCGCGGTGGTCGGGCGGGCTCGGGCGGTTTGGCTGTGTCGCCCGGCGGCGCAGGTGCCGGTTCCGGGAGCTCGACCGCGCGGGCGCGGACGTGTCGCGGCGGCGCAGCCGTGAGGAAGGGACGGCACGGGATCGGCTCCCAGCTCGCCGTGCCGTCGGACAATGTCACCCGGCGCAGCCCCGGCGGGCCGCTCGCCGGCGCCGGCTGGGGCGGCCGCGGCCGGCGTGGCCGCGGCGGCAGGCGGAGGATTTCCGGCAGCGGTTCGGTGGTGAGCCGGCGCCACAACGGCCTGAGCAGCCGTCCGGCCTGCGGCACGGCGGCGAGGAACTCCCGCATCTCGGGATCGTCGAGCAGCCGGCGCAGCTCCAGATCGTAGGCCCGCATGCCATACTCGATGAGCACCGGACCCGGCGGGATCGCCGGCGGCCGACGCTCCCGGTGCGGGCGCCCGGATGTCGGGCTAGCGGCCGGGCGCCGTCGTGGCGCGGGCAGCGTGCCGGCGAGGAAGCCAG
>JAFKFI010000040.1:11836-16709 GCA_017307285.1 Alphaproteobacteria bacterium | reverse complement strand
CGCCTGCGACATCAGCGAACTCCTGACCCGGCTCGACTATGCGCCAACCCGCGAGAGCCCCGGCCTCACCGTCGCCTACCACTCGGCCTGCAGCCTGCAGCACGGCCAGCAGATCACCGCCGAACCCAAGGCGCTTCTACGGAAAGCCGGCTTCACGGTCGTCGAGCCCGCCGAGCCGCATATCTGCTGCGGCTCGGCCGGCACTTATAACCTTCTCCAGCCCGAGATCGCGGCGCGACTCCGCGAGCGCAAACTGGAAAACCTCGCCGCCACGCGCCCGGACCTGGTCGCCGCCGGCAATATCGGCTGCCTCACCCAGCTCGCCGGCGGCGGCTTGCCAATGGTCCACACGGTGGAACTGCTCGACTGGATGGCCGGCGGCCCCACGCCCGCGGTCCTCGCAACGATCCCCAAGGCGGTCTGACGCGCCGCTTGCCGGCGGCTCCGGACGGCGCGACCATGCGCCATGCGGCGGCTTCTCTGCATTCTCCTGCTTTGCGCGACACCGGCGCTCGCCCAGGCGCCCAATTCGGGGCAGGCGCGCAAGGTGCTGCTCGACCGGATGCTCGACCAGCTCAAGACCGCGCAAAGCGAGGCCGAGGCGGCGTCCATCGAGGCGCGCGTCGAGCATATCTGGATCGAGCAAGGCTCGCCCGCGGTCACGCTGCTGGTGAGCCGCGGCCTGCGCAGCCTCCAGGCCGGCGCCAACCAGGACGCGGTCGACGATTTCGACGCGGCCCTCACGCTCGACCCCTCGGTCGACGAGATCTATCACCAGCGCGCCCTGGCCCGCTTCGCCTTGGGCGATACGCGCGGCGCGATCCGTGACATCGAGGAGACCTTGAAGCGCGAGCCCCGGCATTTCGCCGCACTCCGCACCCTCTCGCGCATCGCCGCCAGCCGGCAGGACTGGAAGGGGGCCTATGCCGCCTGGCTCAAGCTGCTAGACATCGACCCGAAGACTCCAGGCGGGGCGGAGAAGCTGAAAGACCTCAAGCGCCGGGCGCTCGGCGACGTGACGTAAGCGGGGAGGGGACAGCAAAGACCCCCGGACGCACAGTGGCGTTCAGCGGGGGTCATGCTTGCGAAGATCCCGTCTTCGCGCCCGGCTCGGAAGGCCGGGCAAGACGTGGACGGTTTGGGAAACATTGCCGGTGCCACGCCGGCCGGCAATTCCGAAACTTCCCGGTGGATTCATGCTTGTTCGAGCACCCTCCTCCGAAGTTGCGACGTCATAAATCTCCGCCCGCGATCCGGTTCATGTCAAGCGGCTGGCTCGTTTCCCGGAGCACAAGACGGCGAGCATCATACGTCGCAGGACTCACTCCTCGAGCACGAAGGTAAGCTCCATCGTGACGCGGTATTCCGCGACCTTCCCGTTGGTCACGCTGGCCTTGTGCTCGACCACGTGCAGCCCGGTGATGCCGCGCAGCGTCTTGCTGGCGCGCATCAACCCCTCGGTCACGGCGTCATCGAAGCTCTTGCTGGAAGCGGCGGTGATCTTGGAGACGCTTGCAACAGCCATGCTTGCCTCCTTGGTGAATTGGCGACCGGAGCGGCCGCCAACCGCCATACGTTAGCGCAGCGGCGGGATTGGCTGAACCGAATCAGTCGTTCCTCGCGGCGGCGTCACGACGTGCCAGAAAGCGGAGGGGAAGCCGCGGCGGTCGACCTTCAACACCTGCCGCGCGATCACCGGCCGCTTCCCCTTGCAGCGCCACGCGAACACCGTCGCATGACCGGTCGCGACCGCCGGCACGACATCCGCGCCGGGATTTTCGCGACAGAACTCCTTCGCCCCGAGCCCCGGCACGCGGCTCGTATCGGCCTTGGAATCGCAAGGAATATTGGCGCCGTAGCTGCACGCGAGCACCCGCCCGTGGTCGCAGCGCCAGGCCGCGTGCTCGAAGAAGGCGGGGCTGGAATCCGCCGGTGCGTCGGTCGCCCGCATCAGCGCACGGGCGATCCACTCCGGCACCGCCGGGCCGGTGTAGCGCGCGTCTGGCTTGTCGATCGTCCCCACCGCCGCGCAATAGGGAGCCGGGTCGTCATACGTCGCCGCGCGGGCCGGCGCGGCGACAGCGAGCAGGGCCGCCATTGCCGCGACAGCGATGCCGCTTGCCCTCCGTGACCGACGTCCGATCATGCGAATCGTCCTGTCCCCAGCCAATTCAGCAAACCAGCACGAAACCCGGTCCGGCCTATCTGTCAGTCAGCCTGAGCTCGATGCGGCGGTTCTTGGCGTAGGCCTCCGGCGTGTCCGCGGTGTCGAGCGGCTGGTTGTCGCCGAAGCCGGTGGCGGCGAGATGGGTCGCCGGCACGCCGTCGAGGATCAGCAGCTTGACCACGTTGATCGCCCGCGCCGCCGACAATTCCCAGTTCGAGGCGAAGGTGCTGGTGCCGATCGGCTGCTTGTCGGCATGCCCGTCGACCCGCAGAATCCAGGGAATGTTGGCCGGGATCTCCTTGGCGATGTCGCGGATCGTGTGCGCGATGGTGCTGATCTGGTCGGTGCCCGTGGGGGTGATTTCGGCGCTGCCCACCGGGAACAGCACCTCGCTTTGGAACACGAAGCGGTCGCCGACGATCTGGATGCCAGGCCGGTTGGCCAGCACCTCGCGCAGCCGGCCGAAGAACTCGCTGCGGTAGCGCTGCAGCTCCTCCACCTTGGCCGCCAGCGCCGCGTTCAGCTTCTTGCCGAGATTGGCAATCTGCACGTCCTGGTCGCGCCCCTTGGCCTCGGCCAGATCGAGCGCCTGGGCGACACTCGCCAGCTGCGACTTGAGCTCGTCCACCTGGCGGTTGAGCAGGGCGATCTGCGCCCGGGCGGAATCGCCAAGCTTCTTTTCGTCGGCGAGCTGGGCCTCCACGGCCTGCCGGCGCTGCTGTTCGGTGGTCGCCCGCACCGCGGCGTCCTGGGCCTGTTTTTCCAGATCGTCGCGCAGCGCGGTCAGCGCGCGGGTCTGCTCGGCGAGCTTGGCGAGATCGGACAGCCGCGCCTGGATGGTCGCCTTGTCGGCCTGCACCGTGCGGTCGGCCTCGGCGAGCTGTTTCTGCATCTCCGCGAGCTGGCGCTTGGCCTCGGCGAGCTGGCCGGCGACCTTGGCCGCCTCGGTGCCCGCCGCATCGTCCCTGGTCGCGGCGTCGGCGATCTGCGATTGCAGCTGGGCGGCGCGGGCATTGGCCGATTGCGCTTGCAGATTGGCGTCGGTCAGCTGCGCCGAGAGCTTGTCGCGCTCCGCGCGCAGCGTGTCGCGGTCGCTGGCCGCCTGAGCGGCAGCCGCCTGCAAGGCAGCGAGCTGCCCGGCCAGGCTGTCCCGCGCCGAGGTCGCGGTCTTGAGATCGCGGGTCAGCTGGGCAACCGACTGGCTCAGCTCCGAGGACTTGCCGCGTTCCAGCGAGAGCATGTCGGACAACTCGGCGAGCTGCCGGTTCACCCGATCGAGCGCCTGGTCGCGCCCCGACAGCGCCACCGACAGAAAGGCCTGCGCCAGTACGAACACCAGCAGCACGAAGATGATGACCATGAGCAAGGTGGACAGCGCGTCCACGTAGCCCGGCCAGGCCTCCAATCCGTTGCCGCCGCGCCGGCGGAGGGGCATCGACATGCTGCGCTACCTCGGGTGCTCTTCGGCGAGGGCGGCGACGGTGCGGGTGAGGATGCGCAGATCGTTGCGCAGCTCCGCGGTGCTCTGCGCGCGCCCTTGCTCGGCCTCGGTCAGCATACGCTGCAAATAGAGCTCGATGTTGCGCAGATGCGCCCGCGCGGTGTCGTCGAAGCCGCTATCCATGCGGTGCTCGCCAAGCCGCTGCAGCGCGGGCGCCAGCATGGAATGGGTTTCGGCAATCCGCATCATGATCTGCTGGCTGGTCCGCATGCTGTCCGACAGCGCGCTCACCCGCTCGGTGAGCGACAGCACCGCGTGGTTGGCCTGTGCCCGGCTCTCCTCGCCGCGCGCCAGGATGCGCTGCAGGTTATCCATGTTCTCGGCGGTCTGCTCCAGCAGCGCCTGGACATAGACCGGGATCGAGGCATCGCCCTCGGCCAGCGCGCCGCTCGACAGATGTGTGAGCCCGGCGAGCCATTCCTCGAGCTCGTTGAAGAAGCGGTTCTGCGCCTGCCCGGCGGTGAGGTCGAGGAAGCCCAGCACCAGCGCGCCGGCGAGGCCGAACATACTGGCTGAGAACGCCGTCCCCATGCCGTGCAGCGGCCGCGCGAGGCCGGATTTCAGCTGCTCGAACAAGGCGTTGAGATCGCCCGAGCCGACCGACATGCCGGCGATCACGTCCGAAACGGCGCTGACCGTCTGCAGCAGTCCCCAGAACGTGCCGAGCAGGCCGAGGAAGATCAGCAGCCCGGTCATGTAGCGCGACAGCTCGCGACTCTCGTCGAGGCGCGAGGCGATGCCGTCGAGCAGGCTGCGCATCGCAGTGGCCGAGATGGTGAAGCGATGCGACCCGTCGCCCGAGCGGGACTCCCGCGCGGCCAGCATGCTGGCCATCGGCGCCAGCAGCTTGGGCGGGGGCAGGGCGGCGATCCGCACCCGTGAGCGCTGCCAGGTCTCGAGCCACGTCACCTCGGGCGAGAGCCGGATCACCTGGCGCAAATTCCAGATGATGCCGAGTGCCAGGACCAGCAGGATGAAGCTGTTGAGCAGCGGGTTGTTGTCGAAGGCGATGACCAGGAAGCCCGACAGCAGCC
Organism: Alphaproteobacteria bacterium; assembly: GCA_017307285.1. Lineage (GTDB taxonomy): Bacteria > Pseudomonadota > Alphaproteobacteria > Acetobacterales > Acetobacteraceae > JAFKFI01. The sequence continues at coordinate 12,007 of JAFKFI010000040.1, read as the reverse complement.
CGGCCACCACCGCGACGGCGACCAGGAAGACCACCATGCGGATCAGGTAGTGGGTCGGGCGCGTCACTTGGGCGGCTCCGAGGCGCTCTTTGCGTGATTCTCGTTCTTGGCCTGTCCGCCCGATTTCGGCAGGCCGTTGGTGCCGAGCGCCACCACGTCCACCCGGTCGAC
>JAFKFI010000040.1:0-11804 GCA_017307285.1 Alphaproteobacteria bacterium | reverse complement strand
ACGCTGCGGATCGCCAGCGCGCGCGAGAGCGACAGCCGGCGTGGCGTCGAGGGGTCCTCGGGGCCGCCGGCAGCGTAGGCGGTGACGTTGAAGCTGGTGCTCTCCGTGTGTGGTACGGTGGCGAGATAGGCCTTGATGGCGGCTTCTGTGCTCGGCGTGAGGTCCGTCCGGTCGGTCGCGAACAGCACACGCAAGCCATCGCTGATCCGCTCGACCCCGCCGCCCGCGTCGGCCGCGATCGGCGGCGCGGGCGGCGGCTCGGGCTTGGTGGCCAGCGGCTGGACGACGATCGGCGCCAGGGACACGCCCGGCGGCGGCGCAACCGGCAAGGCGACGGCCGGTGAGGCCGGCTGGGGGGTCGCGGCCGGCGCCTTGGCCTGCGGGGCCGGAGCGGGTGCGGGTTTGGCAGCGGCGGCAGCCGGCGGTGTCTCGGGGGTAGCTTCCGGCTTGGCCTTGGCGACCGGCTTGCGCGGCGCCGGCTTCGCGGCGCGCCGGTGCTTCGGATGCTCTGCCTTCGGCTTTTCCGACTTCTCCGGGGTGGCGGGTGCCGTCTGGCCTTGCCCGTTGTCGAGCGCCTTCAGGTCGAGCGTCACCTGCGCGAAGCTAGGCGACGCGAGCGCCACGGCCAGGGTCAGCCCGGCTATGAGGGCCGCCCTCATGCGCGCGGCGCCGTGGCGGCCTGCCTTCCGTCCAGGACGATTTCCCCCAGCCGGGCATGCAGGTGCGGGTTGGCGGCGACCACGTCGCCGGTGTCGCGGGGGTCGGCCCCGCCAGGATCGGTCGCGTAGCCGCCGGCCTCGCGCACCAGCAGCAGCCCGGCCGACATGTCCCACGGCTTGATGCCGAGTTCCCAATACCCGTCGTAGCGGCCCGCCGCGACCCAGGCGAGGTCGAGTGCCGCAGCCCCGAACCGCCTGATGCCCGCGACCTGCGGCATCAGCGCACCCAAGGTCCGGGCGAAGGCGAGGCGGCGCGAGGCGGCGACGGCGGCGAACGGAATGCCGGTCGCGAGCACCGCGTCCTTCATCTCGCGCCGCGCCGACACCCGCAAGCGGCGCTCGTTGACGAAGGCGCCGACGCCCTTTTCCGCCCAGAACAGCTCGTCCACCACCGGAGCGTAGACCAGCCCGGCCGTTACCTCGGAGGTGCCATCGGGCAGCCGGCGTTCGAGGCCGATGCTGATGGCCCAATGCGGGATGCCGTGCAGGAAGTTCGTCGTGCCGTCGAGCGGGTCGATCACCCAGCGCCAGGCCCAGTTCTCCGACCCAGAGGCGCCGGATTCCTCCATGAGGAAGGCATAGCCCGGCCGCGCCTTGTTGAGCTCTTCCTTGAGGATCTGCTCGGCACGGATATCCGCCTGCGAAACGAAGTCCGACGGACCCTTAACGCTGACCTGGAGTTGCTCGACCTCGTTGAAGTCGCGCAGCAGGCGCTTCGCCGCCTTCTGGGCCGCGTTCGCCATCACCGTCATGTGGGGAGAGAGGCGAAGGGCCATGTGTCTCCATCTCTTTGGCCGTATCTCTCGGAGCTCAGCCCTTGGCCCGCTCCACGTAGCTGGCGTCCTCGGTGCGAACCACGATTCTTTCCCCCGTCTCGATGAACGGCGGCACCGAGGTCTTCACGCCGTTGGACAGCTTGGCCGGCTTATACGAGGAGGCGGCGGTCTGTCCCTTCACCACCGGATCGGCCTCGACCACCTCCAGCACCACCGTCGCCGGCAAGTGGATGGCCACCGGGTCGCCCTCGACCAGATCGACCGTGACCTGCATGTTGTCCTGCAGGAAGGGCGCGGCGTCGCCCATGAGGTCGAGCGGGATCATGGTCTGCTCGAAGCTCTCCGGGTCCATCAGCACCATGTTGGCGCCGTCGGTGTAGGAGTAGGTGAATTCCTTCTCCTCGGTCATCAGCCGCTCGACCGTGTCCGCCGTGCGCCAACGCTCGTTGGTCTTGTTCCCGCTCTTGAGATCGCGCATCTCCACCTGGATGAACGCGCCGCCCTTGCCGGGGGTGATGATCTGTTGCTTGAGGACGGTCCAGCGGCGACCTTCGTGCTCGATCACCTGGCCGGCCCGGATCAGGTTCGCCTGTTGTTTCATGCGGAACTCGCGACGGGAGTGGTGGAACCGGGATTGGGGGAAGCGGGGCTTCTAGACCGATCCACCCCCTCCGGCAAGCGCATGCCGCCCGCCTTGCGGGTCGCGCACATGATCGTCGGGGTCGAGATAGTCGGGTCCCAGCGGTACTTTTCCATGACCACCGGGAATGTCCAGCACGTAGGTCGGCCAGGCCAGCCCCGTCGCCCTGCCGCGCAGCGCCGCCAGCAGCCGGCGCCCCTCGGCAATCGGCACATGGAAGCGTGACGTGCCGGGGGCGGCGTCGAGCTGGTGCAGATAGTACGGCTTCACTCGGGCCGACAGCATGGCGCGGAACAGCGATTCAAGGGCTTCCGGGCTGTCGTTCACTCCGCGCAGCAGGACCGACTGGCCGAGCACCGGGATGGCGCGGGCCTGTATCCGCCGGATCGCAGCTCGCGCCGCCTCGGTGATCTCGCGCGCGTGGTTGGCGTGCAGCACGAGCCACATCGCCTTGTCCGTCGCCAACGCCCCGGCCAGCGCGTCGGTGACGCGCTCCGGGTCGGCCACCGGCACCCGCGAGTGAATACGCAGTATCTCGACATGCGGGATGGCCGACAGCGCGGCCACGATCCCTCCGAGCCGGCGCGGCGAGAGCATCAGCGGATCGCCGCCGGTGAGGATCACCTCCCGGATCGCCGGCCGCGCACGCAGCCAGTCGTAGGCCGCCTCAAGCTCGGTCTCGCTCAGCAGCCCGCCGTCGGGCCCGACATGCTCGCGGCGGAAGCAGAACCGGCAATAGACCGGGCACACCAGCAGCGGCTTCAGGAGCGCCCGGTCGGGGTAGCGATGCACGATCCCCTTGACCGGCGAGAGCGCGTCATCGGCGATCGGATCGGCGCTCTCGTGCGGCGCGGTGACGAGCTCGGCCGGATCGGGAACGAACTGGCGCCCGATCGGGTCGTCGGGCGCCTCGATCAGCGCCCGCATCGCCGGCGGGATCGCCACGGCATAGCGCTCGGCGACCCGCGCGACTCCGTCCCGCGCGCCCTCGGGAATCAGTCCCGCGGCGGCAAGGTCATCGGTGGTCCTGAGCGTGCGGTCATCGAGGGTCATGGGCCGCGCGGGTTCTGCGCGCTCGCCTCGGAGGACGCAAGCTGGGGTTCATAAACGCCCGGATCCGGGCTCGTACGGACCCTCCGATTACCCGGATCCGGGCTCATCGGGAGACAGTTATTACCCGGATCCGGGCTCTCCGCGCGACACGCGCCCAGCACCTCCGAGAATACCCCGCCTGCATCGCCGCTGCATGGGAAACAGGACCCGGCACGCAAGCAGGCTTGCTTTGCCCGGCCTCTGAGGATCGGCTAGATCGGAACGGTTCTGGGAGAACCAGCCATGCGCGAAGCCGTCATCGTCTCCACCGCCCGCACCCCGATCGGCCGGGCGTATCGTGGCGCATTCAACGACACCCAGGCGCAGACCCTCGGCGGCCACGTGATCGCCCAGGCGGTCGCGCGCGCCCATGTCGATCCCGCCGAGGTGGACGATGTGGTGATGGGCGCCGCCCTGCAGCAAGGCTCGACGGGTTTCAACATCGGCCGGCAATCCGCCTTGCGTGCCGGGCTGCCGTCAAGCGTCGCCGGCATGAGCATCGACCGGCAATGCGCCTCCGGTCTCATGGCGATCGCCACCGTGGCCAAGGAGATCGTGCATGACGGCCTCAAGATCGGCGTCGGCGGCGGCCTCGAATCGATTTCCCTGGTGCAGAACGAGCACGCCAACCGCTACCGCGCGACCGACCCCGCGCTGGTCGCCAGCGTGCCCGCGCTCTACATGTCGATGCTGGAAACCGCCGAGATCGTCGCCGAGCGCTACGGCATCTCGCGTGAGGCGCAGGACGAATACGCGCTGCAATCGCAGCAGCGCACCGCCCAAGGCCAGTCCGAGGGCCGCTTCGCCGCCGAAATCGTGCCGCTGGCAACCAAGATGATCGTCACCGACAAGGCGACCGGCGCCACCTCGCAGCGCGACGTCACCTTGAGCCAGGACGAGGGCAACCGGCCGCAAACCCGCCTCGAGGATCTCGCCGGCCTCAAGCCGGTGATGAAAGGCGGCCAGAAGGTCGCGGAGGGCAAGTTCATCACCGCCGGCAACGCCTCGCAGCTCTCCGACGGTGCCTCCGCCGCCCTCCTGATGGAGGCCAAGGAGGCCGAGCGCCGCAACCTCGAACCCCTCGGCCTCTATCGCGGCATGGCGGTCGCGGGCTGCGACCCCGACGAAATGGGCATCGGCCCGGTGTTCGCCGTGCCCAAGCTGTTGCAGCAGCACGGTCTTAAGATGGACGACATCGGCATTTGGGAGCTCAACGAGGCCTTCGCCTGCCAGGTGATCTATTGCCGCGACCGGCTCGGCATTCCAAACGACCGGCTTAACGTGTCCGGCGGCGCCATCTCCATCGGCCACCCCTACGGCATGTCGGGCGCCCGCATGACCGGCCACGTGCTGATCGAGGGCAAGCGGCGCGGCGCCAAATACGGCGTGGTGACGATGTGCGTCGGCGGCGGCATGGGCGCGGCCGGGCTGTTCGAGATTTTCTGAGCGCCGGTCCTCGCGCCGTGCCGTCGCCGGCCTGGCATCCCGAAAGCTTGGCCGCGCGCCTTCCGTTCCTGCGCCGCCGCGCCTTGCTTACCCAGGCGACGCGCGCGTTCTTCACCGCGCGTGGCTACACGGAAGTCGAGACGCCATACGCCGTCCCGGCACCGGGCGAGGAGGTGCATCTCCGCGCCTTCGCCACCACGCGCGAGCATCCCGACGGCGCGCGCGAGCCGTTATGGCTGCACACCAGCCCGGAATTCGCCATGAAGCGCCTGCTCGTCGGCGGCGCCGGACCGATCTTCCAGCTGGCCAGGGTGTGGCGCAACGGCGAGGGCAGCGCGCTGCACGCCGCCGAGTTCACCATGCTGGAATGGTATTTTCCGGGTGCCGACATGGCCGCGCTGATGGCGCTCACGGAAGAATTCCTCCTCGCCGTGCTGCCGCCCGAGGTGACGTGTCGCGGCGTCCGCACCGACCTCTCCCGCTTCGAGCGGCTCAGCGTCGCCGAGGCATTTTTCCGCCATGTCGGCGCCGACGTGCTGGCGACCGAGGGCGACGCCCCGGCGCTCGCCGCCGCATCAGGCGCCCGCCTGCGCGCGGGCGAGGATTGGGAAGACCTGTTCTTCCGCCTGTTGCTTGAGCGCATCGAGCCGCATCTCGGCCGCGAGCATCCAACCTTCCTGACCCACTGGCCGGCCTCGCAAGCCGCACTCGCGCGGCGGGACCCCGCCGACCCCCGCGTCGCCGAGCGCTTCGAGCTGTTCGTCTGCGGCATCGAGCTCGCCAACGCCTTCGTCGAGCTCACCGACGCCGCCGAGCAGCGCGCCCGCTTCCTCGCGGACCGCGCCCGCCGCCACGCCATCGGCGGCCCCGACTGGCCGCTCGACGAGGATTTCCTCGCCGCCCTCGCGCACGGCATGCCCGAAGCCGCCGGAATAGCCCTCGGCTTCGACCGTCTAGCGATGATCGCCGCGGGTGCCGACCGCATCGACCAGGTGCTGTGGCTCCCCTCGGGGTGAGAGGAATGCGACGATCCATTCCCCCTCTCCCCTTGCGGGAGAGGGCCGGGGTGAGGGGGCGCGCGTTCACCCGCGCTTCACGCTACGATGGCCCAAACCAAGGACCACTAACCCAATGCGACGATCCGTCCTGTTCGCCCTCCTGTTGCTGGCCGGCTGCGTCGTCGGCCCGACGCGTGCGCAGGTGATGGCGCAATATATCGGCGCCGATGAGGCCACGCTGGTGCAGGCGCTCGGCGTGCCGAGCCGGACCTTCACCACGGGCGACGTCAAATTCCTCGCCTATGACGAGCGCCGCACCGCCATCCTCCCGCCGCCGCCCGGCCCGTTCTGGGGTTGGGGCTATGGCTGGTACAGCCCATTCCCGGCGAGCGTGGTGCAATATTCCTGCGAGACCACGTTCGAGATTGTCGGCGGCCGCGTCCGCACGTTCAATCTGCGCGGCAACGACTGCTGACGGAGCCGTACTGATGCCCAGGCTAATTTCCATATCGGCCGGTTGGGCGAGAAGCTCGATTTCCTTCCCGCCATCGTCGGCGGAGGCCGACGATCCACGACTTCGCTCGTGGGCGGCAAAGTCGTGGATCATCGGGACAAGCCCGATGATGACGGCGGAGTATTGGAGCGGGTAGGAGTTTTGACTTGCGGCCAAACCGGATAGCAATGACGGAGCCAGATCGATGATGCGCTTTCAGGACAAGGTTGTCGTCGTCACCGCCGCCGCCTCCGGCATCGGCCTCGCCATCGCCCGCCGCTTCGCCGACGAGGGCGCCCGCCTCGCGCTGGCCGACATCAACGAGGACGCCTTGCGCGAGCAATCCGCCGCCTTCGGCCTCCCCGCCGACCGCCTGCTGCTGCGGCGCGCCGATGTCAGCGAGATGGATCAGGTCGAGGCGCTGATCGCCGCCACGGTGGAAAAATTCGGCCGCATAGACGTGCTGGCCAACAACGCCGGTGTCGGCTCGTACGGCTACGTCACCGAGCTACCCATCGAACGCTGGCGCCGCGTCTTCGCGGTCGACGTCGACTCGATCTTCTACACCGTCCGCTTCGCCCTGCCGCACCTGATCGCCGCGCGCGGCAACGTGGTCAACACCGCGTCGATCTCGGGATTGTACGGCGACTATGGTTTCGCCGGATACAACGCGGCCAAGGGAGCGGTGGTGAACCTCACCCGCAACCTCGCCATCGACCACGCGAAGGATGGCGTCCGCTTCAACGCCATCTGCCCCGGCCTCACCGAAACCCCCGCGACGCGCTGGATGCGCGAAAACGAGGAAATCGCCGCCGCCTACGCGGATCGGTTGCCAATGGGGCGGGCGGGCAAGCCGGAGGAGATGGCGGCGGCGGTGGCGTTTCTCGCATCAGAGGATGCCTCTTACATCACCGGGCATTGCCTCGTGGTCGACGGCGGATTGACGGCGGCGACGGGGCAGCCGAATTTCAAGCGGATTATGCCGACCAGGTAATACTGGCCATGAACGATAAGGCTGCCGTAATCGTCGACGTTTGCGCCGCTCTCTCCAGCAATCAAACGGGAGAGGCTGCGTCTATCCTACTCGAGCGATATCCGTTTGCACCTTTTTCGAAGGTCGCACGCCGCTACTCGGTGCAGCAGATGGTCGCGACTTTCCTCCGGGATGGCTTTATTGACCGGTATTCAGGGGCACGCTTGGTTTGCGGGGCCGCATTGAGGCTGATCTCCAAGCGTCTGCCGGACCACTTCCCATTTCAGAACAACTGGCGCACAGATGCCTGTCACTTCGCCTTCTGGGATCTCGCGCCGACCATCGATCACATCTTGCCGGTCTCGCGTGGGGGCACAGACGATGAGAGCAATTGGGCCACCACGTCGATGCTTCGCAATTCGGCGAAGGCCAACTCTACGCTCGATGAGCTGGGTTGGTCGCTCTACCCAGCCGGCGACGTAAGGGACTGGGATGGCCTGTTGGGCTGGTTCATTGACGAGGCGAATGCCGATCGTGCCGTCCTCGCTGATCCCTATCTGCGGAGGTGGTTCACCGCGTCACGCTCGGGGGTCCGGCCCAAAGCCTCCCCTGCCAGCAATGGCTCCCACATCGCGCGAGCCGTGTAGAACCCGGACCGCCACGATCTCGGTCTCGGTCGCCTTGTAGTAGGCGACGTAGTTTTGCCGGATGACGATTCGTAGCCCTGGGGCTATGTGATCCCGCCGGGCGCCGGTCTCGGGAAAGTCCCGCAGCTCGTTGAGCCTCGCCAGAATTCCACTCACGATGCGATGTGCAATCTCCTCCGATGCCTCACTGATGAGATAGGACGCGATTTCAGCCAAATCGGCTCTGGCGCGGGCCGTCAGGCGGAGGGTTCGTTCTTTGCCGATAGCCGCCTGCCCTCTGCCATGATGCCCTCGAGATCGGGCTCGACAAGCCGGCCTTCATCCAGATCCTTCAAACCCTCGCCCACATCGCGACGCAGAGCGTCGAGCTTGCGTCGGCGGATTTCGGCTTTGAGCTCCCAATCGCGCAATGCCTCGCGTACGATTTCGCTCGTCGAGGCGTAGTCGCCCTCCGCCACGGCACCCTTCACCAAGGCGGCCATGTCGGCGGGAAGTGTGATCGTCAATCGCTCGAAATCGGCCATGTTTGGGTCCGCTCCGATATTCCTTGGCCTATATTAGTTCGCCCCGACCACTCTTGCACCAGCCCTCAAAAGCGATCCACGTCCACAACCGCCTGTGCAAAAGCCTGCGGCGCCTCCTGCGGCAAGTTATGCCCGATGCCGCCCGTGATAAGCCGATGGGCATACTTCCCCGAGAATTTCTTCGCATACGACGCAGGCTCCGGATGCGGTGCGCCATTGGCATCGCCTTCCATCGTGATCGTCGGCACCGTGAAAACCGGAGTCGCCGCCAGTCGCTTCTCCAGACCGTCGTATTTCGCCTCGCCCTGAGCCAACCCCAGCCGCCAGCGGTAATTGTGAATCACGATCGCCACATGATCCGGATTGTCGAACGCCTTCGCGCTGCGATCGAACGTGGCGTCGTCGAATTCCCATTTCGGCGAAGCGAGCCGCCAGATGAGCTTGGCGAAATCGTGCCGGTACTTGTCGTAGCCGAGCGCCCCCCGGTCGGTGGCGAAATAGAACTGGTACCACCAAGCGAGTTCCGCCTTTGGCGGCAGCGGCATCTTGTTGGCTTCCTGGCCGCCGATCAGATAGCCGCTCACCGAGACCATCGCCTTGCAGCGTTCCGGCCACAGCGCCGCGATCACGTTGGCCGTGCGCGCGCCCCAATCGTACCCGGCAAGCACCGCCTTCTCGATCTTGAGCGCGTCCATCAGGTCGACGATATCGGTCCCAAGCGCCGCCGGCTGGCCATTGCGAAACGTGGCACTCGAAAGGAATCGCGTCGTGCCATAGCCGCGCAGATACGGCACGATCACCCGATACCCCGCATCCGCCAGCAAAGGCGCGACATCGGCAAAGCTGTGAATATCGTACGGCCAGCCATGCAGCAGGATGACCACAGGACCATCGGCCGGCCCGGCCTCCGCGTATCCGACATTCAGCACGCCGGCGTCGATCTGCTTCAGCGAGCCGAACGACGTATGCGTCCCCGGCTTGATCGGCGGTATCGCCTTCGCGCCGGCGGCTTGCGCGCGCGCCGCGCCGATCCCGCCCAGTCCGGCAAGGGCCAGCGCCATCGTCGCCGTCCCGAGGAAACGCCGGCGGGCGGGGTCCAAGCGTTCGAGGTTTGCAGTCGCGCCCATCCACGGGTCTCCTTGGCCATCGATGCCCCCTCTTCGTCGGGCACTCGCCACGGGTTTCAGCCGACCGCCCGGCGCACTACAACCCGCGCAGAAACTCCACCAGCGCGGCGTTCACCTCCTCTGGCCGCTCCTGCTGCACCCCCAGTGCCCGGCGCCTTCCAGCAACACGGTCCGCCGCAGGTTCGGCACCAGCTGCGGCATCGCCTTCAGTGCAGGACCGCTGAATTTCGGATGCAGCACCACGTCCTTGGCGCCGCCGACGAACAGCGCGGGCTGCATGATCCGCGCGCCCTGCCACGGCGCGGTGAGCTCCCAGTTGCGGTCGATGTTGCGGTAGTAGTTCAGCCCGCCGCGAAAGCCGCTCCGGGAAAAATTCTCGGTCATCACCGCGAGATCCCGCTCGGTGAGCCAGGCCGGCAGCGCCTCGGGGTAGGGCACCAATTCAAGAAAGCCGCCCTCGGGGACGATCATCACCTGGTCGGATTTCTGATCGCCAAAGCCCGCCGCGCCCAAGATGCGGCGCATCGTCCCCGCCACGTCGCGCTCGAACTCGGCTTCCGCGACGCCCGGCTCCTGGAAATATTGCTGATAGAATCGCGTGATTCCCGCCCGCCGCAGCGAAGCGAGCGGCGCCGCCGAGCCGCGCCCGCGATGCGGCACGCTCAACGCGGCGACGGCGCGGAACACATCGGGCCGCATCATGGCACTCGCCCAAGCAATCGGCGCGCCCCAATCGTGCCCGACGATCACCGCCCGCGCCTCGCCCAACGCGCTCACCAACCCCACCATATCGCCGACCATGTGCAGGATGGTGTAGGATTCCACGTCTGGCGGCGCGTCGCTGCTTCCGTAGCCGCGCATGTCGGGCGCGGCGGCGCGGAAGCCGGCGGCGGCGAGGGCGGGCAACTGATGGCGCCACGAATAGGCCAGCTCCGGCCAGCCGTGGCAGAACAGCACCAGCGGACCCGCGCCCTCTTCGGTCACGTGCAGCCTGACGCCGTTCACCGTGACATCGTGTTCCTTCATGCCGGCCGCCTCCGTTTGCCGGCGCAGCCTGCTCCGAGCGTCGCCCGGGTTGCAAGCCGGTTGAATCGCGCGCCCGAAACGGGTCTGATCGTCGCGAAAGCGGGGAGGGGAGAACGATGCACGATCCAGTTGGCGCCGAGCCGTTCCAGGTCAGCGTGCCCGACACGGTGCTCGCCGATCTGCGCGATCGATTGTCCCGCGCGCGCTTTCCGATCGAGCCCGCGGCGGCTCCGTGGCACTACGGCACCAAGCTCTCCTACCTGCGCGAGATGGTCGCGTATTGGCGCGACCAGTACGACTGGCGGAAATCAGAGGCGGAGATGAACCGCTTTCCGCAATATCGCGTACCGATCGGCGGCAAGCGGGTGCATTTCATCCTGGAGCGCGGCTCCGGCCCCGACCCGTTGCCCTTGCTCATCTCGCACGGCTGGCCGGGCTCGATTGTCGAGTTCCTGCAAGTGATCGAGCCGCTCGCGCATCCCGAGCGCTTCGGCGGCGACGCGCGCGACGCCTTCACCGTGGTCGCCCCGAGCCTGCCCGGCTACGGCTTCTCCGACCCGCCCGATGCGCCGATCACCACGCGCGACATGGCCGGCACCTTCCACACGCTGATGACGCAGGTGCTCGGCTGCCAGCGCTTCGTCGCACAAGGCGGCGACTGGGGCTCGATGATCACGTCGTGGCTGGCGCTCGATCACCCCGAAAACCTCGCCGCCATCCACCTCAACATGGCCGGCCTACGCCCCGCCTTCTCGTCGGCGGACTTGGCACCGGAAGAGAAAGCGTGGCTCGACGCGCAGGCGACGCGCACTGCGCGGGAAACCGGCTACCAGCTCATCCAGGCCACCAAGCCGCAAACCCTAAGCTACGGCCTCACGGATTCACCGACCGGGCTCGCCGCGTGGATTTTGGAAAAATTCCACGGCTGGACCATCCCCGGCAAGGACGCGCCGCCGCCCTTCGACCGCGACCACCTGCTCGCGAATATCATGCTGTACTGGCTCGCCGGCCCGAACGCCGCAAGTTGGCTGTATTGCTCGCGCTTCGACCCGACCGTGCGCCAGGTTCCGCCGGGCAAGCGGGTCGAGCTGCCCGTCGGCGTCATGCTGTTCCCAAACGATCTCGCGGTACCGCCGCCGACCCGCTGGCTGGAACGCTCGTACAACATCGTCCACCGCCGCGACGAGCCCGACGGCGGGCACTTCCCGGCCTTCGAGAAGCCGCAGCTGTTCGTCGAGGAGTTGCGCGGGTTCTTTCGGAAGTTTCGCGTGTAACGACCCCTCACCCAACCCTCTCCCACAAGGGGAGAGTGCTTGATCTTCTCCCTCTCCCCTTGTGGGAGA
>JAFKFI010000039.1 GCA_017307285.1 Alphaproteobacteria bacterium | reverse complement strand
GACGGCTCGACCTCGGCCGGGGTGGTGAGCGGGGCGAACGGCTCGTTCACCGTGACCGGCGGCCACACCTACGCCGACGAGGGCAGCTTCGCGCTCTCCACCGCCATCACCCGCACCGCCGACAACACCACAATCACGCCGACCGGCACAGTAACGGCGGCCGAGGGCGACGCCCTGACGCCGCACGCCGCGACGATCACCGGCACCGCCGGCCAGGCGCTGTCCAACGTGACCGTTGCGACCTTCACCGACAGCGACACGGCAAGCGGGGCCGGCGACTTCACCGCCACCATCGACTGGGGCGATGGCACCAAGGGGGCCGGCACCGTCTCTGGCTCGAACGGCACCTTCTCGGTCAGCGGCAGCCACACCTACGCCGCAGCCGGCAGCGACCCGATCGTCGTCACGCTGAGCGACGATGCGCCGGGCACCGCCACCGCCACCGCCAACAGCACCGCCCAGATCGGCAGCGGCACCGGCACCCTGTCGGGCCAAGTGACGCTAAACAGCGCCACGGAGGCGACGGCGCTGCCGACCGGCACCACGGTGGCGCGCTTCACCGACACCAACGCCAGCGATGCGGCGAGCGGCTTCACCGCCACCATCACCTGGGGCGACGGCTCGACCTCGGCCGGGGTGGTCAGCGGCGCGAACGGCTCGTTCACCGTGACCGGCGGCCACACCTACGCCGACGAGGGCAGCTTCGCGCTCTCCACCGCCATCACCCGCACCGCCGATAACACCACAATCACGCCGACCGGCACAGTAACGGCGGCCGAGGGTGACGCCCTGACGCCGCACGCCGCGACGATCACCGGCACCGCCGGCCAGGCGCTGTCCAACGTGACCGTTGCGACCTTCACTGACAGCGACACGGCAAGCGGGGCCGGCGACTTCACCGCCACCATCGACTGGGGCGACGGCACCAAGGGGACCGGCACCGTCTCCGGCTCGAACGGCACCTTCTCGGTCAGCGGCAGCCACACTTACGCCGCAGCCGGCAGCGACCCGATCGTCGTCACGCTGAGCGACGACGCGCCAGGCACCGCCACCGCTACCGCCAACAGCACCGCCCAGATCGGCGGCGGGGGTGGGGGCGGCGGCAGGACGATCAGCAGCAGCACCACGGGTCCCTTCAGCCTCACTGCGACCGACATCCCGTTGACCATCACCGGTTCCGGCACGGTCACCTCGACCGGCTCGGGCGTCGATGGCATCGACGGCCCAAGCAATCGCGCGGCGACGATTACCAATGCCGGAAAGGTGACCTCGTCCGGCGGGGTCGGCATCTCCCTCACGGATGGAGGCGCCCTCACGAATGCCGCGGGCGGATTCATCGCTGGCCTGACCAGCGGCATCTACGGCGCCTATGGCCCGACGAGCACCGTCACCAACGCCGGCAGCATCACCGCGACGGGAAGCAACGGCGCCGGCGTGTATCTCTCTGGCGGTGGCGGCATCACCAACCAAACCGGTGGGTCGATCTCCGGCGCCTATATCGGAATAACCATTCTCCGTGGCTCAGGTCGTGTCACCAACTCAGGCAGGATCTTGAACGGCGTCTATCTGGCGGGAGGCGGCAGCCTGACGAACAGTGCGGGCGCGTCCACGTCGGGCAACAATTTCGGGGTGTTCATCGGCGTTGGTCCTGGGACCGTCAGCAACGGCGGGAGCATTTCCTCGACGAGCAACAACGGCGTCTATCTGCAGGCCGGCGGCAGCGTCACCAACAGCAATGGCGGCTCGATCTCGGGGCCTGGCTTCGGCGTCGCCGTATACGGCGGCTCCGGTACCGTCACCAACAACGGCACGATATCGGGCTACGACGCGGTGATGTTCGCCAACAGCGGATCGGATCGCCTGGTGGTCGGTCCCAACGCCGTGTTCAAAGGTTCCGTGATCGGCGGTTCGGGCTCGAATACGCTGGAGCTTGCCGGGGGCAAGGGTTCGATCGCCGGATTATCGGGTGGTTCCGGCACCGTCACCGAGAATGGCAGCTGGTCCTTCACAAACTTCGGAACGCTCGGTCGACGTGTCCTCGGCCATCGATCCGGCCAGCACCGGGGTGTTCCTGCTCAACGGCAGCGCCAAGCTCGACATCGCGGCGGCGATCGGGAGCAACACGCGGATGGCGTTCCTGGGCAGCAGCGAGCTGTTGATCGACAACCCGCTGGCGTTCGGCCAGAACGTCGGCACGGCATCCTATGCGGGTCCACAGTTGCAGGACTTTGGCGCGGGCGACAGCATCGACCTGAAGCAGTTCGGCCCGACGGGAGCGGCCGTGCAATTCGATCCGACAACCGGGCTCCTGCAGGTCACGAACGGCGCCTCGCAGCACGCGAGCCTGTCGTTTCAGGCATCAAGCCTGGGCGCCGGGACGTTCCATACCGCGTCGGACGGCGGGGGTGGCGTGCTTCTCACGCTGAGCTGACAGCGGCGCCGTCGTCAGCCGATCCGGTCGACGATCTTCGCCTCGATGCGGTCCCAGATCGCCCGCTCTAGATGCACGCCATCGAAGCGGGCGATCTCCTGGATGCCGGTTGGCGAGGTGACATTGATCTCGGTCAGCCAGTCGCCGATCACGTCGATGCCGACGAAGATCATGCCCTGCTCCCGCAAGGTCGGGCCGATGGCCTCGCAGATTTCGCGGTCTCGCGCGGTCATCGCGACCTTTTCCGCCCTGCCGCCGACATGCATGTTGGAGCGTGCCTCACCCGCGGCAGGCACGCGGTTGATGGCACCCATCGCCTCGCCGTCCACCAGGATGATGCGCTTGTCACCCTGGCGCACCGCCGGCTCATAGCGCTGGAACATCAGCGGCTCGCGCGAACGGGCGAAGTGCATTTCGAGAAGGGCGCCGAGATTCTCGTCGTCAGGCTTGATGCGGAACACGCCGGCGCCGCCATTGCCGAACAGCGGCTTGACGATGATGTCCCGGTGCTCGGCACGGAAAGCGCGGATCGCCTCGAGGTCCCAGGTGATCATCGTCGGCGGCATCAGCTCGGGGAAATGCGTGACGAGGATCTTTTCCGGCGCGTTGCGCACCGCCGCTGGATCGTTGACGACGAGGGTGCCGGGCTGGATGTGCTCCAGCATGTGGGTCGCCGTGATGTAGGCCATGTCGAAAGGCGGGTCCTGGCGCATCAGCACCACGTCCATCGTCCCGAGATCGAGTTCCTGGAGCGCGCCGAACTCGTAATGCGCACCCTGCACCCGCTGCACACGCACCGGGCGAGCACGGGCGAACAGCCGCTCCTCCCGACGCGCCCCCTGGCGCGCGACACCTTCGCGCAGCGCCATATGGCGCACTTCGTAGTGCCACAGCGAATGCCCGCGCGCCTGCGCCTCCAGCATCAGGGCGAAGGTGGAATCCGCGTCGATATTGACGGTCTCGATCGGGTCCATCTGGACCGCGACCTTGAGTGCGCGCGACATGGCGTTCCTCGCTTGGTCTCGGGTCGTCTCTATCGGCTCGTGCGACGACTGGAAAGTGCGACGATCAGGGCGGCAGGCAGGGATAGTCGCGCGGCCGGTATTGCGGCAGGAACCAGCGGTCGAGGTAATACTCGCGCGCGTAGCTCGCCCATACCGAGGGCGGAAGGCACTTGCTCACGACCAGCGACTGCGCCAACCGGCTCTGGATCCGGTAGTTGCCCGCCCAGTCTGAGAAGCGCTGGAAATGCAGGTGCTGCGCGAACGACCACCCAATGAGCAGGCAGACCGGCACTGTCGCGGCGACGATCCCGCGCCGGCCTCGCTGGCCGGCCGCGACGTATAGATCCTCCGCCGCAGCGATCACGGCGAGCCCGAACAGCGGCAGCCACGGCAGCAGCACCCGTCCGGAGGGCAGCGGCTTGCCGAGCACCCACGCGGCGAGCCAGGCCGCCGCCAGGCAGATCGCGCTCGCGGTCAGCAGGACCGTCGCGCGTCGGGTGAGGTGTCGCATCGCGAACAGCAGCATCGCGCCGAGCGCGAGCAGCCCGACGATCGCCACTGTCACCGCCCATCCGTCCGGCACGTACATCGCCGCCACCGCGCGTGGGATGGCATCGAAGAAGCCGACGTCGGACCCGACCAGCGGCACGCCGGGCCGCGAAACCCAAAGCAGCCCCGCCACTGGGGCGAGGCCGAGCGCGCCGAAGGCCAACGAGACCCGAAGCCCGCTCACCGCGCCGCCCGTTTCGCGACGGTGCCGCCAAGCATCGACGAGGTGGGCGACGATTAGCGAATAGAACGCAACCACAGTTGAGAAGATCGCGAAGCTCGCCAGCGCACAGCAGCCCAGCATGGTCGCGAGCCGCCGTCGCCCGGTGCCTGCGAAGAACCCCGCGACCAGCCCGCACTGCACGAGTGCCACGGCGAGCCCGTAACCCCGCGCCAGGGAGAAATAGTCGATCAGGTAAGGCTGTAGCGCGCAAACCGCGAAGGCGAGCGCCTTGAGTCGCACGCCCCGTACTAGCCGGGCGGTGGCGGCGAGATACAGCCCGCCGGCGAGCACGTTGGGGAGGCGAATGATGAACTCCGAATTCCCCAGCAGCCACGTGCTCGCCCAGACCAGGACGCTGTTCAGCGGGTGATCGTTGGCGAGGTCGAGCCGTGTGAAGCCGAGCGGGTCGCGGCCGTAATGGAGGAAGGTCCAAGCCTCGTCCCAGGTGAGGTCGGCGGAGGCCGCCTTGATGACGATGACGGCGAAGACAAGGCAGAGCGCCACCCGCAGGAGCTTGCCGCCGACCCACCCAGCCTGGTCCATGACCCCAAGTTCTTCAGTCTCGTAACAGGCGCCATTCTATCGCGGGAGCGTCCCGAAATGCGAAGCGCACCAGGTGGCGCTGGGTGACGTCCTGAACTTGCTCAAGCCGCTCGGCATCCTCGGCTTCGGCGCGCAAGACGAGTTCGCCTTCGCGCGCTTCGACCTGGCAGGTGCCGGACGGAAACCGGATGCTTCCCGCGGTGGCGGTGTACGTCACCTCCAGCCGGTGCTCGAAATGCTTGCAGAGTTGGCCGAGGTAGCGTCGCGCGAGCGGCGTCGCGACCAGGGCTTCCGAATGCATCATGGCCATCTCCCCTCAAGCCCGCTCGATCGTGCGCGCTGCCGTGTCGAGCGCCGTCGCGATTGCGTCCACTTCCGTCTCGCTCAGCGGGCCGCGCGAGGTGCGCAGTCGGAGTGCCAGCTTCAGGTTCTCCATCGCCCGCACCAGCGGCGGGGCGTGTGTGCTGGCACGCAACGCCTCCGCATTGGCAAGCCGCGCCATGACTGCATCGACCGCGGCCTTCTCCGCCTCCAGCGCCGCAGCACCGGCTTCGGTGATCGCGTAGAGCTTGCGGCTCCCTTCGGTCGCCTGGACCTCGGCTTGGCCAAGCTCCTCAAGCAGCGTAAGCGTCGGGTAGATCACCCCCGGGCTCGGGCTGTAGGTCCCGGCCAGCCGCTCCTCGATCGCCTTGATGATCTCGTAGCCGTGGCGTGGCTTCTCCTGCAGCAGACGCAGCACCAGCAGCCGCAGATCGCCGTGGTCGAACACACGCCCGCCCCGGCGACGATGCTCGCCGTGGCGGCCGTGGTGTGGTCCGTGATGGCGCTCGACGCCTTCGTGCAGCCCATGTGCGAACCGCCGCGCATGTTGGCCCAGCCAGAGATTTCGCATGAAGCTCTCCTCAGTTCGATATATCGAATGACAAGATATATCAAAATACACTCTGATCAAGAGCCGCCCGCAAACGAAAACGGCCGGGCGTTTGCCCGGCCGCTCTGACCCCTACGACGGTGGGAGGTCCTATCTGCCGGTCAGAATGCGCTCGACGAGCTGCTTCACCGTCGGGATGAAGCCGTTCGAGTAGAATGGGTCGCTCGCGAACCGATAGCCGTTATGGCCGCTGAACATGAGGTTGCGCTCCAGCGTGACGGCATCGTTGCTCTCGTGGGCGATGTCCTGCAGCGTCTTCTGGATGCAGAAGCTGCGCGGATCGGCCTTCTTGCCGGTGGTGTGGTCGGCGTCGTGCTGGCTCCAGTTGGAGAAGCGGCACTGGCTGAGGCACCCCATGCAAGCCACCTGGTCGGCCACGATCTCCCGCGCCTTCTCGGGGGTGACGAAGATCAGCGTGCTGTCGGGTGTGCGCAGCGCCTCGGTGAAGCCCTGCGCCTCCCATCCGCGCAGCCGCTGAAGATCGGCCGGCGTCACGTAGACCGGGCGCTTGCGCGGCCCCACCCCATACTCGGCGACGTGCTCGCCGACCTGCTCGGCGCTGTAGGCAACCTGACGCTCGTTGCGGTCGCGGAGTTCCTGGATGAACCCGTTATTCACCGCGCTGGAGTAGAATCCGGTCGGGCTGAACCGGTTGAGGAACACATCGCCTTCCTTGAGGGTCAGCAGACGCTTCTTCCACGCCTCGCCGATCGGGCTTTCCTGGGTCAGCAGCGGCCGGGTGCCGAACTGGAAGGCCACCGGCCCAAGCTCCGGGTTGTCGATCCAGTCCTGCCACTCGTCGAGCCACCAGACGCCGCCGGCCATGATGATCGGCGTGTTGTCGAGACCGAACTCGCGCATCTGCTTGCGCAGCGCCAGCACGCGCGGATAGGGGTCCTCCGGCTTGGTCGGGTCCTCGCTGTTGGACAGGCCGTTATGCCCGCCGGCGAGCCACGGGTCCTCGTAGACCACGCCCCCGAGCAGGGAGGCGGCGCGGCTATAAGCACGCTTCCACAGGGCATTGAACGCGCGCGCCGAAGAGACGATCGGGTAGTAGTACACCCCGAACCGGGCGGCGATGTCGGACAGCCGGTAGGGCATCCCGGCGCCGCAGGTGATGCCGTTGATAAGGCCCTTCGCCTGCTCCAACACCTCGGTGATAATGCGCTCGGCCGCCCCCATCTCCCACAGGATGTTGGCATGGATGCGCCCCTTGCCGCACGCCATCTCGTAGGCCTGCCGCGCCTGCGCCACAGCGCCGCGCACCGAGTAGGCCACCAGTTCCTCATGCCGCTCGCGCCGCGTCCGGCCGTGGTAGATTTGCGGGATGCGCCGGCCGCTCGCGTCGTAGCTGTCGGCGTTGACGGCGCTGAACGTCCCGACCCCGCCGGCCAACGCCCAGCTGCCCGACGATCTTCCATTGGAGATCGAGATGCCCTTGCCACCCTCTACCAGCGGCAGGACATCCATCCCGCCCATACGGATCGCGTTGAGAGCCTTCATGGACGCAAGTCCCTCGTCAGGCCGGTCATCCCGGTGGAAGGTTTCAGACGAACGGCCCTGGATGCAAGAGCGCCTTGCATCCAGGGTCAACCCCAAGGCTACTCGCCGACCGCCGGCTGCGGCTGCTCGGTCGGCTGCGGCTGCGGCTGGGCGTCGCCGCCCCGGTCGCGGTCGCGACGATCGCCGCGGCTCGGCTTGGCGCCGACCTGCTCGGTAATGTCGGCGCCCGTCGCCTGATCGACCACGCGCATCGACAGCTTCACCTTGCCGCGCTCGTCGAAGCCGATGACCTTCACCTTCACCTGGTCGCCGACATTGACCACGTCGTTGGTCTTGGCGACCCGGCCCTGCTGCAGCTCGCTGATGTGCACGAGACCGTCGCGTGAGCCGAGGAAGTTCACGAAGGCGCCGAAATCCGCCGTCTTCACCACCTTGCCGTTGTAGATCACGCCGATCTCGGGCTCGGCCACGATGCCCCTGATCCAGTCGATGGCGGATTGCGCCTGGCTCTGGTCGGTGGCGGCGATCTTGATGGTGCCGTCGTCGTTGATGTCGATTTTGCAGCCGGTCTGCTCGACGATCTCGCGGATCACCTTGCCGCCGGTGCCGATCACCTCACGGATCTTCTCCTTGGGCACGTTGATCACGGTGATGCGCGGCGCAGTCGCGGCGACATCGCCGCGCGCCCCAGTGAGCGCCTTGCTCATCTCGCCCAGGATATGCATCCGCCCGTCCCGCGCCTGGTCGAGCGCGATCCGCATGATCTCGGGCGTGATCGAGGTGATCTTGATGTCCATCTGCAGGCTGGTCACACCCTGCTCGGTGCCGGCGACCTTGAAGTCCATGTCGCCGAGATGGTCCTCATCGCCGAGGATGTCGGTCAGCACCGCGAAGCCGCGATCCTCCTTGATGAGCCCCATCGCGATGCCTGCCACCGGCCGCTTCAGCGGCACGCCGGCATCCATCAGCGCGAGCGAGCTGCCGCACACCGTCGCCATCGAGGAGCTGCCGTTGCTCTCGGTGATCTCGCTCACGATCCGCACCGTGTAGGGAAACTGCTCCTTGGTCGGCAGCAGCGGATGGATCGCCCGCCAGGCGAGCTTGCCGTGGCCGATCTCGCGCCGCCCCGGCGAGCCCATGCGGCCAGCCTCACCCACCGAATACGGCGGGAAATTGTAGTGCAGCATGAAGTTCTCGCGGTAGTCGCCGGCGAGCGCGTCGATGGTCTGCTCGTCCTGCCCAGTGCCAAGCGTTGCCACCACGAGGGCCTGCGTCTCGCCGCGCGTGAACAGCGCCGAGCCGTGCGCCCTCGGCAGCACGCCGACCTCGGCGATGATCGGCCGCACCGTGCGGGTGTCGCGGCCGTCGATGCGCAGACCGGTATCGAGGATGGCGTTCCGCACGATGTCGGCTTCGAGGTCCTTGAGCAGACCCTTCGCCTTCTCGGCATCCAGCCCCTCGCTGGCGAGCGCCGTCGCGGCCTCCTTCTTGGCGGCGCCGACCTTCTCCTGGCGCACCAGCTTCTGGCGCTCGCGATAGGCCTCGGCCAGCGGCCCGCGAGCCAGCGCATCGACCCGCGCCGCCAGCACCTGCTGCTCCTCGCTGGGCTCCGGCAGGGTCCACGGCTCCTTGGCGGCGCGCTCGGCGAGCTCGATGATCGCCTGGATCACCGGCTGGAACGCCTGGTGCCCGAAATTCACCGCGCCGAGCATCACCTCCTCGGTGAGCTCCTGCGCCTCGCTCTCGACCATCAGCACGCCCTCGGCGGTGCCGGCGACAACGAGATCGAGCTCGGTGCCCTCCATATCGGCAAGCGTCGGGTTCAGCAGGTATTGGCCGTTCTTGTAGGCGACCCGCGCCGCGCCGACCGGGCCGAAGAAAGGAATGCCAGAGAGCGTGAGCGCCGCCGAGCAGCCGATCATCGAGACGATGTCGGGATCATTCTCGAGGTCATGGCTCAGCACCGTCGCCACCACTTGCACCTCGTTGCGGAAGCCCTCGGGGAAAAGCGGACGGATCGGCCGGTCGATCAGGCGGCTGACGAGAATTTCCTTCTCGGACGGACGCCCCTCGCGCTTGAAGAACCCGCCGGGGATCTTGCCGGCGGCGAAGGCCTTCTCCTGGTAGTTCACCGTCAGCGGGAAGAAGTCCTGCCCCGGCTTGGTGGAGCGCACGCCGACCGCCGTGCAAAGCACGATGGTGTCGCCGTAGCGGGCCAGCACGGCGCCGTCGGCCTGCCGCGCGATCTTGCCGGTCTCCAGGATCAGCTTGCGGCCGCCCCAGTCGAGTTCCTTGCGGAAATAGTTGAACATCCTGTTTGTCGTTCCTTCGGGATGCGCGACGCGGACGGGCTGCACGAATGCGATCCGATCGTCCCGGCGGAAAACGGCGTCTCGGGCGGCATGGACCGGGATCGCGGCGCGGCTGCGCCGGAACCCGGGGGCTACGCCGGGGCGCAGCCGCGGGCCATGTGGCCGGAAACGCCGTCGCGGCTCCCGCCTTCGGGTTGCCGGATCGGCGTTCTGTCGTCCGCCGCCATCGCGGCGCTGGGGCTCGCACGGCCCCGGGCAATGCCCCGCGCCACCATGACGCGGGGGTATCGCCGGCGCCCGTCATATGGGGACGGGTGCCGGCCAGTTCAGGACTAACGCCGCAGATTCAGCCGCCCGATCAGGGTGGTATAGCGTGTGTTGTCCTTCGCCTTGAGGTAGTCGAGCAGGCGCCGGCGGCGGCCGACCAGCATCAGCAGGCCGCGCCGCGAGTGGAAATCCTTCGCGTGGGTCTTGAGATGCTCGGTGAGGTAGAGGATGCGCTCGGTCATGAGTGCCACCTGAACCTCGGGGCTGCCGGTATCGCCAGGCTTGCTGCCGTATTCGGAAACGAGCGCCGCACGGCGCTCCGCGGTCGTCGACATCGGAATTGTTCTCCGTTCTTGGGTTCTAAGGACGCGCGGGCGCTCGGAGATTGCGTCTCAGAGGAGCCGTTCGGGCTTCAGCCAGCCATCCTGCAGCCGGCACAGCCCGATCACGCGGCTCCCCGCCATAGCGCGCGCCAACCCGCCATCGGGGTCGGCCGCCCGTGGAATGCGGCCCATCAGCGCGACCAGGCTGATCGCCTGGCCATGCGAAAGGCCGGAGGCCTCCGTCTCGGTCAAGGCCAGCGCCGGGATGTCGGCCAGCGCGGTCGCGACCGGGAGCAGAAGGTCCGGGGAAGCGGGCGGGGTATCCTCCCCACGCGCCAGTTTGTCCAGCGGAATCGCCTTTCCTTCCATGAAGGGTCCGACCCGCAACCGGCGCAACGCCGCGACGTGGCCGAGCGTCCCGCACGCCGCGGCGAGGTCGCGCGCCAGGCTGCGCATGTAGACGCCCTTGCCAGACTGCACCTCGAACACCCCGAGATCGGCACTTGGCCGATCGACCAGCTCGAATCGGTCGACCCGCGCCGGACGCGGCTCAAGCACCGGTGCCCGCCCTTCGCGGGCCATGTCGTAGGCCCGCTCGCCTGCCACCTTCACCGCGGAGAAGACGGGCGGGATTTGCATGATATCGCCCCGGAACGCCGATAGCGTGGCAGTGATCTCCGCGTCCGACGGCCGCACGTCTGACGTAGCGACAACTTGCCCGTCGGCGTCGTCGGTATCCCGCGCCTCGCCGAAACGGAGCGAGAAACGGTACACCTTGGTACCGTCCATCACATAGGGCACGGTCTTGGTCGCCGCCCCGAAGGCGATCGGCAGCACGCCGGTCGCGAGGGGATCGAGCGTCCCGCCATGCCCCGCCTTCTGCGCATCGAAGGCGCGGCGGACGCGGTTCACCACATCGGTACTGGTCAGCCCAGGGGGCTTGTCGATGATAAGCCAGCCGTCCAGCGGCCGGCCGCGTTTGCGGCGCATATTGTTCAGATCTCCGATCGCCCGCTATCATGCTGCAGGCGCTGCAATGCGAGCCGCACGTCAGCTGCGAGTTTCGGCACTTCGCTGCGAACAGCATTCCAGATCACATCTAGATTGATCCTGTCGTAGGCATGGCGAAGCCGATTGCCGAGACCGCGAATGTCAGGCCAAGGTTGGTCCGGCACGAGTTTGGGCGCCGCGTCGCCGAGCCGGAACGCGGCCTCGCAGATGCGTTCCAGGCAGCGTTCGACGGCATCTCGTGTCCGACCGTCGCGCTCGAAGGCGTTCCGATCCAACCCGGCCACATATGCCTCGATGCGCTCAACGTTTTCCAGAATGTCGGCGAGGCAGTCGAGCGGATCGTGCCTAGAAGGCACGCTGCCGGTCCCGGTCTATCCTCGCCCGCAAACGCTGCTTCTCAACCGGTTCCGCGAAAAGATCGACCGGGCAGCCTAGGATTTCGCCAAGCCGCCGTTCGAGTGCCGCAAGCCCGAGCAGGCCAATGCTGGCGTCCGGCCGAAGCTCGGCGGCAAGATCGACGTCGCTATCCGCGTTCGCCGCGCCGCGCGCGACGGAACCGAACAGCGAGAGGTGCTGGATTCCGGCCTCCCGCAGCTCGGGCTCGTGCGCCCGAAGCAAATCGATGACCGCATCAGCCGATACAGCGGCCGCCCGCGGTCGCGCCGTTACGCTCACCGCGGCTTCTCCAAATCCCGCTCGACTTCCGGCGAATGCAGCAGACGGTCGATCTTGGTCGCATATTCCAGTGCGGTGTCGGGCTGGAACGAGAGGTCGGGGACGAACTTCAGCCTTAGCGCGTGCGCCACGTTGGCGCGCAGGAAGGGCATTGCCCGCTTCAGCGCCGGCAACAGCGCGTCGACATCCGGGCGGCCCAGCCGGGCGACAAAGGCAGTCGCATGCTTGAGGTCCGGGCTGATCCGCACCTCGGTGACGGTGATGTGCTCGCCAGCGAGCTCCGGGTCGCGGAAGTCGGTACGAGCGAAAAGGTCCGCCAACACATGGCGGACCTCCTCGGCGACACGCAGTTGCCGCTGCGATGGCGCGGCGTCGGCAAGCCCGCGCTTCTTCACGTCTCCATCCTCACCCTGGCACCATCTCGGTCTCGTAGCACTCCACCACGTCGCCTTCCTGGAGATCGTGGAAGTTGGCGAAGGAGAGACCGCACTCATAGCCGCGCGCCACCTCGCGCACGTCGTCCTTGAAGCGCTTGAGCTGCGACAGCTCGCCGGTGTGGATCACCACGTTGTCTCGCAGCACCCGCACACCCGCACCGCGCCGCACCACGCCCTCGGTGATCATGCAGCCGGCGACCTTGCCGACCTTGGTGATGTTGAACACCGCGCGCACCTCGGCGTACCCGAGGAACTTCTCGCGCGCCTTGGGCGCCACCTTGCCGCGCACCAGCTTCTCGATGTCATCGGCGACGTCGTAGATGATCGAGTAATAGCGGATATCCACGCCATCGCGCTGCGCCATGTCGCGCGCCTGGCTGGTGGCGCGCACGTTGAACGCCACCACCACGGCGTTCGACGCCTTGGCGAGCTGAATGTCGCTCTCGGTGATCTGGCCCACCGCGCTGTGCAGCACGCGCACCCGCACCTCCTCGTGTGCCTGCTTCACCACCGTGGCGGCGATCGCCTCGGCGCTGCCCTGCACGTCGGCCTTGATGACGACGGCGACCTCTTTCTGCTCGCCGGCGACGATGCGCGACAGCATCTGCTCCAAGGTGCCACGCGCCGCGACGTTGCCCGCGACAGCGCTCTCGCGCAGCTTGCGGGCGCGGAACTCGGTAATCTCGCGCGCGCGGCTCTCCACCTCCACCACAACGAGCGGCTCGCCGGCGGAGGGCACGCCCGAGAGGCCAAGGATTTCGACCGGCGTGGACGGCGGGGCGTATTTCAGCGGCTGCGCCTTATCGTCGAGCATCGCGCGCACGCGGCCCCATTCGGCGCCGGCCACCACGATGTCGCCCTGATACAGCGTGCCCTTCTGGATGAGCACCGTCGCGACGGGACCGCGACCGCGATCGAGGCGGCTCTCGACGACGGTGCCCTCGGCCGCGCGATCGGGGTTGGCCTTGAGGTCGAGGATCTCGGCCTGCAGGAGAATCGCCTCCTCGAGCTTGTCGAGCCCCGTCCTAGCCGTCGCCGAGACCTCCACGTCCTGCGTCTCGCCGCCGAGCTTCTCCACCACGATGTCGTGGCTCAGCAGCTCGTTGCGAACGCGATCAGGGTTGGCGTCGGCCTTGTCCATCTTGTTGATGGCAATGATGATCGGCGCGTCCGCCGCTTTGGCATGGCGGATCGCCTCGACGGTCTGCGGCATCACGCCGTCATCGGCGGCGACGACGAGCACCACGATGTCGGTGACGGAGGCGCCGCGCGCCCGCATGGCGGTGAACGCCTCGTGGCCCGGCGTATCGATGAAGGTGATCTGTTGGCCTGAGTCCAGCTCCACCTGATAGGCGCCGATATGCTGGGTGATACCGCCAGCCTCGCCCGCCGCGACGTCCGTGGCGCGCAGCGCGTCGAGCAGGCTCGTCTTGCCGTGGTCGACATGGCCCATGATGGTGACGACCGGCGGCCGCGGCTCCAGCTCGGCCTCGGTGTCGACGGCGCCCTCAAGCCCGATCTCCACGTCGCTCTCCGAGACGCGGCGGGGGCGGTGGCCGAATTCCTGCACCACCAGCTCGGCGGTGTCGGCGTCCAGCGTCTGCGTGACGGTCGCCATCACGCCGAGCTTCATCAGCGCCTTGATGACCTCCGGCGTACGGGCGGCCATGCGGTTGGCCAGCTCCTGCACCGTGATCGTGTCGGGGAGAATAACGTCGCGCACGACTTTCACCTGATCGGAGCGCAGACGCTCCAGCTCGGCCTGGCGCCGTTCGCGCTCACGTTGACGACGGACCGAGGCCAGGCTGCGGACGCGCTCGTCCTCGCCTTCAATAGCAGCCTGCACATCGATGCGGCCGGCACGGCGGCGGTCGTCCGCCCCCTTCTTCGGCGCGACCACGGCGGGCTTGCGCGGCGGCAAGCCGAGTCCGCCAGGGCGACGGACCGGACGAGCCTCGTCCTCCTCCTCCCCGGCGCGGCCGGTGCGCAGCCGCAGCGTCTCGCTCGGCACCGCCGGGGCGCCGGGCGCCGGCGTCGGCGCCGGGCGACGGCGCGCTTCCTCTGCACGGGCTGGTGCCGGAGCCGGAGCGGCGGCCGCGGTGGCGATCGCCGTCTGGCGCTGCGCCTCCTCGGCGGCCTGACGCGCCGCCTCCTCGGCCTCGGCCCTCTGGCCGGCTTCCCCCTCGACGGCTATGTCGAAGNCCGCTTGCGCGCCTCCTCGGCGGCGGAGAGAATCGAGATCTTCTCCTGTTCGCGCCGCTCGGCCTCACGCCGCGCATTCTCGCGCTGCTGGTCGGCAAGCGCCCGCTGGCGGGCCGCGAGCTCGGTCGCAGTCAGCGCCCGCACAGGCCCGGACGTGCCACCCCGCCCGCCACTGGAGCCGCGGGCGCTCGGCGCCGCCGGCGCCCCGCCGGGGCGTGCCTGCCGCTCACCAGGAGCCGCCCCGCCGGTCGCGGGCGGGTGGCCTGGCACCGGCGCGCGCTTCTTGCCCACCTCGACCTGCACCACCTTGGACCGGCCGTGGCTGAAACTCTGCCGGACGGAGCCGGCATCCACGGTCCGGCCAACCTCCATGCGCCCGGCGGGTCGCAAGGAAAGCCGGCCCTTACCCGTGTCCTGATCGCTGCCTTCGCTCATGCACCCGTCCGCTTGTTCAACTCGCCATCCCCGGCCGCGCCGCCGCCGGAAGCACCCAACCCAACCAGTCCCGCCAGCCGTCCCGCCTCGATCGCCAGCGCCTCGGCTAGGCGCCCCGGCGCTACCACGACATGAACCGCATGGTCGCGGCCGAATATCCGCCCGAGCGCCTCGGCGGGCAGCGGAGCGAATACCCGTAGCCCCGGTTCGGCTCCCGAGAGGAAGCGCGTCCGTTCGTCGGCGCTGCCATCGGCGGCCTGAAGCACCAGCCCCGCCCGACCCGCGCGCAGCCACTCCCGCGCCTTCTGAAAGCCGGCCACCGCCTGGCCCGCACGGCGCGCGAGCCCAAGAAGCTCGCCGATCCGCCGGACCAAGGCTGCCTGCAGAACGGAGGTGAGGTCGGGGGGCACCGTGACCGGACCGCGGGCCGCCCTGGCAAAGGCTCTCGCCAATGAGCCCTGGGCGCGCGCGGTTTCTAACACATCCCTCCGCGCACTCAACCAGATTCCCCGCCCGGGCAGGTCTGCGGCAATGTCGGGCACCAGCACGCGCGGCTTGCCGTCCGTGGCGGGGCCGAGCACGAAGCGGATCATCCGCTCCTTGCCCAGGCGCTCGCGGGTGACGATACAGCGCCGCAGCGGACCGGTTTCCTCTGCCTCGTCCTCCTCCGCGCCCGATGCGATTGCAGTGCCGGTGATGTCGGCGTCAGTCGTGATGCGCCTCCTGCACCGCCGCCTCGTCGCCCTCGAACCAATGCGCACGCGCCGTCATGATGACGCTGTTCGCGGTGTCCTCATCCATATTGTCGGCACCGACAATCTCGATCAGCTCGTCGGAGGCAAGGTCGGCAAGGTCGTCGAGCGTCTTCACGCCCTTCTCGCCGAGCGCCACCAGCATCGCCGGTGTCAATGTCTCGATGGCGGCGACGTCATCGCTCACGCCCATCTCCATACGCCTTTCGTTCAACTCGTTGTCGCGCTTCTCGAGGAACGCCCCGGCACGACGGATCAGCTCCGCGGCCACGCTTTCGTCGAAACCCTCGATCGACGCAAGCTCATCTTCCGGCACGAAGGCAAGTTCCTCGACGGTGGTGAAGCCCTCCGTGACCAGCAGGCCCGCGATCACGTCGTCCACGTCGAGCGCCTCGACGAACAATCCGCTGCGCCGGCGGAATTCCTCCTGGCGCCGCTCGCTCTCCTCGGCCTCAGTCAGGATGTCGATATCCCAGCGGGTGAGCTGGCTCGCCAGCCGGACGTTCTGCCCCCGGCGGCCGATGGCGAGGCTCAGTTGGTCGTCCGGCACCACCACTTCAACCCGGCCAGCCTCCTCGTCCATCACCACTTTCGTCACCTCGGCCGGCGCCAGCGCGTTGACCACGAAGGTCGCGGCCTGCGGCGACCACGGAATGATGTCGATTTTTTCTCCCTGCAGCTCCTGCACGACGGCCTGCACGCGCGACCCGCGCATTCCGACGCAGGCGCCGACCGGATCGATCGAGGAATCGCGGGAGATCACGGCCATCTTGGCGCGGCTGCCGGGGTCGCGCGCCACCGCCTTGATCTCGATGATGCCATCGTAGATCTCCGGCACCTCCTGGGCGAACAGCTTCGCCAGGAAGCCTGGATGCGTGCGGCTGAGGAAAATCTGCGGCCCACGCGGCTCCTCACGCACATCATAGATGTACGCGCGCACCCGGTCGCCGTTGCGGAAGCTCTCGCGCGGGATCAGCTCGTCGCGGCGCAGCAGCGCCTCCGCCCGGCCGAGCTCCACCATCAGGTTGCCGTACTCGGTGCGCTTGACCACGCCGTTGATGATCTCGCCGACGCGGTCCTTGTGCTCGTCGAATTGCCGCTTGCGCTCGTACTCGCGCACGCGCTGAACGATGACCTGCTTGGCGGTCTGGGCGGCGATACGGCCGAAATCGATCGGCGGCAGCGGGTCGACGATGAATTCGCCGACATTGATCTCCGGCTGGAACTTGCGGGCGATCCGAAGCGGGATCTGCGTTTCCTCGTTCTCCACCGCGTCGCCCTCGGCGGGTTCGACCACCTCGGTCCAGCGCGAGAGGCGGACATCGCCGGTCTTGCGGTCGATGGTCGCGCGAATGTCCTTCTCGTGCCCGTATTTGGCGCGGCCGGCCTTCTGGATGGCCTGCTCCATCGCCTCCAGCACCTCCTCGCGGTCGATGGTCTTCTCCCGCGCGACGGCGTCGGCCACGAGGAGCAGTTCGGGGCGGGCGATGGCGGTATCCATGATCGGGCCTCTCGGTTGGGACGGCTCAGTTGGTTCGGGGTGAATTGGCGGTCGCTTCGATCAACGCGTCGGTCAGCACAAGACGAGCGCGGCGCAGATGATCACGAGGAAGTGATACCTCGGAGCCGTCGTCGAGCCGCAACCGCGCGTGCTCGGCATCGGCGCCGAGCACGATCCCGGAGAACCGCTTGCGGCCGTCCACCGGCATCTCGGTCTCGGCGCGGGCGCGATGGCCGGCGAAGCGGTTCCAGTCCTTCGCCCGGGTCAGCGGCCGGTCGATGCCGGCGGAGCTGATCTCCAGGTTCCACGCTCCGGGCAGCGGATCGGCCACGTCGAGCACCGCACCCAGCGCGTGGCTGATCGCCGTGCAATCGTCCACGGAAATCTGCCCGCCGTCGGCGCGGTCGGCCATGATCTGCACCACCGGCCGATCCTTACCCGACACGGCGACACGCACGAGTTCATAGCCTATGCCCTCGAGCGACGGCATGACGATGTCGG
>JAFKFI010000180.1 GCA_017307285.1 Alphaproteobacteria bacterium | reverse complement strand
GCGCGGAGCCGTGGGTGGTGGACGACATCAGACCGCCTCCCTCGCGACGGCAAAGGCCGGCCCGGTGCGACCCTTGGAGGCCGGCTCCGTCGGGCGCTCCGCCCTGGGCTCCGCCCGTCTGGGCGCGCGCGCCTCGGCGCTCAGCCGCTCCTTCATCTGCAGCAATGTGTCGGTGGTGCACCGCAGGGAATCCTGCTCGATCCCATGAGTGACCAGTTCGGTGATCGCGGCGCGCTGTTCGTCGATCTCGCCGAGCACGGCGAGAGCGGGAGGGCGCAGATGCAGGCGCCAGATGCGGCGATCCTTCGGGTCCGGTCGGCGCTCCACCATGCCGCGCGCCTGAAGACGGTCGATCAGCCTGGCGACGGTGATCGGCTCGACCTCGAGGATTTCCGCCAATTCCTTTTGCGAAAGTCCGGCCTGGCGCTCCAGCCAGATCAGGATGGCCCATTGCGCGCGGGTCATGCCGTGCGCCCGAGCACGCTTGTCGGCATCCACGCGGAGCAGCCGCGCCACGTCGTGGATCAAAAACAGGAGGTCGCGGTCAAAATTGGGCACGTGCTCACCTTGCTAAGCGAGGGTGATAGTAAGGTGCGTTACTATAACCTACCAGATGAATCGCTATGCGAGCTGCGCAAGGCGGGCGCGTGTCGCGCTAGCGGCTTCCCGCTCGTGCTTGGCTGCCGCAAGATGCGGGACAGAAAGCAGGAGAGCGGGCCCTGACCTATTTCTGGGTGGCTGTGGGCGGGGCGCTCGGCAGCATGGCGCGGTTCTGGCTAACCGGCGCGATGGCTTGGCTGACCGGCCCGCGCTTTCCCTGGGGCACCTTGCTCATCAACGTGCTCGGCTCTTTCGTGATCGGGCTGGTAGCCGGGCTTACGCTCACGCCCGAACGGGTGGCGTGGCACCCCGATTTGCGGATTTTTCTGATGACCGGCGTGTGCGGCGGGTTCACCACCTTCTCGTCGTTCAGCTTGCAGACATTGGAGCTGTTGCAGGCGGGCGAGATGGGCTCGGCCGCCTTCTACGCCCTCGCGTCGGTGCTGCTGTGCTTGTCGTTCACCTGGGCCGGATTCGTGCTGGCGCGCATCTAGGCGTCACCTGCGTCTGGGCGTCACATTCGGTCACGCATCGGGCGCATTGCGGCCGTGTTCATCCAGTTGGTTGATCCGCCGCAGAGGAGTGTCAGCGATGCGAACCAGATGGCTTTCGGCGGTGCGGGTGGTCGGCGCGATCGGCGTGGTGCTGGCATTGTCCGGCTGTGTCGTCGTACCCGCGTACTATCCGCGCTATCACTACTATCACCCCTATCGGTACTACTATTAGGCGTGGTGCCGGAACGGAGGCGCGACGAGTCGCGGGCTTCACGGGCCGGGATGACGGAGCAGGTGCATTTGGGAGTTGACGCGATAACTAACTAACTGCAGGATCTCCCGGTCATGAGCCCCACTCTGTCCTCCTCCCCTCCTTCCGGCCTGGTGCCGCGCTTTGCGGGGTTCATCGGAGCGGTGAAGCGGGCGCTGGGCGAGACCTTCTCGCTGCGCCAGATGCGGGTGGATGGGAATGCCGTGGCGGTGGCGCCGCTGTTCCTCCGGCTGTTCGATTATCTGACGGCGACGCAGCGGCGCTTCGCCGTCCTGCACGCGCGCTTCCTCGCCGGCACGCTGGCCACCGCACCGCGCCGCAGCCCCGCCCCTCGGCAGGCCGGCGGACAGGCGGTTGCCGATGGCACGATCGAGGGCGCGACGGCCGAGGGCACCATTGAGGGCGCGAAGCCGGCGCGCCGGGCGCCGGCGATCCCGCCGGGTCCGGTGCTGCTAACCGAGTTCGGGCTGCGGATGTTCAGCCACCTGCAGGCGCTGCTGGAAGATCCCGAGATGCGGGCCTTCCTCGCCGCGGCACCGCAGGCGGGAAGGATCCTGCGGCCGTTGTGGCGCAAGCTCTCCCCTTACGTGCTGCCCGACATCCTGCGGCTGCCGCCCAGA
>JAFKFI010000038.1 GCA_017307285.1 Alphaproteobacteria bacterium | reverse complement strand
GTGCGGCAGGCGATCGGCAATGTCGAGGGGGAAATCTTCGACGCGATCGGCGGGATGGACCCGTTCGAGCAGGGCAAGCTCGACGACATCCTCATCGATCTCGACGGCACGCCGAACAAGTCGCGGCTCGGTGCCAATGCGATCCTCGGCGTCTCGCTCGCGGTGTCGAAGGCAGCGGCGGCGGAGCTTGGCGTGCCGCTGTATCGGTATGTCGGCGGCGTCTATGCGCGCACCTTGCCGGTGCCGACGATGAACATCGTGAACGGCGGCCGGCACGCCGACAATCCGATCGATATTCAGGAGTTCATGGTCCAGCCCGTCGCGGCCGGCACGGTGGCCGACGCAGTGCGGATGGGCGCCGAGATTTTCGCGACGTTGAAGAAGGGCCTGCACGACGCCGGCCACAACACCAATGTCGGCGACGAGGGCGGCTTTGCGCCGAATCTCAAATCCGCCGACGAGGCGCTTGCTTTCATCGCCCGCGCCTGCGAGGCGGCGGGTTATCGGCCGGGCGAGGATGTCACCTTCGCGCTCGACTGTGCCGCGACGGAGTTCTACCGCGACGGCAAATACGAGATGGAGGGCGAGGGGCGCAGCCTCGATGCTGCGGGCATGGTGCGCTACCTCGAGGAGCTGGTCAGCCGCTATCCGATCGCCTCGATCGAGGATGGCTGCGCGGAGGACGATTGGGAGGGCTGGAAGCTGCTGACCGACGCTTTGGGTGCGAAGGTGCAGCTGGTCGGCGATGATCTGTTCGTCACCAACCCGGAGCGGCTGCGGCGTGGCATCGAGAGCGGCACGGCCAACGCGATCCTGGTGAAGGTCAATCAGATCGGCACGCTCAGCGAGACGCTGGAGACCGTCGAGCTGGCGCAGCGCGCGGGCTTTCGCGTGGTGATGAGCCATCGCTCTGGCGAGACCGAGGATTCCACCATCGCTGACCTCGCGGTTGCCACGAATTGCGGCCAGATCAAGACCGGCAGCCTGGCGCGCAGCGATCGGACGGCGAAGTACAAC
This sequence comes from Alphaproteobacteria bacterium, assembly GCA_017307285.1. Lineage (GTDB taxonomy): Bacteria > Pseudomonadota > Alphaproteobacteria > Acetobacterales > Acetobacteraceae > JAFKFI01. Next base: position 11,544 of record JAFKFI010000038.1, on the reverse strand, counting down.
CAGCTTATCCGCATCGAGGCGACGCTTGGTCCGGCGGCGCGCTATGCCGGCCGGACCATTCTGCGCCGCTAAACCGCTACGGAATGGTGATGCCGAAGGTTATGCCGGGGCTGGCGTAGACCACGGGTGGCGGCGGCGCGTAGTAGGCTGGGGGCGGCGCGTACACCACGGGCGGCGGTGGCGCGTAGTAGCCGCGCGGCGGGTAGTAGCGCTCGTAATGCTGGTGCCACTCGGGGCCGCGCCAATGGTCGCGGTCGTGGTGCCAATCGCGGTCGTAGGGCTGGGCAAAAGCCGGGGCGGCGAGGCCCGTCACCGCCAGCGCGCCGGCGGCGGCCAGCAGGATCGATCGTGCCTTCATGTCCTATCTCCTTCACGGCTGTCTGGTCTGCCGTCATGGGGAAGAAACCCATGAAACGTGGCCAGAAGCGGACATCTTCGCGGCAATTCGTTCACGGCTGGGCGAGCATCGTGTAGTATTCGCCGCGTGTGATTCGGGAGGCGGGCTTGGCATTCGGGCGGACGGTGAAGCGCAAGGCGAGGGGCATGGTCGCCCCCTCGATCTTTCTGGCGCTGGTCGCGTATTTCGTATGGAACGTGACGCAGGGCGACCGCGGCCTGAAGTCCTACGCGCATCGGCAGGATCTGTTGCGTCAGGCGCAAGCCGACCTGGTTCGCGCAGACAAGGAAAAAGATGCGTGGGAACATCGCGTCTCGGGTCTGCGCAACCAGCATATCGACCGCGACACGCTCGACGAGCGTGCCCGAGCAATGCTGAACATCGCCGACCCGAACGATATCATCGTTCCCTATGGTCCGAAGGACCGGCTGTTCTGATTGGACCGGCCGAAATTTCAGTGCGAAGGCAGCGGCCCGAACGATACAAAGAGAATTGAAGCGCCGGTCGGCGCGCAACTCCTCGGCTTCTGGTTCGCCCCCGAACTACCCGCGCCAAGCGGTTAACCAGAATTCGGTTAACTTTCCCTACCGCATTGCAACAACACGGATTTCGCCCCGGTTCCTTGCTGTGCCGTGACCGCGAGGCTAATTCTGCCGTGTTCGGGGCGGGTCATCGCGGGGGCAATCAATGGCGCAGGCGACGGAGACCAGGAAGCGGCCGAGGGGCAAGACCCAGCCAGCAGCCAGCAAGGCGCAGTCGGCGAGCAAGCAGCGCACAATCGGCAAAGATCAGCTGCTGCGCGCGTATCACGACATGCTGCTGATCCGGCGTTTCGAGGAGAAGGCCGGCCAGCTCTACGGCATGGGGCTGATCGGCGGATTCTGCCATCTGTATATCGGCCAGGAGGCGGTCGTCGTCGGCGTGCAGATGGCGCTGTCCGAAGGCGACCAGGTGATCACTTCATATCGCGATCATGGGCACATGCTGGCGACCGGCATGGAGGCGCGCGGCGTGATGGCGGAGCTGACGGGGCGCGCGACCGGCTACTCGCACGGCAAGGGCGGCTCCATGCACATGTTCAGCAAGGAGAAGAATTTCTACGGCGGCCACGGCATCGTCGGCGCGCAGGTCAGCCTCGGCACGGGGCTCGGCTTCGCCAACTGGTACCGCGAGACCGACCGGGTGAGCGTGACGTATTTCGGCGAGGGTGCGTCGAGCCAGGGCCAGGTGTTCGAGAGCTTCAATCTCGCCGCGCTGATGAAGCTGCCGGTGGTCTACGTCATCGAGAACAACAAGTACGGCATGGGCACGAGCGTCGACCGCGCCTCGGCGTCGCGGGATTTGTCGCAGAATGGCGCGGCCTGGGGGATTCCCGGCCAGCAGGTCGATGGCATGGACGTGATCGCGGTGAAGGAGGCGGCGGAGGCGGCCGTCGCGCATTGCCGCGCCGGCAAGGGGCCGTTCCTGCTCGAGGTGAAGACCTACCGCTATCGCGGCCACTCGATGTCGGACCCGGCGAAGTATCGCACGCGCGAGGAGGTGCAGAAGATGCGTACCGAGCGCGACTGCATCGAAAGCGCGCGGCATCGGCTGGCGGAGCTCGGCGTGGACGAGGCGGCGCTCAAGGCGGTCGACGACGAGGTGAAGCGCGTGGTGCAGGACGCCGCCGATTTCGCGCAGTCGAGCCCGGAGCCCGAGCCGTCGGAGCTCTACACCGACGTGCTGCTGGAGGCGTGAGCGCGATGTCGACGCAGATCCTGATGCCGGCTCTCTCGCCGACCATGACCGAGGGGAAGCTCGCGCGCTGGCTCAAGCAGGTCGGCGACGACGTGCGCGCGGGCGACGTGATCGCCGAGATCGAGACCGACAAGGCGACGATGGAGGTCGAGGCGGTGGACGAGGGCAAGCTCGCCCGCATCCTGATCGACGAGGGCACCGAGGGCGTGCCGGTCAACACGCCGATCGCGGTGCTCGCGGCCGACGGCGAGGGTGTCGGCGACGTAGAGGCGCCGCAGAAGGAGGCTCCCGCGCCGCCCAAGGTCGCCGCGGAGGCGGAGGACCATACGGCGGTTGCTGACCGGGCGGCGGAGCGTCGCGCGCCGGCCGCGGAGGCGGCGCCCGCGCCCGAGAAGGATTGGGGGCCGACGAAGTCGATCACCGTGCGCGAGGCGTTGCGCGACGCGATGGCGCTGGAGATGCGGCGCGACCCGAACGTGTTCCTGATGGGCGAGGAGGTCGCGCAATACCAGGGCGCCTACAAGATCAGTCAGGGCCTGCTCGAGGAGTTCGGGGCGCGGCGGGTGATCGATACGCCGATCACCGAGCATGGTTTCACCGGCATGGCGGTGGGGGCGGCGCTGACCGGGCTGCGGCCGATCGTCGAGTTCATGACTTTCAATTTCTCCATGCAGGCGATCGACCAGATCATCAATTCGGCGGCCAAGACGCTGTACATGTCGGGCGGGCAGATGGGCTGCCCGATCGTGTTTCGCGGCCCGAATGGCGCGGCGTCGCGCGTCGCGGCGCAGCATAGCCAATGCTACGCTTCGTGGTACTCGCATGTGCCGGGGCTGAAGGTGGTGGCGCCGTGGTCGGCGGCCGATGCCAAGGGATTGCTGCGCTCGGCGATCCGCGATCCCAACCCGGTGATCGTGCTGGAGAACGAAATTCTCTACGGCCAGCATTTCGAGTGCCCCACCGACGAGGATTTCATCGTGCCGATCGGGCGGGCGAAGGTGGAGCGCGAAGGCGAGCACGTCACCATCGTGGCGTTCAGCATCATGGTCGGCGTGGCGATGCAGGCGGCGGAGGCGCTGGCCGAGCAGGGGATCAGCGCGGAGGTTATCAATCTGCGCTCGCTGCGGCCGTTCGATGCCGCCACGATCGTCGAGAGCGTGAAGAAGACCAACCGCGTGGTGTCGGTGGAGGAAGGCTGGCCGTTCGCCGGCATCGGCGCGGAGGTCGCCATGCAGATCGTGGAGAACTGCTTCGACTGGCTCGACGCGCCGCCGGTGCGGGTGCATGGCGTGGACGTGCCACTGCCCTACGCCGCCAATCTGGAAAAGCTCGCGCTGCCGCAGCCCGAATGGGTGGTGGACGCGGTGCGCAAGATCGTCTGAGGGGGCCGCGACATGGCGACGAACATCCTGATGCCGGCGCTGAGCCCGACAATGACCGAGGGCACGCTGGCGCGCTGGCTGAAGAAAGAGGGCGAGACGATCAAGGCGGGCGACGTGATCGCCGAGATCGAGACTGACAAGGCGACAATGGAGGTCGAGGCGGTCGATGAGGGCGTGCTCGGCAAGATTCTCGTCGATGACGGGACCGAGGGCGTGAAGGTGAATGCGCCGATCGCGATTCTCGTGGATGAGGGCGAGGCGGTGCCGTCCGGCCCGGCGCCGAGCGCGCCGCCGCCCTCCAATGTGAAGGCGGAAACTCCCTCGCCGGTGCCCGCGTCATCCGCCGCGCCTGCGCCGACTCCCGCGCCGCGTGGTTCCGGCAACGGCCACGCCGAGGGCGAGGAGCGCATCTTCGCCTCGCCGCTGGCGCGCCGCATGGCCAAGCAGGCCGGCATCGACCTCAGTGCGCTGAAGGGCAGCGGACCGAACGGGCGCATCGTCAAAGCGGATATCGAGGCGGCGCATAAGGGCGCCCCGGCCGCAAGGCCCGAGGCGACCGCGCCGTCCCAGACTCCAGCTCCGACCCCGGCGGCGCGGCCCAGCGCACCGATCACCGCGCCGCACCAGCTCGTTCCCAACAATTCGATCCGCAAGGTGGTCGCGCGTCGGATGGTCGAGGCCAAGGGGACGATCCCGCATTTCTACGCCTCAATCGATGTCGAGCTGGACGCGCTGCTGAAGCTGCGCGGCGAACTCAACGCCAAATCCGCCAAGGATGGGCCGGGCGCGTTCCGGCTTTCGGTCAACGACCTCATCATCAAGGCGGCGGCGATCACCTTACGGCGGGTGCCGAAGGTCAACGCCTCGTGGACCGACGACGCGATCGTGCTGTACGACGATGTGGATATCAGCGTTGCGGTCTCGATCCCTGATGGTCTCATCACGCCGATCCTACGTCGCGCCGATCAGAAGGGGCTGGCGGCGATCAGCAACGAGATGAAGGGCCTGATCGAGCGCGCGCGCGCCGGCAAGCTGAAGCCGGAGGAGTTCCAGGGCGGCGGCTTCTCGATTTCCAATATGGGGATGTACGGCGTGTCGGAGTTCGCCGCCATCATCAATCCGCCGCAGGCCGCGATCCTCGCCGTCGCGGCGGCGCAGAAGCGCCCGGTGGTGAAGGACGACCAGCTCGCCATCGCCACGATGATGACGTGCACCCTGAGCGTCGATCACCGCGTGGTGGATGGCGCGCTCGGCGCGGAATGGCTCGCGGCGTTCAAGGTGGTGGTCGAGGACCCGCTGAGCCTGATGCTGTGATCCGGCTGGCCGAACCGGGCGACCTGCCCGCGCTCATGCGGCTGTTGCGGGACTTTGCAGCATACGAGGAGCTGTCGCACGAGTTGGTCGCCGATGAAACCGCTCTGGGCGCGGCGCTGTTCGGCGCGGTGCCTCGACTGCACGCGCTGGTGGCGACCGCGGCGGAGGATCGGGATGCGTCGCTGATCGGGTTCGCGTTCTGGTTCTACACTTTCCGCAGCTTCTCCTGCCGGCCCAATTTGTTCATCGAGGACATCTACGTCGATCCATCCTGCCGTGGGCGCGGTGTCGGCCTCGCGATGTTCCGTGCGCTGGCGCGGATCGCGGGCGAGCAAGGGTGCCGCAAGCTGGAATGGATGGTGCTGGAGGACAACGCTCCGGCGCGCGCCTTCTACGCCCGCCTCGGCGCGGCAAATCCGCTGCGCTGGATACCGCAGGAATTGAGCGGCGAGGCGCTTGTCGCACTAGCAAGTCAGCCGACGTCCTGAGAGTCCAGCGGGGCGATGATAAAGCTGAGTAAGCACATCGCGGACGAGATGGGAGGACGCGGCATCACCCTCGAGTATATCGAGACTGCGGTTTCCCTGCCGGACCGCGTCGCAGCCGATTCCAGCGATCCGTCACTGACCCGCTCGTACAAGTCGATCGCCGCGTTCGGCGGACGGATGCTGCGGGTTGTTCACCGACCGGAAGGTGCCGATATCTTCGTCGTCACGGCGCATTGGGACCGAGGAGCGAGGCATTGATCAGGACGAACTACGACCCCGAGGCCGACGTGCTGCATGTCCAGTTCGGGCCGGAGGGAGCGAAATACGACGGCGCCGAAGAGGTGGCGCCCGGCGTTTTCGTCGAGTTCGACGCGGCGGGCAATCCGATCGGGGTCGAAGTCATCAGCGTGCGCAAACGGGCGACAATCGGCCAATTCGTCAAACCCGCTGCCGAGTGATCGAGGAGCCTCGTATGCCCGACCAACAATTCGACTTGATAGTGCTCGGCGGCGGTCCCGGTGGTTATGTCGCGGCGATAAGGGGCGCGCAGCTCGGGATGAAGACCGCGGTGGTCGAGCGCGAGCATCTCGGCGGCATCTGCCTCAACTGGGGTTGCATTCCGACCAAGGCGCTGCTGCGGACGTCTGAGATCAATCACCTGCTGCACTCGCTCAAGGATTACGGGTTTGCCGCCGACAATCCGCGTTTCGACCTGCCGAGCGTGGTGAAGCGGTCGCGCGCGGTGGCGAAGCAGCTTTCGTCGGGTGTCGGGCATCTGTTGCGCAAGAACAAGGTCACGGTGATCGACGGCGAGGGCAAGCTCGCGGGCAAGAACACGCTGGCGGTGGCGAAGGACGGCAAGCCGGTGGCGACGCTGAAATCGCCGCACATCATTCTCGCGACGGGTGCGCGCGCCCGCCAGCTTCCCGGCCTCGAAGCCGACGGCAAGCTGGTGTGGAGCTACAAGGAGGCGATGGTGCCGCCGGGGATGCCGAAGAAGCTGCTGGTGGTCGGCTCGGGCGCCATCGGCATCGAGTTCGCCAGCTTCTATCTCAACATGGGTGCCGAGGTGACGGTGGCGGAGGTGGTGGACCGCATCCTGCCGGTCGAGGACGAGGAGATCGGCTCCTTCGCGCGGAAGGCGTTCGAGAAGCAGGGCATGAAGATCCACACCGGCGCGCTGGTGAAGGGGGCGAAGAAGAACGCCGACAGCGTCACGGTGACGATCGAGGCCGGCGGCAAGGGCGAGGAAATCACCGTGGACCGGGTGATTTCCGCAGTGGGTATCGTCGGCAACGTGGAGAATATCGGGCTGGAAGGGACCGGGGTGAAGGTTGAGCGCACGCATGTCGTGGTGGACGGCTACGGCCGCACCGGCGAGGCGGGCGTCTACGCGATCGGCGACCTCGCCGGGCCGCCGTGGCTTGCGCACAAGGCGAGCCACGAGGGGGTGATCTGCGTCGAGATGATCGCCGGGCTCAATGACGTGCATCCGCTCGATGTCGGCAACATTCCCGCATGCACCTATTGCCGGCCGCAGGTCGCCTCGGTGGGGCTGACCGAGGCGGCGGCGAAGGCGGCCGGGCATGACGTGAAGGTGGGAAAATTCCCGTTCATCGGCAACGGCAAGGCGATCGCGATGGGCGAGCCGGAGGGCATGGTGAAGACGGTGTTCGATGCCAAGACGGGGGAGCTGCTGGGCGCTCACATGGTTGGGGCGGAAGTCACCGAGATGATCCAGGGATATACCATCGCCCGGACCTTGGAGAGCACCGAGGCGGAGTTGATCAACACGGTGTTCCCGCATCCGACGATCAGCGAGACCATGCACGAGGCGGTGCTGGCGGCGTATGGGCGGGCGATCCACTTCTGAGCCGGTGGCTGCGCGGGTTGACGCTCGCCTCCGCGCCCGCCACTTCTAAGCCGTTACGTCGCAACCCGCTGGGACCGACCGATGTCAACTCGCGTGCTGATCGACCATCGCGGCGGCGGTGCGCAGGTGCTGCGGCACCCCGAGAAGGCGCATCGGCCGGACAACCCGATCCAGCGCAAGCCGGCCTGGATCAGGGTCAAGGCGCCGACCCATCCGATCTATCATCAGACCCGCGCGCTGATGCGCGAGAACCGGCTCGTCACGGTGTGCGAGGAGGCGGCCTGCCCGAATATCGGCGAGTGCTGGTCGCAGCGCCACGCCACCATGATGATCATGGGCGACACCTGCACCCGGGCGTGCGGCTTCTGCAACGTCCGCACCGGGCAGCCGGGCGCGCTCGACGCCGATGAGCCTAACCGGGTGGCGGACGCGGTGGCGAAGCTCGGGCTCAAGCACGTGGTGATCACCTCGGTGGATCGCGACGATCTGCCGGATGGCGGGGCGGGGCATTTCGCCGCCGTCATCGGCGCGCTGCGCCAAGCCGCGCCGGGCACCACGATCGAGGTGCTGACGCCGGATTTCCTGCGCAAGCCGGGTGGGGCGGAGACCATCGCCGCGGCTCGGCCGGACGTGTTCAACCACAATCTCGAAACCGTGCCCCGGCTGTATCCAACCATTCGGCCCGGCGCGCGCTATTACCAGTCCTTGCGCCTGCTCGACCGGGTGAAGCAGCTGGCGCCGACGATCTTCACCAAATCCGGCATGATGGTGGGGCTCGGCGAACAACGCGGCGAGGTCATGCAGGTGATGGACGATCTGCGAATCGCCGATGTCGACTTCCTCACCCTCGGCCAATATCTGCAGCCGACCGTGAAGCACGCGGCGGTGGATCGGTTCGTGACACCGGAGGAGTTTGCCGAGTACGCCTCGCTGGCACGGGCCAAGGGGTTCCTGATGGTCTCCGCGACGCCGCTGACGCGCAGCTCGTATCATGCGGATGCGGATTTCGCCGAATTGCGTGCAGCGCGCGAGGCGCGGCTCATGCCCGCCTGAGATGCCCACGCACGCCGAGCGCAAGCTCGTTCCCTACCGCCCCGAGCAGCTGTTCGACCTGGTCGCCGATGTCGACCAGTACCCCGAGTTCCTGCCCTGGTGCGTCGCGGCGCGCATTCGGAGCCGGACGGAGAAAGAGTTGGTGGCGGATCTGACCATCGGCTTCGGGCCGTTTCGCGAGAGCTTCACCAGCCGCGTGACGCTGGACCGGCCATCGCGCGTCAGGGTCCGGTACGAGAATGGCCCCTTCCGCTACCTGAACAACCAGTGGGAGTTCGCGCCCGATCCGCGCGGTTGCGAGGTGCATTTCTTCGTCGATTTCGAGTTCCGCAGCCGCATTCTGCAAGCGGCGATCGGCGTGGTGTTCAACGAGGCGGTTCGTCGGATGGTGAACGCCTTCCTCAAGCGCGCGCGGGACAAGTACGGGCCGCCGGCGGCGACGCTCGCGGTGCGTCGGCCGCCCGCGCCTGCCGAAGGCTGACCGGGCCGGGCGATGCGCCGCGCGCCCGCTCCGATTGCTCGGCTCTTTCTCTATCTCGCTCTCCTGTCCGCCGCGCCGGCATTGGCCGCGCCGAGCCGCCCCCGCGCGCCGCCGCCCGGCATTACCGTCGCCAACTGGTCGCCGCTCGCGATCCGCGAGATCTACGTCTCGCCGTCGAGTGCGGAGGATTGGGGCAGGGAGCGGCTGGAAGGACGGCAGGTTGCCGCGGGCGACGATATCTGGCTCGGCTATGGCGGCGCCTGCCGGGCGGATTTGCGCGTGGTGTTCGACAATGAGGGGGCGGAGGAGCGCCGCGGCATCGACCTGTGCCGGAACGACTTCATCGGCGTCCGGCCCGGCTGGACCACCAGCGGCGATCTGGCGGGCACGATCCCGCCCGGCCTCGTGCTGGTCCGCAACCGCTCGGGCCTTACCATCGCACGGCTCTATCTGTTCGACGCCGCGGCGGGACGGGGGACCGATGTGCTGGGTGTCGACGTGCTGCCGGACGGCCTCGATATCAACCTGTTGCTGCCGCGTGCAGGCCGGTGCGATTTTTCGCTGGAAGCGGCCTTCCTGGGCGAGCAGGAGGAGACGCGCTACAGCGGCATCGATCTGTGCCGCGGGCACGAAATCACCATCGCGCCCCGAGCCGCCGCCCGAAACTGATTGGAGAACCGCCGATGTTCGCTCCACCGCGTCCCGACCCGTCGCTGCCGCCGGTGCGGGTCAACCTCTACTCCGATACGCAGACCAAGCCGTCGGCCGGCATGAAAGAGGCGATGATGCGCGCCGAGGTCGGCGACGAGCAGTACGGCACCGACCCCACCGTCCATGCGCTGTGCGACAGGATGGCGGCGCTGCTCGGGAAAGAGGCGGCGATGTTCCTGCCGAGCGGGACGATGTGCAATCAGGTTGCGATCCTGACGCATTGCCGGGCGGGGGACGAGGTGCTGGCGCATGAACGGGCGCACATCATCACCAGCGAGGGCGGTGGGGGGGCGGCGCTGACCGGCGTGATGGTGACGGGGTTGCGCGGCGAGCGCGGGCAGTTCGACGCCGACACGCTGCGCGCCGCGTTCCGCGCGAAAAGCCGCTACGCGCCGGCGCAGACATTGGTGGAGGTCGAGCAGACCTCGAACCAGGGCAGCGGCTCGGTGTGGCCGCTGGAGAAGTTGAACGCGGTGGCGGAGGCGGCGCACGCGCAGGGCATGGCGACGCATATGGATGGCGCGCGGCTGATGAACGCCGTGGTCGCCGCCGGGGTGCCCGCCCGCGAGATGTCGGCGGGGATGGACAGCGTGTGGCTCGATTTCACCAAGGGGCTCGGCGCGCCGCTCGGCGCGGTGCTGTGCGGCTCGGAGGCGTTCATCGACGCGGCGTGGCGCTGGAAGCAGCGGCTCGGCGGCTCGATGCGTCAGGGCGGGCTGTGCGCGGCGGCGTGCCTTTACGCGCTCGACCACAATGTCGATCGGCTGGCCGAGGACCACGAGAACGCCCGGCTGCTGGCGCGCGGGCTGGCGCAGATCGACGGCCTCGCGGTGGATGAGCCGGAGACGAACCTGGTGTTCTTCGACACGATCGGGGCCGGGATCACGGCGGAAGAACTCGCGGCGCGGGTGCGGCGGGAGGGGCTGGCGATCTCCGTGACCACGCAGTTTCGCGCGCGTGCCTGCACGCATCTGGATGTGGACCGGGCGGGGATCGAGCAGGCTGTGGCCATCGTGCGACAGGCGCTGGCCGCCGAGCAACGATGACAAATATGACATGCGGCATGGTTGCGGCCGCACTCTAGAGTGCGCCGCCCATGAGCGGCATCCATGACAGGAATCCAGATGATGCGCTTTGCTCTTCCCTTTGCCGTGCTCGCGCTGGTGGCCTTCCAGGCCCAGGCGCAAACCACTTCCCCCACGCCCTCGACCGCACCGGCGCCGGCGGCCTCGCAGCCCTCCGCCGTGCAGCCGGCGATGCCGGCACCCAGCGCCGCCGCGCCCTCGGCCGCGACTACGCCGCATCGGACGCACGCCAAGCGCATGACCTTGCAGCAGCGCTTCGACAAGGCGAACACCACGCATGACGGGCATCTGACGCTCGATCAGGCGAAAGCCGGGCTGCCCGGTGTCGCGAAGCATTTCGGCGCCATCGACAAGGACAAGAAGGGCTACGTCACGATGGAGGAAATCCACGCCTACAACACGCAGCACCGGGCGCATCACAGGACGGCGCATAACACGGCCTCGCCCTCTTAGGACCTGATCGCTGCGGGTCGAGAGCCGCGTAGCTTGGCTTTCGAGACGAATTCCGCGACTTGGTAACGATTTTCCTCGCACCGTCATGACCGGCGGAGGCTGGTCATCCACGACTTTACCCGCCAGCAAGCAAAGTCGTGGATGGTCGGCCTGCGCCGACCATGACGGGAGAAGAACGGACGTCGATTGGGATTGACGCGATAACTAACTAACTGCATGATCTCCTGGTCATGAGCACCCATGCGTCCTCCCCACCCCCGAGCGGCCTGATGGCGCGCTTTGCGGGGTTCATCGGGGCGGTGAAGCGGGCGATGGGCGAGGGGTTCTCGCTGCGGCAGCTGCGGGTGGACGGGGACTCACCGGCGGTGGCGCCGCTGTTCTTCCTGCTGGAGAGGTATCTCACCGCCACGCTGCGGCGGTTCACTGCGCTGCATGCGCGCTTCCTCGCCGGCACGCTGGCTGCCACGCCCTCCAAGCGCCGCACGGCGAAACCCAGCGATGAGGGTGCGACCGCAGAGCAACCGAAGACCGTGCGCCGGGCTTCCGCGATCCCCCCGGGACCGGTGTTGC
>JAFKFI010000048.1 GCA_017307285.1 Alphaproteobacteria bacterium | reverse complement strand
AGGCCGACCAGGGCCGCATCCCCATGATGGACACGCTGGAGCAAGCCCGGCAGGCGCTCGGCCGCCATGACGTGGCCGGGGCGCGACGCATCCTCGATCAGGCCTCCTTCGCCCAGAACGGCGCGAACCAGCCCGCCGGCGGATATAGCGGGGCGGGTCCGATGGGCGGCGAGCAGATGGGCGCCAGTCACATGGGGGCCGGGCCGATGGGGAGCCCCTATACCGGTGCCGGCCGGACTGGCGCGAGCCAGATGTCTGCGCCGGGATCGACGAGCTCCCCGACCCGACCATAGGCCGGAGCCAAACCCCTCACCCCGGCCCTCTCCCACAAGGGGAGAGGGAGAAGAAGAGCCCTCTCCCCTTGTGGGCTCGGGCTGCGAAGAGCAGACCGAGGGTTGGGTGAGGGGTCTGGGCTACGCCAATTCCGCTTGCTGTCCGCGAACCAGCTTCCCGGGCAGGTTCTCGGTCGCCTCACCGTCGCGGAACGTGACCTGCCCCGACACGACCGTCGTGCTGTAGCCCTGCGCCTTCTGCATCAGCCGCTTCCCGCCGGCCGGCAGGTCGTGCACCACGTAGGGGCGGCCGAAGCCGATCCGGTCGTAGTCGATCAGGTTGAGATCGGCCTTCTTGCCGCGCGCGATCACCCCGCGATCGTGCAGTCCCGCCGCGCCCGCCGTATCGGAGGTGAGCCGGCGGATGGTCTCCGGCAGGCTGAAGCGCTGGCGCTTCTTGTTCCAGTGGGTGATCAGCCAGGTCGGGTAGCCGGCGTCGAGGATGAACCCGACATGCGCCCCGCCATCGCCGAGACCCATGATCGTGTTGCGGTTGGCCAGCATCCCCTCGGAGGCCGAGAGGTCGTAACTCGCGTAGTTCGAGATCGGCGTATAGATCAGCCCGCGCCCCTCGTCCTCGAGCAGGATGTCGTAGGCGACCTCCTGCGGCGATCGGCCCTCGCGCGCGGCCATCGCCTCGATGCTGTCCTCGCGCTTCGGCTCGTAGTTCGGCGGATTGTCGAAGCGGAACATGTGCGCGAAGGACAGGCGATGGAATAGCGGGAAGGTGCTGCCCGTTTTGGGGTCCTCCGAAAGGATCTTCGCCCGCAGCGCCGGATCGCTCATCCTCCGCGCCCGCTCCGCCACCGGCAGATGCGCGATCGCCTTGTAGGACGGCGTGCCGGAGAACGGGTTCTGGCTGCCCTCGAGCCCGAGCAGCACGCCGATGCCGCGCGGCGGCACCACGGGGCGGATCGACACGCCATCGGCGATCGCCGCGTCGGCGTAGCCCAGCAATTCCTTCCAGGTATCCGGCTGGCTGTTGCGCTGCGCGAGCGAGAACACCGCTGGCCGGCCGGCCTTCTCCACCACCCGGCGGAACATGGCGAACTCATCCTTCACCGTGGGCTGGGTCCACTCGGACACCATCTCGATGAAGCCGGTGCCCGCGTCGCGCAGGCCCAGCGCGATGCCGGTCAGCTCCTCCTCCTGCGCCCGCAGGGTCGGCGTGTAGTCGCCATGCAGGCTCTTGTGGCTCGTAGTGCGCGAGGTGGAGAAGCCGAACGCGCCGGCGCGCATCGCATCGGCGGCAATCTCGCGCATCTGGGCGATGTCGCCCTGGTTGGCGTTTTCGAGCCGCACGGCGCGGTCGCCCATCACGAACACCCGCATCGCCGCGTGCGGCAGCAGCGCGCACACGTCGATGTCGCGCGCCCGCCGCTCCAGCGCGCCGAGATATTCCGAAAAACTCTCCCACTCCCAGCTCAGGCCCTCGTGCATCACGGCGCCTGGGATGTCCTCCACGCCCTCCATGAGCTCGACCAGCTTCCCCCGGTCGGCCGGCTTGCAGGGCGCGAACCCGACGCCGCAATTACCCATCACCACGGTGGTGACGCCGTGCCAGGACGATGGCGCCAGATGGCTGTCCCACACCGCCTGCCCGTCGTAATGGGTGTGGATGTCCACGAAGCCGGGTGTCACCAGCTTGCCGCGCGCGTCGATCTCCTCGGCGCCCTTGCCGGCGATCGCGCCGACCTCCACGATCCGGTTGCCGACGACGCCGACATCGGCCTCGAAGGCATCGCGGCCCGTCCCGTCGATGACGGTGCCGCCACGGATCACAAGGTCCAGGTTTGCTGACATGCCCGTTCTCTCCCGCTGCTACCCGGCAGTATAGACGAATGGCGCCGGGTAGCCCATCCCTCTCGGCACGCGAGCGCGCGTTGGTGGAGAGCCGGCGAGTCGGCCATCTCGCCACCGCCGACGCGACAGGCGCGCCGTATGTCGTGCCGGTGTGCTTTGCCGTGCTGGACGACACGCTCTACGTCACCATCGACGCCAAGCCGAAGCGGGTCGCGGGCGGTTCGCTCAAGCGGCTGCGCAATATCGCGACGAACCCGAGCGTGGCGTTCGTTGCGGACCGCTACCACGAGGATTGGTCGCGGCTCGGCTGGGTGATGCTGCGCGGCCGCGCCGAAATCCTCGACGGCGGCGCCGAGCACGAACGCGCGCAGACCGCGTTGCGCGCCCGCTACGCGCAGTACCGCGCGATGGACCTCGCTGCCCTGCCGGTGATCGCGCTGCACATCGCGCGCGTCACGTCTTGGGGCGACCTGTCAGCGGAACCGCCGTTCGCCTCCTGACCGGAAGCCTCCGCCGCCGCCAAACCGATCTCCGCCGAACCGATCTCCGCTGAAGCGGTCCTGCTGGTAGTTTCCGAAGTCGCGTGCCTGGCGGTCGCGGTCGAGCTGTCCGAATTGTCCGCCCTGCTCGCCGTAGCGGCGCTCGGCCTGCGTTCCGCCGAGCGTCCCCGATTGCGCGCGCTGCTGGGCGGTCGTCCGGTTGGCGTTCGAGGCGGCCGGTTTCTGCACCTGGTTCCAGGAGCCGTTATCCCATTTCGACCAGCCGCTGTCGGTGTGCTTGTAGACGTTGCCGTCTGCCCCCGCGTAGACGTTGCCGCCCGAGCCGCGCGCCACCGCCGCGTTGTTGCCGCCGCGCCCATGCACCCCGGCCGCCGCCGCGCCGGTGCTCGAGGAGATCGCGCCCGCCGAGCCACGCGCATTGCTGGCACTCTCGGTATGCACCGTCTGGTTCGGCCCGGAGATCGTGCTCGACCCCCAGCGCCCGTAGGGATTGGCGTTCTGCGTCGTGCTGCCCGCGACGCCGTAGCGCGGATTGGCGAAATTGGCGTGCGCCGTGCCGCCGTTCGGCCCCCAGGCGGCGCTGCCATGCGAGTAGGTTCCGGTATGTGGGTTGTAGGCAGACCACGCGCCGGCACCCCCGTACGGGCCATAGACCGCCCCGGCCCGCGCATAGCCGCCGGTCGTCGGATTGTAGTAGGCGCCGCCCCGCGCCGCGCCATACGGCCCGTACACCGCACCGCCGCGCGCCCAGGCGCCGTTGGTGGGATTGTAGTAGACGCCGCCCGCATATGAGTACGGATACGGTAGATAAGCCGGCACCCGGCCCGGAATCACCACCGGCGGATAGTAGTAGCCCGTCCCGTAAGCCAGCACGCCGGCGGTGACGAAGCCCATCACGTAGCCGGCGGTGTAGCCATAGGTGACGGTCTCGGGGGTCGATCCGTAGACCTTTACATAGGTAACGTTATAGACCGGCGAGCTCGGCGGGATGGTGTAGATTGCCGCCGGCACGCTCTCGGCCAAGGTCCACGGCCCCTTGGGCGAGGCGGCCACGAACCAGGCGCCCTGGAAGCAGGCATAGTATTTGCCGCCGACTTCGAGCACCTGCTCCTGAGTGTTCACCGCGTAGGCGACGGTGGTTCCCGGAATCGGCTTGAAGTCGGGCTCGCCGACATAGGCGACGGTGAGCTTCGCCGCGTCGCGCTTGAGCGTCGCCTGATGCGGGATCTGCGCCTCGATCAGCGCCTGTTGCGCCTGCGCGGTGCCGGGCACCGAGGGAAGCACCCCGCCGGCGTTGCTGCTCGGCGGGATCAACGCGAAATCCGGCGGCAGGTCGGGGGTGGCGAAACTCCACGGTCCGTCGAGCCCGGTCGAGGCGAACCAGCGGCCGGAGACGAGGTAGTAGAAGCGGCCGGTGCTGGTATCGAGGAACAGCGTGGCGTTGCTGTTCTTCACCTGCTGCAACGCCGTTCCGGGCACCGGCGCGAAGGCCGGCGGGCCGTTGGTGACGATAATCTCGGCCGGCTTGGTGCTCACGAAAATGGCCGACGCGGAGGCCGGGTTGGCAGGGCGGGCCGGGATGCTCTTGCGGACCTCGGCGAAATTCGGGTCGTTCGGGATCTTGCTGAACACCGCTGGCAATCTGTCGATCGGCTTGTACGGCCCCTTGGCCGCCGGGCCGGCGAACCATGCGCCGTTGTTCAGCAGATACCAGGTTCCGCTGCCCGCCGCGTCGAAGAACACGTCCCAGTTGGTGTTGACCGCGTATTCGAGGCCGATATTGCCCACCGGCGCCAGCACCGGGTCGCCATCGAACACCACGAGGCTGGCCGGCCGCGCGCTGTGGAAAATCTCCGGCGGGTCGTTGTTGAGCGCGACCGGCGCGGGCGGCGTCGCGTCCTTGAGGCTCAGCGCAATGGCGTCGAGCGGCACCTGCCTGGCCGCGAGCCCGTCGAGTGCGGCCTTGATGCGCGCGTCGAGCTGCACCGCCTGCCCGGTGTCGAGCGAGGGGAAATGCGAGGCGACGAGCTTGGGATCGGTCAGCGTGACCTCGCGCGTCGCCATGTCGGTTTTGGTCGCGAAGGCCAGTTCGACAGTGCCCAGGATCGGCGTCTTGCTGCCGGGTCGGGTAATCGACATGGCGGCGCGCGCGGTGAGCGTGCCGTGGTCGGGCCAGGAGATCGCCTGTGGCTGGTACACCTCCACGGTGGCGCCGTTCTCGCTCAGCTTGTGCGGCCACGCAGCCGGCGAGGCGGCGGCTTGCTGCGCGTGCAGTTCCGGCGCCAGCCCGAGCGACGCCGCAACCAACATGGCGCCCAGCACTCTCCTCGAAACGCTCATCGCACCCTCATCGGTTGGCTATCGCGCTTGTCGCATGGCGCTCATCGCTCGCTGACAGCCGGGCGACAGCGAGGCCTCATGCTCGGCGAGGCAGGATATCGCACGCCCGCCGCCCGGCGGGACGCCCCGGCAATGCTGCCGGTAATCCATGCCGCACGCCTCGCGCACCTGCTCGGCTTTCTCCCGCGCGGCTCCCGGTCCGGGCGCGGCTTGCGGAGCGGCCGCCGACGGTGCCGGCTTCGCCGCGGACGCACCGCCACTAGCCACGGCCGCAAGCGCATGCTGGCAGCCCGGCGATAGGCCGGCGGCGTTCTGCTGCAGGCAGGCGAGCGCTTCCTTCCCTCCAGTTGGCACCCCGGCGCAGTGCGACTGGTAATCCGCGCGGCAGGATTGGCGGATCGCGTCGGCTTGCGCCTTGGTCGGTTGCTGTGCCGATACCATCGTCGTGCCACAGCCGAGCAACAGCACCGCGGCGATGAGTCCTCTCGTCGATAGACCTATCACGCGAAGTCCTTCCCACTGGTCAACGGGCTGGCGAAATCCAGCCCTGCGAGGCGAAATACTGCTCGATGCGCGGCGCAAGCCCTTCGGCGATCTTGCGCGCCAGATCCTCTGGCGAGGCCGCCCGCCGCTCCGAGACGACATGCATTCCGGCACTCGCCGCAGCCGTCGCAGCGACCCCGGAGCCCGCGGCCGCGCCGACGCCCATCGTCTCGGCCGCCCCCGGTGCGCGGCCACTATTCGCGCTGCTCTCGAAATTCTCCAGCAGGCGCGGCATCGCGTTGCCCTCGCGATAGAATAGCTGGGCGTCGGCCGCGATGCTGCTGCGTCCTGCGCCGAGCCCGATCAGCGTGCGCCGGGTCTTGTTGCCCTCGTCGACCGAGACAACCTGGCCCTCGATGAACACCGTGTTGCCGCGCTCCGGCCGGACAGGGCCGGTGATGCGCTCGGCCGGGATGCCGGCCTGGCGCAGTCGAGCGACCAGGGTGTTGCTCAGCGTCACGTTGGCCTCGCGCGCAACGGCGAGTTGCTGCGCACTCAGCGGTTGGTCGCTCTTCGCCCGCTTGAGGCGCGCGCGGATGCCCTGGTCGAGACGCACGTCCTGCGGCTCGATCGCGAAGTCCCGCACCAGCACTCGCTCGGGACGCGGCAGCGCCGGCCCGCGGTAGTCGCGCACACCCTCGACCCGCGCGGGGTTGCAGCCTGTCAGCGCAAGCATCAGCGACAGCGCGCCGAGCGAGCGCGAGGCGATGCGAAGCGCACGGGCGGGCTTCGACGATATCAGGCTCATTTGCATGATGCGGTCCGGAACGGGTTCAGCGAGACGGCGTCGGCACCGTGGTGATGGTGCCGTCCGGGTTGATGATCGAACTGGTGCCGTTGCCGTTCGGCACCATGATCGCCCGCCCCGCCGGTCGCTCGGGCGGGATTGCTTGCGGGTAGGCTTCCTGGCGGAAGCTGGGCAGCGTGGTGGTGGGCGGATGCGGCAACGCGGATTCCGGGCCAAGATCGCCACCCCGCATCGACGGCAGCTGCGTGCCCGATGGCATCTGCGGCGGTGCCTCGGCGCCAAGTGGGGGGTGCGATCGGTAGTTCGGCAGCGTCGTGGCGGGCGGGATCTTCGCGGGAGGTTCCGGCGGCAACGGAAAGCCTGTCTGAGCGACGCCGGGCCGGCCGCCAGCGAGCGCGATCAACCCGACGGCCGCGATCGTGCGGGAGACCACGCCTCTCAATGGGACGGCCTGGCGACGGGCGCGGTGCCGCCTTTGCGCGCCTTGCGCCGCTCCTCGAAGCTCTGCAACAGCACGAAGAACGACGGCACGAACAGCACCGCGAGGCAGGTCGAGGCGATCATGCCGCTGAATACCGAGAGGCCGAGCGATACGCGGGCGGCGGCACCCGCGCCGGTCGCCGTGACCAGCGGCACGACGCCGAGGATGAAGGCGAAGGAGGTCATCAGGATCGGCCGGAAGCGGGTCCGAGACGCCTCGATGGCAGCTTGCAGGATCGGCTCGCCGTCGAGCATCCGGCGCTCGCGCGCCACTTCGACGATCAGGATGCCGTTCTTCGCCGACAGCGCGATCAGCAGCATCAGCCCGATCTGCGTGTAGAGATTGTTGTCGAGCCCGACGGCACTAAGCGCGATCACCGGCCCCAGCAGCGCCAGCGGCACCGCGAGGATCACCGCGAGCGGCAGGATCCAGCTCTCGTACTGTCCGGCGAGGCAGAGATAGACCAGCAAGATTGCCAGGCCGAACGCGAAATACAGCTGATTACCAACCACTTTCTCCTGGTAGGACATGCCGGTCCACTCGAAGCCGGTGCCAGGCGGCAAGGTCGCGTTGGCGATCTGTTCCATCAGCGCCATCGCCTGCCCGGAACTGTAGCCAGGGGCCGGGGAGCCCACGACGCTGGACGAGAGATAGAGGTTGTAGAGGCTGATCAGCGACGGCCCGACGATCGGCTCGATCTGCACCAACGCGCCGAGCGGCACCATCTTGCCATCCTGGCTGCGCACATGGAGCTTCAGGATGTCCTCGGGGTGAACGCGATACGGCGAATCCGCCTGCACGTAGACCTGCAGCGCCAGGCCGAATTTGTTGAACTGGTTGACGTAGCTCGACCCGACATAGGAGGAGAGCGCGGCGAACACGTCGCCGACCGAGACCCGCAGCGTCTCCGCCTTGGTCCGATCGATATGCAGCAGAAGCTGCGGCACGTCGGTGCGGAACGATGTGATGACATGCTGCAGCCGCGACTGGTCGTTCGCCGACTGGACGACGCTTTGCGTCGTGGTCAGCAGCTTGCCGTAGTCGAAGCTGCCGTCGCGCTGCTCGATCTGCATGGCGAAGCCGCCGGAGTTGCCGATGCCCTGGATCGGCGGTGGCACGATGACGAAGCCGACACCATCCTTCAGCTTGTCGAGCTCCGCCTGGATATGCGTCAGGATGCTGCGGATATCCTGGCCCTTGTGCTTGCCGCGCTCCCCCCAATCCTTGAGGATCACGTAGCCGACCCCGGCGCTCGACAGCGATGCACTGTTGTCCAGGACCGAAATCCCCGCGATCTCCACCACCTGATCGACGCCCGGCGTAGCGAGCGCAATCTTGGTCGCCTGGCCGAGCGTCGCCTGGGTGCGCTCGAGCGAGGCGCCGTCGGGCAGCTGCACGCCGACCAGCGCGTAGCCCTGGTCCTCGTTGGGGATGAAGCCGGTCGGCAGGCGCGTGATCCCCCAGAAGCCGACACCGGCCAGCACCAGCGCGATCACCACCATGATCCCGGCCCGCCGCACCATCCAGCCGATACCGGCGGCGTAGCCGTTCTCGAAGCGGTCATAGACGCGGTTGAAGCCGCGATAGAAGAAATTGTGCTTCTCCGGCGCGATCGCCGGGCGCAGCCACAGCGCGCACTGGGTCGGCTTGAGCGTGGCCGCGTTGATCGCGCTGATCAGCGCCGTCGCGGCGATCACCAGCGCGAACTGCGCGAACATGTTGCCGATCAAGCCAGGCAGGAACGCCGCCGGGATGAACACCGACATCAGCACGAGCGTAATGCCGATGATCGGCCCGAACAGCTCGTTCATCGCCTTGATGGCGGCGTCGTGGCCGGACATGCCGCGCTGGATGTAGCGCGCCACCCCTTCCACGATGACGATGGCGTCGTCCACCACGATGCCGATGGCGAGCACGATGCCGAACAGGGTCGAGATGTTGATGGTGAAGCCGAGTGCGGCCATCGCTGCGAACGCGCCAATGATCGTCACCGGCACCGTCGTCGCCGGCACCAGCGTCGCGCGCCAGTCCTGCAGGAACACCAGGATGACGACCAGCACGAGTATCCCGGCCTCGATCAACGTCATCCACACCTCATGGATCGAGGCGCGGACGAACTTGGTCGTGTCGAACGGCACGCTGTAGGCGAGGCCCTGCGGAAAGTTGCGCGACAGCTCGGTCATCTTGGCGTCGACCCGCTGCTCGACGTCCAGCGCATTTGCCCCGGGCGACTGGTAGATGGCGATGCCAGCCCCCGGCTTGCCGCTGAGCCGGAAGCTCTGCGAGTAGGTCTGCGCGCCGAGCTCAACCCGCCCGACATCCTTCAACCGGACGATGCGCCCGCCATTCTCGCTCTGCGCCTTAACGACGATGTTGCCGAACTGCGCCGGATCGTCGAGCCGCCCCTGCACGTCGATCGTGTATTGGAAGTCCTGTCCCGCCGCCACCGGCGGAATGCCGACCTGGCCGGCGGCGACCTGCTGGTTCTGCTGCTGCACCGCGTTGATGATGTCCTGCGGCACCAGGCCGTAGGAAAACAGCTTCTTCGGATCCAGCCAGATCCGCATCGCGTACTGGCCGACGCCGAACACCGTCACGTTGCCCACGCCCGGCAATCGCGCCAGCTCGTTGACCAGGTTGATGCTGGCGTAGTTGCTCATGAACAGGCTGTCGAACCGCCCGTCCGGCGAGTTCAGTGCTACGATCTGCAGGATGGCGGTGGACTTCTTCTGCACCACCACGCCTTGCGCCTGCACTGCCTGCGGCAGCTGCGCCAGTGCCGCCGATACCTTGTTCTGCACCAGCACCTGCGCGAAGTTGAGGTCGGTGCCGATGTCGAACGTCACGGTCAGGTTGTAGGTGCCGTCGCTCGCGCTGGTCGACTGCATGTAGAGCATATGCTCGACGCCATTGACCTGCAGCTCGATCGGCAAGGCCACGGTATCGATGACGGTCTGCGCGCTGGCACCGGGATAGCGCGTCGTGACCGTCACGGTGGGCGGCACGACGTTGGGGTATTGCGCGACCGGCAAGCCGTACACCGCCACCGCGCCGATCAGCACCAGTACGATCGCCAGCACGTTCGCCAGCACCGGCCGCTCGATGAAGAACTTCGAGATCATGGGCGGATGCTCCCCGCCGTCACTTCGCCGCCGCCACCGTCCCGGGCGATGTGCCCCCGGCCGACGCTATCGTCGTGTTCGTGGCCGCCACCTTGCGGCCCGGGACGGCGCGCCCGGCGCCCGAGACGATGACGCGATCGTCCGGCTTCAGGCCGCTCTCGATGACGCGCAGGTCGCCGACCTCGGCCCCAGTCTTGACGAAGCGTTGCTCGACCTCGTCCTTATCGTTGACCACCAACAGATACTTGCCCTGCTGACTGGCACCCAGGGCGCGGTTCGGCACCAGCAGCGAGGCGACCGCCTTGTCCGAGGTCGGCACGCGGATTCGCACGAAGAAGCCGGGAAGCAGCGCGCGGTCCGCGTTCTCGAACACGCCGCGCACCAGGATCGTGCCGGTCGCCGGATCGAGCTCGGGAGCGATGTACTGGATGACGCCCTTGTGCGGGTAGCCCTCCTCGTCCATCAGGCCGATCTCGATCGGGATCTTGTCGAAGGTCGCCTGGGTGATCTGGGGGTCTTTCGCCCGGCTCGCCCGGATGCGCAGCACGTCCTGCTCGCTGACGTTGAACGTCGCGTAGATCGGGTTGAGCTGCACCAGGGTCGCAAGCTTGGTATCGCCGGAGGCGCCGACCAGCGAGCCGACGGATTGCAGGTGCTGCGTCACCACGCCGTCGAACGGCGCCGAGACATGGGTATAGCCGAGATTGATCGCGGCGATGGTGACGCCGGCCTGCGCGTTGGTCACGTCACCCTGGTCGCTATCCCGCTTGGCGCGCGCCTGGTCGAGCGTGGATTGCGCCGTCACGTTCTGGCGCAACAGGGTCTGTTGCCGCTCGAACTCGGCTTGCGACTGCACCAGTTTCGCCTGGGCGATAGTCAGCGCCGCCTGGGCCTGCTGCAGCTGCGCCTGGTACGGCGCCTGCTCGATCACGAACAGAGTCTGGCCTGTCTTGGCCGCCGCGCCGTCCTGATAGTTGATCGCCGAGAGGAAACCCTTCACTCGTGCCACGAGGTCGATCTGATTGACGGCGACTGTGTTGCCCGTCCCTTCAAGGTAATTCAGTACGGGCTGCTGCACGGGATGCGCGACACCGACCTGGGGCGGTGGCGGCGCGGCGAATTTGTTCTCGTCCTTGCAGCCGCCAAGCCACGCCGCGACCAGCAATGATGCCGCAAGGATGGCGGCTCGATTGAGCCGACCAACCGGGCGGTCGCGCCCTGGTCCGTGGTGCCGCATAATGTGTTACCCGGAGCTAACGGCGGCGGAAATGAGCCGGCGCGCGGTTGAATGCCTTTAACTGGCAATCACCCTAGCCATAACCGGTTCGATGTTCAAGCAATATGAGAGCGATCGAACGCGGATACGTATTGGTCACGTGCGCGAAGCCGGGACCGCAAGCCAACGAATGAGCCGCGGCATCGTCAGACCCTGGACGACGATCGAGAACACCACCACCGCGTAGCAGACAGTGAGCAGCGCCTCGCGATACGGTGTCTCGGGTAGGGTCAGCGCGAGGGCCACGGAAATTCCGCCGCGCATACCGGCCCAAGTGAGCACCGCGGCCCCCCGGCCGCGGTCATGCGTGCGGATGCTCAACACCAGCATCGGGATGCTGATGCTGGCGGCCCGCGCGATCAGCGCCAGCGGAATCGAGGCGATGACCGCCACGATCTGCACCCGGCTCACCTCGACGATCAGCATTTGAAACCCGATGAGCAGGAACAGCATGGCGTTCAGCAACTCGTCGACAAGGCCCCAGAAGGCGGCGATATCGGCGCTCTCCGCATCGTCGCCCGATCGTCGACGCTTCTGATTGCCGACCAGCAGCCCCGCCGCCACGACCGCGATCGGACCGGATACCCCGAGCGTCTGCGCCAGCCGATACGTCACGAGCACCAAGGCCAGGGAAATCGTCAGCTTGACATTGTAGCTCCGCACCCGGTGCATCGCGGTGGCGGCGAGGAAGCCGGTGGCCACGCCGATCAGCCCGCCACCGGCGCTCTCGACGAGCAGCTGGGCGGCGACGACGCCGTGCCCGACCACGCCGGTCGCGCCCTGGGCGGCCGATAGCGCCACCAGGAAGATCACCACGCCGACCCCGTCGTTGAACAAGCTCTCGCCCGAGATCGCCGCCTTGAGCGAGGCCGGCAGGCTCACCCGCCGCAGCACCCCGTCGACCACGACGGCGTCCGTTGGGGCAAGGATGGCGCCGAGCACGAAGCACCATTTCAACGGCACCGGCTCCGGCCCGGCCTGGAAGGCGAGCCAGATCAGCGCGCCAAAGATCAACGTGGAAAGCATCACGCCGCCCGTCGCCAGGCCGAAGATCGTCCACTTGTTGGTCCGGAGCTCTTCCAGGCTGACATGCAGGCTGGCCGCGAACAGGAGGAAGGCCAGCACTCCGTCGAGCAGCACGTGCGGCAGCACGGTGGTCGACAGGGCATTCCGCGCCATCGCGATCAGATAGTGGCGCGGCAGCAGCGGATCGATCGCGAGCAGTCCGAGCGAAAAGCCCAGCGAGCCGACCAGCAGGCTCACCGGCTGCGGCAGCCCGATCCAGCGGTCGTTCACCACGCCGATGACGGCAGCAGCAAGCAGCAACAGAGCGCCAAAATCGAAGGGCGACACACGCGGCTCCCAATCGCCTGCGCGCGCAGTGTAAGGGCGCCCGAGCCGCACCGCATAGGGTTTGCCGCCCGGACGCGCCGCGTGATTAGCTGCGGCAAACGCGAATGCATCGGAGGACGCCACCCCCCATGTCGAGCAGCACGACCGCCTACCGCCTGCCAGCGCTGACCCGGGACCTCGATCAGGCGCGGCTAGACCTTACGGAGCATGGGCTTTGCCGCATCGACGGCGTGTTGGCCGGCACAACCCTCGCGCGGGTGCGGGACGCGCTCTACCGCGCCGCCGAGGAGGACCGGGCGCGCGGCTGGAACACCCGCTTCATCATGGACAACCCGGAGGACAAGACGAACCAGCGGGTGTGGAACCTGCCGAGCCGCGACCCGGCGTTCTGCGATCTCGCCGAGCACCCGACGGCGCTGCACTTCGTCCGCGCCCTGCTCGGCTGGCCGGTGCAGCTTTCCAACATCTCCGCCAACATCACCGGCCCCGGCGGCGGCGAGATGATGCTGCACGCCGATCAGGGCTTCGCGCCGCAGCCCTGGGGCGGCATCCAGGGGGTCAACGTCGCTTGGGCGGTGGACGACTTCACCGACGAGAATGGTGCCACCCGCATCGTCCCCGGCAGCCACAAATTCAACCGTATGCCCGGCGAGGGCGACGGCGCGGAAACCGTCCCGCTCGAGGCGCCGGCCGGCACGATGATCGTCATGGAGGGCCGCGTCTGGCACCGCACCGGCTTCAACCGCACGGCGTCATCGCATCGCGCCGGGATCTTCGCCTTCTACACGCTGCCGATCTACATGCCGCAGGAGAACTGGTTCCTCTCGCTCAATCCAGCCGTGCGGCACTACGCCTCGGAGACCCTGCTGCAGCTCTTCGGGTTCCGCGCCGCGCGGTTCGGCCGGTTCTACGGCACCTCACCCTACTGAGCCGGCCCTCGGCGCCGCAGCGGCCGCGAGCGCGGGTGCATCGGATGCGCCCGCGCCCGACTGGGACCAAGCCTAGCGGTTTGCGCTCCCGCCCGACTCCTGCAAATGCCGCATCACCTCGTCTAGATTGAACGAACCTGGCTTCTGGCGCGGCGGGAATTTCACGAAGGCCTCGATCTGCTGTGCCACGATCGCCTGCATTTCGTAGACGATATAGACGTGCGAGATCACCCAATCCCAGTACGTGTTGGAGTTCTCGTCGGCGCGCTCGAACGGATCCCGCCGCAAGTTGAACATCTTGGGGGCGCGCAGCTTCACAAACGGCTCGAACCAGCACGCCAGCTGCTTGGCTCGCTGCTCCATGAGCACGACCTTCCAGTCCCCCATGCGGATGCCGAGGATGTCGCCGTCGTCGCTGATGTAGAAGAAGAACTTGCGCGGGCTCTCCTTCGCTTCGCCGGTCAGGTACGGCAGCAGGTTGTAGCCGTCGATATGCACCTTAAAGCTCTTGTCGCCGGCCCGATAACCGTCCAGCAGCTTGGCCGACACGTCCGGCTCGCCGGCGGCGGCAAGCAGTGTCGGTAGCCAGTCCTGGTGCGAGGCGAGGTCGTTCAGCACCGTACCGGGCTTGATCTTGCCGGGCCAGCGCACGAAGATCGGCACCCGCCAGCCGCCTTCCCAGTTGGTGTTCTTCTCGCTGCGGAACGGCGTGATCCCGGCGTCCGGCCAGCTGTTGTAGTGCGGGCCATTGTCGGTCGAGTACATGACGATCGTGTCGTCGGCGATGCCGAGCTCGTCGAGCTTGGCAAGCATCCGCCCGATGTTCTCGTCATGGGCAACCATCACGTCATTGTAGAAGCCCTGGCCGCCGCTCTTGCCCTTGTGCTTCTCGGCCGAATGAGTGCGGAAGTGCATGCCGGTCGTGTTGAACCAGAGGAAGAACGGCTTGCCCTCCTTGTGCGCCTTGTCGATGAAGCCGCGCGCGTGCTCGACCACCTCGTCGTCGATCGTCTCCATACGCTTCTTGTTGAGCGGGCCGGTATCCTCGACCCTTTGTCCACCCTTGCCGTCGGCCCAGGCATGCAGCACACCGCGCGGGCCGAAGCGCTTCTTGAACTCTGGGCTCGGCGGATAGTCGGGGTCTTCCGGCTCCTCCTCGGCATTGAGGTGATAGAGGTTGCCAAAGAACTCGTCGAAGCCGTGCATCGTGGGCAGGAACTCATCCTTGTCCCCGAGATGGTTCTTGCCGAACTGGCCGGTGGCGTAGCCGAGCGGCTTCAGCAATTCCGCGATAGTCGGGTCCGCCGCCTGCAATCCGACATTCGCGCCCGGCATCCCGACCTTGGTGAGGCCGGTGCGGATCGGGTTCTGGCCGGTGATGAACGCGGCGCGACCGGCGGTGCAGCTCTGTTGCCCGTAATAATCCGTGAAGGTCGCGCCTTCATGGCCGATGCGGTCGATATTGGGCGTGCGATAGCCCATCTGTCCGCGATTGTTGTAGCTGATATTCCACCATCCGATATCGTCACCCCACAGGATGAGGATGTTCGGCTTACCGGCTTTGGCCATATCGGAATCCCCCGTTGACTGACGATCGTGAAGCCGGCCGCTACGGCGCGCGCCAGCGGCTAGGTGAGTCGGAGAAGCACTGCGAAGAAGGCGAACGCCCCGATCAGGACCAGGAGCACGGCGGTCGCGAGCAACGGCGACTGCACGCCCTCCTTCGTCATCCCGGCGATCGCGGCGAACGGCTCGGTCCAGAGATAGCGGACGGTCCAGTGGTATTGCCATATCGATATGAGCAAGGCCAGGATGCCGCAGGCGATCAGCGCCAGCGCGAGTGCCTGCGGCGCCTCGGGGTGCCGCGCCGGATTGGCGCCCGGAATTTCCCGCAGCCGCTCGAAGAATTGGAAGATGGCGAAGCCGAAGCCGATCAGCGAAACCGCCGTGCGAATCCAGGACATCATCGTCCGCTCGACGCTGAGCCGGGTGCGGAGCCAGCCGAAATGGCTGTCGGACGTCACCCTTACCTCGAACCGGTCGGGGCGGGGGATGGCGGCTGGTTCGGCCATGCTCGGTTCCTTCCGCGTCGCCAAGGTCATTGCACGCGCTGCGCGGCGAGCCGGCGGCGCGCCGCGCGGGTGATGAGGCCCCGCAGGATCACGTAGGGCAGCAGGGCGAGGAGCAGGGCGACGATCACCGCCTCGCTCGGGTAGAAGCGCCGCAGGACGAACGTCTGATAGAGCCCGTCCATGACGAGCCCGAGCAGCAAGATTCGAGCGGTCGCGTTCAGCCCCTCTCGCAGCCTGGCGGCTCGCTTGGTCGGGTCGCGCAGCATCGTCTCGACGAACGGCCGGTTTCCCCCGCGGGCATCCTTGAGACCATCGTGAACCGCCGCGATCGCGGCCATCGCCGGCTGGAGAATGCAGCGGAACGCCATCGGCCCGTCCGGACGTTCGACGAGGTCGTGCCAGATGCGCGCGAAGGTCCCAACGGTGATCCCGTGCACCGCGATGCCCGCGAGGACGAGCAGCACGCCGAGCCCGATGACGAGCCTCGCGAGAGAGCCAAGCCGTTCTGGATCGGAACCGGCCATCCATGCTGCTCCCGAGGGGGGCCAAGCCGTGGGGGTCGAGTGCGGTCGTGCGAGCGGAGCCATCTTTGGTCCCGCGCTGCTTCAGTAAGAGCTTGCGCGGTTCCGCTGCTCCCGGGCTATGGCAAAACCGGAAATCCGCTCAGGGCGGGATGCCCTGCGCGGCGTCGATCAGCGGCTGCGCGGAGACGTGGATCAAGCCGCGCGCCGGCCGGTCGAGATCGACGATCAACATGATCACGACCGCGACGGCAAAGGCCATGACCAGCGTGGGGATCGAAAAGCGCGATCCGGCGAGCCCCGCATGGAAGCCAGTAAACCCCATCCCGATCATGGCAAGACCAATGAGCACGAACACCACCTCGCCGGGGACATGGTTGCGCAAAGCCGAGATCCGTCGCTCGTGAATGTTGTTCATCTCGTTCAATGAACCGACGAAGCGATAGGCGGGGAGAGATTGCGGAGACGCGACGGTTAGCGCTACGGCCTGCTGCCATAATTGCCCTTGCAGCTCGATCGAGCGGGCGATGTCGCGCTGCATCTTGAGAGGCGAGAACGGCACCCCGAGCCCGATCCGGACGGAGGTATAGTCTCGCAGCAGCGGCAGAATCGGTTGCCGCGCCTCGGCGGGAAGCATGAGGGCGAAGTTTGCCGTGCTGCCGATCGCGTTCGCCTCCTCGATCACCAGGTCACGCCGCGTATCGTAGCGCGAGAGCGCCAGCGAGAAGCTGAAGCCGAGCAGCAGGGCGACCAGTCCAAGCGCGGCCCCGGTCAGCGTCGCGGTGTCGTGCCGACCGCTCGCTCGGAGCGCGCGACGCCGGCCGATCCAGGTGCCGAGCTGTACCGCCCCGACGATCAGGACAACGATCGCCGGGTAGAGAACCAGCAGATCGGCGTCATAGAACGTGTCGAGCACGGTCGGGCTCTCCTCTGCTCGACTGCCTCGGATACCGCAGTCGAAGATACGAACCGGGGCTCAATCCGAGGACCGTCGTGAACGCAGCGCGGAGGCGTCGTTCGGGAACCTGAATGGAGCGGCAGAGATCCTGCACTGTGACCGGCGGATCCGCCACGGCCAAGGCTTCCACGAAGCGGACGACGGCTTCGGTTGCTTCACGTTCGGCGCACAGCGCGCTCACTGGGCCAGCGCCGAGGCACGACACCAGCGACCAGATGAGATCCTGCTCCAGTGCGCGGGATACCTCCGGGTGGCCGATATTGGTCAGCCGAGTCTCGGTGATCCGGCAGGCTTGCGCGTGGAGCCGAAGCAGCCTTTCCCGATCGCCGGCCGGCGGACGAAACAGAGAGGAGAAGGGCGGCGGCTCCATCCGCGCTCCGATCAGGATTTCGGCGTAATGGCCGAGCGACTGCGGTGTAATCGAGATGGAACCCCATCGGCTGTCGCTCGGGACCCGCTGATAGAAGCACTGGCCCGGCGCATGGAGGACAAACTCGCCGCGCCGCAGCTCCACACCGCCATGCAGCAGCGGCCGACCGCTCCAGGTTGAGAACATCAAATACAATCTGTTCGGCGGCAGAGAGAGGCAGCCAATCCGTTCGACTGTTTCCGAGACGCGGAACAGCTGGATGTGGGGCAACTCGATCCACGTGCAGCGCGCCCGAAATTGACCCCCGGCAATCGGCAGGACCCGGCGCATGAAGGCGATGCTCTTCTCGTAGTCGGCGGGGTCGGTGAAAAGGGACGTGCCACTCCCGGCCATCCGGATTCCCTCGTCGCGCGAGTCGGAGCGGGCCGATCGCGTTCATGGTCGGGTCCAAGCAATCGTCAAGATTGCGGCCGGGGCGCCCTCGGGAGCTATGCGGAATCGGAAAAGCCAGGCGCCCGATGCGATCAACGCAAGACTCATGCATGGCGACGGAGGGTCGCGGATGGCGTCTCGCCGAACAGCTTGCGGTAGCTCACCGCGAACCGGCCGAGCTCACCGAAACCACAGGACGTGGCGATCTCGGTGACGGTCGTCGCCGCCGCTCCGCGGATCAGCGAACGGCGGGCGAGATGCATTCGTCGCAGCCAGAGATATCGGTGCGGGCTCATTCCGAGATGTTCATGGCAATGCAGGCGGAGGGTTCGGTCCGTCACGCCCATTGCCCGGCAAAGATCGATCACATAGAGCGGGGTATCCGGGCTGGCCTCGATGACTTCCTCGAATTTCCGGATGACCGCGGTATGAGCGCGCTTCCGAGCGGAATATACGAGGTCGGCCTCCTCCGCCAGGCACGCAATCATCGTCCCTACGAGTGCTTGTTCCATTGCCCTGGAGACTGCCGGATGGGCGAATATCTCAGGAGCCGTCGAAGCGAGGTCCGCTGCGGCCTTATGAAGTATCATCAATTTCGACATGAGCTCGGGCGGCGGGCGAAGGAACCGTGTTACTGCAGGAGCGGTCGCCTCGCGCCCGAGCAAAATTCGCGCGGCGGAGGAGAATTCGTCCGGAGCAAGCGACATCATCGCCAGGTTGATTTCGGTCCACGTGCGATAATGATACTCGTCGCCGCTTGCTGGGAACACCAGCTCGCCGGGAGAAAGTTCCTGCCCCGCGGCCTTGATCGGCGCTTGGCACTCGTCCGCCAAAAACACCACCGGCACACGGGTCTTGTAATTATGAGCCCGGGCAACGAACGGCAGGGACTGCCACGTTCGCTGCATCCATAGCTCATGGAAGTCCATTCGTTTCAGATCGGCGGCGTACTCACCTCGCTCCGTGACGACCAATTCGACGTCCGCCGCACGGAAGAATTGCTGATATTCGAACGGATCGCTGAATGCCCGCACCATGCTGCTCGGCATATCGGCGTGCTCCGAATTGCGCGGCAACCCCGCCCCACGGACGCGGATCGTCGCACGCTGCGGGACGGCGACGTCCGCGAATGTAACGATAGCCGGCCTGGGACGCCCGATGTAGCTTGGATCGTAGTCGGACAGATGCTTATCCGCAAGCGACGGCACCGCCTGGCGCATCGCCCCTGCGGGTCGGCTTGCCGATTTCCGATTCTGCATAGAATCTAGCTTCCTCGGGCGTTACGGAGACGACGAAGTTGGTGGAGTGGGACATATGAAGCGGCTGCATTCGCTCGTCGTCATCTCGCTTGCGGCGATGCTGCTCTTCGCCTGCTCCGGGCAGCAGGGCGCGGGGCCGCAGACAGTGGAAGGAATGCAGCCCGTCGGCACTGTCGACATGCGCGAGGTGCAGGCGGCCTATATCGGCAGCGGGACGGCCGGCAGTGGGACGCTGTTCTTCAACGGTCGGAGCTATCCGTTCAAGGTGGGCGGTCTCGGCGTCGGCGGCATCGGCGTGTCGACTGTCGACGCGGCGGGCGACGTCTACAATCTGAGGAACGTCCGCGACTTCGCCGGCAGCTATGCCGAGGGTCGATACGGCTTCGCGTTCGGGACGCGCAGCGCCGGCGATCTTTGGCTCGAGAACGAGAATCATGTCATTCTGCATCTCCATGCGAAGCGCACGGGGTTGATGCTGTCGCTGGGCGGCGATGTCATGGTCATCACCTTCGACGGCACATAGTGGGCCAGATGACCACGGGCTCGAACCGACGCCGGCTCTCCTGCAGTGTGGCTACCGCGGCCATTTGGGTCGCCCTCGCTCTGCCGGCACACGCCCAGTATTTCTCGAAGGACGACGGATTCACGACCGACGGCCGTTGGCAGGTGCAGACGGAGCTGATGCCGTATCTGTGGCTCGCGGGGGCCAGCGGCTCGCTGAAATTCGGCAATCCGCGCGGCAGTACCGTCGACTTCAACAGCGGCATCCCTAGCGCGTCGACGCTCGCCCATACGTTGCGCGGTGCGTTCATGGGCTCCGGCCTCGTCAGATACGGGCCGTTCTCCGCCGAGTTCGATCTCGACTACATCTCGGTGAACGAGAGCCAGGACGTGCCGGCCGCGACGGCCGGACGGACCAACCGCGTGAATGTCAGCGCCTCGCTCGTCCGCTTCGCGCCCGGCCTCGGGCTTGAGGCGTATCGGGGCGAGATCGGCGGCGTGCAGACGATCATCGACGCGCGCGCGGGCTTCGCCTTCTTCGCCAGCGAACAGGCGATCAAGGGCGAGGGGGATTTGGTAGGGCGGGGGCGCAGCGGCAGCGACTCGTCGATCCAACCCTGGCTCGGTGTACGCGCCACCTTCATCCCGTCGCCGCGATGGCGCGTCATGATCAACGGCATATACCAGGGAATGGGCGTCGACGGCGGATCACAAGGCTGGGGCGCGACGGCCATCGCCTCCTACGCCGTGACCGATTGGCTGGATGTGAGCCTCGGCTTCCGTGCACTCGAAACCACACGCGCCAAAGGCCCGGGCGATCTGCCTGGGTCGGATCGGCGATCCTTCTCCATTCTCGCGTACGGCCCGCTATTGGGCGTCGGGTTCCGGTTCTAGTTCGAGAGGCAGTCGGCAGGCCGTCAGGCTTGGCGCGTCACCAGGCGATGGAGCAGCCGCGCGGCAGCGTCGAGCAAGAAGCCGAGCAGGCCGATCAGCAGCACCATCGCCATTAGCTCAGAGTACGCAAGGCGGTCGCGCGTATCGAGGATGACGTAGCCGAGCCCCGCCGAGACGCCGAGCATCTCGCAGGGCACGAGAACGATCCAGAGAATGCCAATCGCCACCCGCACGCCGGTCAGCACGTGTCCGAGCACGCCAGGGATGACGATGCGGGTCAGCGTCTCCCAACGGGTCGCAGACAGGCTGCGCGCCAGCTGAAGCCAGCGGGCGTCGAGCTGACGCACGCCGGCCGCGGTGTTGAGCAGGATCGGCCAGACGGCGGCGAAGGCGAGCAGGAAGTAGATCGGCTGGTCGCCGATGCCGAACACCATCACCGCAATCGGCATCCACGACAGCGGCGAGATCATCCGCAGGAACTGGAATGCCGGCGAGGTCGCCGCCTCCAACACGCGCAGGCTGCCGACCGCGAGCCCGAGCGGCACGCCGATCGCGAGCGCGAAGCCTAGACCCACCAGAACACGCCGCAGGCTCACCGCGACATGGACGAGCAGGTCGGAACTCGTCAGCATCCGGACGAGACTGCCGGCCGCGGCAGCCGGCGAGAAGGCGCGCGCAAAGCCGTCAGCGGGCGCCAGCAGCGCGATCGCCGCCCACCGATCTGGCACCGGGGCTGGAGTAGCCAACCCCGTTTGGCACCCAGCTGCGCGGACCGCCAAACCTGCCTAGACCAAGGAGAACGCCAGAAGGCAGGCGCCATAGAGGGCGAGCATCGATGCGGCACCGGCAGCGTCGACGTGGCGGCGCGGGACGGCTGGGTTGAGCCACCAATCGAACAGATGATTGGTCCGGGGTACCAGCCAGTTGAGCAGCAGGACGCTGGCCACGTTGCCGACGAACAGCGCCAGCCAGAACGGCAGCCCTGCCGCGCGCATCAGCAGCGGCGTCTGCACCCAGAGGCCGAACAGGAACACCACCGGGTAGAGCAGCAGCAGGACGACCATGTTCTGCTTCCAGGCCGGCGGCATCCGCTGGCCCGGCTCGGGGGCGAACCATTGCGCGAAGCCGGCCCGGACGACGCGGGCCTGCATCCGATCGGTAAAATCTGCTGCCTCGGCCAGCAGATCCTGCCGCTCGGGCGAGTTCATCCAGCCTTGCAGCGCCTCGTCGGTCGCGAAGCGCAGGATGGCCAGCCAGTCCTCCTGCACACCTGGGATGGGCGGCTCGAAGCGGTAGCCCTGAAAGCCCGGAAACCGTGCCTGGGCGGCGGCGATGCGGTGCTCCCAGCGACGGAATTCTGCCTCCCGGCCGGGCTTGATGCGCGTCGTGATGACCGCCGAAACCGGCGCCGGCAGCGCGCCGGCAGCGTCGTCGCGCACCAGGTGAACGTCGTCCGCGCCGACCAGCAGCGGCTGCGCCTCCGCGAGCAGCGCGAGCCGGTGCTCCGAGCGCAGCCAGACGGCGGCGTGATCGGCGGTGGTGAAGCGCTGCAGGATGACCCAATCCGCCTGGACGGGCGGGTTGGGTGGCAGCACCGATTGCTCGATGAACCCCGGCTGTTCGGCGACGGCAGCGCTGATCGTCGCCTGGAAGCGTGCGAAGGCGTCTGTCGCGTTGGCCCGGACCCGCGTCTGGGTGACGATGGTCACGCCCGAACCCGTTCGGGCGACGGGCCGCGGCGGGCTCACCGCGCTGGGCCGAGATCGGCGAAGATACGGTCGGGGGTCAGCGGCAGATGGGCGAAGCGTACCCCAGTCGCATCCGCGATCGCGTTGGCAATGGCCGGAGCCACCGGATTGATCGCACACTCGCCTTGGGACTTTGCACCGAGTGGGCCAATGCGGTCATGCGTGTCGGCGAAATACACCTCGCTCGGCGGCACGTCGGCGAAGGCCGGGATGCGGTAGTTGCGCAGGCTCGGATTGACCACGGCCCCGCCGTCGTCGTGGATCATGTTCTCGGTCAGCGCCCAGCCGATGCCCATACCGATCGCGCCATCGATCTGGCCACGGCACTGCATCGGATTGATCAGCCGGCCGATATCCGCGCCGTGCACCGAATGCAGGATGCGAACCTCGGCGGTAACGCGATGCACCGCGAGGCGCACGCCGTGCACGTTGAAGGCGACGGTGCGCGGCGAGAGATAGGCCTTGCGCTTGGCCTCGAACCGGTGGCCCTCGGCGGAGCCAGCCGCGTACAACTCCGCGAGCCGAACCCGGCGATCGCCGCACAGCACGGCATCCGATTCCAGCCGACACACCGCGCGTTCGGCACCTGTGTGATGGCTGGCGTAGCCGAGCAGATTCTCGCGCAGCGCCGCCGCCGTCAGCGCCACCGCCTGACCCGCCACCACCGTGCCGGTGCTGGCGAAGGTGCCGGTGTCGTAGGGCGCGCGATCAGTATCGGCGTTGATAATGTCGATCTGCCCGGCGGCGCAGTCCAGTAGCTCGGCAGCGATCTGGCGATGCGAGGTGACGGAGCCGTTGCCCATCTCGGTCGAGCCGACCGCGAGGTGGTAACGCCCGTCTGACACAAGCCGCATCTCGGCGCCGGAGCGATGCTCGGTGGGCGGGCCGCATTCCAGCATGGCGAGCGCAATGCCGGTGCCTTCGAGCCATGCCTCGCCCGCCGGCTTGGCGGCACCGCGCCCGCTGGCCAGTGCGGACTCCACGTTATCCATGCACTGGTCGAGACCGTAGCTGCCGAAATCGACGTCCGACGGGTCGGACCACACCGATTCGATCCAATCGCCCGGCCGGATCATGTTCTTGCGGCGGATCGTGAACTTGTGCACGCCGAGCTTGATCGCCAGTTCGTCGATCGCGCATTCGATGGCAAAGGTGGTCTGCGACGAGCCATAGCCGCGAAAGCCGCCGCCGGGCACCAAGTTGGTGTAGACCGCGTAGCCGTCGGCCTTCTTGTTGGCGCAGCGATAGGCGGTGAGCGGGCCGCCGAGCGAGGCCGCGAGCGTCTCCCCGGCATGGCCGCCATAGGCGCCGGTGTTGGACACCACGCGGACCTCGATAGCGGTGAGTGTGCCGTCTCGCGTGGCGCCGAGCTTGACCCGCGTGGTCATCTGGTGCCGCGTGGTGGCTGCGGTGAATTGTTCTTGGCGCGTGTATTCCCATTTCACCGGGCGGCCGGTCGCCAGGGTCGCGAGGACGCAGAGATCCTCGGTGATCATCTCCTGCTTGCCGCCGAAGCCGCCGCCAACGCGCTCGGTGAACACATGCACCGCGCGCGCCGGCAGGGCGAACAGATGGCACAATTTCTGCTGCACGATGAACGGCGCCTGCGAGCTGGTGCGGACATGCACCCGCCCGGCCTCGTCGCGCCACGCGATCGAACCGTGTGTCTCGAGATGAACGTGCTGCACGCGCGAGGTGGAGTAGGTGCGCTCATGCACCGCATCCGCCGCCGCGAACCCGTCCGCAACCGAGCCGACCTCGCCGTGGATTTCGGCGTAGATGTTGCCTCTGCTACCGAGTGTGGCCGGGCCCTTGTCGTGCAGCACCGGCGCGTCCGGCCGCATCGCCGCTTCCGGGTCGAACACGGCCGGCAGGATTTCGTATTCCACAACGAGCAATCGACACGCGGCCTCGGCGATCGCCTCGCTCTCGGCCACCACTGCCGCGACGCGCTGGCCGCGAAAGCGCACGACGTTATCGAGAATGTAGCTATCATCGGGATCAACCAGGTGATCCTCGTGCGTCGCCGTGCTGTAGAGTCGGCGCGGCACATCTTCCCAGGTGAAGATCGCGACGACGCCGGGGAGTGCTTCGGCGCGGGTGCGGTCGATCCGCGCGATGCGGGCATGGGCGTGCTCGGCGCGCAGCACCTTGAGGTGCAGCAGGCCCTCGAGCGTGGGCTCGTCGGCCGACAGGTCCATCGTGTAGCGCGCGTGGCCGGTGACAATCGCCTCGCCGAATGGGTTGCGCAGGCTCGCGCCGCAGGCCTGGCCGGCGACGTCCTCCTGCGCCTCGACGGAACCGCCGATCGCGTCGGCCACCGCACGATAGCCGGTGCAGCGGCAGAGATTGCCCTTCAGCGCATGCGGCAGATCGGCGCGCTGCGCCTCATCCAGGGCGGCGGCGGTCATGATCATGCCCGCCGTGCAGAAGCCGCATTGAAAACCTTGCGCGTCGAGAAAGCGCCGCTGCATCTCATGCAGGGCGCCGGGCTGGCCGAGCCCCTCAATGGTCGTCACTTCGCCCCCAGTCGCACGGAATGCGGGGACCAGACAGGAATGCACGGGCTCGCCATCGAGCCACACGGTGCAGGCGCCGCAATCGCCGGCGTCGCAGCCCTTCTTGATGCCGAGCGCGCCCTGCTCGCGCAGGAAAGTGCGGAGGCATTGGCCGAGCTTGGGTGCCGCGAAGACCGCGCGACCGTCGATGCTGCAAGAGGTGATCGCCGGATCGTGGTTCATGGCGATGCCACTTCCAGTTCGGCGCGGATCTCTTCCGCGAAGTGAAGGGCCAGATGGCGCTTGTAGGCGGCCGAGCCGTGCTCGTCCCCGAACCAGCGCGCCTCGGCGATACACTCTACTGCGCCGCGCATCTCCGCCACGCCGGGCATCGCGTTGAAGCGAAGCTGCACCGGCCGGTCCGTGGCGGCGGTGATCGTGAGCAGGAGCCCACCCTCGGCATCCCGCGTGCCGATCAGCAGCGCCGCCGAGCGGCCCAGCTTGGTGAGCGAGGCATGGCGGAAGGCGGCGCGCTTGCGCAGGGCCGAGGCGGGCAGATGGATGCTCCGCAGCAGCTCGCCCGCGCCCAGGACATTCGCATGATTGCCGGCAACGAAATCGGCCACCGGCACCTCGCGCGGCGCACCGTGGCGCGGCCACAGCGTGCAGAAGCCTTCGAGCGCGGCGGTAAGCGAAATCATCGGCCCGGCCGGCAGCGACATGCAGAGATTGCCGCCCACCGTCGCCGCGTTCCAGATTTTGAACGACGCGAGGAATGCATCGCAGCAGGCGCGGAACAGCGGCAGGGCGTGCCACTCCGCCGGCCCCGCGAAGCGATGCAGATCCACCACCCGGCAGGTCGCGCCGATTGTCAGCCCATCGGCGGAAACCTCCAGCGCCGGCCAGCCGAGGCCGCCGAGGTCGATCAGCGTGTCGAGCGCCGGCTGCGGCTCGGAGAACAGCCAGGTGCCGCCGGCAAGCCAGGCGTAGCCGCCGCGCCACTCGTCGATCGACCCCGCCGAGATTGGACGCCGCAACTCCCTGATCGTGTGCAGATCCATCTCAGTGCAGATCCGCGAGCGAGCTCGGACCGGCGCCTGGCGTGATCAGGGTCGGCCATTGATGCGAGCCGAACGGCACGGCGGGCGGCAGGAACGGAGTCATGCCGCGCTTGGCGTCCTCCGCGAGGATGGCGTTGCGCGCGTTGCCGCCCATCAGCTCGTAGTCCATCAGGTAGTAGTTGCCGAAGAACAGCGCACCCACCGAGCGGTCTGCGATGATGCGGGTGAGCGATTCCAGCATATCCTGCGGCGTGGTGGTGAAGGAGACCGTCTCGATTAACAGCAATCGCGAGTTCATCGCCTCGGGACCGAAGAACTGCGCCAGCACGCTGAACAGCACGTTGTTCTGCCGCGCGACATAGATCGTATTGCTGGCAGCGTAGGTCTTATCCCACTCCGGCCCGAGCATCGCCTTCCAGCCCGCGATCACGCTCATCCAATGCGCGACCTGGGTCTCCGCCGCCCATGCGATCACCTTGGTGAGGCCGAGCGCCTGCATGTTGGCGAAGCCCTGCAGGTCGGCCATCGAGATGGCGCCGCGTTCGAGGCAGCCACCCATGAAGGCGACATTGGCGGCGAGGATGCCCCGCGACGTGGCGCGCCAGTCGGCCGGCAGCTCCGTCGCATCCAGGGTGTCGAGCGCGGACTGCATCCGGCTGCGATAGGCAAGCATCGCACCGCGCCACGCCTGGTTTGCAGGATTTTCGAGATACGGCCCAACGACTTCGGCCAATGCCATCGTGCTATGACCGACCGATTTCAGCAGCTGATAGGCGATCGGTACGGAGGGCGCCTCCAGCGGCGCCATGCCCGGTCGGTACAGGATGAAGCGCCCGCCGGTACCCGAAAACAGACCGAGGATCACCGGGTGCTGGGCGAGGATGTTCTTCTGGAAAATGCGTCCCGCCTCGCCATAGAGCGAAAACATGGCGGTGTTCAGCGCCAGTACGTTCTGCGTCGCGGCCTCGGTGGGCGTCGTTGTGGTAGTGCCAGCGATCGGCTGCATGAAGGCCGGCAGCTCGGCGGCGACGGTGATACCTGGCACGCTCGCCAGCCCGAGGATCGTCGCGGCGAGGCTTACCGCCATTCCGGAGATCCGCCTCTGCCGAGAGGAGTTCCGCGATGGGTCGTCGAAATCGCTCATGCCTATTTCTCCCCGACCCGGGGACTTAGTCGGCAAAGGGTTAATTGTTTGCTAATCGGCACCGCTGCATCGGCCGAGTGCCCCCCGGGGGATGCACGATGCCGATCGGGGCAGGATTGCCGAATACCTTCGGACCGATTTTGCAAGTTGCAAGCTCAGAATTAAGTATTTTCCAAGACCTAGATTGCAGCCTCTCTTTGGGCCTCCTGGTCCTGGGTGGCCCTCTGGGAGAGGCTGCATGTCCAACAATAAGCCGCGGTGGTTTCGTTCGGCCGCGCGGGCTCGGCTCAACGCCGTATACGCCTCGCACGGCGTCATCGAGTTTCGGCTCGATGGCACGATCGTCGACGCAAATCCGCAATTCCTCCAAGCACTGGGCTACCGGCTCGACGAGATCCAGGGACGGCACCACCGGATGTTCGTCGATCCCGCGGAGGCCGCCGGTCCCGACTATGCCGCCTTCTGGGCTGCCTTAGCGTTGGGAACGCACCAGACCGCGGAATTTCGGCGCTTCGGCAAAGGCGGAAGGGAGGTCTGGATTCAGGCCAGCTACTGTCCGGTTATCGGACGGAACCGGCGCCCTATCCGGGTCGTCAAGTTTGCGACCGATATCACCGAGCGCAAGCGCCTCGCCGCGTATCATGCTGGTCAGGTCGCCGCGATCGGGCGGTCGCAAGC
The DNA here is from genome assembly GCA_017307285.1 of Alphaproteobacteria bacterium. Classification (GTDB taxonomy): domain Bacteria; phylum Pseudomonadota; class Alphaproteobacteria; order Acetobacterales; family Acetobacteraceae; genus JAFKFI01. The sequence goes on along the minus strand of JAFKFI010000048.1, from coordinate 77,839 downwards.
GGTAATCGAGTTCGAGCTGGACGGCACGGTAATCACCGCGAACGAGAATTTTCTCGCGGCGTTGGGCTACTCGATAGGCGAAGTGCGTGGCCGTCACCACCGGATGTTCGTCGATCCCGCGGAGGCCGCTAGCCCTGATTACGCGGCGTTCTGGGCCGCGCTCGCGGCGGGAAAGTGCCAGGTTTCTGCATTCCGCCGCCTCGGCAAGGGCGGCCGGGAGGTCTGGATCCAGGCGAGCTATAATCCTGTGCTCGATCCGGCCGGCAAGCCTTGGAAGATCGTGAAATATGCCACGGACATCACGGCGAGGATCGAGGAGCGGCAGCGACGAGCGCTGCTCGGCCGCGAGGTCGATATTGAACTTGGCGCAATCAGCGCCGCTGTGGGCGCAACAAGCAGGCTAGTCAATAACTCCGTGCTCGCCGCGCGCGAGACATCCGCGAGCGTTCAAGCCGTGGCCGCCGGGGCGGAAGAGCTGGCGGCATCGGTCGCCGAGATCAGCCGCCAAGTGGCCGATGCGGCGAGCGCCACTTCGGCGGGGCGGGAGGAAGCCGAGCGGGCGAGCCACACGGTCGCGGAGCTGGTCAGCGCGGCGGACCGGATCAATCACGTCGTGCAACTCATTACCGATATCGCTGGACAAACCAACTTGCTTGCCCTGAACGCGACGATCGAGGCGGCGCGGGCTGGCGAGGCAGGTCGCGGCTTCGCAGTGGTAGCCAACGAGGTAAAGGGATTGGCGGGACAGACCGCGCGCGCGACCGAGGATATCGCGGCGCAGGTGGATCAGATGCAGGCGGCGGTCGAAGGAGCGGTCCAGGCCATCCGCTCAATCACGGCTGGGATCACCCGGCTAGACACGATCGCCGACGCCATTGCCGCCTCGGTCGAGCAGCAAAGCGTCGTGACTCGCGACATGTCGGCGAATATGCAAACCGCGGCCGCGGCGGTCGACAATGTGAGCCAGAACCTCGAGGAGATCGCCCATGCCGCAACCGGGGCCAAGGCCCGGACCGCAACGGCCGCCGATATGTCTCGCGCGCTGGCAGCCTGACAGTGCCGTCGTCATGGGACGCTTCCCCGACTCGCCCAGGCCCCGCTATTCGGACTGGCTCCGCAGGAACAAGGCACGCCATGCTGATCTTTCGCTTCCAATGCCCCGAATGCGGCTTCGGTGACCGCGAGGTCGGTCATTTGACAGACGAGGGCGAGATCCACTGCATCGTCTGCCTGGAAGAACAGGGGCGCCGAATTCGCCTCCGCTGCTGGGAAGAACCAGAGCAAGCCCGCTTGCGTCTCGCCGCGGAAGCCGCCTGAGGCGCGCGCTCATTCCGAGCGCATGCCACCCACGGTTCAGCCGGTTCTATCGCGCCTCGCCTATCCGGCCGGCCCCTCCTCGGCGTAGCGTGCGGGCGCCCGGGAGGGCGAGTTGCCGGCCGTCAGCCCGACCAGCAACGCCGCGATCACGCTCGATACCGCGAGCGCTACGAGGCTCACGGTGAACGATCCAGTATGGTCGCGCAACAGCCCGATCAGGTACGGCCCGAAGAAGCCGCTGACATTACCCACCGAGTTGATGAGCGCGACCGCGCCAGCCGCCGCCACGCCGGTGAGGAACATGGTTGGCAATGTCCAGAAGATCGCAATTGCCGACCACGAGCCAAGAATGACAAAGGCAAGGCCCGTGAGCGCGAGAGTCGCCGAGACGGTGTTGGCGCTGAGCAACACGCCGAGCGCGACCAAGAGGCAGGCCGCGATGATGTGCCAGGTTCGCTCGCCGGTGCGATCGGAATGGCGCGTCCAGAATTGCAGCCCGACCACCGCGACGGCGTTCGGCGCCATCAACGCCCAGCCGACTTGCGCGTTGGTCAGCCCGAACTGCTTGATCATCAGCGGCATCCACATTCCCATCCCGGCCAGGCTGAGGATCATGCAGAAATAGATCAGCGCCAGCATCAGCACGCGCGGATGCGCCAGCGCTTGGCCGAGGCTGTGGCGCCCCGCCGACTCGCGCTCGACCCGCTCGGCTTCGATGGTTCGCGACAGCCAGCCCCGCTCCTGCTCGGTCAGCCATCCCGCGTGGTCCACCTTGGAGTTGAGCAGCAACGCCACGACGAGCCCCATGACCAAGGCCGGGATTGCCTCGATGAGAAACAGCCAGCGCCAGCCGGCGAGACCATGCACGCCATCCATCGCGCCGAGCAGCCAGCCCGAGAGCGGCGAGCCGATCAGCGCCGAGAGGATCGAGGCGGTACCGGCCAGCGCCAGCATCCGCGAACGCTGGCGATGCGGCACCCAGTAGGTGAGATAGACGATCATCGCCGGCGCGAAACCGGCCTCCGCCGCCCCGAGCAGGATACGCACCACATAGAAGCTGGTCTGGTTCCAGATCGCCGCGTTGAGCGCCGACACGATGCCCCACACCATCATCAGTAGCGCGAGCCAGAAGCGCGCCCCCACGCGCTCCATGATGACGTTGCTCGGAACCTGAAAGAGAACATAACCGAGCGAGAAGATGCCGGCGCCGATCCCGAAGGTCGTCGCGTCAAATTGCATGTCCCGATTCATCGTCAGCGCGGCGAACCCGACATTCGTCCGATCCAGATAGTTCGCGAAATTGCAGAGCAGGAAGATCGGCACAAGGCGAAACACGACCTTGCGGATGGTGCTTCGCTCGAGTTCGAGGTCATTCGTCGCGAATGCGCCGGCAGTCGAATCGATTGCGGGCATCTCTTCCCCTTCAACTTGGAAGGTTGCTCGCTGCAATCATCTAGCCGGACAGCGGCAACTTTTGTGTTTCCACAACCGTGCCAGCCTCGCGCATCATCTGCAAGCTCCAACATTCCGTTCCGATCTCGCGGGACGGATGGCTACCAATCCGACGGCAAGATGTTCTCGACCGGGTTGCCCGCCGCCTGCCAGGATTCTTGCCCACCGCGGTACCATAGCACGCGGGTGTAGTTGGCGGCGACCAGCCGGCGCGCCAGGTTGGCGCTCGCCTGGTGCTCGGGATTCCAGCCCATAGCCACGACCCGCGCGGTCTTATCGCCGCTGGTCAACCGCGCGACCACAGTTTCGACTCGCGGCTGCAGGTTGTCCTGGAAGGTGCCGCCGGAGCCCGCCCCGGCGAGACCGGTCGCGCCCGGGATCGAGCGGCCCGGCGCGCTCACGTCGATGACCGACACCGGCCCTTTCGCGTGCAAGGCGGTGAGCTCGGCGGTTCCGATCGTGCGCGCTCCGGCGATCGTGAGCGGCGTTTTGCCGAACTCGCCCGCTGACAACCCACTATCGGGGGCGATACCAAAATCCTCGTCCTCTGGCGCGTGATCGCGCAGGCCAGCCAGACGCAGCCCGTCTAGAATGCGCGAAATCTGCTGGGCAAAGCGGTCGCTTCCGAACGTCCCTGTCCAGAACCCCCGCACGGTTACATAGGGCCAAGCGCGCGCCGCTTCGACCGTAGAGCGATGCGCTTCTTCCAGGTGGCCCAACAATGCCTGCGCACTCGCTATGGTCAGGTGCAGGCGGGCAAGCGGCCTACCGGTTGTCTCGGGGTCGATAGCCAGGCTACGCAAGCTCCAGTCGATCGCCTCCTGGAAGCGGCCCTGCAACATCATGCAGAGCGAGCAATCGGCGAAACCCTTCCAAAACCAGGAATTCCGCGGCAGCTTGCGAAGTGCCCGTTTCAGCAGCACCTCGCTCTCTTCGGCGCGGCCGAGGCGCTCGTAGCAGTGAGCAATCATGCTCTCCGGACCGTTCGCGATGGGATACTGGGCGAGCAGCCGCTCGTAGGCGGCAGCCGCTTCGGCCCAGCGTTCGGTGGCGAACAGCAGGAGGGCGCGGCCCATCATGACGTCGGGAGCGTCCGGCTCGACGGCCTCGCCCCGCTCGATCAGCCTTTCGATGGCCCGGTAGCCCCCGGCCGGTACGTCTGTGAAATGGCGTTGGCCGAGAAGGATCTCAGCAAGCGCGCCGAGCGCATTCGCCGCACGCGGATTGAGCTCCAGGACCCGCTCGTAGAAGAAGCGGGCCCTCTCGAACCGCTCGAGGTCGGGCATCTTCTTCTCCCAGGCCTTTGCCTGGAGCATCAGGTCCAGCTCGTCCATGCCATGCGGGCGCTCGCGCAGGCTCCTTGCTGCTTCGTCCCAGATCATTGCGAACACGGCGTCGGGTCTGATCCAGCGCGCCATGATCGTCGGGTCATCTAGCGCCGCCTCGCGCGCATCCTCGTATTGCCTCGACCAGATGAGCACGCCCGTTTCCGCGACGGTCACCTCGGCGTTCGCCTGCACTGTGCCTCCGTTGCCGCGCACCACGCCGCTCAGCACGTAGCGGACATTGAGGGTGGTGCCGAACACGCGGGGATCGGACGACCTCGCGGCGGCTGCGAGCATGATGTTGCGAGGCGGGATCAGGGAGGGGCTGAAATAGCCGAGGGACCACGGATTGGGCAGATCGGCGATGAGCGTTTCCGTGACGGCCTCGGCGAAGCGCGCGAGCAGCGGGTCGTCTCCCTCAACAGCGAACGGCAGCACCGCTGCCGACATGCGGGCCGGCGATGCATGACTTCTCCACAGCGGCGAGCCGAAGCGGGCAATCGCGCCTCCGGCCACAACGGCCGCGAACGCGCCGCCGCCCCAGAGAAGCGCGCGGCGGCCACCCGGCCCCACGCCTCGCTCCCCGGCATCTGTATTCGCGCAATTCGCGCCGATGCTCGCCACCTGGGGCGCCGCTTCATCGGTCACAGCGGAGACCGGCAGCGCAAATCGGTAGCCTCGTCCAGGGACGGTTTGGATGCAGCTCGGCTCCGCACCGCCGTCCAGTGCGCGGCGCAGCCCGGAGATTTGCACCGTCAGATTACTGTCCTCAACCGTCAGGTTGGGCCAGGCGGCGTCCATGATCTCCTGTTTGGTGACGAGCCGGCCGTCGCCGTCGATCAGCGCGCCAAGCACATCGAGTGCACGCCGGCCGAGCGGGACCGGCGAGAAACGCTCTCCATCCACGCGGCACAATTCACCCGTGCGCCGGTCCAACCGGAAGCTTCCGAACGCGACCAGGCCTTCGGCGCTGCGTTGCAGCATTGCCTCCTCCCGTCCGACAACGACGCGACGGCGCGGGTTGGTCGTTTCACGATAGCACCTGACGAGATGTCTTGCATCCGCCGCCGCGCCCCGGCCGGGCGCCGATCTGCCGTCTCAGCCGGCCCTCAACGAACGTGACGTTGAAGCTGTACTGGCCTCGCCAACCCATTGTTGCGCAGTGATTTCGCAATTCTTTCGGCAACGTTTTGCCGCCAGCTCATATCGTCAGCGCCAGAGCTCAGCCATGTTTTCTACTGCACCGACCGCAATCCGCTCCTGGTTTCCAGCCAAGGAAATGCGACGGATCACGCACTCGTGCAGCAGACGGGAGAATCGAACATGTGGCTCAGACATTTCGTCCACACGATCCCGGTCATTGCCGCGATCGGATGGTTGCCTTCGGCCGGCGCCACGCTGGTCATGGAGTCGGTTATCGACCGCGTTCCGGGAGTTGGCCAGACGGCTCACTCATTTCCGCTCTACATGCCCGACAACGTCAATCAGCTCACGGGTGAGCACCCGTTCCTGGCTAACAAACCGGGAGAAATCGATACTGTCGCGATCGGCTACCCGCGGGACGAGGGGCTGCTTACCCTCAGCGTCTGGAACAACACCGCCTACAACCTCACTTCCTTGAAACTGAGCATCATCGGCAGCGCCTTCCAGCCGGACGACAACCAGTTCGCATGGCGAGTCACCCGCGACCCCAATGTCGACGCATTCTGGGGTGATGCGAACCATGACGGAAAGGTGGGGCTCTCCGACATCTTCTCCACCGTCACCGTCTCGGATGGCGGCAGGACCGAGACGTTCTCCAACGGGTTGATCCCGGTCGGGGGTCACTTCACCGACTACATTTTCGCCTACACGACGGACGGACAGCCGTTCAAGGCAGGTGTCGACACGAGCTTCGGAGGCGTGCCCGCGGTGCCCGAGCCGACATCCTTGGGGTTGCTGTTCTCTGGACTGGCGGCAATCTGCGTTGCCACCGGCAGGCTCCGCCGTGTCAGACGAACTTGGTCGTCAGCGTGATTTCGACGGCCTTCAGCGCCTTGGAAACGGGGCAGTTCTCCTTGGCACCTTCCGCAGCCTTCTGGAACGCGGCGGCGTCGATGCCGGGCACCGAGCCCTCGGTCTGAAGGTCGATCCGCGAGATCGCGAAACCGCCGGCGGCCGGGCCGAAGTGCACTTGGGCCGTGGTATGAATCCTGGATGGCGGATGCCCTGCTGCCGCCAGCCCGGCCGACAGCGCCATCGAGAAGCAACCCGCGTGCGCCGCGGCGATGAGCTCCTCGGGATTGGTGCCGGCCCCCTCCTCCATCCGCGAGCTGAACGAGAACTGGCCCTCGAACGCGCCGCTGCCCAGCTTCATCGTGCCACGGCCGCCCTTAAGGTCGCCCTGCCATTCCGCTTCGGATGTCCGGATTGCCATCGTCGCTCTCCCTTCGCCTGGGTCTCGCGGTGCGCGTCGGCCTCAGGACACCGACTTCGCGACGGTGCCGGCCGACATGCCTAGCATGGGAGGCCGGGCACGATACGCAAGGGGAGCGCGCGTGCCCGGCCGGCCAAAGGAGCTACGAGACGGCTCAGGCGCCCGGCGGAAAGAACACCAGGCTGCGCACCTCGATACTTTCGCGCGGCGGCGCGTCCGGCGGCGCCAGCGGATTGTCGAACGAGGTGTGGAACGAGAGACGCGCGCGCCCGTCATTCGCGCTGTCATGCACGCGGATCAGCACGACCTCATCGGGCTGCTGCTCGGAGAAATAATACCAGCGATGCGCGGGCTTGAACTCCACCGACGAGGTCTCGCCCCGTACGTGCGGGTAGACCAGATCGCTGGCGATCAGATCGTCGTCGGTGAAGCTGCGGGCATCGCAGAGGGCGAGCGGCGAGTCCAGCACCGGCCCACGGATCGGACGCCAGACGTTGACGATGCCGAAGCGATGCTTCAGCAGATCCTCGGCGTCGGCCCCGAGATGATCGCGCACACGCCGCGGCGCCGAGTTGACGGTGTGGTCGTTGTGGACGCGCCGGGACGGCTGCGGCAGGTCGGCGCGTGCGCCGTTGCGCACGTTGTGATCGAAGACGAAGACGCGCGACGCGCCGAGCGTGTGGCGCAAGAGACGCTCGACCTCCGGGTAGTAGACGCTTTTCACCTCCTCGGGCGAGTAGAAATCGCCGACCTGGGTGGGCGCCTGCAGCAAAGCGAAGCCGTTGCGGTCCAGGCTGAATTCCGCCTCCCGCCCGCGTGCATCCTCGATCCGGACCTCGTGCGGATCGTCGATCCCGTTCCAGGCAGGCACGCCGGGAGGCGGCTCGTTCACATAACGCGCCGGCTTTTCCGTCCCGCGCTTCAGATAATGCAGCGTGGTCGTGAGCGTGCGCGGGGAAGCAGTGGCGTCGAGCGGCATGATCCGATCTCCTCCTGATGCTCGTCCGAACGGCACGCCCGGCTTCGCAATGCCCCACCGGCCATGCCTCGGGAAGCTCTATGTTCTACGAACTCAGACAGGAGTCAAGTGCATACCACTATTTTGGCGCGTTGTTCAGAATGGACGAGCGCCTACACCTCGACGACCACGTATTCCCGCTCGACGCTGACCGGGACGGTCTCCGCAACGAACGGGCCTTTCGCCAGCGTCTCGCCCGGCTCGACCGTCACCGCGTAGCTCCGCGCGCGCACCGAATCCGGGTCGCACCAGGATTGGCCGGTGCGGATGTCGAACTCCCAGCCGTGCCACGGGCAGCGCAGCATCTCGCCCTGCCGCACCAGGCGGAACTGGCCGGGACGGTCCGATTCCGCGAGCCCGACGAGCACGCCGCGGCACAGCGGCGCGCCCTCGTGCGGGCAGCGGTTGATTAGCGCGAAATGCTCGCCGCCGACATTGAACACGCCGATCTCGCGGCCCTGTACGGTGACGATCTTGCAGTCCCCCGGCGCGATCTCGCCCAGGCTGGCGACGACATGCCGGGCCATCGCTCAGGCGAGGCCGTACAACGACATCGCGTTGTCGCGGAACAGCTTGCGCCGGAACTCCTCGGGCAGCGGCACCTTGATCGCGAAGCGTGGATCGTCCTGGTCCCAATGCGGGTAGTCGGTCGAGAACATGATGCGGTCCCAGCCGATCCACTCGAAGGTCTGCAGCAGATCCTCCGGCCGCTCCGGCTCCTCGATCGGCTGCGTCGTCACCCAGATGTTTTCGCGCACGTATTCGGACGGCAGACGCTTCAGATGCGGCACCTCCTCGCGCAGCCGCTTCCAGTGCTTGTCGAGCCGCCAGCACAGCGACGGCATCCAGGCGAAGCCGCCCTCCACCAGCACCACGCGAAGATTCGGGATGCGCTCGAACACGCCCTCGATGACGAGGCTCGTCACCAGCGCCTCCATGCTCTGCACGTAGGAGTGATGCTCCTCGTGATAGAAGGAGGGCCAGCCGCCGCCGGTCGAGGCGTGGCCGCTGGTGCCGCCGAGATGCAGCGCGATGGGGAACCCGTTGGCCGCGGCGGCTTCGAGGATCGGCCAGTAGCGCCGGCGTCCCAGCGGCTCCAGCCCGCGCGGCGGGATCATCACCTGAGAGAACCGCCGGTCGCCTGCGCGCCGCTCGATTTCGGCGATGGCGGCCTCGGGGTATTCCGCCGTGACCTGGACGGAGCCCTTGAGGCGCGGCTCCGGGTCCGACCACACATGCGCCTGCCAATCATTGACCGCCGTGCATAGCGCGGCGCCGAACTCGACGTTGCGCTCATCGGAGCAGCGTCCGATCAGCGGCAGCATCATGCCGTGCGTGACGCCGAATTTGTCGAGCACCTGCTCGCGCATGAAATCGAGATCGGAGCCGGGATGTCCGCCGCCCGGCGGCCACGCATCACGGCGCATTCCGGTGCCCGGCGACAGGCGGAAATACTGCGGCGAGTTCGACAGCGCCTGCCGCGCGCGCCCGCCGATCATCTGGCGGTGCTTGCGCCACCGCTCCGAGAGAAATGGGTCGAGATCGGCGCCCGACTTCACGTAGGGGTGCACGTCGCAATCGACGAAGCCAAGCTGGCTCTGCGTCGAGACCTCGGGAGCGCGATCCATGACCGTGACGTTCATCGGTTATTCCTCCGGATTCACGATAGGCGCGGATATGTCTGGAGCGGATTGTCGACCAGAATCTTACGCATCAACGCTTCGGGGATGCCTTCGGGCACCGCGTCCTCGCCGTCGAACTGCCAGTGTGGGAAATCGGTCGAGTGGAGCAGCACTTCGTCGGAGCCGATCTCCGCGACGATGCGCGCGACCTCGGCGGCACTCGGCGCGTCGAAGGGCTGCGTGGTGAGGCGGACATGCTCGCGCACCAGCTCGGCGGGCGAGCGCTTGTTCCACGGCACCTCGATACGCGCCGCGCGCCACGTCTTGGTGGCCCGCCACATGTAGTTTGGCAGCCAGCTCACACCGGATTCCATCAGCACCACCTTGAGGCGCGGAAACTGCACGAAAACGCCCTCGGTGACGAGCGAGTTCAGTGCGCCGGCGAAGCCCGAGGACTGCGCGACGTAGTCCTCGAGATAGTAGGACGGCCAGCCGAGCGAGGTCGGTGCGTGGCGGTAACTGCTGCCCGCGTGCACGCCGATGGCGAAGCCGTGCCGCTCCGCCGCCTGGTAGATCGGCCAGTGCTGCCGCCGCCCGAGCGGCAGCTCGCCCATCACCAGCATGACCACCTGCACGAACCGCCGGTCGGGCGCCACACGCTCGATCTCGGCGGCAGACAGCTCGGGGCTATGCATCGGGATCACGATGGAGGCGCGCAGGCGCGGGTCGCGGTCGAGCCACTCGGCGGCAATCCAGTCGTTGATCGCGCGACACAGCGCCGCCGAAAGATCCTCGCCGAAGATGACCTGCGCGCCGTGCAGGCAATTCAGGATGGCGTATTGGGTGCCGACTCTGTCGAGCAGCTGCGACTGGAGCAGCGCCAGATCGGTGCCGGGATTGCCCTTCGCCGGCCGCCAGTCGGGCCGCGCGCTGAGCGGCGAGCCGGGCGGGTAGGCGCCAATGTCGAGATTGTCGCGATCCAATCCGCGCGTCAGGATGTGCTCGCGCCAGTAATCGTCGAGGTAGGGTACCAGCACATGCGTGCCCGGCAGGGCGACGTGGACGTCGCAGTCGATCGCTCCAGGCGCGGGAACAGGCACGGACGCAACTCCCTTTGCCGAGAGGATACGGCCGCGTGGCGCCCCATTCAATGCCGACGGGCTAGACCCGGCGCAGCGGCATGGTCCAGGCCACCGCGACCGTGGTGACCGAGAAGCACGCGACGGTGAGGAACACGCCCCGGAACGCGGCGGCGAGTTCGCTCTGCACCAGGGCCTGCTGCTCGGCCGGCAGCGACGCCAGCAGGCGCGGTCCCTGGCGCACCATCTCGACGAACAACGCGGCGGTGTGCGGATCGAGGGCGGTGAGCACGCCGAACAGCACGGACCCCGCCACCGCCACACCGAACGCCGAGCCGAGCGAGCGAGAGAGCTGGATCGCGCCCGCGACCACGCCGAGGCGACGCGGGCCGGCGACGATCTGGCCCGTCACTTGCGCCACCAGCATCGAGGTGCCCTGGCACACGCCGCCGACCGCCAGCACGACCGAAAGTTGCGCGCGGTTCATCTGCGGCGCCCATAGCGCGAGCGCCACCAAGGTCAGGGCGGTGATCATGAGGCCGATCGTCGGCAGAATCGCGGTGCGACCCGTGACCGACACCAGCCAGCCGGTCAGCACCGAGCCGCCGCTGACGCCGGCGGTAAGCGGCAGCAACAGCAGTCCGGAGACCGCCGGACTCGCGCCGCTCACCACCTGAAAGTAGATCGGCAGGAACGTCACCATCGCGACCAGCGACGCACCGGAGCAGGCCGACATGATATTGGCCCGCCAGATCGCCGGCTCGCGCAGCAGGTTGAGCGGCAGCAGCGCCACCGGGCTGCGCCGTTGCTGCCAGAGAAAGGTCGGCAGCGCCACGGCGGCGATGGCGAGGAAGCCGCCAATGACCGGCGCCTCGGAGGGGTCGAGATAGTGCAGCCGCGCCAGCGCCAGCAGCAGCGGCACGATGAACAGGGTCAGCAGCACGACGCCCCAGACGTCGAAGGCGAATTTGCCGTGGCTGTGCGCCACTTTCGGCAATCGGCTTGCGAGCACGAGGGCGACGAGGCTCAGCGGCACGTTGGCGAGGAACACCGCGTGCCAGCTCAGCCACTCGGTCAGCACCCCGCCACCGACCGGGCCGAAGGAGGAGCCGGCGACAATGCAGGCGGCGAAATACCCCTGATACTTGCCGAGCTGTCGCGCCGGCACATGCTCGCCGATCAGCGCCTGCGCCAAGGTGATGAGGCCGCCGCTGCCGAACCCTTGCAGCACGCGTGCCGCCAACAGCCAGTGCAGGCCGGGTGCGGCGGCGCAGAGCAGAGAGGCGACCGCGTAGACACAGAGCGAGATCAGCAGCAGCCGGCGCCGCCCGACCAGATCGCCGAGGCGGCCGTACACCGGCGAGGCGATGGTGGCGGCGATCAGATTGGCGATCACCACCCATTGTAGTTGCTCGACATGGCCGAACGCGGCACCGATCGCCGGCAGCGCCGTCGCGACCGCTGTGCTGTCGGCCGCCGACATGAACACCGGCAGCACGATCGGCGGTACCACGGTCAGAAACAGGCCGCGCGACGGCCGGTCCCGACCGACCATCTCGGCGCGTTCTCCCATGCCGCGCTTATAGGGCGGAACTCGCGGCGTTGGCAGGGGGTGCGGAACCTGCCTAGGCTGTTCTCTCATCCGAGGGAGACGCCGCGATGCTGGACCTGCATTTCTGGCCGACGCCGAATGGCAAGAAGGTGACGATCCTGCTCGAGGAATGCGGCCTGCCGTATCGCATCGTGCCGTGCAATATCGGGCGCGGCGACCAATTCACCGAGGAATTCCTGCGGCTTAATCCGAACCATCGCATGCCGGTGCTGGTCGACCATGACCCGGAGGGCGGCGGCGGCGCGGTCAGCGTGTTCGAGTCGGGCGCGATCATGATGTACCTAGCCGACAAGGCCGGGAAGTTCCTTCCCCGCGATCTCCGGGGCCGGACCGAAGTGACGCAGTGGGTGATGTGGCAGATGGCCAATCAGGGGCCGAAGCTCGGCGAGTGCGGCCATTTCCGCCGGCTCGGCGACAAGCAGGGCGATCAATCCTACGCCGTGCGTCGCTTCACCGATGAGGCCAACCGGCTCTATGGCGTCCTCAACAACCGCCTCTACGACCGACGCTATCTCGCCGGCGACGAATACAGCATCGCGGACATGATCTCCTATCCGTGGTGCGTGAACTGGAAATCCCAGGGCCAGGACATCGAGGAGTTCAAATACTTCAAGCACTGGTTCGAGGAGGTCGGCAGCCGCCCGGGCGTGCAGAAGGGTATGGCGGTTGGCAGCGACCTCGCCGAGGACCCGTCCAAGCTCACGCCCGAGGAGCAGGAGCGGCGCGCCAAGCTGCTCTATAACCAGCGCGCCCGCCCGGCTCCGGCCGCGCAATAGCAACGATCGTTCGGTCTAACCTCTCCTTGTCATGGTCGGCGAAGGCCGACCATCCACGGCTACTTTTTCGAGGCGGAACCACAGCAAGTCGTGGATGCTCGGCCTTCGCCGAGCATGACGAAGAGGCCAGATGTGTGTGCGTTGTCCCTACTTTCGTGCCGCGACCTTCGCCAGCGGCGAGGTGATGTCGGCGAACGTGATGTCGTTGAGCGACGTCGCCACATCGATCACCGTCGGGCGGCGCGAGGCGATCGCCTCCTTGAGAGCGGGGCCGAGCTGGTTGGGGTCGCTCACCCGCACGCCGCCGCAGCCCATCGCCCGGGCAATCGCGGCGAAGTCGAAGTCGCGGAACTCGGCGGCGAAGGGGCCGCCGCCGTGCAGCACCCAGCCGAGCGCCTTGTTGTTGAACACCACGGTCACGATCGGGATGTCCTGCTCGAGCGCCGTCATCATGCCGTTCATCGACATGCCGAACCCGCCATCGCCGCAGACCGCCACCACCGGGCGGTCTGGATGCACCAGCTTCGCCCCGAGGGCGGCCGGCACCGCGAAGCCCATCGGGCCGGAGCCCGCCGCTTGCAGGAAGCCGCCGGCCCGCTGCGTCTGGTAGAGATGCGTCATCAGGATACGGTTCTCGCCCGCGTCGCAGGTGACGATGGCGTCGGGCGGCAGGTTGCGGCGCAATTCGCCGATGATGCGTTGCGGATGGATTGGCGTGCCGGGCGCCTCGTAGGCATCGGCGTCGAAATAGCCGTGCCGCTGGCGATGCGCCGCGACGCGCTGCACGCCCGCATCACGTCGGCCTTGGTCGGACACGGCCGCGCGTAGCTGTTGCAGCACGAGTGCCGCGTCGCCGATCAGCACGTGCTCGGCGGGAAAGGTCCAGGAGGCGTTGCGCGGCTCGACATCGATCTGGATGAAACTCTGCCGGGCGGGGTTCAGCAGTTCCGGGTTCTCGCGCGCCGTATCGGACGCCCCGAGCTTGGAGCCGACGACGAGCACGAGATCCGCCTCCGCCACCGCCGCGTTGGCCGCCGCGAGGCCGAAGGTGCCGAACACGCCGAGTGCCAGCGGATGCGTCTCGGCGAATACGCCTTTGCCGGAGGCGGTGGTGACGACCGGGATGCCGAGCGTGTCGGCGAGTTGTTCCAGCGGCTCGTAGGCTTGCGCAATCCGCACGCCGTTTCCGGCGATGATGACCGGATGCTTCGCAGCCGTCAGCGCGCGCGCCGCAGCGGCGACCAGCGAAGCATCCGCCGCCTGTGGAGCGGGCGGCAAGTAGAAAGAAGTCGCGTACAAGCGCGGCTCGGATTGGGCGTCGACATTGCCCGAGAGCGAGGCGAGGCTGTACAGCACAGCGACGGGGCCGGGCTGGCCAGCCAGCGCGTGCTTGATCGCGAGTTGGGTCGCCTGCACGGCGGAAGCGGGTTCGAGCGCCTGGAACACCTGCTTGGTGACGCCCCGGAACGCGGTGCGCGCGTCCCACGCGCCGTAGTCGCCGGTGCCGGACTGGTAGGGTCCGTGCAGCGAGAGATTGGCGGGATCACTGAAATCGGTGAGCAGCAGCATGGGCGAGCTGGAGAGATGCGCCTCCAGCGTGCCGAGCAAGCCATTGCCGAGCACCCACGGACCCTGCCCGATCAGCACGCCCGGCTTGCGCTTGAGCCGACCGTAGACCTCCGCCATCACGCCGCCGAGGCTCTCCTCGCGCACCAGCACGGTGCGGATGCCGTTCTGCTGCTTTTCCAGGCCGCGAAAGATGCGCCCGGTGTGGCCGCCCGAGATACCGAACACCATGTCGATGCCGGCTTCGCGCAGCACCTGAGCCACGAGGTCGGCGGAGTTGGTTTCAGCTGCTAGCAATCGCTCGGCGGGCATGTTGGACCTCTCTCTCCTGGAAGTTGTGGTGTGCCGGGGCGCCCCCACTCATGCCTTAGTCTGGCGCAGTCGCGGCCGACGCGCCAGCATGGGGCGGAACGCGAACGGAGGGCGCGACGGCCGATGCGAACCGCAATCCTGCACGTCGACGATCTTGGCAGCACGCACGGAGCGAATCAGGCGTTTGTCGAACTGGCCCGCGGTGGCCGCGTGACCTGCGGCTCGGTCATGGCGCCGTGCCCGTGGTTCCGCCAGATTGCCGAGCTTGCGGCGGCCGACCCGTCGCTCGATCTCGGTGTGCATCTCACCCTGACCAGCGAATGGCGGCATTATCGCTGGGCGCCGCTTTCGACGACGAGCCGCGCCTCCGGACTGATCGACGCGGACGGCTATATGTGGCGCGACGTTGCCAGTCTGCGCCGCCATCTCGTGCCCGAGGCGGCCGAGGCCGAATTGCGCGCACAGATCGAGCACTGCCTCGCGGCGGGTATGAGGCCGACTCATATCGACGCGCATATGGGTGCCGCCATGCTGGCCGAATTGCTGCCCGCGCATGTATCCCTGGCGCGCGAGTACGAGCTGCTTCCCGTACTACCGCGGTCGATCACTTGGCCGCCGGACCTCGACGCGTACCGCGCGACGGTCGCGGCGCTGGATGCGGCGGGATCGCCGGTGATCGATCATTGCCGAGGCACGCTGCCGATGCCGCGGAACGAACTCGCGCTCGGCTGGCAGCATTTGATCGACGACCTGGCAGACGGCATCACGCATTTCGCCCTGCACGCAACCATCCCGGGCGAAATCGAGGCGATCGCGCCCGATCACGCGGAATGGCGCACGGCCGAATACGCGCTGTTCGCCAGCGGGCATGTTGCCAAGCAGCTTGCCGCCGCCGGTATCGCCGTGTCCGGATACCGCAATCTGGCCACAGCGTGGCGGACCCCTCCGCCCGGCTAGCGGGTCACGCCTTCCAGATCGCCGGCGCTGCAGCGATATCGGTCGGGTAGATCGTTACCGGCTTGCCGTTCTGCCACTGGATCATCACCATCTGCGCGTTCTTCCGTCGTCCCTTGTCGTCGAACTGCAGGTGATGCCCAGGGAACAACAAAGCGGGGCCGTCGGTCATGTCGAGCTTGCGGATCGCCTCGGCAACCTTCTGCCGCTCGGCCACGCCGGCCTTTTCCAGCGCCTCCTTCAAGATCATGACGTGTGCATAGGCGAACAGCGAATCGTGACCGAACCACGGCTCCTTCGTGCGCTCCTCGAAGCGCTTCGACAGCGCTGCCTGGTCCTTGCCCGGCCAATTCGCCAGACCGACCATCACGCCCTGCAGCAGGTCCGCGCCGGTCACCTTCAGCAGTTCGGGTGTGCCCCAGTGCCCGCCATTGCCGACCAGCGGAAGCTTCGTGGCTCCCATACCGTACTCGTTGAATTTTTCGGTCAAGAGCTTGTCGTCTGGCACGCTGGTCGACAGCAGCAGCATGAAGTCCGGGCGCGCGCTGCGAACCGCCTGCACGAGCGTCGTCGCATCCGACAACGGCGGCGTGTAGACCTCGTTCACCACGGCGCTGAGCTTCTGATCCTTGAGGACGTGCTCATCGAGCGCTTTGCGAAAGCTCACGGCCGCCGCGGTGCTGTCGCCGATGATGCCCACCTTGGTCGGCCGCTTCCCGGTGGTCTTCTCCGCCAATGCCATCACGATCGGCACCGTGTCGTCCGCCTGCTGCGGCGCGGTGGGCGAGGTCTGGAACACGTAGCGGAAGCCGCGCCCGGTGATGAGATCGGAATAGGACAGCGTGAGCCAGGGTAGCGAGGCACGCTCCGTCACCTCGGTGGCTGCCAAGGTGAAGCTGGACAGCCAGCAGCCGAAACCGCCGACCAGGTCAGGCTCCTGCGCCACCATGCGCTGCGCCGCGTTCTTTGCCTTCTCCGCGCTGTCGCCGGTATCGTACTGAACCAGCTTGAGCTTCGCGCCGCCGAGCGACTTGATGCCGCCTGCACTGTTGACGTCATCGATCGCCAGCTCTGCACCCATTTGCTCAAGAATGCCCTGCCGCGCCCACGGACCCGACATCGGCACCAGCATGGCGATTTTCACCTCGCTCGGCTGCTGCGCGCGCGCCGGCCGGACGGCTGTTGCCGCACCCGCGGCCAGCCCGAGTGCGAGCGCGTCGCGGCGCCCGATCCATTTTGTATCTGTCATCGTAGCCTCCTCCCCGAAGGCTCTTTGTCCCGCCGATCAGCGATCCCGGCAAGCGGCCGACGGTTGTGCCGGCCTCAGTCCGTGCTGATCCGTTCCCAGGTCAGCTCGCGATCGTGCAGCACGCCGCCGATCTCGCGTGGCGGCGGATGCAGAACCATGCGTTCGCCCTCGAACCGCACGCCGCGCACCTGAGCGGTACCGACCAATGCGGGGTTGGGCGAGGCGTCGACCTGAGTCGTGAGCGTGGTGCCGCTAAACGTGAAGGCGCCGGTGTAGCCGCCGTATTCGCGCTTAGTTCCCGGCGGCAATGACGGGCGGCCGTCGGTCACCCCAACCAGCACACGCCCCTCTCTGGTGAACACGATCCGGCCGACAGGCAATGGACCGTACTGCGAGGCGAGCGGCTTGCCCTCCGGATCGCGCGACTCAACGTTCACCAATTTCCAGGTGCCGGCCAAATCTTTCATCGTCGTTCCTTCGTTCGTGCAACTCCGCCGCGCGTGGGCGAAGCCGTGTGGGACTCAGTTGCCTTTCAGCAGGAGTCCCACGATCGCCTCGAAATGCTCGTCCGCCAGCTTGCGCAGCTCCTCGTCCGTGCGGTCCTGCACCGGGTGCGGGATGAACACGTAGGCCGGGTCGAAGCCGAGCGACTTCGCCTGCACATCAGCCGCGTCGACGAACTCGGTGGTGGCCACGCCAACGGAGGGGATGCCGCGGATTTCCAGATCCGACATGTCATGCGTACAGCACGACGTGCAGGAGCCTCAATCCGCCAACCCTTCGATGACGAGGTTCACCTCGGTGCCGATCTGCTGGCGCAGCGGCAGCGGGGCGGGGCGTGTCATGGTCGGCTTCATGTAACGCCGGACGGCGATGCCGCGCTCGCTCAAGCGCTCATGCAGCCGGTCGAGGAACACGTCGCCGCGCGGTTTCGAGATGTCGAGGATGCCGACCGTGAGCCCGTCCAGCCGATCCGGCCGGGGCAGGCGTGGCCGCACCGTCGGACTTCGCTCCGCGGTGGGATCGAGAAGCACCGTCACGATTTTACCTCCCTGGTTACAGGCATGCTGCCGCGCTCGCCGCTCGCGGCCCAGCCCCCAATGATGCCGGAGAACATCCCGGCACCGCCGCCAGCACGGACGATCAACAGGCCGCCCGGCCTCGTCTTTCCAACCGTCTTCCCCGCGAGTGAGGGCGGTCCGCCCTCCGCGATACCCTTGGCGCCGCCGACCAGTTCCTCGCCGGGAATTTGCGTGAGTCGGTGAAGCTCGTCGGTCAGCCGGCGCTTGCTCCACCCTGCCTCACGGAACGTCCGCTCGTGCTCGGGACAGACGACGAGCAGCACGTCGCAGCCCGGCGCAAGCTTCACGTTCTGCATCGCCTTCAGGCTCTCGGCAAAGCTGCGCGACAGGCTCTCCGGCGTGCGCGACTTCTGATCGACGATGCCTTGCAGGCCATAGCCGGCGAACACCGTTACCGCCGAGACGCCACGCGCGATGCCGAAGTCGCAAGCGAGCGGCTCCCAGGATGACCCTTCCTCGTCCTCTGCGAAGCAGTAGGTGTATTTGCCGGGATTGCCGAGCGTCGCTCGATCCACCTCCTGCGGGCGTCCGCCGCCGATGTTGCGGATCACCAGTTGGAGCGCGCGCCCGATCGTCGCGTTGGCGCGATTGCCCTGACCGAGGGCGTTGCCGCGCGCGTTCATGCCGATCTGCCGCCGCACCGGGCCATTCACCACCACGACGGGGCCGACATACATCGTCGTGGCGAGCACGCCGTGCATGGCGAATTTCTCGTCGAGCACCGCCTCCACGGCAGCGAGTACCACCGGCAAATATTCCGGCTTGCAGCCCGCCATCACCGCGTTGATCGCGACCTTCTCCACTGTCGCCGGCACAAGGTCGGGCGGGATAGCGCCGACGATCTCCCGCGGGTCCCGCGCGGTGCCCGAGAGCATCCGCATCACGCGTTCTTCCGTGGGCGGCACAAGCGGCAGGCCGTCTGACCAGCCGCGATCGAACATCGCCTCGATCTCGTCCTCGCCGTCGCCGATGCCGACACGACGGGCGGAGAGGCCGGTTTCGCCGTGACGAATCTTCAGCCGTTCGATGATACCGGGCTCGATGTTCTTGGCGCCGCATCCGGGACGGAACGGCGGCAGCTCCTCGCCGAGCGCATCGAGGCCGGCGACGCGCTGCCACTCCGTGCGATCCCAGCCATAGGTGCGCTCCACCTCGCGCCCCTCACGCAGCCGGATCAATGTCGGCACGATCTCGATCCGCAGTCGGTGCGACACATCGAGCGCCGTGTCATCGATCCGCTCCGCCACGGTCTCCGGAAAGCTCGGGTCGTCCTGCGTGAACACCGCGAGGCCGGCGCGGCGCGCCAGATCGCCCAGCACCGGCGCGGTGAGCACGCAAGTTGGGCAGTCGCGCTTGACCACCGCGATGAGCCCATCCCGCGGGAGTGTATGGAGGCTATCGGACATTCCCGGACCTGCTGTTTCCCATCCAGAGGGTAGCACCGGCCCGGCGCGCCCTCCAAGAGGACGACCTACCCTCCGGCGAGCGGGCCGTCGCTCTTGAATCGCCACGAGGAACGCGCCACGCCAAGGGCCAGCGCGCCAAACGCTATCAGCGCTGCGCTCATCGGCTCGGGCACGGACACATTTGCTGTCACCTGCAGATCGCCGAACCCGCCGGTGATTGTCTCTCCAGCACGAAGCAAGATCGTGCGGTCGCTCATACTGGAGTCCGAGGACTGCACGAAGCATGTCGTGCGTCCGGCGTGGGTCTCCGTCGTGCCCCCGGGATCGCCCTGGAATCCGTTGTCGTTGACCTGGCAAAAGTGATTGTCGCCCACACCGAGGCCATTGATGGTGGACAAATAGCCGGCGCTCTCGAATTTCCCGACGTCGATCGTCGCGCTGGACCCGATCGAGGAGCTGAAATCCCATAGCAGACGGAACGTGATGTCCTGGTCCGAGGTGTTGGTGAACTGAACCAAGTAGTTCAGAGTGGCCGATGCGTACGCCTGCCCTGAGTGGTCGACCGACGCGGTAACCGAAACCTTGAACAGGTTGGGCCCCTGCGTGTCCGTTTCGATGGCCATACCGGTAGCAGAGAAGGAGCTGGTCACGCTCGGCGTGAAGGTCGCCTTGATCACCGACAGATCCGCGTTCGGGTCTGCGACATCGGTCATCATGGAATATTGCGTGTAAGCCGTCGCGGTCGCGATCGGTCCGGCCGCCGCCGGAATGCTGAGCAAGGGTGAGGCTAAGAACGCAAGAATGGGCACGGCGCAGCGCATGATTCGATTCCTGTATGCAAGGTCGGCGACGCTAGCCAATGCGATCGTATCCCGTCAATGTCGTTGCGCAATTATTTGCTGCGATAGCAGATGGGAATAGCGTGGATGACGAGGACGACGGAGATGATGATGGAGCTGCGGCATCGCGCCGGCGCCGCGATCGGCCGGGACTCTGATCGCGTATGAGGCTCACCAATCGCTGGGCGGTGCTCGCGCTGCTCTGCTTTATCCGGCTGGTGATGGGACTCCAGCTGCAAGCCGCTTCCGCCCTCTCGGCGTTCATCGTGCCGCAGTTGGGACTCGACTACACACAGCTTGGGATGCTGGTCGGGCTGTTCATGCTGCCCGGCATTCCGCTGTCGATCCCGAGTGGGCTGCTCGGCGCACGTTTTGGCGACACGGCGGTGATCGCGGGCGCGCTCGCGCTAATGACGGTAGGCTCCATAATGTTCGGCGCCAGCGACGGCTTCGCGTGGGCATTCGCGGGGCGTCTGCTCGCCGGCGCCGGTTCCGTGGTGCTGATGGTGTTGCTGCCGACAGTAACGACGGACTGGTTCGCCGGGCGGGAGATTTCCACCGCGACGGGGTTGCTGGTCTCCTCCTGGCCGGTCGGCATCGCTGCCGCTCTCGCGCTGCTGCCACCCGTGGCGAGCGCGCTATCGTGGCCTGTCGCGGTGTACGCGACGGCGGCGAGTTCCGCCGTCGCGATGCTGCTGTTTCTCGCGCTGTACCGCGCGCCCGCAGCGCATCCGTCGCCGGCCGCGCGGCGGCTCTGGGTGATTACGCCGATCGAGCTGCGCTCCCTGCTCGGCCCATCGCTACTGTGGCTGCTGACCAACATGGGCTTCATGGTGCTGATGGGCTTCGCGCCGACCTTGCTGGTCGGCCAGGGTTTCGCGGTCGGCGAGGCAGGCGCGCTGGTCAGCCTCGCCTCGCTTCTGCCGGTGCTCGGCTATCCCGTCTTCGGCCACTTGCTCGACCGCAGCGGGCGCATCGGCGTGTTCATCGCCTGCGGCACACTGGCGAGCACCCTGCCGTTCTTCGCCCTGCCGCTCGGTGGCCCCGCGTGGCTTTGGCTGGCGTTGTTCGGCCTGACCTATCCGGCGGCCACGGTCGCCATCATCACGCTGGTGACGCGCGTGCTGAGCCCGGCGAGTCGCAGCACGGGTTTCGGGATCTTCTACGCGTTCTGCTATCTCGGCATGGCCGCCGGACCGATGCTTGCGGGCATGGTCGTCGACATGTCGGGGCGAGTCGACTTGTCGCTCTGGCTCGGCGGGCTGCTCTGGCTGATGATGCTGCCGACCTTGCTGCTCACGCGGCTGTGGCTGCGGCCGCGCCAGGTGGCGCTGGCCGGGGAATGAGGGGGGAGAGAGCGAATGTACATCGAGGCGGAGATCAACGCGGGACGCATCCGGGGCACGCGCGAGAACGGCGTGGCGGCGTTCAAGGGCATTCCATACGGCGCGGACACGTCCGGAGAGAATCGCTTCATGCCGCCGCGCAAGCCGGCGCCTTGGTCCGGGACGCGCGATGCGCTTGCCTATGTCGCGCAATCGCCGCAATCGCGTGTCGGCTTCGGCCGCCGCAATGAACTCGAGCATTTCGCCAGCCCACCCGACACGACACCGGAAAGCGAGGACTGCCTGACTTTGAGCGTGTGGACGTCGGGTCTCGGCGACGGCGCGAAGCGACCGGTGATGGTGTGGCTGCACGGTGGCGCGTTTTCCTTCGGCTCGGCCAATAGCGCGCGGCTCGACGGCACCAATCTGGCGCGACGCGGCGACGTGGTCGTCGTTACCGTCAATCAGCGCCTCAACGTCTTCGGCCATCTCGACCTGTCGGCGCTCGGCGGCGCGGAATTCGCGGAGTCTGGCAACGCCGGCACGCTCGACATGATCGCCGCCCTCGAATGGGTAAGTGATCATGCCGAACTATTTGGCGGCGACCCTGGAAACGTGACGATCTTCGGCGAGTCCGGTGGGGGCGGAAAGGTCAGCACGCTGATGGCGATGCCGATGGCGCGCGGTCTGTTCCATCGCGCCATCGTGCAGAGCGGCGCGGTGATCCGCCTGCGCGAGCGCGAGCGCGCGGCGAAGCTTACCGACGCGGTGCTCAACGAGCTCGGACTTGGGCGCGCACAACTCGGGGACCTGCAACGCCTCCCGTGGGAGCGCCTGCTCGCCGCCGTCGAGCCCGCGACCAAGGCGCTCGGGCCATCGCCCTGGCCGTTGTTCGACCGCTATCCGTTCGGCCCGGTGGTGGACGGTACAACCGTGCCGCGTCAGCCGTTCACGCCGGACACGCCCGACATCTCCGACGACATTCCCCTGCTCGTGGGCGACACCAAAGACGAGGCGTCGTTATTCCTGTCGCAGGACGACAAGGTTTGGGAGGGCACGCTCACCGAGGCCGAATTGCGCGACCGGGTGGCGGCGGTCGCCGGTGCGCACACGGATCGGGTTATCGAGACGTATCGGCGCGTCTATCCGCGGATGAGCCCGGCGGAGCGGCTGATTGCTACGTTGACGGATTCCAATTTCCGCATCCGCTCGCTGCTCATGGCGGAGCGCCGCGCGCGCAAATCGCGTGCTGGGACGTTCATGTATTCGTTCGCATGGGAGACGCCGGCGTTCGGCGGCCGGCTGAAATCGCCGCACGCGATCGACGTCCCATTCACCTTCGAGACCGTACACCTGCTCGCGCCGAGCGACCGCAACGAGCAGGCGCTGGCGCTCTCGGCGAAGATGGCGGGGACTTGGGCGGCCTTCGCGCGCGCCGGCAAGCCGGATCATCCGGCGATCCCGCACTGGCCCGCGTACACCACGGAGCGACGCGCGACGCTGATCCTCGACGACGATTGCCGGATCGAGAACGACCCCGGCGGCGAGACGCGGGCACTGTGGCAGGAGATTGCTCAGAACGTCTGAACTGTCCAAGAACGTCTGAACTGCCCAAGCTACGGCAGTTGCACCTTGGGCCAAGCCGGATTTGGCGTCGCCGATTCGAGCAGGTAAACAAGGGCTTTCAGCGCCCGACGTTACGATGGCCGGGTTGCGCGATCTGTACGCCAGGAGATTGCCGGAATGATCCGACGAGCCAAAGCTTTAGGGCAACGCCTGCTGGGCGCGCGTGTAGCCGAGCGACGCGACAGTGGCGCTCCGGCACTGCTGACGCATGACCCCGCTCCAGACGCAGGCTCAGCGACGGAGCCGTCGGCCGATTCTGCCGAGCCTCAAAGCAATGCTCCGGCGGAGGCAGAAAAGAGCGGCCGCCTCAACATGCACGATTGGATCGACCGCACGCGGATCACCCTGGCGTGCCGCGATGCAGACGTGATCCCGCGTGTCGCGGATGCCGGCGGCTTTGTCCAACGGGACGGCGTCGAGTGCCAGGTGATGCACAATGGCGTACTGATTGTCCGTGATTGTTACTACTCCGAGCACATGACGTCGATCATCCAGTATCTGCGTGGAATTCATGAGCCGCAGGAGGAGTTGTGCTTCTATGAAGCCTTAAAGTATATGAAACCAGGCGCGACTATGATAGAATTAGGCGCGTACTGGGCCTATTATTCGTTGTGGTTTCACAAGGCAGTCGAGAGTGCCCAATGTCATCTGATTGAGATCGATGAAGGATTGCTGAAAATCGGCATTCGCAATTTTGAGCTTAATGAGGCGTCCGGCCTGTTCACCCATGCCGGCATCGGGGCGCCGGACTATTCGGATTTCAGTTCACCACGAAAGGGGGCCTACCTTCGGGGCACCGCGGGCGGCCTAGTCTATGACGGCTCGCTGAGAAAGCCGGGCCTAGCACGCAATATACCCCTGCTGACCATCGAGAACTACATGGAGGCGACAGAAATTCGGCACTGCGACATCCTGCACTGCGATATCCAAGGCGAGGAGATCAACATGCTGAACCAGAGCGCGGCGGTATTTCGTGAGGGTCGGGTTGGATGGCTGTTCATCTCCACACATCACAATGACGACTTCCATGCGCGCTGCCTCGAGACGGTGCGTGATCTCCAATACAAGGTCCTGGCCGAACACAACGTGGCAGATTCGTTCTCCGGCGACGGGCTGATCGTCGCACGCCACCCGAGCGCACCGGGACCGGAGACGGTGCCGATCTCGCTTCGACGCGAGTCGATCTACTGAGACGGGCTCTGAGAACGCCGCCGAACAACCTGCTCTGGCCGTTCGAGCGCAACCGTACTCGCTGGTACGTGAGCCCACAAGCGCGACAATCCGGAGTAGAAAGCTCGCTTCCAGCCACGTCGAGAAACGAACGCGGATCGCTGAGGGACGGGGGTGAGCCATGTACGAGTTGCGCCTCAACGGGAGGTCAGTCGGACGGTACGACGACGCGGAGACAGCACTGGAGCGTGTCCGTCTGTTCACTGCGATCGACCCCGACGTCGAACCCGAGATCATGGACACGCGCACCGGCCGCGCTTTCGAGGTCGCGGCCTCACTCCGCTGGCGCGAGGAGCTGAAGGCCAAGATGCGCTAGCCAAGGCGCCGATCGGCTTCATTGACGGGTCTTGTGCGGCTACCTAATTTCGGCACTGAGGCCTGATGGACAAGCCGTTGAACACGCCGAGCGCGACACGCGGACTGGGGCGCGGTGCCGGGGTGCCGCCGCCGCTGGATGCGCGCTCCGCGGCCGTGCTGCGCGAGATCGTCGAGCAATATGTCGAAACCGGCGAGCCGGTCGGCAGCCGCACGCTGTCGCGCCGGCTGCCGATGGCGCTGTCGCCGGCCACCATCCGCAATGTCATGGCCGATCTCACCGACGCCGGCCTCCTGTTCGCGCCGCACACCTCCGCCGGCCGGCTGCCGACTGAGCTCGGACTCCGCCTGTTCGTCGACGGGCTGCTGCAATTCGGCGAGCTGGCCGACGAGGATCGCGAGACTATCGGCGCCGCGCTCGCGGCGAGCGGTCGTAGCTTGGAGGATACGCTCTCAGAGGCGAGCCTCATGCTGTCGGGCCTGTCCTCGGCGGCGGGGCTGGTGCTGGCGCCGAAATCGGAAGGCGCCGTGCGGCACATCGAGTTCGTCCCGCTCGGCTCGGGGCGCGCCTTGGTAATCCTGGTCAACGCCGACGGGCACGTCGAGAACCGGGTGATCGAGACGCCGCCCGGCCTGCCGCCCTCGGCGCTGCAGCAGGCGAGCAATTTTCTCAATGCGAGGTTGTCCGGCCGGCCGCTCGCCGAGCTGCGCCGCATCGTCGCCGAGGAGATGGCCGAGGACCGGACCGAGCTTGACGCGCTCTCCGCGCTGGTGGTCGAGGCCGGCCTCGCCACCTGGACCGGCGAGGGCCGCGGCGGCAGCCTGATCGTGCGCGGCCAAGCCCGGCTGCTGTCGGACGTGACGCAGATCGAGCGCCTCGCCGCGATTCAGTCGCTGTTCGAGCGGCTGGAGACGCAGGAGACCATGCTGCGCCTGCTGGAACTTGCGGAGCAGTCCGAGGGCGTGCGCATCTTCATCGGCGCGGAGAGCGGACTGTTCGGCAACACTGGCGTCTCGATGGTGGTCGCGCCAGCGCGTGGCGAGGGTGGCCGCATCGTCGGCGCTATCGGCGTGATCGGGCCGACCCGGATCAATTACGGCCGCATCATCCCTGTCGTGGATTACACGGCGCGGGTCATCGGCCGGCTGCTGGGCTGAAGCGCGCGCCGCTCAGAACTTGTCTTTCTTCGCGCGGATGTCGGCGAAGGTGGCCTCGTCCTTCGCGCGCAGGAACGGGTTCGCGGCAAGCTCGCTCGCCATCGTTGACGGCACGCTCGGCTGGCCGGCCGCCCGCTGTTGCTTGACCTCGGCGATGCGGGCCTTCAGCGCGTCATTGTTTGGCTCGACGGTGATTGCGAAGCGGCCGTTCGACTCGGTGTATTCGTGGCCGCAGCATACCTTGGTCCCGCCGGGTAGCGCGGCGAGCTTGCGTAACGAGGAGAACATCTCCGCCGCCGTGCCTTCGATCAGCCGGCCACAGCCGAGGCTGAACAGCGTATCGCCGGAGAGCAGCACCTCGCCCTCGGGAAAGAAGTAATTGATCTGCCCGCGCGTGTGACCCGGCGTGTCGATCACGCGGGCGCGCGAGCCGCCAAGCGTCACCTTGTCGCCCTCGACCACCGCCTGGTCGAGCTTGGGGAGCCGGTGCTGGTCGGCCGCCGCGCCTACTACCTTGCAGTTGAACCGCGCCCGCACCTCGTCGGTGCCGGCAATGTGATCGTCGTGGTGATGGGTGAGCAGGATGAGATCGAGCCGGCCGCCCTCGCGCTCCAGCGCGGCGATGATGGCCTTCGCGTCGGCCGGGTCCACGATGCCGACCGCGCCGGAGCCGCTGTCGCGCAGCATCCAGGCATAGTTGTCGGAGAGGATGGGGACGGGGGTTGCGATGATGCTCATGGCGAGATTTTAAGCCCGCGCCGGGGCGGCGGCAAATCCGGCATCGTGCTATACGGATGGGATGGCGGCCGATGCACATTTGGCGATGGATTTCTACGCCACCTCGCGCGGCATAGTGGCGGCCCGCGTACTGCGCCAGCATCTTGCGCAACTCTGGCCTGACCTCACGGGTGAGTCGGTGCTGGGACTTGGTTACGCCGCCCCCTACCTGCGATTGTGGCGGGAGCAGGCAGCGCGCTGCATTGCACTGACCCCGGCACAGGTGGGCGTCGCCCGCTGGCCAGCCGGCGCACCCAATCTCTCCTGCACCGCCGAGGAGAACGCGCTGCCGTTCCCCGATCTGTCCTTCGACCGCATCCTGCTGGTGCATGGGTTGGAGGCAGCGGAGAACGCACGCGCGCTGCTGCGCGAGATTTGGCGCGTCCTGCGCGACGATGGGGTGTTGCTGGTGGTGGCGCCCAACCGTCGCGGCCTATGGGCGTATGTCGAGTCCACACCGTTCGGCCAGGGCCAGCCCTACTCCGCCGCCCAGCTCGGTCGACTGCTGGCGAGCTCATTGTTTCGCGTCGAGCGGCGGGACGCCGCGCTGCATATGCCCCCGACCAGCATCCGCCTGGTGCTGCGCAGCGCCCCGTTGCTGGAACGCGCCGGCCGGCGGATGCTGTCGCGCTTCGCCGGCGTCACCATCACCGAGGCGGTGAAGGACGTTTACGCCGCGATGCCCGCGGATGCGGTGCCGCGCCGGCGGCTCGTGCTGGCGGAGACGGCTTAGCGGGGCAGGACAAGGCGATGGCGATGGATCTCGGGTTTCTCGGGCTTGGCCACATGGGCGGCGCGATCGCCGAGCGTTTGCTGGGCCATGACGACCAGCTGCATGTGTTCGACCCGGCCGAGCCCACCTTGGCGCGCTTTCGCGATCTCGGCGCGATAGTCCAGGCGTCGCCGGTCGCGGTCGCCGCCGTCGCGCCGATCGTATTCGCCTGCTTGCCCGAGCCCAGCGTCAGCGACCGCGTTGCCGACCAGATCGCGGCCGCGCCCGGTGCACTGCGCATCTATGTCGAGATGTCGACGATCGGCCGGCGCACCATGAGCGGGATCGCCGAACGGCTCGGTGCGCGTGGCGTCACCGTGGTCGACTGTCCGGTGAGCGGCGGGCCGGCCGGCGCGCGGGCCGGAACGCTCGCGACGATGGCCGCCGGACCGCGCGCCGCGCTCGACGAGCTGCGACCCCTGCTCGCTCGGATCGGCAGTTCGCCCTTCGAGATCGGCGAGACGCCGGGGCTCGGGCAAATGATGAAGCTGGTCAACAACCTCATGGCCATCGCCAACCAGACGATCGCCTTCGAGGCGCTGGTGCTCGGGGCAAAGGGCGGCCTCGACCCCGACCTGATGGTCGAGGTGGTGAACCGGTCGACCGGCCGCAGCGTGGCCACCGAAGGGATCGTGCCT
Organism: Alphaproteobacteria bacterium; assembly: GCA_017307285.1. Classification (GTDB taxonomy): domain Bacteria; phylum Pseudomonadota; class Alphaproteobacteria; order Acetobacterales; family Acetobacteraceae; genus JAFKFI01. The sequence goes on along the minus strand of JAFKFI010000048.1, from coordinate 49,973 downwards.
CGGGCCGTGCTGACCGGCAGCTTCGATTTCGGCGCCCGGCTCGCGGTTCCCTACAAGGATCTGGCACTTGGCCTCGCGGAAGCAGAGGCGTTGGGGGTGCCGATGTGGACCGCCGAAACCGCGCGCCAAGTCTGGCGGTTCGCGCTCAGCCAGGGCATGGGCGAAGACGACTATTCGACGTTGATCAAGCTGATGGAACGCTGGGCGGGCGCCGAGGTGCGCGGCAGCAAAGCCGAGCGGGACTGAGCGCTAGACGGTCGCGGGCCGCCTTCCCCGAGGGCACGGCTTCCATCACAGTGGCTTTGAAACACCAACGAGGGACCACCATGAATCTCACACGCAGGGCCGCACTCGGCGCGGTGGCGGCTACCGCCGTGGCGGGAGCGGGCCGACGGGCCCGCGCGCAACAGCCAGTCGTGAAGGTCGGGGTGCTCACCGACCTCTCCGGTCCCTATCGTGACATCAATGGCCCGAACGGGATCGCTTGCGCCCGGCAGGCGGCGGCGGAGTTCATGGCGGCCAATCCGGGCATCAAGGTCGAGGTGATCGCCGCCGACCACCAGAACAAGCCGGATGTCGGCGTCGGCATCCTGCGCCGCTGGTACGATCTCGAGGGCGTCGACATGGTGACGGACCTCACCAACTCCGCCGTGGCGCTCGCCTGCAACAACGTTTCGGCCGAGAAGAACAAGGTTTGCATCGTCACCGCCGGCGGCGCCTCGACGCTGACCGGGCCGGCCTGCACGGCGAACTTGGTGCACTGGACTTATGACAGCTGGAACCTCGCGCACTCGACCGCCACCGCCGTCACCCGCAACGGCGGCACGAGTTGGTTTTTCGTCACCCCGAACTACGCCTATGGCAAGGCGATCCAAGCCGACGCGGCGCGCTTCGTGGACGCCGCGGGCGGAAAGGTACTTGGCAATGCCTCCTATCCGTTCCCCGAGACGACGGATTTCTCGAGCTTCCTTGTCCAGGCGCAGAGCAGCGGCGCCAAAGTGATCGGCTTCGGCGTCGGCGGCACCGATTTCGTCAATCTGGTGAAACAGGCCCGCGAGTTCGGCCTCGACCGGAGCGCCACCTTGGTCGGCATGACCGGCTTCATCACGGACATCCTCGGCATGGGGCCGAGTATCTCGGCGGGACTGGTGATGACCGAGAACTTCTACTGGGATTTGAACGACCAGACCCGCGCTTGGTACGCCAGGGTCAAGCCGCGGCTCAGTGAGGGCGCGATCCCGAATTCGATGCAGGCCGGGAACTACGCCGGAACCTTGCATTTCCTCAAGGCGGTGAAAGAGCTCGGGGTCGAGAAGGCCAAGGCCTCGGGCCGCGACACGGTGGCGATGATGAAGAAGCTGCCGACCGACGACGATTGCTTCGGCAAGGGCTCAATCCGCATCGACGGGCGCAAGATCCATCCCTCGTATCTGTTCCGGGTCAAGCCAGCTGCCGAGCGAGCCGAGCCCGGCGCGGTCTACAAGCTGATCGCCACCACCCCGGCCGACGAGGCCTTCCGCCCGCTCTCGGAAGGCGGCTGCCCGCTGGTGAAGGCTTAACGCTGGCGGAAGCGCGTAGCGCAGCACGGCGCAGCTCTGCTATCGGTCACGAAAGGGCAACATATCGGACTGCTGTGAATCTGGCGGGCGGCGCAGGCCGGCGAGGACGAAATGGACAAGCTCATCGGGCTCGCCGGGGAGAAGTGGCCGATCCTTGGCTTGATCGGCGCTTGCGCGCTGGCAGCATTCAGTATCGCGTTCTTTCACTTCAGCGCGGACCTGAAGGAGCCCGGTAACGACCGCGATCGGCTGCGTCTGGCCCAGGCGCTGGGCGGTTTGCCGCGAACTCTCTAAATCCGGCTGCTTACTCGGGCTCTGGACTGGCTGGATGGCTTCATGGGGGATGCCGGGCGGGCAGACCAGTCGCTGCCGTCGCCCTTCGGCAACCGGCATCGCTATCCGTACTGGACCGGTCGCTCCTTCGACCGTTGCACGTTGCTGGCGCTGGTTTATCCGCTCCTCAGTCTGTTTGCTGTCTGGGTGTGGACTGGCGAAGACGGGGAGCTGGTCCGCTTCCTCGGCCTGATGCCGGAGTCCGACGGTTGGCACCGCGGGCCCGTGATGGCCGCGTTGAGTTTTGAATTTTTTTCCTTTTGGCGCGGATTGCGAGCAGAAGGCTGGCGACAGATCGGCTGGCTCGCTGTCGGTGGCGCTGGCGCTTTTGCTGTCGCTGGCGCAGGCACTGCCGCTGTCACTGGCGCGGACGCGGCTGTCGCTTTCGCTATCGCTATCCCTATCGCGAGCACTGTCGCTATCGCTATCGCGAGCACTATCGCTATCGCTGTCGCTGTCGCTGTCGATTTCAGTGCCGGTTCAGCCGGCCAGCGGGGCCGGTTGCTGATCTTCTGGGCCACATTCCTACCCCTGGCATTGGCCGGTGCCTACAGCGGCCTATGGCGTCCGCGACCAGCGAGGGCACCGAATTCTTGCGGACATTCTTGGTCATGCTGGGTATCGTTCCCCTAGTAAATGTCCCATTCGATTGGGCCTCGATCGGGTTCACCCGTGCGCTGCTGCGGCGCGGCTGCGACCCGCGACCGCCCTCCCCGCTACTGTTGGGTCTTGCGGATCTCGCAATCGGCCTCGTCTTGCTGGTGCTGCTGGCACTGGCACTCATCGCGGCGCTGCAATTGGCCGATGCGGTCCTGTTGTGTGCCGGCGGCGAGCCGCTCGCCCATGTCGGGGCGTTGCTCGACAACATCGCCCGCGACCCGCGCGACCCGGCCAATTATTGGGCATACGCCACCCTGTTCTCGACCCTGATTCCAAGCGCGCTGAATGCCGCGATCGGGTCGATGAGCCTCGGCGCCTGGCTCTGCCCACCCTTGCGACACTGGGCGAGCGAGCAAATGGCACTGCTCGACGAGCCGGGGCGGGACGGAACCCGCGCCCGGCTGGCCGCCTATCTCGCCGCGCAGGTCGCGTTCGGCGTCGGGCTCACGATTCTGGCGCTCTGGCTGTTCTGGGAGGCGCTGCTCGAAGCGCCCTACGTCCTTCCCGTCGCGCTCCATCTGTTCCAGGCGTTCGCGGCGTGGCTCGCCCCGTAGTTTCCCGTCACCGCGAGATCGCCTCCAGCGCCAGCCCGCGGGTGCGCGGGCCGAAGCCGCCGATGGTGATGACCACCATCAGCATCGCGAAGGCGATGAACAGACCCACCGCGACGGTCCCGCCGGTGTGCAGGAAGAAGGCGATGAACAGGCCGGCGAACGCCGCTGAGAGCCGGCTCCAGGCGTAGACGAAGCCGATCGCGCGGCCGCGGATGCGGGTCGGGTAGAGCTCGGCCTGGTAGTTGTGGAAGGAGAAGGACATCCAGTTGTTCGACAGCGTCACCAGCACGCCGAGCACGATCAGGGCCACGGTGTCGGTCGAGCTACCGAACAGGTACATGAACACGCCGATGCAGATGGCGGAGACGACAATCTGCCATTTGCGCTCCATCCGGTCGGCGACGAACGAGCCGAGCAGCGGGCCGAACGGGTTGGCGATGGCGATGATGAAGGCGTATTGCAGGCTGTGGGTGATGTTGATGCCCTTGGCGATCAGCAAGGTCGGCACCCAGGCAGCGAAGCCGTAATAGCCGATCGTCTGGAAGAAGTTGAACACCGACAGCATGATGGTGCGCGCCCGATAAGGCGGCTGCCAGATTTCGCCGAAGGTGCCGCCGCCCTGCACCTCCGGGGGCGCGACCTCGGGCGGCCGGAGCGGCCCCTTCTCGGCGCTGACCGCCGCCTCGATGCGCGTGACGACACGCTCGGCCTCGTCGAGCCGGCCGTGGCGGGCGAGCCAGCGTGGGCTCTCCGGCACGCCGAGCCTGATCCACCAGACGAACACGGCCCCGGTCGCGCCAATCAGCACCACCCAGCGCCAGCCGTCGAAGCCGAGCGGCTGCAGCGGCACCAGCAGCCAAGCCAGCAGCGCAACAACCGGCACGACGCAGAAGGTGATGAGCTGGCTGTAGGCGAAGGCCTTCCCGCGATCGTGTCGGGACACCAGTTCCGAGATGTAGGTGTCGATCGTCACCAGCTCGACGCCGATGCCGATGCCGGCGATGAAGCGCCATAGGTCGATGCCGAAGCCGCTAGTTTGGAAGGCCAGGACCACCGTGGCGATCGAGTACCAAATGAGCGAATAGGTGAACACGGTTCGCCGCCCCAGGCGGTCCGGCACCCAGCCGAACAGCAGAGCGCCGACGAAAAGGCCGGCGAAGGTGGCGAACACGAAGGTGCCGATCCCGGCCACCCCGAGCGGCCCCAGCACGTTGAAGGCGCCGAGCGAGGCGGGGGCGAACATCCCGCTCTTGACCATGCCGGGGGCGACGTAGCCGGTGAAGAACAGGTCGTAGAACTCGAAGCAACCGCCCAGCGAGAGCAGCACGACCATCGACCACACATGGCGCGAGCTCGGCAGCCGGTCGAGCCGGGCGGCGATTTCCGCGGCGGTGCTGCTGGCCATGAGTTTCCCCCTTATTGGTTGCAGGCCAGCATGGCGCCCCGCCGCCGTGGGTCAAGTCTTGTTGAGCCGCGCCGTTGGGGCCATCTCGGGGCCATGCAAACCCAATCAACCAACCCCTACGATCCCGTGGGCTGGCACGGGACCACGATCCTCTGCGTCCGTCGCGACGGGCAGGTGGCGATGGCCGGGGACGGCCAGGTCAGCCTTGGGCAGACCGTGGTGAAGGGCAACGCCCGCAAGGTGCGCCGCATCGGCGCCGGCGGGGCCGTGCTCGCCGGCTTCGCGGGCGCGACGGCCGACGCCTTCACCCTGCTGGAACGCCTGGAGGCCAAGCTCGAGCGCTTCCCCAACCAGCTCGAGCGCGCCTGCGTTGAGCTAGCGAAGGACTGGCGCACGGACCGCTACCTGCGCCGGCTGGAGGCGATGATGGCCGTCGCCGACCGCGACCGGAGCTTTACGCTGACCGGCAACGGCGACGTGCTGGAGCCGGAGGACGGAGTTATCGCCATCGGTTCGGGCGGCAATTTTGCCCTCGCTGCGGCCCGCGCGCTCATCACCGTGCCGGACGTGACGGCCGAGGAGATCGCCCGCCGCGCCATGCGGATCGCCGCCGATATCTGTGTCTATACCAACAACAACGTCATCGTAGAGACCATCTGAATGGACGTTCCCACCTACACCCCACGGGAGATCGTCTCCGAGCTCGACCGCTTCATCGTCGGCCAGTCCGACGCCAAGCGCGCGGTGGCCATCGCCATGCGCAACCGCTGGCGCCGCCAGCAGCTGCCCGAGGCGATGCGCGAGGAGGTGGTGCCCAAGAATATCCTGATGATCGGCCCGACCGGTTGCGGCAAGACCGAGATCGCCCGGCGCCTCGCCAAGCTCGCGCAGGCGCCGTTCCTCAAGGTCGAGGCGACCAAGTTCACCGAGGTCGGCTATGTCGGGCGCGACGTCGAGAGCATCGTCCGCGACCTCGTGGAGGTCAGCCTCAATATGCTGCGTGACGCCTCCCGCAAGGAGGTTCAGGCCAAGGCCGAGCTCGGCGCTGAGGAGCGTCTCATCACCGCCCTGGTCGGCGAGGGGGCGGCGGCCGACACCCGCTCCAAATTCCGCCGGATGCTGCGCTCGGGGGAGCTGGAGCAGCGCGAGATCGAGGTCGCGGTGAGCGAGCCCGCCGGCGGAATGCCGATTGGCCAGCTCGACATTCCCGGAATGCCGCCCGGCCAGATGATCAATCTCGGCGACATGATGAAGGGCATGTTCGGCCGCCCGGCGCAGAAGCGGCGAATGACGGTCGAGGCCGCCCGGCGCGCGCTGGAGCGCGAAGAGGCGGACCGGCTGCTGGATACCGAACAGCTCGCCAAGGACGCCGTGGCGCACGCCGAGAACAACGGCATCGTGTTCATCGACGAGATCGACAAGATCTGCGCCCGCACGACGGAGGGCGGCTTCCGCGGCGGCGATGTCTCCCGCGAGGGCGTGCAGCGCGACTTGCTGCCGCTGATCGAGGGCACCACGGTCAGCACCAAATACGGCACGGTGAAGACTGACCACGTGCTGTTCGTCGCCTCCGGCGCCTTCCACCTCGCCAAGCCCGCCGATCTCTTGCCCGAGTTGCAGGGCCGGCTGCCGATCCGGGTGGAGCTCGCGCCGCTGTCGCGGGACGATCTGCGCCGCATCCTCACCGAGCCCGAGCACTCGCTGCTGAAGCAATACGCCGCGCTGATGGAGACGGAGAGCGTCACCCTCGACTTCACGGATGACGCAGTGGACGCGCTTGCCCAGCTCGCCGCCGACATCAACGACCGGGTGGAGAATATCGGCGCCCGCCGGCTGCACACGGTGCTGGAGCGGCTGCTGGAGGAGATCAGCTTCTCCGCCACCGACCGCCGGGGCGAGACGATCACGGTGGACGCCGCCTACGTGAACGAGCGGGTGGCCCCATTGGCGCAGAAGGGCGATCTTAGCCGGTTCATTCTGTGACCGGCCGTTCTCGGCGTCACAGGGGCAGTGAGCCTTGACGCGAGGCCGGCTTGCCGCCGTCGGCGGTGGCGCGCACGTCGCCGTCGCCGAATTTGAGCCGGAGCCGTGCGCCGGGCGCGACGGCGGCGGCGCTGGTCAGGGCGTGGCCGGCGCCGTCGAACACCAGGGCATAGCCGCGCTTCAGCACTGCCTCGGGCGAGACCGACTCTAATCGGGCGGCGAGCCCGGCGAGATGCGCGCGGCCCTCGCGGAGGCCGGCTTGCAAAGGCGCGGCGGTGAGGCGGGCGAGAGTGCGTCCGGCCCGCACTCGGTTCCCCGCCACCGCATGGCGCAACCCGCCAGCGAGGTGTGCGCCAGCCACCGCGACAGCTGAACGTCGCGCGGTGATCGCCTGATGCGGCGAGGGCAAGCGTCCCTGCCGCTCCAGCTTGGCCCGTCGCGCGGCGACGAGATTGGGCAATGCCAGCCGCAAGCGCAGCCCGCGGTCCCTCACCCGTTCGCGGCAGGCAACCAGCTGGCCGGGCAGGTCGGGCATTGCACGCTCGGCACGCGCCAGGGCGGCGCGGCGGGCGGCGAGGAGGTTCGGTAGCGCGAGAAGCAGCCGCTCCGCGCGATCGTCCACTCGCTGACGCGCGGTGCCGAGCAGCGTGGGCAGGTCGGGCAGTCCGCGTTCGGCGCGGCCAAGGCGTAGACGCTGTTCCTGCACGAGACGGTTGAGGCCGCCCAGCAGCCGGGCTGCCTTGTGCTGCATGTCGGCCACTAGATCGGCCCGCGCCGGGACGGCGAGCTCGGCGGCGGCGGTGGGGGTGGGGGCGCGGCGGTCGGAGACAAAGTCGATCAGCGTGGTGTCGGTCTCATGCCCGACAGCGGAAATCAGCGGGATGCGGCAGGCCGCCACGGCGCGGATCACCTCTTCCTCGTTGAACGCCATGAGGTCTTCCAGGCTGCCGCCGCCGCGCGCCACGATCAGCACGTCGGGGCGCGGCACTGCCCCGCCCTCGACCAGCGCCTCGAAGCCTCGGATGGCGGCAGCGATGCGCGCCGGTGCGCCTTCGCCCTGCACCGGGACGGACCACAAGAGAATCTGGCGCGGGAAGCGCCGGGCGATGGTGGTGCGGATGTCCTGGATCACCGCGCCGCGCTCTGAGGTCACGACGCCGATGATGCGCGGCAGCATGGGCAGGGCGCGCTTGCGTTCGGCCTCGAACAGGCCCTCGGCGGCGAGCCGGACGCGGAGCATCTCGATGCGCGCCAGCAATGCGCCAGCGCCGGCGTATTCCATCCGCTCGACGATGAGCTGGTACTCGGAGCGTTCGGGATAGGAGGAGAGGCGGCCGGTAACGATCACCTCGACGCCGTTCTCCGGTACCATGCCGAGTCGCGGCACGGCGGAGCGCCAGGCCACCGCGCGCATCTTGGCGCCCTCGTCCTTGAGGCAGAGATAGACGTGGCCCGACGGATAGCGCTTCAGCTCGGTGATCTCGCCTCGCACGCGGACGCGACCGAAGGCGCCTTCCAGGGTTCGCTTCACCGCCCCGGAAATCTCGGAGACGGTGAATTCGGGCAGGTTGGTGGCTGGGGCGAGCGCCAGTTCGTTCATCGCGCCAGCCTATGCTACCAGCGGCCCGGCTTGAAGGAGGGCTCCGGGAATGCGCGTGCTGGTGGTCGGGTCAGGCGGACGGGAGCACGCGCTGTGCTGGGCGCTGTCGGCGAGCCCGCTGCTCGACAAGCTGTGGTGCGCGCCGGGCAATCCCGGCACGGCGGCAGTCGCCGACAACGTGCCGATCGGCGCGACGGATGTTGTCGGACTCGCAGCGTTCGCCCGCGACAATCGCGTCGATCTGGTGCTGCCAGGGCCGGAAGCACCGCTGGTCGCTGGACTGGCGGACGCGCTGGATGCCGTTGGCATTGCGTGCTGCGGCCCAACCGCCGCTGCGGCGCAACTCGAGGGCAGCAAGAGCTTCATGAAGGAGGTTTGCGAGGCCGCCGGCATCCCGACCGCGCGCTGGGAACGGTTCGACGACCCCGAGGCGGCGAAGGAGTTCATCCGTCGTCGCGGCACGCCGATCGTGGTCAAGGCGGACGGGCTGGCCGCGGGCAAGGGCGTGGTGGTCGCTGGCTCCGAAGCCGAGGCGCTCGCGGCGGTCGAGGCGATGATGGAGTCGCGCGCGCTTGGCGCAGCCGGCGCGTCGGTGCTGATCGAGGAGTGTCTCGAAGGCGAGGAGGTGTCGCTGTTCGCATTGTGCGACGGCGCGCACGCGCTGCCGCTCGGGGCGGCGCAGGACCACAAGCGCGTGGGCGAGGGCGACACCGGCCCGAACACCGGCGGCATGGGCGCCTATTCGCCGCCACCCCGGTTTACCGAGGCGATGCAGGAGGAGGCGATGGCGCGCATCGTCCGCCCGGCGCTGGCCGAGATGGCGCGGCGCGGCACGCCGTTCCGCGGCATCCTGTTCGCGGGGCTGATGCTCACCGCCGACGGGCCAGTGCTGATCGAGTTCAACGTCCGCTTCGGCGACCCGGAGTGCCAGGCGCTGATGCCGCGCCTGATGTCGGACCTCCTGCCCGCGCTCGTCGCTGCCTGCGACGGCGAGCTGGCGGATTTCGACCTGCGTTGGCATCCGGCACCGTCGATCGCCGTGGTGATGGCCGCCAAGGGCTATCCCGGCGAGCCGGTGCGGGGCAGCGAGATCGTCGGGATCGAGCGCGCCGCCTCGGTTCCGGGCGTGCAGGTGTTCCAGGCTGGGACCGAGCTCGCGCCCGATGGGCGGCTGCTGGCGGCGGGCGGGCGCGTGCTGACCGTCTGCGCCACCGCGCCCACTTTGCGTACGGCACGGGACGCGGCGTATGCGGGGGTGAAGGCGATCACCTGGCCGGAGGGGTTTTATCGCGAGGATATTGGGTGGCGGGCGTTGAGTAGGTAAGGCGCGAATTTTCCCGATCTGTCCGGGACCCGCGCCATCGTCGCGCACTACGGCGCGAAGCGTGCCGCCCTGATCCGCGATCGCCGCAGACACGAGATAGCCCTGCGCGCGCATCGCCAGACACGGCGGCGCCCAGCAGCAGAACCGCGAGAAGTGCGGCGCGCATGGTCGCTTCCTCCGATATTGATTGCTTCAGGGTACGAAGCGGAGCGCGGCACCCGCGCCTTGATCCGCGCCGACGAGCAGGCCCGTCCCGAGCGACTGATGCGGAACGCCCCGCCCTGCGAGCAGCCGCGCCGTCGCGTCGACATCGTCGCTCCGCACCACGATTCCCGCGATGAACGGCAGCGAGGGAGCGGCGGCACCGGGAAATGCTGCATCCAACCCATCGGGCGGCAGCAAGCGCACCGTGCCGCGCGGCAGCGGCAGGGCGAAGCCGCCGGCGGGGTCTGGGACCACCGGGCGGCCGGCCAGGCGGGAGAAGCGGGCGGCGGATTCGGCGGGGTGCTCGACGGCGATCACCACCTCGGCGAGACCCGCCGCGTGGTTTGGGTGGGTGAGGAACCGCTCCTGCCAGATCGCCTCGGGGGTGAGATGGCGGATCAGCTGCAGCCGGCCCTCGGGCGCCTCGGGCAGCGGCAGGCGGGCGAAGCGGGCGCGCGGGCCGTCCGGGTCGGCGTCGTCCACCGGGCGTTCGAGATAGGCGACGCCGGGAATGTCGATCCCCGCTTGGCGCAGGCGGTCGAGATTCGCCGTCTCGTCTTCGATGCCGAGGGCGATGATGTGGATACCGGCATAGCGCGCGAGGAAGCGGTCGAGCGTGTTGCTGAACGCCGCTGGATCGACGATGGCGATGAGCTCGATGTAGCCCTCGCGCAGCATGATGCAGCGATTGCCGGTGCCAAAGGGCACCACCGGCCCGTCGGGCGTGCGCTTGCCGGAATGGCGGGCGAGCGGCGTGAGCTGGAAGCCGAGGCGCTCGAAGGCAGCGGCCATCGCGCCGAGGTCACGGCCGGCGATGCCGACATGGTCGAGGGAGGCGGCGGTGCTCATGCCGGGTTCTCGTAGGCGGGGATCAGCCAGGCGTCAGATTCTCCCGGCACCGCAGAGTACCATTCATCGACCAGCCTATGCCGGCGCACGGCATTGCAGTAGTCCCACGTTGCGGGTGCGAGGTCGGGCCGGTAGGTGAGAAAGCGCGTCACCACCGGGGCGAACATCGCGTCGGCACCGCTGAACGCCGCGCCGAACAGGAACGGGCCGCCGATGCCGAAGCGCTCGCGCGTCTCCGCCCACAGCGCCTCGATGCGCCCGATGTCGGCGAGCGCCTCCGGCGTGCGGCCGCGGCCGGCGAAATCCGGTCGACCGAGATTCATCGGCATCGCCGTGCGCAGTGCGGCGAACCCCGCGTGCATCTCGGCGCTGATTGCCCTGGCATGGGTGCGGGCGGCGAGATCGGCGGGCCAGATTCCTGGCGACAGTTCGGCGCAGTATTCGACGATAGCGAGCGATTCCCATATGCGATGCCCGCGATGCTCGAGGAACGGCACACGCCCGTTCGGCGAGACCCGGCGGATTGCCTCGGTCGTGCCGGTGCCGCTGACCGGGATCAGCACCTCCTCGACATCGAGCCCGGCCAGCCGCACGGCGAGCCACCCGCGCATCGACCACGACGAATAGCGGCGGGTCGCGATGGTGAGGCGGCCGTCGGGCATGGGCGTGATTCCTCGCTGGGCGACGCGACGATGCCAGTTGCCCGCCCGGCCGCAAAGCGCCAACGTGCGCCGTCCCGACCGGAGAGCGCCATGAGCGAGACGATCACGCCGCCGCCGAACAATCTCGAAGCGTTCTGGATGCCGTTCACGGCCAACCGGGCGTACAAGGCCAATCCGCGAATGCTCGCCCGCGCCGAGGGGATGCACTATTACGCGGCCGACGGGCGGGAGATCATCGACGGCACCGCCGGCCTCTGGTGCGTCAATGCCGGGCATGGGCGGCGCGAGATCACCGAGGCGATCCAGCGCCAGGCGGCCGTGATGGATTTCGCGCCGACCTTCCAGATGGGCCACCCCATCGCCTTCCAGGCCGCCGCCAAGCTGGCTGATTTTCTGCCCGACGGACTGGACCGGGTGTTCTTCACCAACTCGGGCTCGGAGAGCGCCGACACCGCGCTGAAGATCGCCCTGGCCTATCACCGGGCGCGCGGCGATGCGGGACGGGTGCGGCTGATCGGGCGCGAGCGCGGCTATCACGGCGTCGGCTTCGGCGGCATATCGGTGGGCGGCATCGCGCCCAACCGGAAACAATTCGGCGCGCTGCTGCCCTATGTCGACCACCTGCCGCACACGCATTCGCTGGAGCACAATGCCTTCACGCGCGGCCAGCCGGAATGGGGCGCTGAGCTCGCCGACGCTCTGGAAGGTCTGGTCGCCCTGCATGGCGCCGACACCATCGCGGCGGTGATGGTCGAGCCAGTGGCGGGCTCGACCGGCGTGCTGATCCCCCCGGTCGGCTATCTGCAGCGCCTGCGCGAGATCTGCGACCGCCACGGCATCCTGCTGATCTTCGACGAGGTGATCACCGGCTTCGGCCGGCTCGGCACGGCGTTCGGCTCGGATCGGCTCGACGTGCGGCCCGACATCATGACGATGGCGAAGGGACTGACCAACGCGGCCGTGCCGATGGGGGCGGTCGCGGTCCATGACGGCATCTACAACGCGATCGTAGACGGCGCACCGGGCGGCATCGAGTTCTTCCACGGCTACACCTATTCCGGCCACCCGCTGGCCTGCGCTGCCGCGATCGCCTCGATCGACCTGCAACGAAGCGAGGATCTGCCGGGCCGGGCGCGAGCCATCGAGGGCTATTGGGAGGATGCGGTGCATAGTCTCAACGGCCGGCCGAACGTCGTCGACCTGCGCAATTTCGGCCTGATCGCCGGGATCGAATTGGCGCCGCGCCCCGACCTGCCGACCGATCGCGCGGTGCGGGTGTTCCAGCGCTGCTTCGACCACGGCGTGCTGATCCGCACCACTGGCGACATCGTGGCCCTCTCGCCGCCGCTGATCGTCGAGCGCAAGCACATCGACCGCATCTTCGGCGTGCTCGACGATGCGATCCGCGCGGAGGCGGCGTGAGGCGCGGCGTCGGCTTGTTCTGCGCCATGCTGGGCGTCTCGCTGGGCGGCTGTTCCGGCGATGGCCGGGCGCCGCCACCGCCGCCGCCTGATCCGCTTGCATCGACCGGACCGGCCACACCCGACGGGCGATACGACGGGACGATGCAGAGCGTGCGCGGCGGCGAGCTGTGCGGCTCGCAGGACCCGATGACGATTGCCGTGCGCGGCGGGAGCTTCCATTTCGTGCTGAATCAGCCGCAAGTGCCGGAGCAGAGTACGCGCGCCTTCGACGCTACGATCGCGCCGGACGGCTCCTTCGTCAGCCGCGACGGCCCGACCTTCATCCGGGGCACAGTGAAGGCTGGCCACATGCAGGGCGCGATTGCCGGCGATGCGTGCGGCTATGATTTCGAGGCGGACCGGACGGGGACGTTCTGATGACGAACACAATTACCGGCAGCCGCATTGTGCTTGCCGCTCTCTGCCTCGCGGCGGCGCCGTCCGGGACATGGGCGATGGGCAGTTGCAGCGGACAGTATTCCGCCGCCGCGCTGAAACCGTTGCCGCAGCCGACCGTGGCGACCATCGACGTGTTCGACAACTCGCCGCGCAACCTGCAACTCTCGCAGGCGCTCACCAGGGGCATGAACAACGCGGGGCTGGCTACCGCCGGATCGGGCAATGTGCGCCTCAGCGTCTCCTATACCCTGACCGGCGGCGGTGGCGGCGGGTATGGCCGGGTGCGCAACAGCTACGATCAGTGGGGCGCGCAGAGCCAATGGGGCGGCATGTCCGGCGGCGTTTCCATCGAGCAGCCGGGAATGCCGCGCTTCGGTGCCGCTCCGAGCGCGGGGCCGCAAACGCTGATGTTGCGCGCCGATCTGCGCGACACGGCCACCGGCCTGCCGCTATGGATCGCCACGATCCAATGCCAGGTGCAGACCGGCAACGAGCAGCAACTCGCCTACGATATCGGCACGCTGATCGGCCAGTCCGCTGGCAAGCGGATCGATCGCTCATCCATGTGAGTCGCTGGGGCGGGAATACTCCATCGCGGCGAAGCCGCCGCCCTGGTAGCGCTCGGCAACCGGGCTGTCGCTGACCTTGCCGGCGAGCTGTCCGGCGAACGGATCGGCGCTGTCTTGCGGCTTCCAGCCCAGTGCGTCGCGCGCGTCGTCGCGCCACCAGGTCATGCGAGCGTTGTTCGAGGCTCCCCAGATCACCGAGAGGCCGACCTTTTCCGTGAGAACACAGCGCTGCATGAGGCGGGAAAGGTCGGCGTAGGAGAGCCAGGTCGCAAGCATCCGCGCGTCGACGGGTTCGGGAAAGCAGGAGCCGATGCGGACGAACACGCTCTCGACGCCGTGCTTGAACCAGTAGAGCCGGCCCATCAGCTCGCCATAGGCTTTCGATAGTCCGTAGTAGCTGTCCGGCAAGAACTGGCAGTCGGCGCCGATGGTCTCGCTGCGCTCGTGAAAGCCGATCGAGTGGTTCGAGGAGGCGAACACCACGCGCGCCCGCTCGCGCCGCGCTGCCTCGTAGATGTGATAGAGGCCGCGAATGTTCGGGCCGAGCACTTCCTCGAACGGCCGCTCCACCGAGACGCCGCCGAAATGCAGGATCGCGCCGCAGCCTTCCGCAAGCCTGAGAATCGCCACGCCGTCGTTGAGGTCGGCCTTGGTGAAGCTCGCGCGGGCGGGCAGTGGGTCGGGGAACGGCGCGATGTCGGTCAGCCGGAGGGTCCAGCCCTCGGTGGCGAGCGCGCGCGCCAGCTGGCGGCCGAGCGCGCCCGAGGCGCCGGTGAGCAGCACGGGCTTTTCCGGGATGGTCGGCATCGGCGTTCCTCCGTCGTGATCGGCGCTTATACCATCGGCTTGCGTCGCGCCGGAGCGCGGGGCAGGCTCGCGTCATGCAGACGATCCAGGATGCCGCCGACGCCCTCGAAGCTGGCCGCGTCACCGCCCGCGCTTTGGTCGAACAATCGCTGGCGCGCATTGCCGACGCCGCCGGTGAAGGCAGCCGGGTGTTCATCACCGTCTACGCCGAGCAGGCGCGCGCATCGGCCGATGCGATGGACGCGCTGCGCCATGTGGGGCGGGCGCCGAGCCGCTATGCCGGCATCCCGATCAGCCTCAAGGATTTGTTCGACGTCGCGGGCGAAGTGACGCGGGCCGGCTCGCGTGCTCTCGACGAAGCGGCGCCGGCGAGCGCGCACGCGCCGGTGGTCGCGCGGATGCTGGCAGCTGGCTTCGTGCCGGTGGGGCGAAGCAACATGACGGAGTTCGCCTTCTCCGGGCTTGGCATCAACCCGCATTACGGCACGCCGCTCACCCCGTGGGACCGCGCGGCCGCGCGTATTCCGGGCGGCAGCTCGTCGGGGGCGGCGGTGTCGGTGGCCGACAGGATGGCGCTCGGCGCGCTCGGCACCGACACCGGCGGTTCGTGCCGCATCCCGGCGGCGCTGTGCGGTATCACCGGCTACAAGCCGACGGCGCGGCGGGTGCCGATCGCGGGCGTGCTGCCGCTGGCGCCGAGCCTCGATTCGGTCGGCCCGCTGGCGCCCAGCGTCGAATGCTGCTCGATCCTTGACGCGGTGCTTGCCGGCGAACCGCCGGCACGGCTCACGCCGGCGTCGCTGGCCGGCTTGCGCCTGGCGGTGCCGCAGAACGTCATGCTCGACGGGATGGATGCAACGGTTTCGGCGAGCTTCGAGCGCGCGGTCTCGCGGTTGTCCGAGGCCGGAGCGCGGATCGTTCCCACCAAGTTCGCCGCTTTCGACGCGATCCCGGTGGTGAACGCGAAGGGCGGCTTCGCGGCGGCGGAGGCGTTCGCCTGGCATCGCGACCTACTGGCTGAGAAAGGCGCGCTCTACGACCCGCGCATCCGCGTGCGGATCGCGCGCGGCGAGGCGCAGAGCGGCACGGATTATGTCGAGTTGCTCGCCGCGCGCCGGCGCCTGATCGCGGAGTTTGACCGGGCCACCGCCGGTTTCGACGCGCTGCTGATGCCGACCTGCCCGCTGGTGGCGCCGCGTCTTTCCGAGCTAGAGGACGACCGGGAGTACAACCGGATCAATCTTCTCCTGCTGCGCAACACAGCGTTCGGCAATTTTCTCGACCGCTGCGCGATCTCCCTGCCCTGCCATCGCGCGGGCGAGGCGCCGGTCGGGCTGATGCTGATGGGCGAGACGATGGGCGACGCGCGGCTGTTTGCTATCGCGGCGGCCGTGGAGGCGGCGCTACGCGCATAAACCGCACTGGTTGCGCAGCCTTGATCGCGACTTTCCCGGCGGCAGGCCGTTCGGTTCTGACGCACCGAGTAGGGAGGTCGAGCGATGGCCCAGTGGCAACACGTCACGCACAGCGATCGGGAAGGCAAGAGCCCGCTTGTCTCCGTGGGCTGGGGATTGGCGGCTGGACTGGTTGCCGCGGCAGGTGTGCTCGTCGGACGCAAGGCCATCGCGACGGCCAGTATTGGCCAAGGGCATCCGCTGAAGCACCGGGTGCTCGACGCGGCGGCAGGGGCGATGCAACGGAAATATCCGCTCGACGCGATGAGCACCTATCTCAACGGCTTTCATATGTATGCCGACGATATGGGCCGGCAGGTCGAGGCGTCGCATTTCTGCATTCATTTGCGGCACGACTTGCACCAGTGCGTGATCTTCGACTCCAACCGGCCGGACGCGCGGCTTATTGGCATCGAGTACATCATCAGCGAGGAGCGCTTCCGCAGGCTGCCGGACGACGAGAAGCGGTTGTGGCATAGCCATCATTACGAGGTCAAGTCGGGCATCCTGCAGGCACCTGGAATCCCCGAAATGGCCGAGCGTGCCTATTTCAAGGATTTGGTGACGACCTATGGCAAGACGTTCCACACGTGGCAGGTGGATCGCGACGATTTCCCCTATGGGGTTCCGCAGCTGATGATGGCGTTTACCGAGGATGGTCAGATCGATGCGGGGCTGGTGGCCGCGCGCGAGCGCCGGCTCGGCATCTCGACCGCCGACCGGCGGCAGCGACGTGCCGAGATACCGACGCCCACGGTCGCGCCTGGCGCGAATTCCTGGCTGAATGGGAAGAGCGTGCAGACGCGCATCGAGGAGGTGGATTTCAAGCATTAGAGCGTTCTCAAGCAGATCTCATTGCTGCAAGTAGAATGCTGCACCCCACAAATGCCCGTCATGACCGGCGCAGGCCGGTCATCCACGACTTTATCGCCCGCAGCAAAGTCGTGGATGGTCGGCCTTCGCCGACCATGACAACTCTTGTTCAGCAACGGTTCCCTACGAGCGCGCCGCGCACGCGGTCGATCAGCGCCGACGGATCGGCCGGCATTGCGTTGCCGCGCCATGCGACGTGCTGGTCGGGGCGAGAGAGCACTAGCTTGTCGGGATAGACGGTTTCATCCGAATCGACGTCCAGCACCGCGAGCGGTACGCCACGTTGCATGGCCGGACGCACAATGTCGGTCACATCCAGGGACGGATCAAACCGCAGCAAGGTAAAATCGGGACCGAGTGCGTCATACAGCGAGCGCCCGTCGCGCAGCCGGACATGCGGCGTGCGGCAGCCGGGGACGGTCGATTGGGTGAAATTGTAGATGTCGTAGCCGGGTGCTGACTCGCCGTCATAGGCGATGATCGGCGACGCATCGTAGAAATAGCCGAAATTCAGCCCACCGGCGCAGAACTGGCCGACATTGATGTCGTACGCCTCCTGGCCGATGCGGGCGCGCGAGGCGTCGCCTTCCGCTCCGTCCTCCTCGATGTTGCCGGGGATTGCGCTGCGCTGGCGGGCGAGGTTGATAGAGGTGTTCATCGCGTAGTGCGACACCTGCTCGGTGATCGGCATTCGCTCCAACTCGTAGGCAGCGAGGATCGCTGGGTCGGCCCAACCCTTCAGCACGCCCGCCAGCATCCACGAGAGATTCATCGCATCCGCGATGCCGGCGTTCATGCCATAGCCGGCGTTCGGCACCCAGATATGCGCGGCGTCACCGCAGAGGAACACGCGGCGGTCGCGGAAGCGGTCGGCGATCATGCGGCGCGCGGTCCAGTCCTCTTTCGTGATGATTTCGTACGGAAACGACGGGCCGACGCCGAGGATCTGGCGGATGCACCAGTCGCGGTCCACGCTATCGAAGCTCTCGCCGGGGCGCATGTAGTTGTGGATCAGCCAGGTCTCCCGCCCGTCGATCGCGAACATGTTGGCGCTGCGGCGCGGGTTGAGCGAGGTGTTGGCCCAGGCGGGCTTGGTCGGGATCATCGGCAGCAGCGCTGGGGCGCGGATGAAGGTCGATTGCCGCTTCTCAAGCTCCGCGTCACCGGCGAGCGTGGCGCCGATCTTGCGGCGGACGGTGGAGTGGGCACCGTCGCAGCCGACCATGTAGCGCGCGGTGACGGTGATCGGCTCTCCGCCGTCGAGAGCTTCCGCCGTCGCGGTCACGCCGTTCTCATCTTGCGTGAAATCGACCAGTTGCATGCGGTTCAGCACACGCACGCGGGGCATCGCGACGGCGTGCGCGAACAGTACAGGCTCAAGATAGATCTGGTTGATCCGGTGCGGTGGCTCTGGTGTCGGCCACCAGGTGTCCGGCCCGCCGGTCGCGGTGTAGCGCTCGGCGCGGCAGGGGATCGGGATGCGTGACAGCTCGCGCCCGACGGTGGTGGTGCGGAAGGCGATGTCGTTGGGATAGTCGGCCGGGAGCCCCGCGTCGCGGACCGCGCGCGCCACGCCGAGCCGGCGGAAAATCTCCATCGTGCGGGCGCCGACGTGATTGCACTTGACGCTCGGCGGCTCTCCCTCCGCCCGTGTCTCCAGCACCAGCACCTCGACGCCGCGCCAGGCGAGGTCCATCGCGAGCGACAACCCGACCGGGCCGCCGCCAGCGATCAGTACCGGTGTCGCCAGCCGCCGCATCGGAAAGCTCCTGTCGCGGTCAGTAGGTATGCATGCCCGGCTTCACCTTGCCGCGAAACACCCAGTAGGCGAAGCCCGTGTAGATCAGGATGATCGGAATGAGGATCACCGCGCCGATCAGCAGGAACAGCTGGCTCTCAGGCGGGGCGGCGGCCTCATGCACGGTGATCGAGGGCGGCACCATCATCGGCCAGATGCTGATGCCGAGCCCAGCGTAGCACAGCACGAACCACGCCTGGGCGCAGAGGAACGGGGTCACATGATGTTCGCGCGCAAGCCCGGTCCAGAAGCCCCAGCCGACCAGCGCAACCAGCACAGGTACCGGGCTCAGCAGCAGGATGTTCGGCCAGGTAAACCAGCGGTCGGTGAAGTGAGAGGAGAGCAGCGGGGTCCAGATGCTCACGGCGACGATCATCGCCAGCATGGCGATCGCGAGCACGCGGGCGCGGGTGCGAGCGCGGCGCTGCAACGATCCTTCGGTGCGCCATATCAGCCAGGCCGAGCCTTGTAGCGCGTAGCCGATCACTAGGGCGACGGCGCACAACACGCTAAACGGCGTCAGCCAATCGAACCAGCCGCCGGCATAGGCGCGGTCCACGACCTTGATGCCTTGCAGCAGGCCGCCGAGCGTGAGGCCCTGGGCCAAGGCCGCGATCAGCGAGCCGAGCAGGAATGCACGGTCCCACCAGATGCGGCCCTGTTCCGTGATGGCGCGGAAGCGGAACTCGAAGGCGACGCCGCGGAACACCAGGCCGAGCAGCATGGCGATGATGGTCGGGTAGAGCGCCGGCATGATAACCGCGTAGGCCAGCGGGAACACCGCGAACAAGCCCGCGCCACCCATCACCAGCCAGGTCTCGTTGCCGTCCCACACCGGGGCGACGGTGTTGACCATCACGTCCCGGTCTTCCTCATGCCGCTCGACGGCGAACAGCAGGCCGAGCCCAAGATCGAAGCCGTCGAGCAGCACGTAGGCGAGCACGGCGAAGGCGATGATTGCCGCCCAGATCGTTGGCAGGTCTATCATGATGCCACCGGGTGTTCGGGATGCGTCTCGTCGAGCGCTTGTGCCGGGGTGATGCCGGCGCTGCGCACCGGGATGCCCTTCGGCGGCCCGCTCTCGCCTACGCTGGGAGCTCGGCGCATCAGCCGGAGCAGGAACACGAGTCCCGCGCCGAACACGATGAAGTACACCACCGCGAAAGCCGTGATCGAGGTCGCGACGCCTGGCAGGTCGATCGGCGACACGCTGTGTTCGGTGCGCAATAGGCCATAGACGGTGAAAGGCTGACGTCCGACTTCAGTAACGGTCCAGCCCGCCAGAAGCGCGATGAACCCCGCCGGCGCCATCACCACCATCGTGCGCAGCAGCCAGCGCGTGTCATAGAGCCGCCCACGGATGCGCTGCACCAGCCCGGCGATGCCCGCCGCGGCCATCAGGAGTCCGAGGCCCACCATGATGCGGAAGGCGAAGAACACCACCGGCGAATAGGGCCGGTCCTCCGGCGGGAAATCCTTGAGGCCCTTGATCGAGCCGTCCCAGGTGTGGGTGAGGATCAGCGCCCCGAGATGCGGGATGGAGATTTCGTAGTCGGTGGTCTCTGTCTTCATGTTCGGCCAGCCGAAGAGGATCAGCGGCTGGCCGGGAATCGACTCGAAATCGCCCTCCAACGCGGCGATCTTGGCCGGCTGGTATTGAAGCGTATTCAGCCCGTGCGCGTCCCCAACGTAGATCTGGATCGGGGCCACGATCACCGCCATCCACATCGCCATCGAGAACATGGTGCGCGCCGCGACATTCTGCTTGTCGCGCAGCAGGTGATAGGCGCCGACCGCGCCGACCACGAAGGCGACGGTGAGGTAGGAGGCGATCACCATGTGAGCGAGGCGATAGGGGAACGAGGGGTTGAAGATCACCGCCCACCAATCGGCCGGGAAAAAGCGGCCGTCCGGGGTGCGGGTGAAGCCCTGCGGCGTCTGCATCCAGGAATTCGCCGACAGAATCCAGAACGCGCTCATCAGGCTGCCGGCGGCAACCAAGCACGTCGCCATGAAATGCACCACGCGCGGCACGCGGTTCATGCCGAACAGCATGACGCCGAGGAAGCCCGCCTCAAGGAAGAAGGCGGTCATCACCTCGTAGCCCATCAGCGGCCCGATCACCGGCCCGGCCTTGTCGGAGAACACCGCCCAGTTGGTGCCGAACTGGTAGGACATGACGACGCCGGAGACGACGCCCATCGCGAAGCTGATGGCGAAGATCTTGAGCCAGTACTGGAACACGTCGAGATAGACTTGGCGACCGGTGCGCAGCCACAGCGCCTCCAGCACCATCAGATAGCTCGCCAGGCCGATCGAGAAAGCCGGCAGCACGATGTGAAAGCCGAGCGTGAAGGCAAACTGCGCGCGGGCGAGGATTAGCGCGTCGATGCCATGAGTCATCCAGCTCGTCCCACCAGTCGTGCTCGGGGCAAGCTACGCAACCGGCTCAGGCTTGCAAAGCGGCGTATGCGGATCAGGGGCCGATAACCAACTTTCAGTCGGCGAGCCGCACCACCTCGCCGTGCCGCGTCTCGGCCGGCAGGCAGAGAGCCGCGAGTGCTGGGGCAACCGATTCGGGCCTTCGCAGGGCGGCGGCGTCCTCGCCGGGGAACGCCTGCCGGCGCAGCCGTGTCGCGACGACGCCGGGGTCGAACAGGTTGACCTTGAGCCGACTGGTCTTCACCTCGTCCGCCCAGGTCAGCACGAGATGCTCGGACCCCGCCTTGGTCGCACCGTAGGCCCCCCAATAGGCGCCTGGATGGCTTGCCCGCGAATCGGTGACGAACACGGCGCGGCCCGCCTCTGCAGCCTGGAGAAGCGGCGCGCAGGTGCGGATCAGCCGCCAGGTGGCGCTCAGGTTGACCGCAACCACCTCGGTCCAATCGTTCGGCAGGATGTGGGAGGCGGGCGTCAGCTTGCCGAGCGTGCCCGCGCAATGCGCCAGGATGTCGAGCCGCTGGAATCGCTCGTACAGGCTCGGCCCGATCGCGTCGAGCTGATCGCCCTCGCAGAGATCGAGCGGCAGCAGGGTGGCCGTGCCACCCGCCGCGCGGATGGCGTCGTCCGTTTCCTCGAGCCCGCCCTCGGTGCGCGCGGTGATCACGACATGCGCCCCGAGACCGGCGAGCGCGATCGCGGATGCGGCGCCGATGCCGCGGCTGGCACCCGTGACAAGCGCGATCCGGCCATCGAGCGGGCCGGACACTCAGCGGCTCTCCGTCAGCAGACTGAGCTGGCGCTCGGAATTATCCGCCACGTCGGGCAGCGGCACCGGGTAATCGCCGGTGAAGCAAGCGTCGCAGTAATGCGGCCGCTCGGGCTGCCGACCGGGCTTGCCGAGTGCGCGGTAGAGGCCGTCGATCGAAATGAAGGCCAGGCTGTCGGCGCCGATCAGCTTGGCCATCTCGTCGACATTGTGCAGCGCGGCCAAGAGCTTGCCGCGTTCCGGCGTGTCGATGCCGTAGAAGCAGGAATGCGTGGTCGGCGGCGAGGAGATCCGCATATGGACCTCGGCCGCCCCGGCCTGGCGCACCATCTCGACGATCTTCCGGCTCGTGGTGCCGCGCACGATGCTGTCGTCCACCAGCACCACGCGCTTGCCTTGCAGCACGGCGCGGTTGGCGGAGTGCTTCAGCTTGACGCCCAGGTTGCGAATGCTGTCGGTCGGTTCGATGAAGGTGCGGCCGACATAATGGTTGCGGATGATGCCGAGCTCGAACGGCACGCCGCTCTCCTGCGCGTAGCCCATCGCCGCCGGCACGCCAGAATCAGGCACCGGGACGATAACGTCCGCTGGGACGTGCGATTCACGCGCGAGCTCGATGCCGATCCGCTTGCGCGATTCGTAGACCGGCATCCCCTCCATGATCGAATCCGGCCGGGCGAAGTAGATGTACTCGAACACGCAGAACCGCTCGGCTTGGCGACTGAACGGCTTGATGCTGCGCACGCCCTGGTCGTTGATGATGACGATCTCGCCCGGCTCCACGTCGCGCACGAATTCGGCACCGACGATATCGAGCGCGCAGGTCTCGCTCGCCAGCACCCAGCCCGAACCGAGCCGCCCCAGGATGAGCGGCCGCACGCCGAGCGGATCGCGCACGCCCATGAGCTGCTCGTGCGAGAGAGCGACGAGCGAGTAGGCGCCGACCACCTGCTTCAGCGCGTCGATCAGCCGATCGACCACGGTGGAATAGAGGCTGATCGCGATGAGGTGGATGAACACCTCGCTATCGGTGGTGGACTGAAAAAGGCAGCCCCGGCGCACCAGGGCGCGGCGCAGCAGATGGGCGTTGGTGAGGTTGCCGTTATGGGCGACCGCGAAGCCGCCGAACTCGAAATCGGCATAGAGCGGCTGGACGTTGCGCAGGATGGTGTCGCCGGTGGTGGCGTAGCGATTGTGGCCGACGGCGTTCAGTCCGGGCAGCGAGGCGATCACCTTGGCATCGCCGAAATTGTCGCCGACCAGGCCGAGGCCGCGATGCGAGTGGAAGCGCGCGCCGTCGAACGAGACGATGCCGGTTGCCTCCTGACCACGATGCTGCAGCGCATGCAGGCCTAGCGCGGTGACGGCCGAGGCGTCGGGGACGTTCCATAGGCCGATGACGCCGCATTCCTCGTGCAGCTTGTCGTCCAAGCCGGCGTCGTCCCGAGGATGGATCAGCATTCCGTGCTCTCTCCTAGTCCCGTGCAAGGGGCCGGTTGGTGGCCCGTCCTACCGGGGCCGCGCGCAGCAGGTCCTCGGCGGTGGTCTGCCGCCCGGCTGGGGGCGGTTGCAGCTTGGGCCGGTAGTCTGGCGGCAGCTGCGCGGCGGCCCAGGCGGCGCCGGCATAAGCTGCCGGCAGGGACCGCGCCTGAAGCACCGGGTCCGGCCAGCGGTCCACCGGGACCACCAGCCCAGCCGCGATATAGGCAAACACCACCAGCGCCGCACCCCTCACGAGCCCGAATACCAGACCCAACGTGCGATCGACCCCGCCCAGCACCGAGCCGCGCACCAGTGCGCCGATCCAGTGACAGATCAGCAACAGGACCAAAAGGGTGACGACGAACACGACGGCGAACGTCACCGGGTCCACGAGGTCCGGCGTGCCTAGCCACTCGCGGAATTGCGGGCGGGCGTAGGGGAAGGCCCAGATCGCCACCAGCACGGCGGCGACCCAGGCGCCGATGCCGAGCACCTCGCGGACGAAGCCGCGCATGAAGGCGAGCAGCGCGGAGACCGCCAGCACGCCGAGCACGACAAGGTCCACCCAGGTCATCGAACCGCCACGAAAGGAAGATCGCGGGCGCTATATCCTCCCGAATGCGCGAGCCGCCAAGCCGCCGCACGCAGTTCGACGATTCCGGCGCCGGGGATAGGGGACTTTCGCTTGCCCAGATGCTCCACCGTCATCCTCGGGCTTGTCCCGAGGATCCACGACTTTGCCGCCCGCGCGTGAAGTCGTGGATCGTCGGCCTTCGCCGACGATGACGGTATGGGAGTGAAAACTCGGAGCCAATTGGGTTGCCTGTGGGAATGGTCATACGCGATCGCCCGGAGGCGCTTCGCCGAATCGTGCCACGAGGTCGGACAGATGCCCGATCTCATCCAGCCGCAACCCGTCGGGCGCGGCCAGCGGCCGATTGCCGCGCGCCACCCGCCGGGGCAGACAGGCCGCGTCGAAGCCGAGCTTGGCCGCCTCCTTCAGCCGCGCCTCGGCTTGCGCCACCTGCCGTACTTCGCCCGACAGGCCGATCTCGCCGAAATAGACCATCCCCGGACTGGTCGGCCGGTCCGCCGCCGCCGAGGCGATCGCGGCGGCCACTGCCAGATCGGCCGCCGGCTCGCTCACGCGCAACCCGCCGGCGACGTTGAGATACACGTCGGTCGCGTTCAGCCTGAGCCCGCAGCGCGCCTCCAGCACGGCAAGCAGCATGGAGAGCCGGCCGCCGTCCCAGCCAACCACCGAGCGGCGCGGCGAGCCGCCGGGATTGGGGGCGAGCAGCGCCTGGACTTCCAGCAGCACGGGCCGGGTTCCTTCGAGGCCGGCGAACACCGCGCTGCCGGAGATGTTGCCGCGCCGCTCGGCGAGGAACAATGCCGATGGGTTGGGCACCTCGGCGAGGCCCAACTCGGTCATCTCGAACACGCCGATCTCGTCGGTCGCGCCGAAGCGGTTCTTCACACCGCGCAGGATGCGGAACTGATGGCCCCGATCGCCCTCGAAGTGCAGCACGGCGTCGACCATGTGCTCCAGCACGCGCGGCCCGGCGATGGCGCCGTCCTTGGTCACATGCCCCACCAGCACCAGGGCGAACCCGCGCGACTTGGCGAGCCGGATCAGCTCGAAGCTGCAGGCCCGGACCTGTGTCACGGTGCCGGGCGCGCTCTCGATGCTGTCCAGCCACATCGTCTGGATGCTGTCGATCACCACCATCGTGGCGGCACTCTCCTGCTCCAGGCTGGCGGCGATGTCGCGCACGTTGATCGCGGCGGCGAGGTCGAGCCGCGCGTCGATCACGCCGAGGCGCCGGGCGCGCAGGCGGATCTGCTCGATCGATTCCTCGCCCGAGACGTAGAGGACACGCTTGCCGGCGCGAGCGAGTGCGGCGGCGGCTTGCAGCAGCAAGGTGGATTTCCCGATCCCCGGATCGCCGCCGACCAGCACCGCCGAGGCGGGCACCAAACCGCCGCCCAGCACGCGATCGAGTTCGGCGATCCCGGTGGCGCTGCGCGGCGGCGGCTCGGCGGTGCCGGCGAGGCCGACGAAGCTCACCTTCTTGCCGGACGCCGCCTTGCCCGCCGGGCCGGGACGCGCCTCGATCGCCTCCTCGGTGATGGTGTTCCACTCGCCGCAGCTCTCGCAGCGGCCGGCCCATTTGGCGGTCGCGGCGCCGCAGGTCTGGCAAACAAAGCGGGCGGTCGATTTCACCATGCGGGCCAGGTCACTCGGGGGCGATCGCCAGCATAGGATGCGCCCCCGAGTCGGCACGGCCGGTGCTCAGCACGATGCGCCACCCGTGGCCGGCCTTGCGGATGCGAAACTCGCGGGAGCGCAAATTCTTGTCCGCCGGATCGACGGTCTCCGCGCCGGCGGTGAAGGCGAGGCCGGCCTGTTGCAGCGCTTGCTCGAGGTCGTTCGTCAACTGCGTAGCGTCGGCCTTCTCCGCGACCACGAAGCAGGAGCCGGCCTCGCCGGAGGCCATGACGAACTTGCCCTCGGCGTTCGTCGCGTCATAGGCGATGCCGGGCTGGTTCTGCAGGAACGCCGCCTGACCGCCCGGCGGCAGCGGCTTGAGTCCGGTTTCCGTCGCCCAGCGGCGCAGGCCCGCCGTGTCGCCGGCGAAGCGCACGCAGGATTGCATGAACAGCCCGACCGACTGTTCGGCTTCGTCGGCATGGGTTGGCGCGGCGGCAACGAGCGCCAGCGCGCAGACGAGCAGCGCGGCAGAACCCCTCACCGGCGCAGCTCCATCTGGATCGGCCCCTCGCGTCGGCCGTGCGTGAACTGATCGACCTCGGGGTTGCCGCTGTCCATCAGCGCGGAGGCCGGGCCGCTCCAGATGATCTTGCCCCGGTGGATCATCGCCGCCGCGTCGCCGATGCGCCGGGCCGAGGCCATGTCGTGGGTGATCGCCACCGCCGTGCTGCCGAGGCGCTTCACGCAATCGACGATCAGCCCGTCGATGACGGCTCCCATGATCGGATCAAGGCCGGTGGTCGGCTCGTCGAAGAACATCATGTCGGGCTGCGCGGCAATGGCGCGGGCGAGCGCCACGCGCTTCTGCATGCCGCCGGAGAGCTCGGCCGGGGATAGCTCGCCGACGCTCGCCGCCAGGCCGACCTGGGCAAGGATTTCCCCCGCCCGCTCGCGCGCCGCCCGGCGGTCGATCCTGCGTTGCGCGAGCAGGCCGAAGGCGACGTTCTCCCAGACTGGCAGGCTGTCGAACAGCGCGCCGTTCTGGAACAGCATCCCGATACGCGCCCGCGCCGCCTCCGCGTCGGCGCGGCGCATCCTGAGCACGTCCTGCCCGTCGATCTCGATGACGCCGGCGTCGGGCTGGATCAGCCCGAGCACGCATTTCAGCAGCACCGACTTGCCCGAGCCCGAGCCGCCGATCACCACCATCGACGTGCGCGGCATGACGTCGAGGTCGATGCCGTCGAGCACACGCTTGTCGCCGAAGGATTTGCGCAGCCCGCGGATGCGGAGCTTCGGGACCGCCGCGGTCATCGCGCGAAGAACATCTCGGTCAGCACGTAGTCGAAGGCGAGGATCAGGATGGAGGCGGCCACCACGGCAGCGGTGGTCGCGGCACCCACGCCCTGCGCGCCGCCCCGGCTGTTGTAGCCCTGAAAGCACCCCATCAGCGCGATGATGAACCCGAACACCGCTGCCTTGGCCAACCCCGAGATCACGTCGGTCGGCTGGAGGAAATCGAGCGTGTTCTTCAAATAGAACGCTTGATTGAAGCCGAGCTTGAAGGTGGCGATGATGTAGCCGCCCATGACGCCCAGTATGTCGGCGACGATGACCAGCAAGGGCAGCGCGATGGCGCCGGCCAGGAGCCGGGGCGCGACCAGGTATTTCATCGGATTGGTGGACAGCGTGGAGAGCGCGTCGATCTGATCGGTCACGCGCATGGTGCCGATCTCCGCGGCCATCGCGGCGCCGACGCGGCCGGCCACCATCAACCCGGCCAGCACCGGGCCCAGCTCGCGTGTCACGGAGAGCACGACGACGCTCGCCACCGCCCCCTCGGCGGAGAAGCGGGCGAAGCCGGTGTAGGATTGCAGGGCCAGCACCATGCCGGTGAAGATGGCGGTGAGCGCCACGACGGGCAGGCTGAAATAGCCGATCTCCAGCAGTGCGCGGCCGAACATGCGCCAGTAGAAGGGCGGGCGCAGCAGATGCGACAGGCCGGAGAGCCCGAAGATCGCGAGCTGCCCGGTGAACCGGCACGCGGCGAGGCTCGCGCGGCCCACCGCGGCGAGCAGGTCGAGCATCGCGTTCACCCGCCGCGGTAGACCCGTGCGAACCGCCGACCGAGCGAGGTCAGCACCTCGTAGCCGTTGGTGCCCGCCGCCTCCGCCACCGTGTCGGGCGGCACGGACGGGCCGATCAGCTCGAGATGGTCGCCCACGCCGATCTCCGGCCGGGCGGTCACGTCGTAGGTGGTCAGGTCCATAGAGACACGCCCTACCAGCGGGACCGGCTTGCCGTCAAAGAACGCGGCTCCCCTGCCCGATTGGGCGCGATGCCAGCCATCGGCGTAGCCGACGCCGACCGTGGCGATGCGGCTCGGCCGCTCCGCCCGCCACGTGCCGTTGTAGCCGACGGTCTCGCCTGCCGGGATGTCGCGCACCTGCAGCACGCGGGCGAGCAGACGGACCACCGGGTGCATCGGGTTTGGCCGGCCGGGCGTGGGATTGATGCCGTAGAGCGCCGCCCCCGGCCGGGCGAGGTCCGAGGCGAATGCTTCCCCGAGGAAGATGCCGGAGGAGTTCGCGAGACTGCTGGGGGCCGGCGGCAATCCGGCGCGGGCAGCGGCGAAGCGGCGGCGCTGCCGCTGGTTCATCGGGGCGTCGGGGATTTCCGAGGACACCAGATGCGTCATCACGTAGCGCAGTGCGATGCCGTCCAGCCGGGCATGGTCGGCTTGCAGAGTGGCGAGCTCGCGCGGATCGAGGCCGAGGCGGGACATGCCGGTGTCGACGTGTAGCAGCGCGGGGAGCAGGCGGCCGAGGCGGCGGGCTTCTGTCGCCCAGGCGTCGATTTCGGCGAGCGAGCCGAGCACCGGCAGGATGCCGGTTGCCACGTAATCGGCCTCGGTGCCGGGGATGAGGCCGTTGAGCACAGCGAGCATCGCGTCCGGCACGAGCGCGCGGATCGCCAGGGCCTCGCCGAGATGCGCCACGAAGAAGTGCCGGCATCCCTCACGATGCAGGCGCGCTACAACCTCTCGGGCACCGAGGCCGTATGCGTCGGCCTTTACTACGCCGGCGACGGGGCCGGACGGGTGGCGATCCCGCAGTAGCCGCCAGTTGGCGGCGATAGCGTCGAGGTCGATTTCCAGGCGGGCGGCTGCCGTGTGCGCGACCCCTCCCCCAACCCCCTCCCACAAGGGGAGGGGGCTTTCTTCTCCCTCTCCCCTTGTGGGAGAGGGCCGGGGTGAGGGGTTCCCGCCCGTCAATCCGCGTCATGCCCCGCGTGGTGCAGGTCCAAATCCGCGAACCGCGTGAACTCGGCCTCGAAGAACAGTTGCAACGTGCCCGTGGGGCCGTGGCGCTGCTTGGCGATGATGAGGTCGGCCTGGTTGTGCACCTTCTCCATCTCGCGCTGCCATTTCTCCAGGGCGTCCTGGAATTTCTCCTCCGAGTCAAAGGCCATCTGCTTGGGCGCCCGCTGCGCCAGATAGTACTCGTCGCGATAGACGAACATCACCGCGTCGGCATCCTGCTCGATGGTGCCGGATTCGCGCAGGTCGGCAAGCTGCGGCCGCTTGTCCTCGCGGCTCTCGACGGCGCGCGAGAGCTGCGATAGCGCGAGCACCGGCACCTCCAGCTCCTTGGCAATCGCCTTCAGCCCCTGGGTGATCTGGCTGATCTCCAGCACGCGGTTTTCCGGCCGCGTGCCGGCGGCGGGGCGCATGAGCTGCAGATAGTCCACCACCACCAGATTGAGTCCCTTGGTGCGCTTGAGGCGGCGGCAGCGGGTACGCATGGCCGAGAGCGTGATCGCCGGCGTGTCGTCGATGTGGATCGGCAGGGAGGCGATCTCGCGGCTCACCTGCACGAACTTGTCGAACTCGCGCTGGCCGATGTCGCCGCGCCGGATGCGCTCGCCCGAGATGCGCGCCTCCTCGGAGAGCAAGCGGGTGGCGAGCTGCTCGGCGCTCATTTCCAGCGAGAACACCGCGATGCTGCCTTTCGGCACCGCGTCGGGGTCGTCCCGCCGCGCGTCGGCCATCATCGCCCGCGCGGCGCCGAAGGCGATCTTGGTGGCAAGCGCGGTTTTCCCCATTCCGGGGCGCCCGGCGAGGATCAGCAGGTCCGATGGGTGCATCCCGCCCATCTTGGCATCGAAGTCGCGCAGCCCGCTCGACAGGCCAGAGACGCCGCCCGCGCTGTGGAAGGCGCGCTCCGCGCCGAGGATCGCCTCGGTGAGCGCATCCTTGAAGGTGACGAAGCCGCCGCTCGCGCCGCCGTCCGACGCCAGCTCGAAGAGCGACTGCTCGGCCGCCTCGATCTGCTTCGGACCATCCAGTTCCGGGTCGGCGCCGAAGGCGTTGTTCACCACCGTCTCGCCGATATCGATGAGCTGCCGGCGGAGCCACGCGTCACGGATCGCTCGGCCATACTCGCCGGCGTTGATGATGCCGACCATCGCGGTGAGGAGTTGCGCGAGATAGGCAGTGCCGCCGACCTCCTCCAGCACGCCCGAGTGCTCGAACTCGCCCTTCAAGGTCACGGCGTCGGCGAGCTGCCCCGCCTCGATCCGTCGCGCGACGGCCTGGAAGATGCGGCCGTGGATCGGGTCGGCGAAATGGTCGGGCGCGAGGAACTCGCTGACCCGCTCATAGGCCTTGTTGTTGGCCAGCAGCGCGCCGAGCAGTGCTTGCTCGGCCTGGACGTTGGAGGGCGGGAGGCGTTGGGAGAGCCCGAGGAGAGGCGAATCGATGGTGTTCATGCGGCGCTCAGGATACGCCGCACGGGGCGCGCCGGTTAGCCATCTCAGGCTGTGGATGCCTGTGGATATCGGGGGGCGGTTCGGGCCTCCGCCGGCCCCTATAATTCACTTGCCCTGGCCGCCTATTCAACCTATGGTTGCAGGAAATGAATTCCGCGAGCCAGGCATCCCCTTTATTGAAATCGCGCAAAGAGGTTCCGGCGCTCACAGGGCTGCGTGGAATCGGCGCAATCTGGGTGGTTGCATTTCACATGGACCGAATCGGGGAGATCTTTCCGTTCCGTTATGGATATCTTGGCGTCGATATCTTTTTCATTCTCAGCGGATACATACTGGCATATCGGTATTCTGCTGAACTGCGGCACTTCAGCATTGCCGGCTATGGTAATTTCCTCTGGGCACGGATAGCGAGAATCTACCCGTTGCATTTGGTCATGCTCTGCGTGCTAGGGGTTCTGGTTCTCACCTTGCCGGGTTTCGCGAGTCGATATCCGATGGCTGAAGCGCGGTTCAGCCCAAGCTGCTTCGCTGCTTCCGCGATGCTTGTCCAGAACTGGGCTCACTGGCTCCCGACCTGCTGGAACGGCCCTTCATGGTCGCTCAGCGCGGAATGGTTCGCCTATCTCGCGTTTCCGGTGTTCCTGGCTTTTACGCAACCCTGGCGCTCGGGGCGCATTCCGTTCCTGCTGGCTATTGCAGCCGTTCTTGCCTTCGGCGGGGTGCTCGCGCTGGCCGGGGTCTCCAGCATCGGCGTCACCGGAACGCTCGGCATGGTGCGAATGGCCAGCGAGTTCGGCGCGGGCTGTCTTTTATTCCGAGCTCAGGCAAACGGGTTTTCGTTGCGTCCAAACATCCGCGATTGCCTCGTGGCGCTCCTCCTGGGGGTCGGCCTGCTGGTTCCTGGAGCGATGATCCTTGTGTTGCCGTCCTGCATCTTGATGGTCCTCGCTGCCGCACAGGGTGGGGGCCTCCTGGCACCCATCCTGGGGAGCCGGCCGATCCATTTCCTCGGCGAAATCTCGTACTCAATTTACCTAGTGCACTGGATCGTGTTGCAGTTTTCCACTTGGCTGCTGGGCTACGGTCCGCCAAGCGAATTGGCGATACGCGACGTCGGTTTGGTCGTGGTTATCCTCGTTCTCTCCTATGTGTCCTATCATGTCATCGAGCAGCCGGGCCGCGCCTGGGCGCGGCGCATTGGTCAGCGGCGAGCCGCGATTGCACGGACTTGACCCTTCTCTCGCAGGAGCTGCCGTCAGGCCGCCGTGATCTCCGCCCACAGCCGGTCGGCGCCGGCACGGGCCATGTGGCGGCCGATGAGGAGATTCCACTCAGCCTCGTTGCCGAACTCGTCGCGCCAGGACCACAGGCGCTTGGTCGAGAAATGCAGGCTATGCTCGTAGGTGAAGCCGATCGCGCCGTGCACCTGATGTGCGATGCCGGCGCCGATCCCTGCGGCCTCGCCGGCGCGAGATTTGGCGGCGGCGATCGGCAGCAGGCTGACATTGTTGGCGACCGCCTCGGCGGCGAGGTCGGAGGCGGCGATAGCAGCGGCGGTCTGGCCGGCGAGCACGGCGAGATTGTGCTGCACCGCCTGGAACTTGCCGATCGGCCGGCCGAACTGCACGCGGTCCTGGGCATACTGGGTGGAGATCGCCACGATCCGCATTAGGGCGCCGGCCATTTGCAGGCTGCGCATCGCCGCCCCGACCGCGCGCAGCTGCTGTGGACCGATGCCATCAGCCGCCGGCTTGACGTTCTCCGCCGGCAGCACGCCGTTGAAGCGCAGCGTGTCGCGCGGCTCGCGGGCAAGGTTTTCCTCGGGCGAGGCCTGAAAGAACCCGGAGGGGACGCTCGCGACGAAATTGCGTCCCTCGTGCTGCACCAGCGTCGTAACGCCAATGCCGGGGCTGCGGCCCCAGGGGACGCGGCTCGCGGTGCCCTCGATGCGCCAGCCGCCGCCCTCGCGCGCGAGGCTCAGGCTTTCGCCAGTGGCGACCGGGGCGACGGTGAGCGGCCCGTCCGGGATGTCGAGCCTGGCCCCGGCGAGCAGCCAGCTTGCCAGCATGGTCTCCGCGAGCGGCAGCGGTAGGGCGTGCTCGCCGGCGACGCGGAGCAGGCTGAGCGCGTCGGGGATCGCCACGCCGAAGCCGCCGGCATCCTCGGGCACCAGCGCCCGATGCAGCCCGGCCTCCTCGACCGCCGCCCAGGCGGGCGCCGGCCAGACGCCCTGCTCCGCCTCGCGCAGCACCTTGGTCTCGCAATGCTCCTGGAACAGCCGCGATGCGGTCTCGCGCAGCATTTCGCTCGTGGAGTCCATTCCCGTCCGCCTTCTGGTTCGCCTTCGCCCGTGCCAAGCTAGCACCGGTCCAGCGCAAGGAAAGAGCCCATGCAGATCGCCCAATCGGTGGCGGCAAGTCGCGCCCTCGCCACCGGGCTGTTCGATACGCTGCGCCGCGACAGCCTGGACGCACCGGGCGTCACCCGCGACCCGTACGGCCCCGGCGAGCAACGGGCACATGCGACCATCGAGCAGGCGGCGCGCGATCTTGGTCTCGAAATCGCGCGGGATGCGGCGGCCAATCTCTATATGACTTGGCCCGGACGCGATCGGGCGGCCAAGCGGGTGGTCATCGGATCGCATCTCGACAGCGTGCCGCATGGCGGCAATTTCGACGGCGCGGCCGGGGTGATCGCGGGGCTCGTCGCCGTCGACGCGTTGAAGCGGCAGGGGCTCGCCCCCGCCTGCGATCTCACCGTCATGGCAATCCGGGCCGAGGAGAGCGTGTGGTTCGAGGTTTCCTATATCGGCAGCCGGGGCGCGCTCGGCACGCTGCCGGACGGTGCGATGGAGGCGCTGCGGCGCGACACGCGACGGCCGCTCTCGGCGCACATTGCGGAGTGCGGCGGCAATCCAGATGCGCTGCGCGCGGGGGCGCGTCATCTCGACCCGGCGAGCTTGCGGGCGTATCTGGAGGTCCATATCGAGCAGGCACCGAGTCTCGTCGAGGCGGACCGGCCGGTGGCGATCTGCACCGGCATTCCGGGCAATTTCCGTTTTCCCGCCGCGCGCATCGAGGGCGCCTACGACCATGTCGGCCTGCCGCGCCGGTTCCGCCGGGACGCGGCACTTGCGGGCGCGGAGTTCTTCGTGGCGCTCGACCGGGTGTGGGAGGAATACGACGCGAGGGGCATTCCGATGGCCTGCACCATCGGCCGCTTTCATACGGACGCCGACGCGCACGGCATGACGATCATCCCCGGCGAGTTCCGCTTCTCGCTCGACGTGCGGGCCTATGACGCGGCGGTGCTCGCCGAACTGGAGCGGCGCGTCGACGCGATCATCGCGGAGATCGAGCAGCGGCGGCGCGTGCGCTTCGACATTGGCGCGCGGGCCCGCGCGGCGGTGGGCAAGGTCGATCCGTCGATCGCGGCGGCGCTGACGGCAGGCGCGGAGACGCTGGGAATTCCGGTGTTGCAGCTCGGGAGCCCCGCCTCGCACGACGCGGCGGCGTTCGCGGCCTGTGGCGTGCCGATGGGAATGCTGTTCGTGCGGAACCGGAACGGCAGCCACAACCCGCGCGAGGCGATGGAGATCAAGGATTTTCTTGCGGCTACGACACTGCTCACGTGGTGGCTGGCGGAAGAATGCTGCCGTTGAGCTTCGCGATTCCGGCCAGCCGAAGAATCTTGTATTTTTCTTAGGAACTGTGAACCGCTTCACCGCGCCAGCGGCCGGAATGCGCGAAAACCCCCTGCAACGGATGATGACCATCCGGGCTCGTTAGGGGAAATCCGATGCGCACTTCCATGATCGCGATGATTGCGGTTCTGGGTCTGGCCGGATGGCAGATCCAGGGCACGGCCGGGACGGATAACAGCCACCCGCTCCGCACCGCCTATGAAGACACCGTCCAGCGCTACCACAGCGGCCAGGCGGTCCAGCAGTCCACCGCTCCGCAGCGCGTGCAGCCGCTGGCCGACGGCGCCAACGCAACCGGCGTCGACAACGCGAGGCTGGCCGACGCGGGCGACATGAGCGGCGTCGACAATGCCAAGTTGGCCGATGCGGGCGACATGAGCGGCGTCGATAACGCCAAGCTGGCGGACGCGGGCGACATGAGCGGGGTCGATAACGCGAAGTTGGCCGATGCCGGCGATATGGTCGGCGTGAACAACGCGAAGCTGGCGGATGCCGGCGACATGAGCGGCGTCGACAATGCCAAGCTGGCCGATGCCGGCGACATGGTCGGCGTGAACAACGCGAAGCTGGCGGACGCGGGCGACATGAGCGGCGTCGATAACGCGAAGCTGGCCGATGCCGGCGATATGAGCGGCGTCGACAACGCGAAGCTGGGCCGGATTGCCTGAAGCACCGTCCGCCGCCCGGCGGCGTTCCGAACGGCGAATGACCGCGATGCCGGACCCTCCGGCGTCGCGGTCATCGTTTGGTAGGCCTTCTGCGGCGCCCGTCTCGTCATGCCGCGCCGCCCCTGTCAGGATACACGCCTGACCGGAACGGAGAACGACAGCATGAGCGGCGTCACACACGATCATTCGCAATGGGGTGCCGCCGACCAGATCGGCGCCGCCAATCTGCTCACGGCGGAACGGCGGCTCGCCGCTCTCGGCCTGGTCCGGCAAGCGCGCATCTACGACGTCAGCCACACCATCGCCGCCGGGGCGCCCTACATGGCGCCCAACCAGACGCCGTACCTGCTGTCGATCTTCGCCTCCTGGCGCGACAGCCTGAAGCGGCGGCGCAAGCTCGGTTTCACCAACGACGCGGGCGGCAACCTCGAGCGCATCGAGATGACCACGCATGTCGGGACGCATATCGACGCGCTCGGCCACTTCACCAAGGGCGACCGGCTCTATAACGGCTTCGACGCCAACGAGACCGTGACCGATTGGGGGCTCGAACGCCTCGGCATCGAGCAGATGCCGCCGATGGTGACGCGCGGCGTGCTGCTCGACGTGGCTGGGTTCGACGGCTCGTCGCACCTCACTCCGGGCCGGGTCGTCACGCCGGATGATCTCGCACGCGCCGAAGAGGCCGCCGGCGTGCAGATCGGCGAAGGCGACGTAGCGCTGATCCGCACTGGCTGGGGCCGCTATTTCGGCGTCGACAATGCGCGCTACCTCGAAGGCGAGCCCGGCATCGATGTCCCCGCCGCACGCTGGCTGACCTCGCGCGGCGTGGTCGCCATCGGCGCCGACAACATGGCGGTCGAGGTGCTGCCCAACCCGGACCCGCGCATGGGAATGCCGGTGCACCAGCACGCGCTGGCCGAGGCCGGCGTGCATCTGATCGAGAACCTGGCACTCGACGAGCTGGCGCGCGACGGCGTGCGCAGCTTCTGCTTCATCCTGCTCGCCACCAAATACAAGGGCGCGACCGGCTGCCCGGTGCGGCCGATCGCGATGGTGTAGCGAGCCAGTTGAGGCAGGGCGCTCCTGTCATCGTCATGCCCGCGCTTGTCGCGGGCATCCACGACTTTGCCGCACGCACGCAAAGTCGTGGATGGTCGGCCTGCGCCGGGCATGACGGAAGCGGTATGGAAAGGGGAGCTCACCTTGTGTCGGTGTGGAACGTCTTGCCGACGATCTTCCAGCCGTCGGCAAGCTTTGCCAGCGTGAGATAGTCCGTGAAGTAGCGCGGCGGGATCTGGCATTGCACCTTGGCGAACGCCGTCATCGGCCCTGAGCGGTCGATCGTCACGATCCGGTCGAGCCTCGGCAGGTCGCGGCTCCGCGCCGACGGCCGTCCCTTGACGAACTCGAACCACTGCGCGCGCGGCAGTATCGCGAGCGTTCCGTCCGGCTCAACGCTGCGCAGGTCGGAACTCTCGTGGAATGCCGCGCCGAGCTTGCCGACATCGCCCTCGTGGAGCCCGTCGAAATAGGTTTGCAGTACGGTCTCGATCGCCTTCAGATCGTCGCTCATGGCGCCCTCCTGGGAATTGCGGATCACTGTTGCCCGAGCGTCAGCCCGACGCAACAAGGTGCAATCTATCTTTACGATGCGTTACGACACGCCATCGTGACGGGAGCGCGGACGGAACAGGCTAGGTTTCTTCCGGAATCCGATCCAACCTACGGCCGTGGTGGACGGGCGATCCGCCTGCCCGCCGGCGTTCCCATAGGTCCGATTCCTTCGAGGAGCGACGATAATGCGACACCTTGCCTGCGCGATCGGCGCAGCTGTTGTCGTGTCCGCGGCCACGTTCAGCACCGCGCACGCGACCACCTTCACCAATATCATCGACCCGCTGAACCCCACCTTCACCCAGGCACTCGGCGTCAACGACGCTGGCACGATCGCCGGTTATGGCAATGCGACAACGTTCAACGGCTTCACGCTCACGCTGCCGCCGGTGGCGGGCAACTTCACACGGCTGAACGTGCCGGGGGCTGACGGCGGCACGCAGGTTATCGGCATCAGCGGCGGCGGCACCACCGTTGGCTTCTCGATTACCGGCGGCGTCACCAGCGGCTTCGCCAATACCGGCGGGCAGGGCGGCACCTTCACCACCGTCAACAAGCCTGGCTTCGCCTTCACCCAGCTGCTCGGCATCAACCAGGCCGGTACGACCGCTGCTGGCTATTGGTCGCACGATCCTGCGGGCGCGACCGGACAGATCGCCGGCACTGTGTCCGGCGGTCCCGGATTCGCGAGTCCGACCTTCACCAACATCAACGCGCTGCTGCCGACGAATTTCAACAGCCAAGCGACCAGTGTGAACAATTCCGGAGAAGTCGTCGGCTTCTACCAGTACAACGCCACGGGTACGCCGTTGTTCTCCGCCTTCGCGGATATCGGCGGGACGATCAAGTCGTTCCAGGCTCCGGGCTCTAACTCGACCCAGGCCCTCGGCGTCAACAATCTGGGCGACATCGTCGGCGATTACGTGGATGCGGCCGGGGTGATGCACGGGTTCCTCGACATCAACGGGATATTCACGACGCTGGATCCGAGCGGTTCGACTGCGACGACGATCAACGGCATCAACGACCACGGCACCGTCGTCGGATTCTATGTCGACGCGGCCGGCAACACGATCGGCACCGTCGGCACGGTGCCCGAACCGGCCTCCATGCTGATCCTGGCGGCCGGACTTGCAGGATTGGGCGTCGCTCGGCGGCGGCGGAGCACGGAAGCCTGATCGCCGATTGACCATTCTCCTCCGGGATGCTGGATCGTGTTTCGGTCCGGCATCCCGAGGGATATTGTGCGTATCGGCATCGACATCGGCGCGAGCAAGATCGAAGCGGCGGCGCTGTCGGCCGGAGGCGCGGTGGCCACACGACATCGCCTGCCGACCCCGCCCGCCTATCGCGACATGCTGGATGCAATCGCCGCGCTGGTCGAGCGCATCGAGGCGGACGCCGGCACAGCGGCCAGTGTCGGCATCGGGTTTCCTGGCCGGATCGACAAGGCAACCGGCCGGCTGCGCAGTTCGACCGCGCTCGACGGCCAGCGCTTTCAGAACGACATCGAGGCCGTGCTCGGCAGGCCCGTGCGGATTGCCAATGACGGCGCCTGCTTCACCTTGTCCGAGGCGACGGACGGCGCGGCAGCGGGCCGGCGGACTGTGTTCGGGGTCATCCTCGGGACCGGCTGCGGCGGCGCGGTGGCGGTGGACGGGCGGCTGCTGGACGGCCCCAACGGCGTAGCGGGGGAGTGGGGCCACAGCCCGTTTCCGTTCGTCAGCGGGTCCGACTTCCCGCCGCCGCGCTGCTGGTGCGGCCGAGCGGGCTGCATCGAGGCCGTGCTGGCCGGGCCTGCGCTGGCGCGCGACGCCGACGGGCCGCTTGCCCGTGACGCGAGCGGCCTGCCTGACCGCGCGGCCGCCGGCGATGAGGCTGCCCGAGCGGCGCTCGACCGGCACGCGGAGCGGCTCGCGCGCGCGCTCGGCTGGGTGGTGAACCTGATCGACCCGGACGCCATCGTGCTGGGCGGCGGGCTGTCGAATATGGGCCATCTCTACGCTCGGCTGCCCGCCCTGCTCGCCGAGCACGTGTTCGGCGGAAGCTCGGCGACGCCGATCCTCAAACCGATGCACGGCGACAGCTCCGGGGTACGCGGCGCTGCCTGGCTCTGGCCGTGAGGCAGGGGCCCTAGGGCATATCGGGTGGCGGCCAGGTCCGGAGGGTGTGGCCCAGCAGCAGCGACAGTTTTAGTCCGGCACCACCCCCGTGTTCGATCGTCACGGGCGGCAGCGTCTCGAGGCGGGAAAAGATTGGTGCGTATTTGGCGGCAGTGCGCTTGGCATCCTCGGCGCGCACGACGATGAGCACGTTCTTGCCCAGGGCCGTGGCGGCCGATCGATTGAGGCCGAATTGGCGGTCGTCGGTGTTGAGGCAGATGACGGTCGCGCTGCCGCCGAGCGCGTAGTCGATCTTCCCGGTGTCGTGCCAGTCGACGCCCGCGACCACGAGATCGGGCCGTTCCGTCAGCCCGCGCGAGGTCAGCGCCTTGCGTAGGTCCGTCCAGTCCACCGCTTCCAGCGACGGGTCCTTGCCGGGGGCGAAATAAGACGAGAAGCCGGGCAGCAGGCCGTAGCCGACCTGGAGCCCCGTCACCGTCACCCCAGCCAGCACGAAGATGGCGGTGCCGGCCAGCCAGATGCGGGTCACGCGCCAGCCGCGCTCCAGGTCGTGCGCGACGAGCACGCCGAGCAGCGGGAACAGCATCAGGTAGCCGGGTGCCGCCCAGTGGTAGAGCACGCGATGGCTCGACCAGGCGGAGACCAGGGTGAACACCAAGATGGGCGGCGCCGCGAGGCAAGCGAGCAGCCACCCGCGCCATTCCCGTGGCCCGCGCCAGACCGCCCGGACGAAGACGACCATCAGCGGCAGCCAGATCCACGGCAGCAGGAACAACGCCTCGCCGCCCAGGGTTACGAGCGGCATCGCCGGCGCGAACTCGGCGCCCTCGGCGCGGCCGGCCTGGAAGGCGAAGGACGCCCAGCCATGCGCCGCGTTCCAGATCAGCACGGGGGAGAAAATCAGCGTCGCGATCAGGCCGGCGAGATAGGGCTCGGGCCGAGCCAGCCAGCGCCGATGCTCCTGCTGGGTCGCGAGATAGACGCAAGCGCCCATGAGGGTCAGGCCGGCGGAGTATTTGCTGAACAGCGCCAGGCCGATGCAGAGCCCGCTGCCGAGCCACCAAAGCAGGGCCGAGCGGCGGCTCGTGCCCTGCACCGCGTGAACCAGGCACAAGGCGGCACCGAGCAGCGCGGCGTCGAGCGGACCGTCGGGCAGCACCCAACCGCCGGTGGTGACGCCGAAGACCGGCGCCAGGTTGAGCGTCACCGCCGCCCACAGCCCCGCGCGCGTGGTATAGAGCGTTGCGGTGAGCCGGTAGAGCAGCCAGGTCGAGACGCCGAACAGGGCGATGAAGGGCAGCCGCACGACAATCGCCGCGTCGCTGCCGGCGAGCCAGCTGGCGCCCCAGGCGAGCCACCACGCGGCCGGCGGATGGTCGAAATAGCCGAGCCTGAGCTCGCGCCCGGCCGCCACCATGTAGCTCTCGTCCACGCCGAGGCCGAGTGCGAGGCCGAACAGGATGCGCAGCACGGCGGTAGCCAGGATCAGCAGCACCACGAGCGTCGCGTCGTCTGCCCGTGCCGCACTGGGCGATCTGCGCATCAAGCCCCCGAGTGTGGTGTTCCTCCGGGAGGTTCACCCACCCGCACGCGCCGAGCGCGATTTCGGAATGGCTCGGACCGTAGCATAGTGGCCGCCAATGTCGGAATCCCCGGCGCAAGCCATCGGTCTTCGGAGTGGCCGCAAGTCGAATCGCGTGACTGCGCAAGTACTCTACTCGTCATGCCCGGCGAAGGCCGGGCATCCACGACTTTGCTTGCCCGCTCGCGAAGTCGTGGATGGTCGGCCTGCGCCGACCATGACGATGTTGGATTGGAGTCTGGGCCAAGCAACTGAATTAGCAGGCTAAGCTAAACGGACAGCAACGGCGGAAGCCAGCCATGACGCATCTCGACATCCCTGAGCTTCGCACGGCGCGGCTGCGCCTGCGCGGCTTCCGGGCCGATGATCTCGACGACTACGCCGCGGTGCGCGCCGAGCCCGACGTCGCGCGGCATATCGGCGGGCCGCTGTCGCGCTCCGAGACCTGGGACCGCTTGGCGGTGATGGTCGGGCAATGGGCGCTGCGCGGCTACGGCGTGTTCGCGATCGAGGAGGGCGCGTCCCGCCGGGCGATCGGGCATGTCGGGATTCTGCACCCGGTCGACTGGCCCGAACCCGAGATCGCTTACACCATCGGTCCCACCGCATGGGGTCACGGCTATGCCACGGAGGCGGCCCGCGCGGTGCGTGCTTGGGCCTTCGACAGCTACGCCTTCCCTCGCCTGGTCAGCTTCATCGTGCCGTCCAACACGCGCTCCATCCGGGTTGCCGAAAAGCTCGGAGCAGTCCGGGAGGGCACGGTTGTGCTGCGCGGCACTACTGCGGATGTCTGGGTGCATCGGCGGCCCGACGACACGTGATGGGTCGCCGGGCGTTGGACCGGAACCCTGGCTTGTGCTAGGCGGCGCGAATGTCCCATGCAGCGCCATTGCCGCTCATAGCCGTGCTGAACGGCCCGAACCTCAATATGCTCGGGCTGCGGCAGCCGCATCTGTACGGCAGCGCGACGCTCGACGACGTGGAACAGCTGTGCGCCGAGGCAGCCGAGGAACTGGGGCTCGCCATCGACTTCCGCCAGACCAACGGCGAGGGCGAGTTGATTTCCTGGGTGCAGGAATGCCGCGACCGGGCGGCGGCCATCGTGATCAACCCCGGCGG
Organism: Alphaproteobacteria bacterium; assembly: GCA_017307285.1. GTDB lineage: Bacteria > Pseudomonadota > Alphaproteobacteria > Acetobacterales > Acetobacteraceae > JAFKFI01. The sequence continues at coordinate 8,990 of JAFKFI010000048.1, read as the reverse complement.
CTACAGCCACACCTCGGTCGCGCTGATGGACGCGCTGTTCGCGGCGGAGTGCCCGGTGATCGAGGTGCACGTGACGAACATTCACCGCCGCGAGGAGTTCCGGCATCACTCCTACGTCTCCAAGGCGGCGGTGGGCGTGATCTGCGGGCTCGGTATCCGCGGCTATGCCCTGGCCCTGACGGCTGTGGCCGATCTGCTGACGGAGCGCCCATGACCCGTGTTCCCTTCGACGCCGAGGCGATCAGGACGCTCGCCGCCATCCTGACCGAGACCGGCCTCACCGAAATCGAGATCGCCGAGAAGGAGAGCCGCATCCGCGTGGCTCGCGCGCCCGCGCCGGTGGCGGCGTACGCGACGGCGCCGGCGGAGTTGGCGCCCGTCGCGGCTTCCGGCGGGCCGGTGCAGACCGTGCCGGCGATCACCGATCTGAGCCAGCATCCCGGCGCGGTGCTGAGCCCGATGGTCGGCGTCGCCTATCTGTCGCCCGAGCCGGGCACGCCGCCCTATGTCACGATCGGCCAGACCGTCGAGGCGGGCCAGACCTTGATGCTGATCGAGGCGATGAAGACGTTCAATCAGATCAAGGCGCCGAAATCCGGCGTCGTGGCGCAGATCCTCGTCGTCTCCGGCGGGCCGGTGGAATACGGCGAGGTGCTGATGGTTTTGGAATAGCCTGTTGTTCCAGAAGATCCTGATCGCCAATCGGGGCGAAATCGCGCTTCGGGTGCAGCGCGCCTGCCGCGAGCTCGGCATCGCCACTGTCGCCGTGCACTCGACGGCGGATGCCGAGGCGATGCATGTGCGGCTCGCGGACGAGAGCGTGTGCATCGGCCCGCCCGCGGCGCGCGGCAGCTATCTCAACAGCCACGCGATCCTCTCCGCCGCCAGCATCACCGGGGCGGACGCGATCCATCCGGGCTACGGGTTTCTCAGCGAGAACGCCGATTTCGCCGAGATGGTGGAGGCGCACGGCCTCACCTTCATCGGCCCCTCGCCCGCGCATATTCGCATGATGGGCGACAAGATCGCCGCCAAGGAGGCGATGGCCGCGCTCGGGGTGCCGCTGGTGCCGGGCTCGACCGGCGCGGTGCCGGACCTTGCGGCCGCCGCCGAGGTGGCCGAGCGGATTGGCTATCCGGTGCTCATCAAGGCAGCGGCGGGCGGCGGCGGGCGCGGCATGAAGGTGGCGCGGGACGCGGACGGGCTCGAGGAGGCGTTCCGCGTCGCCCGCGCCGAGGCCCGCGCCGGCTTCGGTAACGACGCTGTGTACGTCGAGAAGTATCTCGATCGTCCGCGCCATATCGAGCTGCAGGTGCTGGCCGACGCGCATGGCAATGTCGTGCATCTCGGCGAGCGGGATTGCAGCCTGCAGCGGCGGCACCAGAAGCTGCTGGAGGAGGCGGGCTCGCCAGTGCTGACTCCGGTAATGCGCGACCAGCTTGGCGGCACCGTGACCTCGGCGCTGCGCCGCCTCGGCTACCGCAATGCGGGGACGCTCGAGTTCCTGTTCCAGGATGGGCAGTTCGCGTTCATCGAGATGAACACGCGCTTGCAGGTCGAGCATCCGGTGACGGAGATGGTGTGCGGCATCGATCTCGTGCGCGAGCAGATCCGCATCGCCGATGGCGCGCCGCTCGGTTATGCGCAGACGGACATCTTGTTCAGCGGCCACGCGATCGAGTGCCGGATCAACGCCGAGGACCCCGAGAGCTTCGCGCCCTCTCCCGGCTTGGTCACGGCGTTTCATGCGCCGGGCGGGCTCGGGGTGCGGGTGGATTCAGCGCTGTACGCCGGCTACCAGGTGCCGCCCTATTACGACAGCCTGATCGCCAAGCTCGTCGTGCATGCGCCGACGCGCGCCGGGGCGATTGCGCGGCTGCGGCGCGCGCTCGACGAGTTCGCCATCGTCGGCGTCTCCACGACGATCCCGCTGCATCGGCGCATCGTCGACGATCCGGCGTTTCAGGCTGGCGAGTACACCATCCACTGGCTCGAACGGTTCGTGAGCGACGCCGATCGAACGGGTTGAGTGGAGCTGATTACCAGCAATTCCAGCAACGGTGATAGTAACCGTACGGATAGCCGTAATAATGCGGGCCAGCGAGCGCCCCGCCGAGGACTGCACCGCCGACCAGCCCACCCACACCAGCGGCAAGCCCCGTGGCGACCTCGTTCTGCTGGTTTTCCGACTGCACTTGCGCGTTGAGCATCGGCAGTTGCGCGCAGGCGTTCCTGTCACCGACACTGCAGGCCGCCGTCGCCGAATTCAGCGCGCCCTGGGTGGGCGCGGTGCAAGCTGCGGCGCAAAGCGCCAGAAGCAGCAAAGCATATTTCATCCGAGGCCTCCTCATGTGCCGCTCGCCGCTGGCGGGGACAGAGACACTCGCACTGCGAGCGGAAGGGTGCAGTTCGTCGCGCTTTCAGATCGGGGATCAGGCTCGTTGCACGCCCGTATAACATCGTTTTACGGAACGACATTACGCTCGACAGAATGAAGTGTCGACAACGATTCGACGTGCGTTAGCAGAAATCTGCTGGCCGGTCGGACGACGCCAAAGTAAGGCGCCGAGGTTTCTCTCAGCGCCTTACTGCAAACTTCTGAAGTTGCACTATTCGGAACGAGCGCGACGGCGCAGCTCGAGGCCAACGAGCGCGGTCAATCCGGCAAGCAGAAGCGGCAGGCTGCCCGGTTCGGGGACGCCGTATACCGCGACGCAGCCGAGCGGGCACAACGGATTGACACCCGCAGAAGTGCTGCCCTCCAGCGGCACGTAGACGAACCCGTTGCCCGGATCGACCGCGATCGAGTGTGCGTTGACGTCCGGCAGCGATACCGACTGCAGGATGCTCAAGGTCATGTCGTTGACGATGTCGAACACCCGGCCGCCCGAGCTGTTCACGCCGGTGACGTAGTAGTCGTTCGTCTTGGGGTCGTACCAGAGCTCGTCAGATCCGCTGATCTGTGTGAGCGTTTTGACGATCGAACCCGTACCGGACGGGTCGAGCACGACGGTCTGGGTGCCTTTGTTGCCGCAGCCAACCATGAGATTGCCGCTCTTGCCGAGGACGAGGCCCGTCGGCGAGCACGAGGCGATCCCGAGATTCGCGAAGTTGATGATCTTTCCGATCGTCCCGTCAGTTTTGATTTCCGCGACCCCGCCAGGATTGCCGGCGGCACCCAATTGCGGAACGGATATGAAAAACGAGCCGGTGTTGGGATTCCATACCGACTGCTCGAGCCCGACCGCGCCGGGAACGACGATATGGCCGTGCACAATCGCGCCGGTGCTGGCGTTGACCAGCGTGCCGAACGCGGGAGTGTCCGCGTTGTTGGCGACGAGCACCAGATTGGCGGAGGGCGAATACGCCATCTCGTCGACGCGAAACGTCCCGCCGGTGTTGATCGGCGGGAACTGGGTCGGCGGCGGCAGCGCGGTGCCGGTTATGTTGTAGGTCCGCAGCAGGCTTCCCGCGTCGCCCGCGAAGAGCGTGTGCTGCGTGGGGTTGCTGACCGTCAGCACGCCGTCGGGGCCAGAGGTCGAGGTGTGTTTCTGCTGACCCGCGAAGCCGGGCACTCGCCCGAGGAACATGTTGCCGGCGAACACGTCCACGGCCGCGTTCGACCGATCGGCCACATAGTCGCGTCGCGTCGCGGGATCGAAGAAGCTGATGTCGAAGGCCGTGAACGCCCCACCCGGGTTGGGGTTGATCGTGTCGCCGGCGCTGGGGATTGCGATGGTCGTGAGCAGCGTCAACGGGGTGAACGGACCCGCGACCGCCGGACTGATCGCCGCCGTCGCGCCAATCACGCCCACGAGCGCAGCCGAACGCAGATGCCGCATGTCGCCCCCTCCGGACCGGTTGTTCTTGGTTGATCGTCTGGCGTTCGTCGGTCATTCGCGGCGATCGAGCACGCTCACGCAGCCGGCCGCCGCAGTGACCCGTTCAAGTAGCCGGAGCCCAACATTTCGGGTCGGTGAACAAATCTTAACGTGGTCACGTCGGCCAGGCGTATCGCGTTATTGTAACATAGCGTGATCGAAGTCCCGGTGGCGCTCATGAACGTCCCCCCCGCCCCGGGCGGTAAGTCCAGCGGGCAGGCGCGGCCGAACGCGGCCCTTCCGCCGCTTGCCGGGCAAGGGCAGAATGGGGCCATGTCGCGGCGCATCGTGGAGATCACGCCGGAGCTGATACTGCGGGCCTACCGGCACGGGCTGTTCCCGATGGCGGAGACGCGGCGCGGCGACCGGCTCTATTGGCTCGATCCTGAGCGGCGCGGCATCCTGCCGCTCGACCGCTTCCACCTGCCGCGCCGGCTGTTCCGGTCGGTGATGTCCGGCCTGTTCGAGGTCACGGCGGACCGGGATTTCGCGGCCACCGTCGCGGGCTGCGCCGCGGCGGCGCCGGGACGCGAGGATACCTGGATCAACCATCAGATCGAGCGGCTGTTCGGCGAGCTGCACCGGATGGGCCACGCCCATTCGGTCGAGTGCTGGCAGGCAGGAAGCCTCGTCGGCGGGCTCTATGGCGTGGCGCTCGGCGGCACGTTCTTCGGCGAGAGCATGTTCAGCACCGCGCGGGACGCCTCGAAGGTGGCGCTGGTGCATCTGGTGGCGCGGCTGCGGCTCGGCGGGTTCCGGCTGCTGGACACGCAGTTCGTCACCAGCCACCTGGCGCAGTTCGGCACCGAGGAGATCGCGCGGGAGGACTACAAATCCCTGCTCGCGGCAGCGGTCGACGTGCCGGCGCGCTGGATCGCCGCGCCGCCGCCGTCCTTGCTGGCCGCGGAGTTCCGGGCCCTGGCCGGGCGCCAGGCGTGACGGCCTGGCGTCGCGCTGCGCTGGCCTTGCTTGCGGCTGTCGCGCCGGGGCTGACGCAGGCGAGCGAACATCCGCCATTGACCCCGACGCGCGAGGCGACGGTGCTGTACCGCGCCCAGGGCCCTCGCGACCAGGAACCGGTCTCGATCCGGGTGCATGTCAGCGGCGGCAGGATCCGCGTCGAGCCCACCAGCCTGCCCGGCTATCTCATCGTCGATCGCGACGCCGGCCGCGTGCTGGTGGTGATGCGGCAGCCGCACGTCTATTTCGAGACGCCCACGCAGTCCGAGCTGGTGCGGGACTTCCTGCCGAGCGAGCGGATGCACTTCACCCGCAAAGGGTCCGAGCGGGTCGCGGGCCTGTCGTGCACGGTGTGGGACGTGCAGGCGCCGGAGGGACGGTCGGGCCAGGTCTGCGTCACCGCGGACGGCATCGTGCTGCGCGGCCAGGGACAGGACCCGCAATACGGACGCGGCAGCGTGGAGGCGGTGTCCGTGACCTACGGGCCGCAATCTCCCGGCCTGTTCCAGCCGCCGGCCGGGTATCTCCGGATGAATATTCCCCGCCTGCCGACCGCATCCGGCGGCGCGCGACCGGCGCGATGAGGCGGCTCGCCGCGTTGGCGCTGGCCGGGCTGGTGCTGGCGCCCGGTGCCGTTCGGGCGGCGGACGGGCCGGTGCTCGTCCCGACCAGGGACGTCGCCGTGACCTACCGGATGGACGCGGGCGGCCGGACGCTGGAGCAGCGGATGCGCTGGTCCGCCGCGGCGAAGCGGATGCGGGTGGACCCGCCGAGCCCCGGCATCTTCGTGCTGATCGACTACGTGGCACACCGGATGGAGGTCGTGCACGAGCCCGAGCGGTCCTTCGTCGAGATGGCCGCGCCGGCGACGCTGCCAGGAATGGCAGGCGCGGCCACGGAATCGCAGGGGGGAGGTTACGTTCGGGGCGGTGGCGACGAAGTGGGGGGCATGGCCTGCACCAACTGGACCACTCACGATGCCAAGGGTCGCGCGACCGAGATCTGCGTCACCGCCGACGGCGTGCTGCTGCGCGTTCGGGTGGAGGGGCGGGTGCTCGCCGAGGCGGCGCGGGTGGAATACCGGCCGCAGGATCCCGCGCTGTTCCAGCTCCCGCAGGGCTACACCCGAATGACGCAACCCCGATGACCCGGCCTCCCGCACCTCGCCGCCGACCGGCGAAGCTGCCCTGGCGCGATCGCGCCGGCCGGCTCGCGCCGTTCAAGCTCGCCGTGTTCCTCGCGCTGTTCGCCCCCGGCATCGTGCTGGCGGGGCAGTTCGCGCTGGGAATGCTCGGCGCCCGCCCGCTCAACGCGGTGATCCACGGCACCGGTCTGTGGACCATCCGCCTGCTGCTGATCGCGCTCGCCGTGACGCCGGCGCGGGCGGTGTTCGACTGGCCGGGCTTGCCGGTGGTACGGCGGATGCTCGGCGTGGGTGCCCTGGCCTACGGGCTGACCCATCTGTCGCTCTACGTGATCGACCAGAACGGCCACATGCTGCACGTCGCGTCCGAGATCATTCACCGCTTCTATCTCACGATCGGCTTCACCGCCCTGGTCGGGCTTGCGGCGCTCGGGATCACCTCGACCGACGCCTCGGTGCGGCGCATGGGGAAGAACTGGAAGCGGCTGCACTGGCTGGCCTACCCGATCGGCGTACTGGCGGTGTTCCACGCCACCTTGCAGTCCAAGATCGATGTCAGCGAGGCGATGGTGATGGCGGGCTGCTTCGTCTGGCTGATGCTGTGGCGGCTGCTGCCGGTGGAGCGGCAACGCTCGCCACTGGCCCTGCTGCCGCTGGCGGCGCTGGCGTCGGCCGCCACGGCGGGGATCGAGTACACCTGGTACGCGGTCGCCACGCGCATACCGGCCGAGCGGGTGCTCGCCGCCAATCTCGATTTCGAGGACGGCCTGCGCCCGGCCGTCTGGGTGCTGATCGTGGCAGTTTGCATCGCAGCCGTCGCGACCGCGCGCAACCATCGTCGGAGCGTGGTTCGCCCGGCCTGACGGGGGAGGCTGGACCGAATGCGCAGGAGACATTTGCTCGCGCTCGCCGGCACGCTTCCGCTCCTGCCGATCCCCCCGACGCGCGCGGCGGCACCCCTACGCCGCGTTCGCCCCACCGACCCAGGCTGGCCCGCGCCGGCACGATGGGAGCAGTTGAAGCGCGATGTCGGCGGGCGACTCGTTGAGCTGCGATCGCCCTTCGAGGCGTGCATCGATGCGCCGCGCGGTGCCGCGTGCGACGCGTTGTTCAAGGAGCTGAAGAACCCGTATTTCATCGGCGACAACCCGGCGCTGACCCAGACCACCGGCTGGGCCGATGCGTGGGTCTCCGAGCCGAGCGCCTACGCGGTCGCGGCGCACACGACCGAGGACGTCGCCGCCGCCGTCAACTTCGCGCGGGAAAACAAGCTGCGGCTGGTGGTCAAGGGCGGCGGCCATAGCTACCAGGGAACCTCCAACGCGGCCGACTCCCTGCTGATCTGGACGCGGGCGATCAACGAGATCGCCCTGCACGACGGGTTCGTCGGCCGAGGTTGCGAGGGGAAGCAGGCGCCGCAGCCCGCCGTCACGCTGGGGGCCGGCACGATCTGGATACACGCCTATAACGCGGTGACGACCGACGCGGGCCGCTATGTGCAAGGCGGCGGCTGCATGACGGTGGGCGTCGCCGGGCTGATCCAGAGCGGCGGGTTCGGTAGTTTCTCGAAGAACTATGGCATGGCTGCAGCTGGCCTGCTGGAGGCCGAGATCGTCACCGCCGACGGCGTGACGCGAACCGCGAATGCGTGCAACGAGCCCGAGCTGTTCTGGGGGCTCAAGGGAGGCGGCGGGAGCAGCCTCGGCGTCGTTACCCGGCTGACGCTGCGCACGCGGGAGCTGCCGGAATTCTTCGGCGGGGTGAACGCCACGATCCAGGCGACCTCCGATGCCGCCTTCCGCCGGCTGATCGGCCGCATGGTCGCGTTCTATGCCGAGAGCCTGTTCAACCCGCATTGGGGCGAGCAGATCAGGTTCCAGCCCGACAACAGCGTCACGATCGCGATGGTGTTTCAGGGGTTGGACAAGCCGCAGGCCGAGGCGGTCTGGCGGCCGTTCCTGGATTGGATCGCGGGCTCGCCGCAGGATTTCCGGGTGACGACGGCGCCGAGGATCGTGAGCTTGCCTGCCCGCAATTTCTGGAACCCCGCTCTGCTCAAGCGAGCACAAGGCGTCGTGCTGAGCGACGATCGGCCGGGGGCGCCGGCGGACAACGTGTTCTGGGCAGGCAATCTCGGGGAGACGGGGGTTTTCCTCCATGCCTACCAATCCACCTGGCTGCCCGCCTCGCTGTTGCGGAAGGACCGTCGGGAGTTGCTCGCGGACACGTTGTTCGCGGCGACCCGGCATTGGTGGGTGGCCTGGCATTGCAACAAGGGACTGGCCGGCGCGCCCGCCGAGGCCGTGGCGGCGGCGCGGGACACCGCCATGAACCCGGCGGTGCTGGACGCCTTCGCGCTGGCGATCGTCGCAACCGGCGGACCACCGGCGCGTCCCGGTGTTCCCGGCCATGAGCCCGATCTCGCGCTCGCGCGGCAACATGCCGCCAGCATCGATGCGGCGACGGGCGAATTGCGCAAGCTGGTGGCCGAGCCGGGCTCCTATGTCTCCGAAAGCAACTACTTCGAGCCGAACTGGCAGCGCTCCTTCTGGGGGTCCAACTACCCGAGGCTGCTCGCGGTGAAGCGGCAATACGATCCCGACGGCCTGTTCTTCGTGCATCACGGTGTGGGCAGCGAGGACTGGAGCGCGGATGGCTTCACGAGGCTGGCCGGTCGCCGATAACGCCGGGCGATTTGGGCGGCGCTGCGGTCCCTAGACCGGGGTCGCCAACCTGACGACATCCGAAGGCAGCAAATTCGATTGACGCGAACACTAACTAACTGCATGATCTCCCGGTCATGAGCCCCACCGTGTCCCCCTCACCCCCAAGCGGCCTGATGGCCCGCTTCGCCGGGCTGATCGGGGCGATCGTGTGGGGGTTGAGCGACAGCCTGGAGCGGCAGCGGCGGTTTGGCTGGGGAGAGGCGTGGCTGGCGCCGATGGCCGAGGTGCTGCGGGGCTATCTCGCCCACACCCTGGCGCGGTTCACCGCCCTGCACGCAA
>JAFKFI010000037.1 GCA_017307285.1 Alphaproteobacteria bacterium | reverse complement strand
CCGGCCGGTAGCCGCAGGCTTCAGCCTGCGCCACGGAGACGGAGGCTGAAGCCTGCGGCTACCAAACCGGGATCGCCCGATGAACAGGCGCTAACCGACGAACACGCCGTCCGTCAAAACCACGTTGCCGAGCGGCGTCACCTGCGACCAGTCCTGCGGCTCGAAGGCCGCCAGCGCCACCGGCGGGATCGCCCCCAGCAGCACTTGCCACGCCACCCCCGCCACCGGCGGCAGCCGAGGCGGGCGATTTTTGCTGATCACCGTGCCGAGCGCGAACAGCCAGGCGGCGCCAAGCCCGCAGGCGATGCCGGGCAGCTTGGCCCAGGATGCCGCCGTCACCCCATGCCCGCCGACGAGGACGAGAATCCCGGCGATCCCCAGCACCAGCGCCACCGCCCGCGCCACCGTCAGCCGCTCGCCGAACGCGAGCCAAGCCAGCAGCGCCGCCCAGATCGGCATGGTATAGGTGAAGATCACCGCCTCCGAGGCCGGCAGCCAGATCAGCGCGGTGATGGTGAGCACGGTGAACAGCCCGTAGTTCAGCATCGACGCGACCACCAGGATCGGCCACTGGTCGCGCGGCACCCGAAGCCGCTCGTGGCAGGCAATAGCGAGCCCGAAGCCCACCACGGCGCCGACCGCCACGGTGGAGGCGCGCACCGTGAACGGCGGCAGCTCGCCAAGGAGAAATTTCTGCAGCGGCCAGGTGAAGCCCCAGCTCGCCGCCGCGATCAGCAGGTAGGCGAGTCCTTCGAGCGTCGCCCGCCGCGCCGCCCTCGAGCCAGCGAGCGGCGCCTCAACGGATGTAGACACGGACCTCGCGCACCGTGATCGAGGGATCGGTGCGCGCCCCCAGCGCGATCCGCGTGTCCGGCACGCCGAGCGCCATCACCGCCTGCATCACCCGCGTCGCGTCCTGCCGACCCTGGTTGAGGTCGCGCAGCTGCAAAGCAGGGTCCTTCGGTACCGGCACCACGGCAACCACGTCGTAGGTCGAGCCCGGCCGACGCTCCTCGGCGGCGGCCACCGCCGTGCGCAGCGCGTCACCGTATTGCGGATTGGGCGTCGAGTAACGGATCGACAGCAGCGCCGGCCGCTCGCCCACAGGCGGCAGCGCGGCGAGTTGCGCCGGCTCCGGCATCTCCGCCTGGGGCGCGAACGTGGTCTGGTCGATCAGCTTGCAGCCGGCGAGCGCCAGCCCGGCCAGCACGAGAGGGAGCCATCGAGTCATGAGGGGTTCCGTTACGGGAGGGCCGTCAGCGCCGATACTCCGGCGCCTCGCGGTCGAGGACGCGCCGGATGCTTTCGAGATGCAGCCGGGCGGATTCGCGGTCGCCCGCGCGCATCTGCCGATAAGTGCGCTCGGCAATCTCGGCGGGTACCGGCCGAATACGCCGACCCGTGGACTCCGCCAGCCGCTGCACCTCGCAGGCGCGTTCGAGGTAATAGAGATCGTCCCACGCCTCGGCGATGCTCGGCCCCACCACGATCACGCCGTGATGCTTGAGGAACGCGACATCGGCGTCCCCCATCGCGCTCGCGATCCGGTCGCCCTCCGCCTCGTCGAGCGCCAGCCCGCCATAGGTCTCGTCCACCGCCGTCCGGCCATAGAATTTCAACGCCGTCTGCCCCGCCCAAACCAGCGGCGGCCCTTCCAGCATGGCAAGCGCCGTCGCATTCGGCATGTGCGTATGGAACGCGGCGCGGGCGCGCGGCAGGCGCATATGCAGCCGCGCGTGAATGAAGAACGCCGTGGCCTCGGGCGCCCCGCTGCCCTCGACCACGCGGCCGTGAAAGTCGCAGATCAACAGGCGCGAGGCGGTAATCTCCTCGAACGCGTAGCCATACGGATTGACCAGGAACAGATCGTCGCGCCCCGGCACCATCGCGGAGAAATGGTTGCACACACCCTCGTGCAGCCCGAGCCGCGCCGCCATGCGAAAGCACGCCGCGAGATCCACCCGCGCCTGCCAGACCGCTGCCCGGTCGAGTTCCGCGTTGCGCAGAATGGCAGGGGCCGCGTCGCTGCTCAGCGCATGTGCCATGATCGCTCCTTCCGCCGGGCAAGCTTGCAGGAACCCGGCGGCGGGGCAAGATGCACGCCCTCGCGGGAGAACACGGATGACGGCGCAAACCAACCAGCGCATCGACGGCCGCCGGCTGTGGGACAGCCTGATGGACATGGCCCAGATCGGCGCCACCCCCAAGGGCGGCGTGCGGCGGCTCACCCTCACCGACGTCGACCGCGCCGGCCGCGACCGCTTTTCTACCCTGTGCGAGCAGGCCGGCCTCAAAGTGCGGGTCGACGCCATCGGCAACATGTTCGCCCGCCGCGAGGGCCGCGACCCCGCGCGCCTGCCGGTCCTGTTCGGCAGCCATCTCGACAGCCAGCCCTCGGGGGGCAAATTCGATGGCGCCCTCGGCGTGCTCGCCGGCCTCGAGGTGATCCGCAGCCTCAACGACCTCGGCATCACCACCGAGGCTCCCGTCGAGCTGGTCAATTGGACCGACGAGGAAGGCAGCCGCTTCGGCCACAGCCTGATGGGCTCCGGCGTGTGGTCCGGCATGGTGCCGCTGGAGAAGGCCTACAACCTCGCCGACACCGAGGGCGTGACGGTCGGCCAGGCGATCGACGCCATCGGCTATCGCGGCCCGGAACCCGCCGAGGCCTTCCCGGCCGATTCCTATTTCGAGCTGCACATCGAGCAAGGCCCGATCCTCGAGCGCAATGCCGATCAAATCGGCATCGTCACCGGCGCCCAAGCGATGGTGTGGTACGACGCGGTGGCGACCGGCCAGGACTCCCACGCCGGCACCACCCCGCCCTCGGCCCGCAAGGACGCACTGGTCTGCGCCGCCCGCGTGATCGACCTCGTGGACCGCATGATGCGCGCCCGCGGCGAGGAGGGTCGCGGCACGGTGGGCCAGCTCCTCGTCTCGCCCAACAGCCGCAACGTGATCCCCGGCGAGGTGCGCTTCTCCGTCGAGTTCCGCCACCCCTCGGATGCCGAGATCGACCGCCTCGACGCGCAATTCCCCCGCGAAGCCGGCTTCATCGCCCGCGACTGCGGGGTAAAGCTCGAAATCGAGCGCGTCTTCAAGAACCCCGCCCAGCCCTTCGACCCGGAATGCGTCGCCCTGGTCGAGCAAGCCGCCGAACGCCTCGGCTACAAGTCGCGCAAGATCGTCTCCGGTGCCGGCCATGACGCCGTGTATGTCGCGCGCCGGATGCCCGCCGCGATGATTTTCACCCCCTGCAAGGACGGCCTGTCGCACAACGAGGCGGAAAGCATCGAGCCCGAGGAGGCGGAGGCGGGCTGCCAGGTGCTGTTCGAGGCCGTGCTGGCACGCGCCAACCGGACATTGTAACCCTGCTCGCTCAGTCAAAGGTACTGGCCGGAGACAGCCGTGAACGAAGCCTCAATTCGCCTGACGCTCAAACCGAGCGTCGCAGAGATGGTCCGGCAGGTCGTGGAAAGCGGGGAATACGGCACGTGGGACGACATCGTCGCCGACGCCCTTCTCGAATGGCGCTTGCGGCGCGAGTTAAACTCCGCGGAAGGGGAAGCACTGTGCCGACTGTGGGACGAAGGCCTGACCAGCGGCCCCGGCCGGTTCAACGGCATAGACGAGATCAAACGAGAAGCGCGGCGACGCTGGACGGACGAACGGTCTCGCTCCACCGGGTGAGCCGACTTGCCCCGGGTTTTGCGGTCTGCTCAAGCAGAAGAAGACCTCCTCGAGATCTGGCGCTACATTGCCAAGGACAATCCGGCGGCCGCTGACCGTATGCTCGACCGCATTGATGGCGCTTGTGCCCTCCTGGCCGAGCATCCGCTCATGGGCTCCGCGCGCACCGACCTTCGCGCTGGCCTGCGCTATTTCGTGTCGGCGCGCCACCTCATTCTGTACCGACCAATCAAGGAAGGAATCGAAGTAGTTCGTGTCCTGCACGGCGCCCGACATCTGCCCGACTTGCTTTGACGCGTCGGTTCGAGACCGTGCCGGCACGGGCCAACCGGAACGCGTGGACTGCGGGCCGACGCTCAGCCGCCCCGGAACCCACGCGCGAGGTTCACGAGTTCGCCGAGGTCGAACGGCTTCGACAGCCTGGGCACACTCTGATACTGAGGCGGTATGATCCCGTCGCCATAGCCAGTCAGGAAAGCGAACGGGATACCGCGCTCCGTCAGCACGTCGGCAATCGGGAAGCTGTGCTCTCCGGCGAGGTTCACGTCGAGGAACGCGCCGTCCAACGACTCGACACTCGCGGCCGTGACCCCCTGCCGCAGCTTCGCCACGGGGCCAACGACATGGCAGCCGGCGGAGATGAGCTCCTCGGCGATCATGTCCGCCACAAGGAACGTATCCTCGACAACAAGGATGGAGAGCGATTGTAAATCCGCTGGATTCGGGGCCGGCATCTGCTCTCTCACGAGACATCCTCGACGTTCCCGGCAAGCGGGATCGTGAGGAGGCAACGGAGCCCGCCGGGTGCGAGTTCCACCCGTGCGCTGCCGGACAATTCGTATTCCACGCTGCGCGTTATGAAGTTGATCCCGAAGCCCGCCGTATCTCCGGCCTCGAGCGGCGGCCCGCCCTGCTCTTGCCATGTCAGCGCCAACTGTCCATCGCCTTCCTGCGACAGTACGCGCCAAGAAGCTTCTACCCGGCCGCCCGCACCCGATAGGGCGCCGTATTTCGCGGCGTTGGTCGCCAGTTCGTGAAACACCATTCCGAGCGTTGAGGCCGCGTTCGACGCGATCCTGATCTCCGGGCCGTCAAGCAGGATGTTCTCGCCCTTGTTGCCGGCAAAGGGTTCCAGCGCGGTCAACACGAGCGATCTCATGCTGGCGCCGCTCCAAACGCCACTGCTGAGCAGGTCGTGCGTCCGCCCCATCGCCCCCAGCCGCGAGAGGAAGGCCTCGCGGAAATCCTCGATCGATCCTTGGCCGCGCGCCATCCGCATCGCCAGCGATGCGACCGTCGCGAGAATGTTCTTCACCCGATGCTGGAGTTCGCTCAGCAGGAATTGCTGCTGTGCTTCCGCCTGGCTGTGGCGGGTGATGTCGACCAGGGCGGCGACGGCCCCGCGCACGCTGTGATCCTCGGCGAACAGCGGGCTCGCCGACATCATCACCGCTACCTCGCCGCCGAGATCGCTTCGCAACGTTCCCTGCCAGCCCAACACGGACTCGCCCCGTCGCGCTCGCTCGATCGGGTGACGATCCGGCAGGAGCTCGGCGCCGTCTTCCCCGGTGAGCTGGAATCCGACCGATGTGGTTTTCAATCCGCTATGCTCGGGCTCGCCGAGCAGCCGCGCGCCGTAGGTGTTTACCAGGGCCGTCTCGCCCCGCTGGCCATCCACTATCACCACACCTACAGGCACGAGATCGAGAATCGTCTCAAGCTCGTCGATCCGCGCGCGCAGATCATGGGTCAGTTCCTCGATCCGCGCCTCGGCGATCGAGATGCGCGTGATATCGGTGAACGTCATGACCACGCCGTTGATGACGTTGTCCACCGTGCGATAGGGCAGCATACGCATCATGTAGCGGTGGCCGGTCTCGGCGCTCGTCACCGGTCGCTCGATCGTCGTCAAGGTGCGCAGCACCCGCTCGGCGTCCGCCTGCAGCGTGTCGCCCTCTAGGCGCGAGCGGACATGCATGATCGGCCGCCCCGCATCGCTCTCCACCAGCCAGAACACGTCTTTCGCCGCGGGCGTGAAGCTCTTCACCAACAGCTCACGGTCAAGGAACACGGTGGCGATCTGGGTGCTCTCGAGCAGGTTGCTCATGTCGTTGTTCGCCCGGCTCAGCTCCTCGACGCGGGAGCTCAGCTCGGAGTTGACCGTCTGCAGTTCCTCGTTGATCGATTGCAGTTCCTCCTTCGAGGTTTCGAGCTCCTCATTGGCGGATTGCAGCTCCTCGTTGATCGACTGCAGCTCTTCGTTGCTCGACTTGAGTTCCTCGTTCGAGGACTCCAGCTCCTCCGTCGTGGTCTGCAGGCGCTCTCGGGTCAGATGCAACTCCGCCTCGAGGTGTCGCACGCTCGCCTCGCCGACATCCTCGGTCGAGGTGAACTCGGTCTCCGTTGCCAGGATCGCCCCGAGATCCTGAAAGACGATCATATACAGCGCTTCGGAATGGGGATCGAACCTGAGCGGATGCACGTGCAGGTCGATCTCCAGGGCTCCGCCGTTCGTGCCAATCGATACCTTGCGCTGCACGGTGGGTTGCCTGGTGCTGATCGT
This sequence comes from Alphaproteobacteria bacterium, assembly GCA_017307285.1. GTDB lineage: Bacteria > Pseudomonadota > Alphaproteobacteria > Acetobacterales > Acetobacteraceae > JAFKFI01. Next base: position 6,453 of record JAFKFI010000037.1, on the reverse strand, counting down.
CCGGTGAAGGGCCGCTCGCAAATCGAGCTTCAAGCCCAGCCGCGCCATGTTGAAAAGGTTGGTATCCGGCGCACCCGCGGGAAGCTCCAGATACTTGCCGGTGCGGCCGGAGGAGTGCAGCAACTCGCCGTCTTGATTGACGACGACATAGGCCGGCGTGAACCGGTCGACGAGATAGCGCTCCGCCGCCGCCTTGAGGCTCGGCTCTCCGACTTGGGTGCGACGCGAGGGCGCCAACGGCAGGTGTCGCGGCGAACGCGGCGCGATGAGGGGAAATTCCGGCACGCGCCGCTCAACCGCCGCCCGGCGCTGGAAGATGCGATTCACCTTGTCCAGGGTCAGGAACAGGCGGGAGTGCCGGGTCACGTTCTCGGACATGCCGAGGAACAGAGCCCCGGCTGGCACAAGCGCATAGTGGAATAGAGGAATGATCCTGTCCTGCAAATCGCTGCTCAGATAGATCAGCAGATTGCGGCACGAGATCAGGTCGAGCTTGGAGAACGGCGCGTCGCGCAACAGATTGTGCAGGGAAAAAAGACAGGTCTCGCGGATCTCGTTGATGACGCGATATGTGCCGTCCTCGCGCAAGAAAAATCGACTAAGTCTCTGCGGGGATACATCCCTGGAAATGGTCGCGGGATAGCGGCCGATGCGGGCGACATTGAGCGCCTGTTCGTCGATGTCGCTCGCGAAGATCTGCAGCTTCGGCGCGCGATGCGGCTCGGTGATGCATTCCCGCAGCAGGATGGCAATGGAGTAGGCTTCCTCGCCCGTAGCGCAGCCCGGCACCCAGACCCGGACCGTGTCGTCCGGCCCCTTGCCCTTGATCATGGCCGGCAGCACATCGCGCCGCAGCGCCGCAAATGCATCAGGGTCGCGGAAGAAACTCGTTACGCCAATCAGCAAGTCCTGGAACAACAACGCGACTTCGCGACTGTCCTTCCGCAGGCGCTCGACGAACTCACCCATATCCTCGATCTGCAGCACATTCATGCGGCGTTGGATGCGCCGAATGATGGTGCGGTCCTTGTAGCTGCTGAAATCGTGGCCGGTCTGATTGCGCAGCAACGACGTGATCCGGCTCAAATGCTCCGCGAGGTCCAGCTGGTCATCGACGCTGACCGCCTGGTCCTGTCCCCGTGTGACACGGCCGAAATAGTCGCCGAGCTTTTGTGGGATCTCCTCGGCCGGCAGCACGAAGTCGACCAAGCCGGTCGAGACCGCGCTGCGCATCATCCCGTCATACTCGGCGCCAGCCTGCGCCAGGACGAGACCGCCACCCTCCTTGATCGCGCGCAGCCCAATCGTGCCATCGCTTCCCGTGCCGGAGAGGATCACGCAGGCAGCGTTCTCTCCCTGGTCGTTGGCGAGCGAGATCAAGAACTCGTCGATCGGATTGCGCTGGCCGCGCGGCCCAGTGCGTTGTTCTGGCCGCAGGCGCCCGCCCTCGATGGTAAGAATAGTGCTAGGTGAAATGACGTAGATGTGATCAGACTCGACCGCCACCTCCTCCTCGACCGGTATTACGGGAAGCGACGTACAGCGAGCCAGGATCTCGGACAGCACGCTGGCGTGATCCGGGTCGAGGTGCAGGACGACCACGAACGCCATTCCGCCTTCGACGTTCGGGATCAACCGTCGCAGCGCGTCGATGCCGCCGGCAGATGCGCCGATGCCGATGATCGGGCAGGGCGCTTCCGGTATCTTGCGCTCGGATTCCTCCTCTGCCGGTTTGTCGGCGGATGCGTCCTCAGACATCACGGCACGATTTCGCTGGCCTCCGGTGCGCCGATCGCGGCCACGTGATCCTTAAGCAAGCGACCAATGGTCGCGGCATCCTCATCATAGCCTCGCGCGCGGTTCTCGAGATCCCGGGCCAAGTCCACACGAGATTGCGCCATCTCCTGCTGGGCCATCCGACGGGCAAGCGCGGCCCGCTCCTGGTGGGCGCGCATGAGGTTCCACAGCATCTCCTCCGCGCTGACGGTCTGCGCGTCTAGCATCACCTCGGCGGTGAAGGCATGGCCTACGTGACAACGATAGCGCAAGAGGCTTCCGTCGTCGATTTCCCACAGCGCGCCGTGGCATTCCGGGCACGTGAAGCGAGAAGGGTGGCCCAGCCGTTCTTCCGTTTCCATTCCCGCCAACTCCTGCGCTGCGATCGCGGTCTCGAGCCTGATGTCGAGCGGTATGGGGGGAGTCTCTCCCGCAGGTTCGCGGGCCAACTGGGCCAGAATGGCGCCCAGCCCGCTCGCGGGCGCGACGTAATCGACGTCGATATGTCGTAGCGCATTGAGCGGCATTCCCGGCACCGCCGCATCGAGCGGGTCCTGCACTATCGCAACCCCGCCGCAGCGCTTGATCGCGCGCAGACCCGCCGTGCCGTCATTGAGCGCGCCGGAGAGCACCACACCGACGACCCGCGCACCGAAGCTGCAGGCAGCAGACCGGAACAGCGGGTCCACCGCGGGCCGCGCCAGGTTCTCCCGCGGCCCGCGGCGCAAAAGGAGGTGGTCATCATGCACCAGGAGGTGCACACCGGGGACCGCCACGTAGACTCGGCCGTGCTCGATCGAGCGACCACTTTCGGCTGGCACGACCGGCAATGCGCTGCGGCGCGTGAGAATTTCCGCGAGGTGACTCGAGGCGCCTACATGCAGCACGACAAAAACCGCGGCGGGCAGGTTGGCGGGCAAATCCGCCAGCAGCTGCTGCAACGGCTGCAAGCCCCCAGCCGAGGCACCAATCACGATGATGTCGTGCAAAGGCCTCTCAGTCGGAGGGTTCGCGTCAGGCATGTTCCCCAGCCTTGCCGCGAGGTGGCCCACGCCCGGGACTTCTCCGCATCCTCTCGATCCATCGCGGACCCGGCGTGAACGGCATTGCGGCTTTCCCGAGCATATCTCGATTTCTCGCAGCACAACGAATGTGAGGCGGTGGCGTTCCTGCCACGAAGCTGACCGCGCTCGGCGCCGCTCGCCGCGGGATCGGCTTAGCGGGCGGCGCCGAGTACCCCTGCCGCGCGCAACGCCTCGAATGCCCCGCCGACGACCAATTTACCGAACTGGTTCTCGCCTTCCGGCGGCTGGCTGTTCGTCGCGGCGGTGATGACCAGGTCGTATTGCGGCCAATAGGCGAAGATCACCCGGAACCCCAGCGTCATCCCCTCATAGAACCAATACGCCCCGCCCATCTCCGCGTGGTACGCCCGCCCGAGATCGAGGCCAAAGCCGGTCGGGTCGGCGGCGCTCACGTCGCGGATGGGCAACCCGGTCTTCTGCGAGACGATACTGGTCATCTCGTCGAGTTGCTTCTGCGGGATGACTCGCCCGCCGAACAGCGCACGGACCCATTTGGTCAGGTCGCGCGGCGTGCCGATGATCGCACCCGCCGCCCCCGCCCAGGACAGGTTCTGCGTGCGCATGTCGTGCCCGATCAGCGGCGCTGCGATGGAACGGTCGCAGGGCGTCGGCTGGTAGAGCAGGCACTCATGATTCTCGTACAACCCGCGCGGCAGCCGATCGAGCACGGCCGCCGGATACGGCCCGTCGGAATAGAATGTGTCGTGCAGCTGCAACGGCTTGAAGAACAACGTCTCGAGAGCGTCCTTGTACGACATGCCGGAAGCCGCCTCGATGATCAGCGCGGCCAGGATGTTGTTGGTGTTCGAGTAGAACCACCCGCTGTTCCGCGGCAGATGGTCGCCGGGATAGACCGCGGCGATCAGCTGCGCGGGCGTGAACTGGTGATGGATGTCGGCGGCCATGATCTGCCCGATCTCCACCGTCTCCGAGTAGTTCGGGATGCCGCTCGTCATGTCGAGCAGCGAGCGGATCGTCACCTTCGCCCAGGCCGGATATTGCGGCAGCCAGTGCCCGATCGTCTGGTCGATGTCGAGCTTGCCCTCGGCCTCCAGCTTCAGGATGAGCGCAGCGGTGAAATGCTTGGTGTTGCTGCCGATCTGGAACAGCGTGTTCGCCCCGATCGGCCGCGCGTCGGGCAGCCCATCGGTTCCCGAAAACACCTCTGCAGCGGGTCCGTGCGCCCCTGGGTCCACGAACAGCGCGACCCCCGACACGCCTTCTACCTTGCCCCGTTGCGCGAGATACGCATCGGCGACCGCCTGCAATCGCGCCATGAGCGGAGCATCCGTTGCCCGTGCGGGCAGCCCCGAGACGATGATGGCAACGAATAGCACGCGAGTTGCAATATGGCGGAACAAATCGTGCTCTCCCCTACTGGACGCCAATATCAGCCGCTTCTCCCGTCATCGTCGGCGAAGGCCGACGATCCACGACTTCGGCTGGGGGCGGCAAAGTCGTGGATGGTCGGCCTGCGCCGACCAAGACGGTATAGCAATGATATCCCGCGATGACGATGCGGTGGCGAGCTTATATCCGATCCTCCTGGACCTGCTATGCTCCTGGCCAAAAGCCGAAACCAGGGAGTGAAACCATGCCGGTAACGCGCCGCACCGTCCTCAAATCCGCGGCCGCGAGCGCCGCCGCGCTCGCCGCGCCCAACATCGTGCTGGCCGAGGAACAGCGCGCCATCCGCTTCATGCCGCACGCCGACCTCGCCTCGCTCGACCCGGTATGGACCACCGCCGACATCACCCGGAACATGTCGCTCGCCGTCTACGACACGCTGTACGGCCTCGACCGCGACTTCGCGCCGCACCCGCAAATGGCCGCCGGCCACCGCACCGAGGATGACGGCAAGACCTGGGAGATCACGCTGCGCGACGGGCTGAAATTCCACGACGGCAGCCCCGTGCTGGCGCGCGACTGCGCGGCGACGATCAAGCGCTGGGGCAAGCGCGATCCGTTCGGCTCGGCGCTGCTCGCCCGCGCCGACGAGATCGCCGCGCCATCGGACAAGGTCATCCGCATCCGCTTCAAGAAGCCGTTCTCGCTCGTGCCGGCCGCGCTCGCGCAGTACAACTGCGCCATCATGCCGGAGCGGCTGGCGAACACCGACGCCAACACGCAAATCTCCGAGGTGATGGGCAGCGGGCCGTTCCGCTTCGTGGCCTCGGAGCGCGTCGCCGGCTCGCGCTCGGTGTTCGAGAAGAACCCCGCCTACGTGCCGCGCTCGGACGGCACCCCGAGCTTCACCGCCGGACCGAAAATCGTCTACGTCGACCGCGTTGTATGGACCTTCGTGCCCGACCCCTCGACCTCGGCGGCGGCCTTAAGCAACGGCGAATACGATTGGTGGGAAAATCCGTCGCTCGATCTCGTGCCCTCGCTCAAGCGCGACAAGAACCTGGTGCTACGCGTCACCGACCGCACCGGGGAAATCGGCTGCCTGCGCTTCAATCAGTTGTTCCCGCCCTTCAACAACCCGGCGATCCGCCGCGTGGTGCTGCAAGCGGTCGACCAGAACGAGTTCATCCAGGCGATGGCCGGCAGCACGCCCGACCTCATCAAGACCGATGTCGGCCTGTTCGTGCCGGGTACGCCGATGGCAAGCACGGTCGGCGTCGAGGTCACGCGCGGCGAGAAGGATGTGAGCAAGCTCAAGAAGACCCTCGCCGACGCCGGCTACAAGGGCGAGAAGGTGGTGATCCTCGCCGCGACGACGATCCCGACCATCTGGGCGGCCGCGCAGGTCAGCGCCGATCTTTTGAAGCGGATCGGCATGAATGTCGATTTCCAGACGCTGGACTGGGGCACCATCGTGCAGCGCCGCGCGAGCAAGAAGCCGATCGACGAGGGCGGCTGGAACATCTTCCACACCAATCTCGGCGGCATGGGCAACGTGACGCCCGCGGCCAACATCGCGATCCGCGCGAGCGGCGCCAACGCCTGGTTCGGCTGGCCGGAGGACCCCAAGATGGAGGAGTTGCGCGCCGCCTGGTTTGACGCGCCCAACCTCGCCGCGCAGCAGAAGATTTGCGCCGACATGCAGGCCCATTTCTGGACCAATCCGTCCTACGTACCGCTCGGCCTGTTCGATCAGCCGACCGCCTATCATTCCTATCTCAAGGACGTACGGGACGGCTGGCCGCAATTCTATGGCGTGAAGCGGAGCTGAAACGATGAGCGGTTCGACCGAATTGTTCGAGATCATGCGCACCACGCGCGCCATGCGCCGGCTCAAGCCCGACCCGGTGCCCGACGCACTGATCCGCCAGATCCTCGAGGCCGGCATCTCCGCCGCGAACGGCGGTAACACGCAGAAATGGCGGTTCCTGGTGATCAAGGACCGCGCGATCAAACAGGCGGTGCAGGTGCTCTACAAGCGCGCCTTCGACAAGGTGGTCGGGCCACGCTACGCCACCAGCGCGCCGCCGCCCGGCGTCACGCCGGAACGCTACAAGCGCCAGCACGCGGCCGTCGAATACCTCACCGAGCACTATCATGAGGCGCCAGTGTGGATCGTCGCCTGCCTGGAAGACGGCCCCTCGCCGCCGACCCGCTGGGCCGGCGCGTCGATCTACCCGGCGGT
>JAFKFI010000036.1:24211-26609 GCA_017307285.1 Alphaproteobacteria bacterium | reverse complement strand
GCAAGGAAAGTCGTGTTGGGGTGGACGGCCCCGCGGGATCGAGTGCCAAGATGTTTGGTCGTCACAACGCAAACATGAGGGCCGTCCGCATGGAGATTACACGAATCGCGATCGACACGTCCAAGCACGTTTTCACCCTGCACGGCGTGGATGCGGCCGATCGAGCGGTGCTGCGCCGTGAGCTGCGGCGGGCACAGGTCGAGCCGTTCTTTCGCAAGCTGCCGCCGATCGAGGTGGTCATCGAGGCGTGCGGCGGCTCGCATCACTGGGCACGGCTGCTCGCCTCGCTGGGCCACACTGTGCGGCTGATCCCGCCGCCATATATCAAGCCGTTCGTCAAGCGCGGCAAGAACGACCGCATCGACGCCGAGGCGATCAACGAGGCGTCGGGGCGGCCGGGGATGCGCTTCGTGCCGGTGAAGACCGCGCAAAGACAGGCGGAGGCGATGGCGTTGTCGGCGCGCGAGCTGCTGGTGAGGCAAAGGACGCAACTGATCAACGCCATGCGCGGGCACGCGGCCGAGTTCGGCGTGATCGGCGCCAAGGGCGACGGGTTGCCGGGCCTGCTCGCGCGCGTAGCCGGCGACGAGACGGTTCCGGCGGCGGCGCGCGAGGTCATCGCCGTCCTGGGCGCGCAACTCGCCGAGCTCGATGGTCGGATCGCGGCGCTCGACCGCCAGCTCGCGCAGCAGCATCGGGCACGGCCGATGAGCCGGCTGCTGGCGCAAATCCCCGGCGTCGGGCCGCTCACCGGGTTGACATTGGCCCTGCGGGTCGAAGCGGAACAATTCAACTCCGGGCGGCACTTCGCCGCCCCGGCCTTCGCCGGGGCAGGCTCTGGCTCGGCCTGACGCCGAGGGAGCATTCCACCGGCGGCAAGCGGCGGACGGGCAGGATCAGCCGGCAAGGCAACGAACGATTGCGCCAGCTGCTGGTGGTCGGCGCGACCTCGGTGATCCTGGCCGCGCGCCGGCCGGGAGGAAAGGCCGCCATGCCCTGGCTGATGCGCTTGCTGGAGCGCCGCCCGCGCAAGGTCGCGGCGGTGGCTCTGGCCAACAAGATGGCCCGCATCGCGTGGGCGGAGCCGGCAAAGGTTCCGCCGGCGCAGCCGGTGGAATGGCCGGCGGAGGGCATGATGACGAGCGGCGAGAGCTACCGGCGCCAGCCGACCGCCTGACCCCGCTCGTCGGTGCCGGAGGCGCAAGGCAAACGTGAAGATGGCGATCGGTCGAGACCACGAACGAGACATCCCGGACCATCCAACGGCGCACACGACGCCGCAGTCGTGTTTGGGACCCGTTCGCGCACCCCATCTGGGCCAGCGGCCACCCGGCCGCGCCGCAAAGGCCGGACACATGACCGCGCTCGCACCCAACGCCGATTCTTCGCCCGCTCCCTTGCGCCCGAGGGGCCGTCCACACATGGATGGTCGGCGCAGGCCACTGTTGTCCGGCACGTCATTTGCTTGGCCAGAATTCGAGTTGTGGTGTTGGTTTTGGCGGCGGGGGTGGCGGCGGGTCGAGCAGGTTGGCGAGGGGCCTGCGGGTGAACAGGTGAGCGCGGAGGGTGACGGCGGCCTTGCGGGTCTGGGTGCGGGCATGCAGGGCGGCGATCAACAGGTAGGCGATCAGGGCGACGGCGATCTGGCTGCGCACGGCATTCTCGCGGGTGCCGATGAACTTGCTGATCCGCAGGTTCTGCTTGATCCACTTGAAGAACAGCTCGATTTGCCAGCGCTCCTTGTAGAGCGCGGCGATGTCCTCCGCCGGGCGGTCGAGGTCGTTGGTGAACAGCCGCAGGATGCGGCCGGCATCGGTGCGCACGAGGATCTCGCGCCCGACGGCGCGGAACGGATTGCGCCGGCTGCGGGCCATGCGCTGGTTGAGCCGTCCGACGCGGTCGGCGAGGATGTGCGGCGCGGTTGTCTCGCGCTCTTCGGCGTCGCGCAGGCCGGTGTGCGATTTCAGGCGGGTGACGAACCGGCAGCCTTCGGCGTCAAGCTGGGCGAACCAGGCGAAGTCGTAGTAGCCGCGGTCGAACACGTAGGTGGTGCCCGGCTCGATCGGGATGGCGTTGCGCGCGACGGTGATCTCCGCCTCGCGCGCCGAGGTCAGCACGAACCGCACCGGGCGCTGGGCGCGCGGGTCATACACGAGATGCAGCTTGCCCACGGGGTGGCCCCGATAGGTGCCGAGCCAGTGCCGCATGCGGGCGCCGAGGTCGAGCTGGGTGGCGTCGATCAGGCGGACTGTCTCGCGCATCCGCTGGCGCTGCAGGCGCGGCAGGACGCCAAGCAGCGATTGGAAGAAATCGATGAACAGGTCCGCCGGGCGGGTGCCTCCGGCGTCGGACAGGGTCGAGCGCGCCGGTGCCTGACAGGCGATCAGACGCAGCGCGC
>JAFKFI010000036.1:0-24199 GCA_017307285.1 Alphaproteobacteria bacterium | reverse complement strand
AGTGCTTCGATCGCCTGCTCCAGCAGTGTAGGGTGGTGGCGCACGGCGTTGCTCCCCGCAGCGGTGGAAAACGTTGGCGAACGTCTCTTCCGCTTATGAATCAGCGCCGTGCGCCCCTCCAAGCAGTTTCCGTGCCGGACAACAGTGGCCTCCGCCGACCATGACGGTCACGGATCGGAAATTCTGGGCCAGGTTGCTGAATTGGCTGACAGAGCCAATCCGGACACCAATGACCAAGTCCGGCAATGACGATGAAGGCGGATGGAATTACAGTCGTCCCGAAGCGGCTTTAGCCTCGCCTGGCGTGGGCCCGCCCTATGTGAGCCGCGCCAGCCAAACCGTATGGCCGCCGCATGTCGCATCTTCGATGGTGTGCGCGACGACGGCCGTTCTCGTCCAGCAGGGCTCGGTACTCGGCGCCGCCCAGGCTGGCGTGGTACAGCCTCTCGCCTTCAAAATCGCCGATCGCCTCGCCATGAGCGGGACCGCTCGTGAACATGAGGGCGGCCGACGGCGCCGCATGGGCGCGGAAAATAGCGAACATCCGGCGTTGGTCGTCGTGGCAAAGGTGAAAGAAGCTGTCCCAGGCGAGAATGCCGTCGAAGGTGTTGTCCAGGGACAATGTCCGCATGTCCGCGACATGCCACGTCTGTCGAGGATACCGCTCCCTGCACATGGCGATCATTTCCGGCGCTGAGTCCACGCCGGTTATGTTGCAACGGTGGTCGGTCAGGTACCGGCTCATTGGCTCGCCGGACCCGCAGCCGATGTCGAGCACGGATGGCTGGGGTGACAGCTGGCCGAGAAAGCGGTCCAGCCAACCACCCTCCATGAGCGGGCCTGGTTGCGGGGCACGTTGCTTCGCCCAGGTGCGGGCGTGGCGCCGGTACAGGCCGATGATCTGCTTGGCATCCGTTGTCATGGGATCGACCGTTAGCTGCCAGGGTGCAGCGGCAGGGTGACGAAGCGCTCGCCGGCGGCGTGGCCGGTGAGCAGAAGGAGGATGTAGTCCTGCTTCTGCTTCCGCGCGGCCTCGATGCGGCTCCGCACCTCGGCGGGGCGCGAGACGGGCTGCTGGCCGATCAGCTCGATCACCTCGCCCGCCGTGATGCCGCGCATGTCGGCGAGGCTGTACTGGACGACGTCCGTGACCAAGACCCCTTTCACGTCGCTCGCCAGCTTGTACCGGGCACGCTCCGATTGGGTGAGCGTGGCGAGCTTCAGGCCGGGATCGAACGGCATCGCGGCGGCGCGGCGGATGGCCGGATCGGCGGTCGGGTCGGCGTAGGGCGGCTCGGGAATCAGCTTGACCACGGGCTGCACGGTCAGCGTCTTGCCCTCGCGCCATAGGGTGAGCTCGGCGGGTCGATCGATCGGCGCCAATGCGATTGCCCGCCATAGGGCACGCGCGTCGTCGGGCGAGAAGCCGTCGATGCTGGTGATGACGTCGCCCTGCCGTATGTCGGCCTCGGCCGCTGGGCTGCCGCGCTCGACACCGAGCACGACGGCGCCGCCGGTGGAGTGGAGGCCGAGCGCGTCGGCTATATCGGGTGTGACCGATTGCAGCCGGACGCCGATCCAGCCGGCCCGCGCCCGGCCATAGCGCAGCGTCTGCCTGGTGACGATCTCGGCGATGCTCGCGGGCAGCGCGAAGCTGATGCCGATGGAGCCGCTGGTGGCGGAGGGCGAGAAGATCGCCGTGTTCACGCCGATCACGTGGCCCTGCATGTCGAAAAGCGGCCCGCCGGAGCTGCCGTGGTTGATCGCCGCATCGGTCTGGATGAAGTCGTCGAACGGCGTCGTGCGAATATCGCGGTTGAGGCCGCTGATGATGCCGGAGCTCACGGAGCCGCCGAGACCGAGCGGGTTGCCGATCGCGATCACCGGATCGCCCACCCGCATCCGGTCGCTGTCGCCCCAGGTCAGCACCGGCAACGGCTTGGCCGGATTCACGCGGAGCAGCGCGAGGTCGGCGATGCTCAAATGGCCGATGATGGTGGCGGGCAGCGTCGTCTGGTCTTGCAAGGTGACGGTGATCCGGGCCGCGCGCTCGACCACGTGGCGGTTGGTCACGATGACGCCGCTCTTGTCGACGACGAAGCCCGAGCCGAAGCCGTGAACGGTTTTCGGAGGCTGGCCGGAATTTGCGTCCTTGGCGTCGCTCACCAGCAAGGTCGAAATGTTGACGACCGCCGGCATCACCGCCGCGATCAGGTCGGCGGCGCTCATCGCCGGCCCCGGCTCGCGCGGCGCCAGCCCGACCGGGGGTGCCTGGGCCATGCCGGGAGCGACTGACGAGACCGCGAGCCAGCCGATCGCGAATAGGGTCTTGCAGCGGATCATTGGCGGGTGACGATGGGCTCGTTGAGTGACCGTGGAACGCACCGCGAGGCTATCGTACTGTTCCACAAATTCACCTTGCCGGATCACGAGGGGCTCGCGCGATGACGTCACCCGCTTTGCTTCCTGTCCACAAGTTGGCCGCGGAGATCGCCGCGCGTCGCCTTTCGCCGGTGGACGTCGTGGACGAGTATCTGGGCCGCATCGAACGCCTGGACACCAAGCTCCACGCTTTCGTCTCGGTCAATGCCGCCAACGCCAGGCTTGCCGCCGAGGCGGCCGACAAGGCCATTCGCTCCGGGCACGCCGTCGGCCCGCTCCACGGCGTGCCGATCGCGATCAAGGACCTGGTGGAGATCGAGGGCGAGGTCGCGACGGGCGGGACGGCGGCATGGCGCGGCCGCATCGCCCGACACACCGCGACACTCATGCAGAGGCTGACTGCCGCGGGAATGATCAACCTGGGCAAGACCCATACCGTCGAGTTCGCCTATGGCGGCTGGGGTACCAACCAGCATCTCGGTACGCCGTGGAATCCCTGGGACGCCAACACGCATCGGGCGCCAGGCGGCTCGTCCTCCGGGTCGGGCGTCGCTGTTGCGGCCGGCATGGCGCCTTGCGCGATTGGCACCGACACGGGCGGGTCGGTGCGCATTCCGGCGGCGTGGAACGGCATCACCGGCCTCAAGACCACCATCGGCCGGGTCAGCACCTTCGGCGTGTTGCCGCTTAGCCCGACCTTGGATACACCAGGGCCGATCACCCGCGACGTCGAGGACGCGGCACTCCTGTTGACCGTGCTGCAAGGGGCCGATCCGCGAGACCGGCGCACCCTCGGGCTTCAGGATGCTGACCCCATGACGACCCTGCGCCGGGGCGTGAAGGGCCTGCGGCTTGGACGGCCGAGCGATGAACGGGGCGGCATCGATGCCGAGGTGCTTGCCGCCTACGATCGTTCCGTCGAGTCGCTGGCCGATCTGGGCGCCGATATCGTCGATCTCTCGCTTCCCGCGCGCTTGGCCGATTTGGGCAAGATCAACGGGGTGATCATGTCGGCGGAGGCTTATGCGGCGCTCTCGCATCTCGTGGATGACAACGCACAGCAACTGGACGCGGACGTTCGGCCGCGCGTGCGCGCCGGGGCAACCATTTCGTCGCGGGACTATCTCGCCGCGTTGGCCGAGCGGGAGGAACTGAAACGCTCGTTCAATGCGGCGATCGAGAACGTAGACGCTCTACTCACGCCGACCGCGGTGACACCGGCTCCGCCCGTCGCATCGATCGACCAGAACACGACGCCGGCGATGCTAACCCGCTGGGTCAATTTCCTCGACCTCTGCGCCGTGGCCGTACCGAACGGGTTCACCGCGGACGGACTGCCTATCTCGCTGCAAATCGTCTGCCGAGCCTATGCTGAACCCTTGGCGCTGCGGATCGGCTACGCCTACCAGACCGCACATGACTGGCATCTTCGGGTTCCGCCCATGCTGGGATAGCGCCCGACATCCAGACCCTAGGCCGCCGCAATCTCCGCCAGCCGCAGCACCCGCAGAAAATTGCCGCCCCACAATGCAGCAATCTGCTCTCGTCCATACCCTCGTCGCAGCAGTTCGGCGGTGAGGTTCGGGCTCTCGGACGCGTCCTTCCATCCCGAAAAGAAACCGCCGCCGTCGAAATCGGACGAGATGCCGACATGCGCTATGCCGATGCGGCGTACCGCGTAGTCGATGTGGTCGACGAAATCCGCCACTGTCACCGCGTCGGGCCTAGCCTGCGGCTTGAGGAAGGCGGACACCGCCGTGATCTGCACCACCCCGCCGGTGTCGCGCAGGGCGTCGAGCTGCTCGTCGTCCAAATTGCGCGGATGGTCGCATAGGGCGCGGATACAGGAATGCGTCGCGACGACGGGCACGCGCGAAAGCCCGGCCGCCTGCAGCATCGCTGCTTTCGACACATGCGAGACATCGACCAGCATCCCGAGCCGGTTCAGCTCGCCGACCGCCTCGCGGCCGAGCGGGGACAGGCCGCCATGCTCCGTGCCTGGATCGTTCAGATCCTTGCGCGGATTGGAGGAATCGGCGAGCGCGTTGTGGCCGTTATGGGTGAGCGTGAGGTAACGGGCGCCCAACGCGCGGAATTCCGCCAGCCGTGAGAGATCGGTGCCGGTCGCGAACCCATTCTCCACCGCCGGCACGATGGCGAGCGCCCCGTCCCGCCGCGCCGCCTCGATCTCGTCGACCGTGATAGCGATACGCGCGGTGATGCCGTTCGCGGTCCGCCCCATCGCGCGGATCGCACCGAGCATGGCGATCGCCCGCTCGAAGGCAGCCCGCTCGTTTTCCGGTGTCCGGTGAGCCTGTGGGACATAGGCGGCGAAGAACCCGGCCGCGACGCCGCCCCGGCGCATCTTGGGCAGATCCACCCGTCGCTTGCCGTCCTCGAACGGGTCCGGCCCCTCGGGCCAGGGAATGTCGATATGGCTGTCGAGCGTCAGCAGGCTGCGATGCAGAGCCTCGGCCTCGGCGGTGGCGGTATCGGCAAAAGGGGCGTCGTTCATGCAGGTAGGCTTGGACCTGCGAGCGCGCGCGTCAAGTCTGGGCTTGGCCGCGCTTGGGAGTTCCGGGTGCGCCACGCCTGGCCGTCGGACGTCTACCCGTCCGGGTGCAGCGGTAGCGTGACGAAGCGCTGGCCACCGGGGCCGCTCACCAGCAGCAGCATGAACTGTTCCTTGCGCTCCCGCGCCGCCTTGATCCGCGTCGTTACGTCCGCCGGCTTGGCCACCGGGGCGGAGCCCACCCGCAGGATCACGTCGCCGACGACCAGGCCGCGCTCGGTCGCCGGGCTGTCCGGCGCCACCTCCGTTACCACCACGCCTTTCTGTCCGGGCGCGATCTTGTATTTGGTCCGCGTCTCCGGGGTGATCGCGGAGAGCTGGAAGCCCGGCGTGAACGGCACCGCCGCCACCGTGCGGACCGCGCTGTCCGCCGGCGCGTCGGGGTCGACGAACGGTGCCATCTCGCGCACGGTGGGCGAAACGGTGAGCACCCGGCCGTCGCGCCAGACGGTGAGCTCGATTGGCTTGCCGAGCGGGGCCTTGGCGATGGCGCGCCACAGCGCCCGCGAGTCGCGCGGCGTCATGGTGCCGATGCTCATGATGACGTCGCCCTCCTGCACCCCGGCCTCGGCGGCCGGCCCGCCGGCCTCCACCCCAGCGACGATCGAGCCGCGCGGGATGCCGAGCCCGATCGCCTCGGCGATGTCGGGCGTCACCGATTGCATGGAGAGGCCGAGCCAGCCCGCCCGGACCCGGCCATATTGCAGGGTCTGGTCGATGACGAATTTGGCGTCGTTGATCGGCAGGGCGAAGCTGATGCCGATGGAGCCGCTGGTCTCAGTCGGCGAGTAGATCGCGGTATTGATGCCGATGACCTCGCCCCGCCGATCGAACAGCGGCCCGCCGGAGTTGCCGTGGTTGATCGCCGCGTCGGTCTGGATGAAATCGTCGAACGGTGTCGTGCGGATGTCGCGATTGAGCCCGCTGACGATGCCGGAGCTCACCGAGCCGCCGAGGCCAAGCGGGTTGCCGATGGCGATGACCTTGTCGCCGACCCGCACCTGGTCGCTGTCGCCGAGCTTGAGGGTCGGCAGCTTGCCGGCCGGTTTGACTTGCAGCAGCGCGATGTCGGCCCGGCTCAAGCGGCCGATGCGGGTGGCGCGGAGCGTGGTGTTGTCCTGCAGCGTCACGGTGATGCGGATGGCGTGTTCGACGACGTGACGGTTGGTCACGATGATGCCGCTGCCGTCGATGATGAAGCCGGAGCCGAAGCCGTGGACCACGGCCGGCGGCTGGCTCGACCCCTCCGCCGGCAAGTCCTGGGCGGTGCGGGTCATCGGCGGGCGCGGCGCGAGCACGGTGGAGACGTTGACCACCGCCGGCAGCACGCCCGCGATGAGGTCGGCGACGCTCATCTGTGGCTCGGGCTTGGCCGCCGGCGGCTCGGTCTCGGCGCGCGCCGGCGCCGCCAGGCAGCAAGCTAGCATCAGCACGACCACTCGACGCATCCCCGCCCCCCTCGTACGCCTCGCGGCCGGTTACTCCATCCCGCGCGTTACTCCAATCGAGGGGCGGAGGCGACCCGGATTCATGCCTGGGTCGCCAGGCGGCGGAGCGGGCGGGCGGGGTTGCCGGCGACCAGCGTGTCCGCTGCCACGTCGCGCGTCACCACGGCCCCGGCGGCGATCACGCTGCGGTCGCCGATGCTGACGCCGGGCAGCACGATGGCGCCGCCGCCGATCCACACGTCGTTGCCGATGCGGATGGGGCGGGCCGATTCCAGGCCCGAGCGGCGGGTCTCGGCGTCGAGCGGATGCAGCGCGGTGTAGAGCTGGACCGCCGGCGCCATCTGCAGATCGTCGCCGATCTCGATGGGCGCGCAGTCGAGGAACACGCAGTTATAGTTGATGAACGCCCGCTTCCCGAGCCGGATGTTGGCGCCATAGTCGCAGGCGAATACCGGCATGATGGTGGCGTCCTCGCCGCCGGCGCCGAGCAATTCGCCGAGCAGCGCGGCCCGGTCGGCCTGGTCGGCGGGATCGGTGCGGTTGTAGCGCTGCAGCAGGCGGGCGGCGCGCTCCCGCGCGGCGACCAGTTCGAGGTCCGCCGAGCGGTAGGGATCGCCGGCCAGCATTTTTTCCCATTCGGTCACGCTTGGTCCTCCGTGCGCGCCCTCACCCCGGCCCTGTCCCAGAGGGAGAGGGAGAAGAAAAGCCTTCTCCCTCTGGGAGAGGGTTGGGTGAGGGGACTCAGCGCATCGCCTTCGTCAGGTGCTCCCGCCACCCCTTCGACGCGGCGGGCTCGAAGGCATGGCCGGTGCTCGTGTCGATGATCTCCGGCTCGCAATCCGGCCGCCGGCCGATCTCGTCACGCACCCGACCGAGGGCTGCATCCGACGTGTCGAACGTGGCGATGGGCTTGCCGGCGATGCGGACCTCGTAGGCCATCATGCTCTCCCGAAACCAAGGTCAACACGCCACGCCGGCCGAGGTTCGCCGAGCCATCGATTACGGCGAGCTGTCGAGACGGGAGACGAACTCCCGCAATCCATTCGTCTGTCTTGGGGTGGCGAGGCGCGCGGCGTGCAGCACCGCGCGGACGGAGGCGACCGCCGCGTCGAAATCGTCGTTCACCACGACGTGGTCGAATTCCGGCCAGTGGGCGATCTCCTCGCGGGCCTTGGCCATGCGCCGGGCGATCTCGGCCTCGTCGTCGCCGGCGCGATCGCGCAGCCGCTGTTCCAGGTCAACCAACGCGGGAGGCAGGATGAATACGCCCACCACGTCGCCGGGCAGTGCGGAGCGCAGGTGCCGGTGGCCCTGCCAGTCGATGTCGAACACCACGTCGCGGCCCGCTGCGAGCGCCTGTTCGACCGGTGCGCGCGGCGTGCCGTAGCTGCGGCCGAAGACGTGCGCCCATTCCAGCAGGCCGTTGCCGGCGACCAGCGCGTCGAATTCCTCCTGGGTGCGGAAATGATAGTCGATCCCGTCGCGCTCGCCGCCGCGCGGCCGGCGCGTGGTGACGCTGACCGACAGCGCGAGAGCGGGCTCGCGCGCCACCAGCGCACGGGTGATGGAGCTCTTGCCGCCCCCTGACGGCGCCGCGATCACCAGGCACAGCCCACGGCGCTCGATCTGGGTCATCGTGCGCACCAGCCACACTCGTCATGGTCGGCGAAGGCCGGCCATCCACGACTTTGCGGGCGCCCAAGGAAGGCGTGGATGGTCGGCCTTCGCCGACCATAACGGTGAGGGCACGGGAAAAAGGGTGCCGATGTGACCGCGCCGATCATTCGATGTTCGCCGCCTGCTCGCGCAGTTGCTCGATGGTCGCCTTGAGGCGCAGCCCGGTGGCGGTGAGGGCGGTGGAGGCCGACTTGCTGCACAGCGTGTTGGCCTCGCGATTGAACTCCTGGATGAGGAAATCGAGCCGCCGGCCGATATTGGCGCCCTCCGCCAGCAGCGCGCGCGCCGCCTGGATGTGGCTCGCCAAGCGGTCGAGTTCCTCGCGTACGTCGGAACGCGCGGCGAGCAGGGCGACCTCCTGGGCGATGCGCTCCTCGGGGAGCGGGGGCGATTCGGCGAGCAGCGCCTGGAGATTTTCGAGCAGTCGGGCACGCTGCGCAGCCGGCTGGTCCGCCGCTTCGGCCGACGCCTGGTCGTGCAAGCCGGCGATCTCGTCGAGCTGGCCTGCGAGCACGGCGGCGAGCCGCGCGCCTTCGGCCCGGCGGGCGGCGGCGAGGTTTTCGAGCGCTGCGGTGAAGCCGGCGCGGATGGCGGCGGACACCGCCTCAGCCTGCTCGTCGGTCTCCGGGCTGGCGGCGGCGGGGCGGAGCACGCCGGGCAGTGCGAGCAGCGCCTCGGCGCGGGGGGCGGGGCTGCCAGGGATGCGTGCCTGCAAGGTGAGGGCGAGGGTGAGGGCCTGTTCGAGCGCCGCCGGGTCGGGCGCCAGCTTGGCCTGCTCCTCGCGCCGGATGGTGAGATTGGCGGTGACGTTGCCGCGCTTCAGCCGCTTCTGCGCCGCCTCGCGCAAGGCGGGCTCCAGCGCGTCGGAGCCGGGCGGCAGACGGAGGCGCAGGTCGAGCCCTCGCCCGTTGACGCTGCGCAGCTCCCACGTCCAGGTCGCGCCGGCGGCCTCGCCCTCGGCGCGCGCGAAGCCGGTCATGGAGGCGAGGGCGGCTGTCATGGGGGCTCCCAGCTGGTGTTCGGCGGCTTGTGTGTGCCACCGGGGTTGGCGTTGTTCTAGGGGGAATCACGCGCCAGCCGTGGGCGCGGTGCGGTCCGACGTGGTGCGTAGATTGGGTTCGGCGAGGGTCGTGACCCTTTGGCGGCGGACGCAGTGGACCATCGCACCCAATCGAACCGACTTCTGCACGCGCGCCCAGGGCTGCGCGGCGAGCGCCTCGCGCATGTCCGCGTAGCCGGCGGCGCGTCGCTCGGCGATCGAGACGCGGGAGAACTCGGCGTCGCTCGCGGGGATCTGGTTTTCCCCCGGATGATAGATGACGTGCACGATGTCGAGCCGCTGGTCCGGCGCGCCGGCCGCGCCGAGGGCGTGGCGCAAATTCACCTTGGTCGCCACCGAATCGACGTGCTGGGCGATGCGGCTGGCGTATTGGATCTGCTTGGCGCGCCACAGCACCTCGTTCATCGTGGTCGGTGCCGGGCCGGTGGCGTCCCACAGGTCGATCACGAACGCCACCGTGTGTCCTGGCGGCGTGTCGTCGAGCACTGCTTCGAGCGGGGTGTTGGAGACGCAGGCGCCGTCCCAATAGAACCGCCCGTCGATCTCGGTCGCGGCGAAGCCAGGGGGCAGGGAGCCGCTGGCGATGATGTGGTCGGGTCCGAGCCCGCCCGGTGTGGTGGTGTTGTCGAAAAACGACAGCGCGCCGATTTCGACGTCCGTGACACCGACCGAGAGCCTTGGGCTCCCTCGGTCGATGCGCGTGAAATCGACGTGGTCGAGCAAGGTTTGGCGCAGCGGGGTGGTGTCGTAGAAGCTTTCCGTCGCGGGAGTGCCGGACGGGGCGAAGAACGGGTTGATCGGCCGCGGGGTGAAAAACCCCGGCTGGCCGAACGCCAGGGCCTGCGCGTTGCTGACCGTGTTCCAGAAGCCCTGGATCGTCGCGTCGCTCGAATGCGGCAAGAGTCCGGGCCAGGAGATCGCCTGCCACAGCGATTCAAGCTGCGCGAGGCGCCGCTCGGGCGGGTTGCCGGCGAGGATGGCGGCGTTGATGGCGCCGATCGAGATTCCGCATATCCAGTCGGGCTCGAAGCCGTGCTCGTGCAGCGCCTGGTAGACGCCGATGTGATACGCGCCGAGCGCCCCGCCGCCTTGCAGCACGAGAACGCAGGTGGGCTTCTGTCGGCGAGCAGCTTCCTGTTGCATGGTCCGGCCCCGATGAAGACGCTCCTGATCGTGTTCCACTCCCTGACCGGCGGCACAAGGCAGATGGCCGAGGCCGCCGCGCGCGGCGCGTCGGGTGAGGGGGAGGTGGCGGTCCGGCTGCTAGCTGCCACCGCCACCCAGCCTGCGGACGTGCTGGGGGCGCAGGGCTACATATTCGCGACCCCGGAGAACCTCGCCGCCTTGGCTGGGCTGATGAAGGATTTCTTCGACCGCACCTACTACCCGGTGCTCGACCGCATCAACGGTCGGCCTTACGCGACGCTCGTGTGTGCCGGCAGCGACGGGTCGAACGCCGTGCGGCAGATCGAGCGCATCGTCACCGGCTGGCGGCTGCGCGCCGTCGCCGACCCGCTCATCGTCTGCACCCACGCGCAGACGCCCGAGGCGATCCTGGCGCCCAAGACGATCGGGGCCGATGATCTTGGACGTTGCGAGGAAATCGGCGCCGCGCTCGCGGCGGGGTTGGCGATTGGGATTTTCTAGGGTTCACATTTCCGTCGTCGCGGCCTGCCGGAAAACCGTCTCGTGCGGTTGCTCTTGAGGCACGTGCAGCCCAGGAGAGCCGCATGGCCAGCCAAGCGCGACAATTCGCCATCGTCACTGGCGCGTCCGCCGGGATCGGCGAGGCGTTGGCGCGGCATTGCGCGGATAATGGCTTTGACCTGCTGGTCGCCGCCGACGATCCGTCGATCGAGCACGCGGCGGCCGGGTTTCGCGGCGCGGATGCCCATGTCGATTGGGTGCAGGCCGATCTGTCCGGCCCCGAGGGCGTCGACAAGCTCTACGCGGCGATCGGCGGGCGGCGGGTGGACGCGCTGCTGGCGAATGCCGGACGGGGTCTTGGCCATGCTTTCCTCGACCAGGACCCGGCCGCGTGGCGCAAGGTGGTGGACACCAACATCACCGGGACGCTGTTGCTGATCCAGAAGGTCGGCCGCGACATGCGCGCCGCCGGCGCCGGCCGCATCCTCATCACCGGCTCGATCGCCGGCTTCATGCCGGGCACCTATCAGGCGGTTTACAACGGCACGAAGGCGTTCCTCGACAGCTTCGCCTTCGCGCTGCGCCACGAGCTGAAGGACAGCGGCGTCACCGTCACCTGCCTGATGCCGGGCGCGACCGAGACCGATTTCTTCGAGACCGCCGACATGCTCGACACCAAGATCGGCCAGCAGAAGAAGGACGACCCGGCGATGGTGGCGAAGGTCGGCTTCGACGCGATGATGAAGGGCGAGGGCGACGTCGTCGCCGGCTGGCACAACAAGCTGCAGGCCGCGATCGCCAACGTCACGCCGGCCGGGATACTGGCCGAGCAGCACCGGCGCATGGCGGAGCCGAAGAAGGCGGAATGAATTCCGCCCTACACCGGATCGCGTAGGGCGGAATTCATTCCGCCTCTGGCGCCTCAGCGTAACTCGGTGGGCGTCTGGCTGAGCGAGCGCCAGCGGGCGACGTTGCGGGTGTGTTCGTCGAGGGTGCGGGAGAAGACGTGGCCGCCGCTGCCGTCGGCGACGAAATAGAGGTCGTCCGACTGCATCGGCTGTGTGACGGCGCGCAGGCTGGCGAGGCCGGGGGAGCAGATCGGGCCCGGGGGCAGGCCGCGGATGCGGTAGGTGTTGTACGGGTCGTCGCGATCCAGGTCGGCGCGGGTGAGCGGGCGGTCGAGCGCGCCGGCGCCGCCGGTCGCCGCGAACGCCACCGTGGGGTCGGACTGCAGCTTCATGCCGAGCTTGAGGCGGTTGAGGAACACCGCGGCGACGTGCGGGCGCTCCTCGGGCTTGGCGGTCTCGCGCTCGACGATGCTGGCGAGGATCAGCGCCTCGCGCGGGGAGGCGAGCGGCAGGTCGGGGGCGCGGTCGTGCCAGGCGTCGCGCAACGCGCGGTCCATCGCGGCGCGGGCGCGGTCGAGCACGGCCTGGCGCGATGCGCCGCGTTCGTAGGCGTAAGTTTGCGGTAGCACGGTGCCTTCCTCGGGCACCGGTGCGGCACCGGTGAGTGCGTCGGCGCGCTCCAACAACGCGGCGATCTGTTTCCCGGTCAGCCCTTCGGGGATGGTGAGGTAGTGCTGCACCGGGCGGGCGGTGCGCAGCACCGTGAGCACGGTACGCAGGCTGGCATGGGCGGGGAAGGCGAACTCGCCGGCGTGCAACCTGCCCTCGTGCCGGGTGAGGAACGCGGCGATGCGGAAGGGCAGGGGCCGCGCCACGATCTCCGCATCGGCCAGCGCCACTGCTACGCGCTCCTCGCCGCCACGCGGCACGACGAGCGTGCGCGCCTCGGGCAGCGGGCCGGGGGCGGCGAGCACGTGCAGCGCATAGAACCAGCCGCCGGCCACGAGCAAACCGACCGCCAGTACCGCGACCAGCAGCGAGGCGAGGACGCGCCGCCGCCGCGAGGGTCGCGGCGGCTTCTGGTGGTCAGACAGCGCGGAAGATGATGCAGGCGGCTCGTCGAGGTTCAGGGTTGGCGGCACCACACCGTCGCGGACCGCGAGGATGGAGAACGCCGCCTCCACCGCGCCGGCCGCGCCGAGCAGGTGGCCGGTCGCCGATTTGGTGGACGACATGGCTAGCCCCTTTGCCGCGTCGCCAAATAGGCGCTCAACTGCTTCCAGCTCGAGATCGTCGCCGAGCGGTGTCGAGGTGCCGTGGGCATTGACGTACTGGATATCGGACGGTGCCAGCCCGCCGCTGCGCAGTGCGGCCTGCATGGCGCGGAAGGCGCCCTCGTGCTGCTCGGCGGGGGCGGTGATGTGGTGCGCGTCGCCGGACATGCCGTAGCCGCCGACCTCGGCGTAGATTTTCGCGCCGCGCTGCTTCGCGTGCTCGTATTCCTCGAGCACCAGGATCGCCGAGCCCTCGCCCATCACGAAGCCGTCGCGGTCCTTGTCCCACGGGCGGGAGGCGCGCGCGGGCTCGTCGTTGAACGCGGTGGAGAGCGCGCGCGACGCGGCGAATCCGGCCATGCCGAGCTCGCAGACCGCGGCCTCGGCGCCGCCGGCGACCATCACGTCGGCATCGCCCAGCATGATCAGCCGCGCCGCGTCGCCAATCGCGTGAACCCCCGTGGCGCAGGCGGTGACGGCGGAGTGGTTGGGACCCTTGAAGCCGTACTTGATCGACACCTGGCCGGAGGCGAGGTTGATCAGCGCGGAGGGGATGAAGAAGGGCGACAGCCGGCGCGCCTTGCCCTCGTGCACCTGGACCGAGGCATCGTAGATCGACTGCAGCCCGCCGATGCCGGAGCCGATCATCACGCCGGTGGCGCAGCGATCCTCCTCGTCCTCGGGCAACCAGCCGGAATCCTCGACCGCCTCGGTCGCGGCGACCATCGCCAGATGGATGAAGCGGTCCATCTTCTTCTGGTCCTTGACCGGTATCCACTCGGCGAGGTCGAGCTTGCCGTCGGCCTTGGAACCCTGGGGCACCTGGCCGGCGACCTTGCTCGGCAGGTTGCTGGTGTCGAAGGATTGGATGGCGCCGATGCCCGATTCGCCGTTGATCAGCCGTCGCCAGACATGCTCAAGCCCAACACCGAGCGGGCTCGCGACGCCCATTCCCGTGACCACTACACGACGCATTGTTACTATCCTACCGGCGCCCGGTCAGGCGGCCTTCTGCTTCTCGATGTAGTCGATGGCGTCCTTCACGGTGCTGATCTTTTCCGCCGCGTCCTCGGGGATCTCGACGCCAAACGCCTCCTCGAACGCCATGACCAGCTCGACCGTGTCGAGGCTGTCGGCGCCCAGGTCATCGATGAACGACGCCTCGGATGTGACCTTCGACTCCTCGACGCCGAGGTGCTCCACCACGATCTTCTTTACCTTGTCGGCAATCTCGCTCATCGGATTCACTACTCCTGGAAAAGGTCCTGCGTTCCCGCCCGGTCGTTCTTTGCATATCCGGCCGGGCAGGGCCGGATCGCGCCGCATACCCGCCCCGGACGAAGCAGCGGGCCGCTTAGCATGGTTTCTCGACGGTAGCCAACTCAGGCCCCGGCGGTTCCGTCAGATCATCGCCATCCCGCCATTCACGTGCAGCGTGGCGCCCGTCACCCAGCCGGCCTCGTCGGAGGCGAGATAGGTCACCGCCGCCGCTACATCTTCGGGTTGCCCCAATCGTCCGAGCGCGATCGCACCCGACAGCTTGCTTCGCTGCGCCTCGTTGAGCACTGCTGTCATCGGCGTTTCGATAAAGCCGGGGGCGACGATGTTCACGGTGATGTTCCGCGAGCCGACCTCCTGGGCGAGCGCCTTGGTCATGCCGACCAGCCCGGCCTTGGCCGCCGCGTAGTTGGCCTGGCCGGCATTGCCAGTCGCGCCGACGATGCTGGAAATGCCGATGATGCGGCCGGCGCGCCGCCGCACCATGCCGCGCAGCGCGGCGCGGGCGAGGCGGAAGGGGGCGGTGAGGTCCACGTCGAGCACCGCCTGCCAGTCCTCGTCGCGCAGCCGCATCGCCAGCATGTCACGGGTCATGCCGGCGTTGTTGACCAGCACGTGCAGCGGCCCGGCCGCCTGCTCCGCCGCCTCGACCAGCGCATCGGGCGCGGCGGGGTCGCGTAAATCGGCCGGGCAGACATGTGTCCGGTCGCCGAGCTCGCCGGCCAGCGCATCGAGCGCGTCGCGTCGGGTGCCGGACAGCACCACGACGGCGCCCTGGGCGTGCAGGGAGCGGGCGATGGCGGCGCCGATGCCGCCTGAGGCGCCAGTGACGAGGGCGGGCTTGCCGTCGAGCCGGAACATGGTCAAAGCCCCTTTAACACCGCCTCGATGTCCGCCGGGGTGGCGGCCGAGACGGCGGCAGTGTCGGGAGCGATGCGCTTGACGAGGCCGGCGAGCACCTTGCCGGCGCCGAGCTCGACGAAGCTGTCGACCCCCATCGCAGTCATCGCCTGCACGCTTTCCCGCCAGCGCACCGTCGCCGTCACCTGGCGGATCAGCATATCGCGGATTTCGGAGGGGTCGGTTGCCTTCGCTGCCGAGACGTTGGCGACCAGCGGCACCGATGGCGCGCCCGGCGGGGTCTTGTCGAACGCCTCGGCCATCGCGTCGGCGGCGGGGGCCATGAGGGCGCAGTGGAACGGGGCGGAGACCGGCAGCAGCATGGCGCGACGGATGCCCTTCGCCTTGGCGATCTCGATGGCCCGCTCGACCGCGCCGCGATGGCCGGAGACCACCACCTGGCCCCCGCCATTGTCGTTGGCCGGCTCGATGACCTGCTTCTCGCCCGTCTCGCTCTCGGGCACCGGGGCGGCCTCGGCGCAGATCGCCTCGGCTTGGGCGAGCTCGGCGCCGAGCAGGGCGGCCATCGCGCCCTCGCCGGGCGGCACCGCCTTCTGCATCGCCTGGCCGCGCAGCTTCAGCAGCCGTGCCGCGTCGGCGACGGCGAAGCTGCCGGCGGCGGCGAGCGCGCTGTATTCGCCGAGCGAGTGGCCGGCGACCAGCGCCGCCTTCTGTGGGAGAGAGAAACCGCCCTCCTTCTCCAGGACGCGGAGCACAGCGAGCGACAGCGCCATCAGCGCCGGCTGGGTGTTTTCGGTGAGCGTCAATTCCTCGCCGGGGCCCTCGAACATCAGCTGCGAGAGCTTCTGGCGCAGCGTTTCGTCGACCTCCTGGAACACCTCGCGGGCTGCCGGAAAGGCCGCCGCCAGCTCTCGGCCCATGCCGACGGACTGGCTGCCCTGACCGGGGAAGATGAACGCATGAACTGGCATGGAGCGAATTCCCAGGCGCCGCTCGTTGCGAGTCGGCGCGATGTGACGGGTGTGGCCGGGGGGCGTAGCTTCCGGCTAATTGACTGTCAATGGAGCGCGAAGGGCTGGCTTCTCCCCCTCCCCTTGCGGGAGGGGGCCGGGGGAGGGGTTCTTCCCCGCGGGATGAAGTCGCGCGTCACGGCACCAACCCCTCACCCCGACCCTCTCCCACAAGGGGAGAGGGAGAAGAAGGAGAACCGCAATGCGCACAGTCCGCCTGCCCAACGGCCGAGAGGTC
This sequence comes from Alphaproteobacteria bacterium, assembly GCA_017307285.1. GTDB lineage: Bacteria > Pseudomonadota > Alphaproteobacteria > Acetobacterales > Acetobacteraceae > JAFKFI01. Next base: position 7,904 of record JAFKFI010000036.1, on the reverse strand, counting down.
TCCGCCATCGGCCAGGGTACCTGGAAGATGGGCGAGGGCCAGCGCAGCGCCCGCGAGGAGGAAGCGGCGCTGCGGCTCGGCATCGACCTCGGCATGACGCTCATCGACACCGCCGAGATGTACGGCGACGGCCGCGCTGAGGAGATCGTCGGCCGTGCGATCGCCGGGCAGCGCCACCGGGTGTTCGTGGTGAGCAAGGTCTATCCGCACAATGCCTCGCGCACTGGGGTCCCGGCGGCCTGCGCCCGCAGCCTGAAGCGGCTCGGCATCGACTATATCGACCTCTATTTGCTCCACTGGCGCGGCGGCGTGCCGCTTGCCGAGACTGTGATCGCATTCGAGACGCTGCGCGAGCAGGGCAAGATCGGCGCCTGGGGCGTGTCCAATTTCGACATGGGCGACATGGAGGAGCTGGCCGCGCTGGCTCAAGGGGGTGCCTGCGCCACCGACCAGGTGCTCTACAATCCCGGCAGCCGGGGCATCGAGTTCGACCTGCTGCCGTGGTGCGCCGGCCACCGTATCCCGGTGATGGCCTACTCCCCCGTCGGCCAGGGAGGGCGGCTGCTGCGCTCCTCCGCGCTGGCCGAGGTCGCCGCGCGGCACGGTGTCACGCCCGCGCAGATCGCCATTGCCTGGAGCCTCCGGAGCTCGACGGTCATCTCGATCCCCAAGGCGGGGGACGTCGCCCATGTGCGCGAGAACGCGGCGGCGTCGGACGTCGTGCTGAGCCAAGCGGACCTCGCGACGATCGACGCCGGCTTTCCGCCGCCCCGGCGCAAGCAGAGCCTCGGGATGCTGTAGGAGGCTCGTTGGCGGCGCTGCGGTTTCGCGCTACTGGTCCCGCCATGAACCGCACGGCAAGCCTGACGCGCACGACGTCGGAGACCGACATCGCGTTGAGCCTCGCGCTCGACGGGACGGGAAAGGCCGAGATCGCCACCGGCATCGGCTTCCTCGACCATATGCTGACGGCGCTGGCCCGGCATTCGCTGATCGACCTCAGCGTGCGCGCGACGGGCGACCTGTATATCGATTTTCACCATACGACGGAGGATGTCGGGATCGTGCTCGGCCGCGCGGTGGCGCAGGCGCTCGGCGAGAAGCGCGGCATCCGCCGCTTCGGCCAGGCGTTGGTGCCGATGGACGAGGCCCTGGCGGAGGCGGCCATCGACATCTCCGGCCGGCCGTTCTTCGCCTGGGACGTGGCGTTCGAGCGGCCCAAGGTGGGCGAGATGGACACCGAACTGTTCGAGGAGTTCTTCCGCGCCTTCGCGATGAATGCGCTGCTGACGCTGCACGTCACCCGCCGCGCCGGGCATAACGCGCACCACGTCGCGGAGGCCTGCTTCAAGGCGACGGCGCGGGCGCTGCGCATGGCGGTGGAGCCCGACCCGCGCGCCGGTGACGCCGTGCCTTCCACCAAAGGGTCGCTGTGAAGTTCTGGACCGCGCATATCCGCGCCGGGCGGCGACCCGAGCTGGTGCGCGAGGGGTGGAGCTGGGGGGCGTTCTTCTTCGGCGCGCTGTGGCTGCTCATGCAGCGGGCGTGGATCGCCGCGGTGCTCGATCTGGCGTTGTGGGTGGTGATCGACGTGCTGACCGACGACGGCACGCGCCTGGTGCTCTCGGTCGGACTGGCGATTGGCCAGGGGCTGCTGGGGCGCGACCTGGTGCGCTGGTCGCTGGCGCGGCGCGGCTACACCTTGGCGCATGTGATCGCGGCGCGCGACGACGAGGCGGCGTTGGGGCGGCTGCTGCAGGGACGGCCGGACCTCGCGCATTCCTTCGTTCCCGTGGGCGAACTGCGATGAGGGTCGCGGTGGTCGATTACGGCAGCGGCAATCTCGCCTCCGCCTCGCGCGCGCTGGCGCTGGCCGCCGAGCGGGCCGGGATCGCCGCCGACGTGTCCGTCACGTCCGACCCCGAGGCGGTGTGGCAGGCCGACCGGATCGTGCTGCCGGGGCAGGGCGCGTTTGCCGATTGCGCGCACGGCCTCGGCGCGGTGGGCGGGATGCGCGAGGCGATCGAGGCGGCGACCGAGCGCGGCGCGCCGTTCCTCGGCATCTGTGTCGGGATGCAGCTGATGGCGGAACGGGGGCTCGAACACGCGGTGACGCCGGGGTTCGCCTGGGTGCGCGGCGAGATCACGGCGATGGACCCGCCGGGGCTGCGCTTGCCGCAGATGGGCTGGAACGCGCTCAAATTCGTGCCGGGGGCGCATCCACTCCTTGAAGGCGTGGCGCCGGGTGCCCATGCCTATTTCGTTCACAGCTATGCCCTGACCGGCGCCGATCCCGACCAGGTCATCGCCAGTACGGAGTATGGTGGACCCGTGGTGGCGATGGTGGCGCGCGGCAACCGGGCGGGGACGCAGTTCCACGTCGAGAAGAGCCAGGAGGTCGGTATCCGCATCCTGACCAATTTTCTTACATGGTCGCCCTCATGAGGGGGGCCTGATGGCGGACGCATCCGATCTCCAGGCACCGGCGAAGCCGCCGCCCGCCGAGCGACTCGTCGAGCGGGCGGATAACTTCACCGAAGAGGAGCTGAACGCGCTGTGCGAGGCGGCGCATTCGGCGATCATCGAGGGCGGCGGGTTTGGCTGGATCAACCCGCCTGGCCGGCTGGCGCTCGAGAGCTACTTCCGGGGCGTGCTGCTGGTGCCCGAGCGCGAGCTGTTCATCGCCCGGCTCAATGGCACCATCGTCGGGTCGGCGCAGCTCGTCCGGCCGCCGCGCAACAATGAGGCGCAGGCCTTCGCGGCGCATCTGATGCACTCCTTCATCGCGCCCTACGCCCGGGGGCACGGGCTCGCCCGGCTGCTCACGCAGCGGGTGGAGGAAGGCGCGCGCGCGCTCGGCTACCAGGTGCTGAACCTCGACGTGCGCGAGACGCAGGAGGCGGCGATCCGGCTTTATGATTCGCTCGGCTATGTCCGCTGGGGGACGCATCCGCATTACGCGCGGGTGGGCGGCGAGACGATCCGCGGCTTTCACTATTACAAGCTCCTCCAGCCGCGCGCGCGGAAGGCGTGATGGCGGGACTGACGCTCTATCCGGCGATCGACCTCAAGGACGGCGCCTGCGTGCGGCTGCGGCGCGGCGAGATGGACCAGAGCACGGTCTACTCCGACGATCCCGGCGCGCAGGCCCGCGCCTGGCAGGATGCCGGCTTCCGCTGGCTGCACGTGGTGGACCTCAACGGCGCGTTCGCTGGCCATCCGGTGAACGGCGACGCGGTGGCCGCCATTCTCCGCTCGGTCACGGTCCCGGTGCAGCTCGGCGGCGGCATCCGCGACATGGCCGGGATCGAGGCCTGGCTGCGCGCCGGCATCCGCCGGGTGATCCTGGGCAGTGCCGCGGTGAAGAACCCCAACCTGGTGCGTCAGGCCTGCAAGACGTTCCCTGGGCGCATCGTCGTGGGGATCGACGCGCGGGATGGCTACGTGGCGACCGAGGGCTGGGCCGAGACCTCCTCGATCCGCGCGCTTGACCTCGCCCTTCGCTTCGAGGACGCCGGCGTGGCGGCGATCGTCTATACCGATATCGGGCGTGACGGGATGCTGTCCGGGCTCAATCTGGAGCAGACGGTCGATCTCGCCTTCCAGCTCACCACGCCCGTCATCGCCAGCGGCGGTGTGGGTAGTCTCGCGGACCTCGCCGCGCTCAAGCGCGCCGCCGAGGATGCCGGGGCCGGCGTGATCGATGGCGTGATCGTCGGCCGCGCGCTGTATGATGGGCGGGTCGATCCGGCCGAGGCGCTGGCGCTGCTGTCCGCCTGAACGCGGCTCTGATGCGTTAAGCACTTGCGCGCGTCGGATCATTTGACTCTAAACACATCCGGGAGGAGCCGAATCGCGTGCTGAAGCTGCGGGTCATACCCTGTCTCGATGTGAAGGACGGGCGCGTCGTCAAGGGCGTCAATTTCGTCTCCCTGCGCGACGCCGGCGACCCGGTCGAGCAGGCGCGGGTGTACGACGCGGCGGGTGCGGACGAGCTGTGCTTCCTCGACATCACCGCGAGCCACGAGAACCGCGACACCATCCTCGACGTGGTGGGGCGGACTGCCGCGCAAGTGTTCCTGCCGCTGACGGTGGGCGGCGGCATCCGCGCTGTCGAGGACATGCGCCGCCTGCTGCTGGCGGGTGCCGATAAGTGCAGCATCAACTCGGCGGCGGTGGCGCGGCCGGAGCTGGTGCGCGAGGCGGCAGAGAAATTCGGCAGCCAGTGCGTGGTGGTGGCGGTGGACGCCAAGCGGACCGGCGCGGGACGCTGGGAGGTGTTTACACATGGCGGCCGGCGCGAAACCGGGATCGAGGTGATCGGCTGGTGCCGGCGCATGGCCGAGCTGGGGGCGGGCGAGATTCTGCTCACGAGCATGGACCGCGACGGCACCGGTCTTGGCTTCGACACCGAGCTGCTGCGGCAAGTCTGCGCGGCGGTGCGGGTGCCGGTGATTGCCTCGGGCGGGGTCGGCTCGCTCGGGCATTTCGTCGAGGGTGCCGGGGCCGGGGCGACGGGACTGCTCGCGGCGAGCGTGTTCCATTTCGGTACTTTCACGATTGCCGAGGTGAAGGGCGCCCTCCACGCGGCGGGCCTGCCGGTGCGGCTCGTCGATCGGGCTGCCTAGGACAAAGCCGATGGCAAAGGCGACCAAGGCGACCAAAAAGAAGCGGCCGGAAAAGGCGGTGCCGCGCGAGGCCAAGCCGCGCGCCAAGCCGAAGAAGGCGATCCGGCGCAGCCAGCCGGCGGAGCTATCGCGCCCGCCGCCGCCATTGGCGCTCGGCCCCAGCGCCGCCGTGCTCGACCGCATCTGGACCGTCGTGACGAACCGCCGCGATGCCGACCCGGCGGTGAGCCATTCGGCCCGGCTGCTGTCGCGCGGCAGGACGAAGGTCGCGCAGAAATTCGGCGAGGAAGCGGTCGAGTGCCTGATCGAAGCGGTCGCCGGCAATCGCGATGCGCTGGTCGCCGAGAGTGCGGACGTGCTCTATCACCTGATCGTGCTGTGGGTGGATGCCGGGGTGCGGCCGGACGAGGTGTGGGCGGAATTGAAGCGGCGCGAGGGCGTCAGCGGCGTCGCCGAGAAGGCGTCCCGCGCCAAGGCATTGCCGGCCGTATTCGGTCTCGACACCACCAAGATTCCCTGACGGATCGGAGAGATCGAGGATGGACGTGACCGGATTGCCGCCGTACGACGATGCGAACGTGTTCGCCAAGATCCTGCGCGGCGAGATCCCGAGCCGCAAAGTCTACGAGGACGAATGGGCGCTGGCTTTCCACGACATCAATCCGCAGGCGCCGGTGCATGTGCTGGTGATCCCGAAGGGGCGGTATTGCTCGCTGGCGGATTTCAGCGCGGGCGCGAGCGATGCGGAGATCGCCGGATTTTTCCGCGCCGTCGGCCATGTCGCGCGGTCGCTCGGATTGGAGGCGCCGGGTTATCGGGCACTGGCTAACATGGGCGACCATGCGGGGCAGGAGGTCGGGCATTTCCACGTCCACATCTTCGGCGGGCGGCCGCTCGGGCGGATGATTCAGTCGGCCAGGGGGTAAGGTAACTCGGCGTCCTCGTCATGGTCGGCGAAGGCCGACCATCCACGCCCTTCTTGCTGGCCCGTAAAGTCGTGGATGGTCCGCCTCCGCGGACCATGACGGTGCGAGGGGGTTTCGTTGTAAACGCCGGGTGCCGCCATAGCTTGTGTCTGTCCGGGCTCCCCGGACACGCATGGACAGGAGCGCACGAGCATGGCCGGCATTCCCGACAAGTATCTCGATTTGCTGCAGCAGAAAAAGGCGATCGCCGAGCTCGCGACGGTGATGCCGGACGGCTCACCGCAGGTGACGCCGGTGTGGTTCGACTATGACGGGCAGCACATCCGGGTGAACACCGCCAAGGGCCGCGTGAAGGCGCGCAATCTCTCGCAAGGCTCCAAGGTCGCGCTGGCGATCCTGGACCCCGACAACGCCTATCGCTACCTCCAGGTGCGCGGCCGGGTGGAGCGCGTTTCCGAGCAGGGTGCCGACGCGCATATCGACGGCCTGGCGAAGAAGTATCTCGGCAAGGACAAATATCCCTGGAACCAGCCGGGCGACGTGCGGATCATGTACGAGATCACGCCGGACTCGGCGTCCGGCCAGGGCTAATCCCCTCCGCGATCGCTTCGGCCGGCACCGAAGCGATCGCGCGCGACCGAGGGCGGCACCGCCTCTATCTCCCGGAGAGGTTTTCGGGAGATGGATATGCTGCTCAATCGCTCTCGCATCCTGTTCATCGTCTGCCTGGGCGTGCTGATCGCGCAGCTCGACACATCGGTGGTCAATCTCGCGGCACGCAGCATCGGCGCCGATCTCGGCGCCGGGGTGGGCGCGCTGCAATGGGTGCTGGATGGCTACAATCTGGCTTATGCCTGCCTCCTGCTGACCGGGGGAACGCTGGGCGATCTCTACGGACGGCGGCGTATTTTCCTGAGTGGCATTCTGCTGTTCGCGGCCGGATCGCTGCTCTGCGGCTTGGCGCCGGGCGTCGCGGTATTGATCGTGGGGCGGGCGCTGACCGGGCTTGGCGCGGCGCTGGCACTGCCGAGCTCGCTCGCGATCATCGCCGACGTGTTCCCCGCCGGGCGCGAGCGATCGCGGGCAATCGGCGTGTGGGCGAGCTGCAATGGCATCGCGCTCGCCGTGGGGCCGACCGCTGGTGGGTTGCTGCTGGAATTCGCGGGATGGCGCGGCATCTTTCTCGTCGTCGTTCCGGTCGCAGCGCTCGCGGTGGCGATGGGGCTGCGCGACCTGCCGGAATCGGCGAGCCCCGAGGGGCGGCGGCTCGACCTGCCGGGCCAGGCCCTCGCCATCGCGGCACTCGGCCTGCTGTCGCTGGCGGTAATCGAGGGGCCGCGCTGGGGGTGGGCCGCCGCGCCCACCATCGGCTGCGGGATCGGCGGAACGCTGGCCCTGACGCTGTTCATCCTGGCGCAGGCGCGGGGGCGAGCGCCGATGGTGCCGCTTGGGTTGTTCCGCTCGACGCCGTTCTCGGCCGCGATGCTGGTGGCGGCCCTGATGACGTTCGGCATCTACGCGATGTTGTTCCTGTTGCCGATTTATTTGCAGGCGGTGCGCGGCCTCGGCGTGCTGTGGACTGGGCTCGCCATGCTGCCGATGGCGCTGGCCTTCGTGGTGGTGTCCCGCCGGTCGGGCGCGCTCGCCTCGGAATGGGGCGCGCGAGCGGTGATGGCGGCGGGGATGGCGTGCATGGCGGGCGGGCTGCTCGGCCTGGCACTGGTCGGCCGTGCGACGCCGTTCTGGGCGGTGGAGTTTTTTGCTCTGGTCGTCGGTGCGGGGCTCGGGCTCAACGGTGGGCCGGTGATGGCGGTCGCGGTGGCGAGCGCCCCGGCCGAGCGGTCGGGCACCGCGTCCGGCCTCGGCAACACCGCGCGGATGGTGGGTGCGACGCTCGGGGTCGCGGTGCTGGGTGCGGTGTTCGCCTCGCATGCCGGGCAGGGCGCGTCGGAGCTGCCCGGCGTGCTCGCGGGCTTCCGCGCCGCGATGCTGGGGAGTGCGGCGAGCGCCGCGGCGGGGTGTCTAGTATCGCTTGCCCTGATCGATCGCCGCGCGCTGCTCGCGCGCCCCGTGCCGGGCGCCGGCGAGCGATAATTCTTGACATTATATCTAACTAATCCTATCCTCTCCTGGTCATGAGCCCCACTCTGTCCTCCTCACCCCCTTCCGGCCTGGTGCCGCGCTTTGCGGGGTTCATCGGAGCGGTGAAGCGGGCGCTGGGCGAGACCTTCTCGCTGCGCCAGATGCGGGTGGACGGCAACGCGCCGGCGGTGGCGCCGCTGTTCCTCCGGCTGTTCGATTATCTGACGGCGACGCAGCGGCGGTTTACCGCCCTGCACGCGCGCTTCGT
>JAFKFI010000035.1 GCA_017307285.1 Alphaproteobacteria bacterium | reverse complement strand
CCACCTCGCCCCCCCCCCGGCGCACCGGAGGCCGAGGCGTGGCTCCATTGGCGGCTCGGGGCTGGCGTCGGACGCGGCACGCCTCAAGCCCTCGGCTCCGCCGACCCCTGCGGGGCTGCGGGGCTTGACCCGCGCCCCGCCCGCCGCAGCGGCTCGGGATCGCCGCGGCTTCCGCCGCGCCGGCCGCGCCAATTCCCACCCGCAACGACAGGAGACCGCCATGAGCGAGCGCACCGACGAGGACTGGTTCGCCATCCACGACCCCGAGGGCCGCTTCGTGCGGCACGGCTTCGGCACCAGGGCCGAGGCGGTCCGCTACGCCCGCCAGCTCGGCGAGGCGGCGCCCGAGCGCGGCCGCTTCAGCGCGCGCGAGATCGACACCAGGCAGGCCCTCGCGCTGTTCCGCGAGCTCGTGGACACCCGCTGTGCGGCGGCGTTCATCTTCGCCGACCACCTCGCCGAGGCCGACGATCCGCCGCCGCCGCTCGCCGCGTGATTTTTCCGCGATGACAAGGCGCAACGAGTGATCTTGGCAGGCGGCGACTGCGGCTTTTCAGTCGCGACGGACCAGGCCCGGCTTCCAGCCCCAGGGCAGCAGCGCCCCCGGCCGGGTGAGCTCGAGCGCGCGCAGCTCGGCCTCAGTCAGCGCGCCGTCGCGCGCCCACTGGCGTAGCTGGCGGAAATCGTCGATCCGGCGCCAGGCGGCGCCCTCGCGCGGCAGCTCGACGACGCCGAGCACGTACGCCGCCTCGACCAGCTCGACGACACGGCGCGCGGCTGCCGCCGCCTCGACATCGATGGCGACTCCCTCGATCACCGGCGGCGCGGGCGGGTCGGGGGCGGTCGGGGCAGGGGGGCCATAGCCCCGGTCAAGCAGCTCGCGGGCGGCGCGCAGGCGCACCGAGCCAGGCTCGCGCTTGCTGCTCAGCAGCTCGCGCAGCACTGCGACCGCCTCGGCCGTGGCCTCGCGGCAGGCGTCGCGCAACTCGACCGGATAGGACGGGCGGCCGCCAGGGTTGCCCGAGACGCCAGGCGCGAACTGCCCGAAGGCCGTGCGCAGCAGCGCCGAGGGTGCGGCTTCCGCCTCGTCATGAGCCACTTGCGGGGCCTCCCGCCTGGGAAGGGGTGGAGGGTTCGACGGGGGCTTGGTGCGCCTCGCCCCCGTCACGCCCGGCCCGGCTTAGCTGCGGCGACCAGCCAGACCGGGCGCACCGTCCTGCCAGCATCGGGGAGACGTCGGCATTGCGCGATGGATACGCGAGCGGGGCGGCTGCTATCAATCGGAAGTTGAAGCAACTTCCATGCCACCCTCTATCGTCGATTTCAGCCGATGACATTTCGACCCTGCGCGATCCTTGCCTCCCGACCGGCCGCGCGCAGCGGCCGGCCGCGCAACCTCAAGGCTGTGGACAAGAGCCGGATCGTGCCCGACCTGACCACAGGCCCCCCGAGACTCTGCGGTCAGGGGCCCGATGGACAGCTCGACCACGACCAGGATGACGATTCTAGGAGTCAGCCACCACAGACGCCCTTGCCGCAGCGCGATTCGGCTCGCCAATCTGCCCACGTTCAGAAATAATCCCCTCTGGGTGCAGAATGCCGCGCAGCCGCATCGCCTACCTCGTGACCGAAGACGGAACACGGCATCCGGTCAGCCAGGACCGCGACCCCAGCAGGAGCTTCGGACGGCCGTTCATGACCCAATTCACCGACATCATCCCCGAGGTCGCCCGCAGCATCGACAGCGCGGCGACATGGAAGGTGCTCTTTTCGCTGCCGCTGCACCTCGGCTGGACTGACTGGCGCAGGCTCGATCAGCGGAAGCTCGCGGCGGAACTCGCGATCACAGACGGATCGGTCTCGCGTGCATTGAAGCAGTTGCACGCCATGAACATCGTCGCGCGCAAGGGCACCGGCCCGGTGACGACGTGGAAGCTGACAGACGAGTGGGGCTGGCGCGGTAGCGTCGACAGCTACCACGCCAACCGACGCAGCCAGGGGAAGCCGGCGCCCCGGCCCGCGGCTAAGCCGCCGCATGCCGCAGAAGGGATATTATGGAAACTTGACCATATTCTCAGTCCGGCAGGTCCAGCACCAATCCGTCGTAGCCAGGTTCCACGCCGGGCGGCAGGTTTGCCAGCATCCAGGCCCAGTCGAGGTCCGAGCCCATATGGGTCAGCACCGTGCGTCGTGCGCCGAGCCGGTTTGCCCAGGTCAGCACCCGCTCGAAATGCGCGTGTGTCCGATGCGGCGCGCGCTGGAAGCAGTCGACCAGCCAGGTGTCCACGCCCGCCAGCGCCGCGAACGCGGCTTCGTCCAACTCGACCACGTCGGTTGAATAGCCGAAGCCGCCGATCCGCAGGCCGAGGGACTCGGTGAACCCGTGGTCCTGGTTGAACAGGCAAACCTCCAACCCGGCCGCGCGGATGGTCGCGTCCGGCTCGACCCGGCGTTCCACCAGAACCGGACGATAGAAACCCGGCGGCTGCCACGGCAGAAAAGCGTAGCCGAAGCGGCTGACGATCTCGTCAAGGGTCTTGGCCGTCCCAAAGGCGTCGAGCGGCCGATCGGCGATGCGGTTGAGCACGCGCACGTCGTCGAGCCCGGTGATGTGGTCGGCGTGGGCGTGAGTGAACAACACCGCATCGATCGCGGGAATGCGGCAGGCCAGCAGCTGCGAGCGCATGTCGGGCGACGTGTCGACCAGCAGCCGCGAGCCCGCGCGGCTCTCGACCACGATGCTGGCGCGGGTGCGGCGGTTGCGTGGCTCGGCGGGGTCGCATACGCCCCAATCGCCGGTGCCGTCGGCTCCGCCAATCGCCGGCACGCCGGTCGAGCCGCCGCAACCCAGGACCGTCACCCGCATCGGGATCAGGCCGTCTTCTGGAACAAGCGGCGGAAATTCTCCGTCGTCAGGTCGGCGATCGCCGCCATCCCGAGCCCGCGCGCCTGCGCGAGCACCTTCGCGGTGTGCGCCGTCCAGGCGGGTTCGTTGCGCTTGCCGCGAAACGGGACGGGGGCGAGATACGGTGCGTCGGTCTCCACTAGCAGCCGATCCTCAGGCAGGTCGCGAGCGATGTCGCGCAACGCCTCGGAGCGCGGGAAAGTCAGGATGCCGGAGAAGCTCACATAGCCGCCCATCGCCACCGCGGCCTCGGCCAGGGGGCGGCCGGAGCTGAAGCAGTGCAGAAGGAACGCGAAGTCACCACCGTTATCGCGCTCGTCTCGGAGGATTTCCACGATGTCGTCGTCGGCGTCGCGGGCGTGGATCGCCAGCGGCACGCCGGCCAGTCGCGCCGCCCGGATATGGGCGCGAAAGCTCGCTTGCTGCACGTCGCGCGGCGACTTGTCGTAGAAATAGTCGAGCCCGGATTCGCCGATGCCGATGACCTTCGGATGCTCGGTCAGCGCGGCAATCGCCTCCGGCGCGGGAACCGGCGCCTCGCCCGCGTGGTGCGGATGCACGCCGACGGTGCACCAGACCTGCGGGTGCGCCTCGGCGAGCGCCTTGGACGCCGGCGCCTGGTCGAGCCGGGTGCCGATCGTCACCATCTCGGCGACATCCGCCTCGGCGGCCCGTTGCAGAACACCGGGCAGCTCGGCCTCGGTGAAATAGTCCAGGTGGCAGTGCGAATCGATCAACATCAAAATTCTATCCCGCTGCTTCGACGTAGCGCGGGAACACGCCCTGCGGTTCGGGCAGCGGCGTGCCGTCGGGCAGCGGCGCGGCAAGGGCAGCCAGATCGCGCGCGTCCTTCGGAACGCCGAGCTGGTCGAGCATTCGGCCCATCGAGCCCGGCATGAACGGCTGCAAGACCGTCGCGACCGCGCGCAGCGTGTCGGCCAGCACGCGCAGCACTGCCGCCATCCGCACGGGGTCGGTGCGGCGCAGCGCCCACGGCGCCTGCCGGTCGATATAGCCGTTGGCGGCGCGGATGACCTTCCACGTCTCTTCCAGTGCCTCGTGGAAGGCCTGCCGGTCCAGTCGGTCGCGCAGCGTCTCTGGCAGCGCCTCGGCGGCGGCCAGCAACGCCGTGTCGTCCTCGGTGGCAGGCCCCCTGCCCGGCAGCGCGCCGCTGCAGTTCCGTGCGATCAGCGACAGCGAGCGTTGCGCGAGATTCCCGAGATCGTTCGCGAGCTCGACGTTGATGCGGGTGATGAGCGCTTGCCGGCTGACATTCCCGTCGGCGCCGAACGGCTTCTCGCGCAACAGGAAATAGCGCACCTGGTCGAGCCCATAGGTCGCCGCCATCTCGCGGGCTTCGAGCACGTTGCCGAGGGACTTGCTCATCTTCTCGCCCTCGACGACCCACCAGCCGTTGGCGCTGACCCGTTTCGGCGTCGCGACGCCGGCCGCCATCAGGAAGGCCGGCCAGTACACCGCGTGAAAGCGGGTGATCTCCTTGCCGACGACGTGCAGGTCCGCCGGCCAGAACACCCAGCGCGGCGCGTCGGCATCCGGATAGCCGAGTGCGGTGATGTAGTTGGCGAGCGCGTCGAGCCAGACATACATCACATGCGCCGGATCGCCCGGCACCGGGATGCCCCATTTGAAACTGGTGCGGCTGATCGAGAGGTCGCGCAGGCCGCCACGCACGAAGCTCAGCACCTCGTTACGGCTAGATTGCGGCGCAATGAAGTCAGGGTGTTCGTCGTAGAACTTCAGCAGCCGCTCTTGCCAGGCGCTGAGGCGGAAGAAGTAGGACGGCTCGCGCACCCATTCGACCGGCGCACCCGATGGCGCCACCTTGCTGCCGTCGGGCCGCGTCGTCAGCTCGGCCTCGTCGTAGAACGCCTCGTCGCGGACCGCGTACCAGCCTTCGTAGTGGCCGAGATAGATCTCGCCCGCCGCCTCCATCCGCTGCCAGAGCGCAGCGCAGCCGGCCTTGTGGCGCTCCTCCGTGGTGCGGATGAAATCGTCGTATGAAATACCCATCCGGTCCGCCATGTCGCGGAAATCGGCGGAGACCTGATCGGTGTAGCTCTGGGGGTCGAGCCCCATCTCGGAAGCGGCCTGCTCGACCTTCTGGCCGTGCTCGTCGGTGCCGGTGAGGAAGAACACGTCGAACCCGTCGAGCCGCTTCCAGCGTGCCAGCACGTCGGCCGCGATGCTCGTGTAGGCGTGGCCGATATGCGGCGCCCCGTTCACGTAATAGATGGGTGTCGTGATGTAGTAGCGTTGTTTCATTGCATACTCGATGCGGGTCCGCGCAGCAGCGACAGGCTGGAGAGGATCGCCTGGCGCTTATCCAGGTTGAACCGCTCCGTCTCGTCCTGCAGCCGTGTCAGCGCGTGCCACACGTCGCCCCAGGCATCAAGGGGCCGCGCCGCCACCAGTCGCGCCTGCTCGGGATCGGCGCGGCCGCGCACCGCGTCCCGCACTGCCGTCGATAGCGACGCACGCAACAAGTCCATGAACGTCGAGAACGCGGTTTCGCTCCGCCCCAGCGCGTCGGCGACCTCGTAGCCGCGCGCCGGACGCAAGGCCGGAAGCTCCTCCATGATCTCATCCACCAGCCCGGCGAGCCGCAGCCCCTCTTCCTCGGCGAGCAGCAAGGCCCGCCCCGGCGAGCCCTCCCCCAACGCGGCGAGCCGGCCCCGCTCCTCCGGCGCCATGTCCGGCAGATAGGCGGCGAGCAGCCCATCCATGTCCGAGCTCTGTAGCGGCGAGAGGCGGAGCCTGCGGCAGCGGCTGCGGATGGTCGGCAGCAGGCGGCCGGGGGCGTCGCAGACGAGCAGCAGGACGGCGCGCGGCGGCGGCTCCTCCAGCACCTTGAGCAGCGCGTTGGCGGCGTTCTGGTTCATGTCCTCCGCACCATCGACCAGCACCACGCGCCAGCCGCCTTCTGCGGGTGTCAGGCCCATGAAGCCGTTGATCTTGCGAATATCGTCCACCGCGATCTGCGTGCGGGTCCGCTTGCGCTTCTCGTCGTAGGCGCGCTCCACCGTCAGCAGGTCGGCGTGCGATCCGGCGGCGACACGGCGGAACACCGGATGCGCCGGGTCGAGCGCCAGGGTCTCGTCTGAGCTGGGCATCCCGGCGAGCAACCGGCGGGCAAACCGGAAGGCGAGCGTCGCCTTGCCGATGCCAGGGGGGCCGGCAATCAGCCAGGCATGATGCATCCGCCCCGAACGCAGCGCGTCGAGCAACACGCCCTCAGCTGCCGCGTGCCCGACCAGCAGCGGGTTGGCGCGCGGCTCAGGCGCCGTCATGCCGGCCCGCCGAATCGCTCCCCGATGGCCGCCATGATCCGTCCATGCACCTCCGCCTCCGTCCCGTCCCCGGCGATCAGCCGGCAGCGCGCCGGCTCGGCGGCGGCAATAGCACGGAAGCCGGCCCGCACGCGCGCGTGGAACGCGCTGTCCAGCCGTTCGTAGCGATCCGGACGCGCGGCGCGGGCGCTGAGCCGCGCGGCGGCGAGCTGTTCGGACACGTCGAGCACGAGCGTCAGCTCCGGCCGCAGGCCGACCAGCCCGGTCAGCGCCACGATCGTGTCCACCGGCGCCCCCTGCCCATAGCCCTGATAGGCCATCGTGGAATCGGCAAAGCGGTCGCAGATCACCCAAAGGCCAGCTTGGAGCGCGGGGCGGATCGTGCGGGCTACGTGATCGGCGCGAGCGGCGAAATGCAGCAGCGTCTCGGCTTGCGAGGCGAAGCTCGTCTCGCCCGAGAGCAGCAAGGCTCGCAGCCGCTCGGCTCCCGGCGATCCGCCTGGCTCGCGTGTCCGCAGCACGGGCTTGCCGCTCGCGGCAAGCGCATCGGCCAGTAGCAGCGTCTGGGTCGATTTGCCCGCCCCCTCGCCGCCCTCCAGCGTGATGAAGCGGCCGGGTCCGTCCGGGCTCGCCAGCTCAGCTGCCCGTCACGTAGTGCGACAGCACCGCCATCGCGCGTCCTGGCAGCCCGAGCTTCGGCACGTCAGCACCAGCAAGCAGCGGCACTTCCATGCCGGGCACGCCCTGGCCGCTGACGGTCAGCTTGCCAAGTTGATCGCCCTTGGCGACCGGGGCGCTGATCGGTGCGTCATACGCCACGGAAATGTTGGCGTTCTTCCGCCAGTTGCGGGGCATGGTGACGATCAGATCGCGCCCGCCGACCAGCGGGACCGAGGGCGCCGTGCCGAGCCAGACCGGCGCGCGCTCGACCACGTCGCCGGCGGTGAACAGAGTCACGTTCTCGAATTCGCGGAATGCCCACTCCATCATCCGCTCGCCTTCCTCGGCGCGCTGGTGCATCGAGGTCATGCCGTTGAGCACCACGATGACGCGCCGACCGTTGCGCAGGCTGGTGGCGCACAGCCCATAGCCGCCCTCCTCGGTATGCCCGGTCTTGAGCCCGTCGGCGGTGCCCTTCTGCACCAGCGGATTGCGGTTTTCCTGCTCGATGTTGTTGTATTTGAATGACTTTTCCGAATCGTAGTGGAGATACTCGGGAAAATCCTGGATGAGCCGGCGCGCCAGCGTGGCGATGTCGCGGCACGACATGCGGTGCTCGGGGTCCGGCCAGCCGGTCGAGTTCCGGAACGTCGAGTTGGTCAGCCCGAGCTGCTTGGCCTTGGCGTTCATCTGATCGACGAACTGCTCCTCCGAACCCGCGATGCCCTCGGCCAGCACGATGCAGGCGTCGTTGCCCGACTGCACGATCATGCCGCGGATCAGATCCTCGACCTTCACGCTGGTACCGACCTGCACAAACATCTTGGACCCGCCCATCCGCCAGGCCTTCTCGCTCACCGGCAGCTCGTCGGTGAGCTTCAGCTTGCCCGATTTCAGCGCGGCGTAGACCAGATACGCGGTCATCAGCTTGGTCATTGAGGAAGGCGGCATGGCAACGTCGGCGTCCTTGTCGAGCAAGGTTGCGCCCGTGTTGAAATCGGTGATGAAGGCCCAGCGCGCCGCCGTGTCGACCGGCCCGATCGGCGTGTTGGCAGGGGTGCCGGGTGGCACCGGGTCCTTCGCCTTGGCCTTGCCGCGCGAGGCGGGGGATCGTGCCGCGGCAGGCAGCGCGATTGTCGCGGCGATGCCCGCCAGCAGCATGGAACGGCGGTTCATCATCGCTTCGCGCTCCTATTCCACCACGATACGCGCGTCGGAAATGCCCGCGCGAATGACTGTGTTCAGCGCCGCGTCGGCCTCCGCGACGGTTGCGAACGGCCCGGCTTGTACACGATACGTCTCAGAGCGGCCGATTCGCTCCCGCTCGATGGCGGCGTTCACGCCGGGTGCCCGTGCTCGCTGTCGCTCCGCGAACTCGCGGCGGCTGAAGGTTCCCATCTGCACGTAGAGCGAGCCCGGGTGGGGGACGGTCTGCGTCACGGTCTCGGGCAGGCGCGCGGGAACCGTAGGCAGGTCGCGACGCGATCCGTCGATGCTGGTCGGCTCCGGGCTGCCCGGCACGACGCGTACCTGGCTGGCCTGAACGGCTCCGGCGGGTGGCGCGAGTGCCATCTCCGTCACCTCTCCGCGCGGCGCCGCCGCGATGGCGAGGGTCGGCCCGGCGGCACCGCGCAACGGGTCGGCGACCGCGTGGCTCTCGGCGTCGAGCACTTGCAGGCGCACGCGGGCGACCCCGGCATCGGCGAAGCCGAGCAATTCCGCCGTCCGCCGCGTCACCGCGATGAGGCGCGCCGGTGAGGCGGGGCCGCGCTGGTTGATCCGCACCACCACCTGTCGGCCGTTTTCGAGATTGGTCACACGGGCGATCGCCGGCAGCTGCAACGTCTGGTGCGCCGCGGCGAGGGCAGTCTGGTCGAATATCTCCCCATCCGTCGTGAGCGCCGCGTGGGCGCCCGTTTCGATGCTCGCGAGCCCGGTCTGCTCGGCGTTGAAGCTCTCATGCGGGTAGTACCAGACGCCGCCGGCCTGATAGGCGTCGCCCAGGACGAAATGCGGATAGGGCGCGGGTCGTGGCGTTGCGCAGCCAGCCAGGGCGAGCGGGAGCACGAGCAAGAAGCGCCTCACGCCACGACGCTGTCGCCGAGCAGGCCGACCGACAGCGCGTAATAGTCGGATGGATTGTAGCGGCGGATAACGTTGAAATTGCTGTAAGTCGCAAACGCCTCGCCGCCTGCGCCGTCCGGCAGCA
This sequence comes from Alphaproteobacteria bacterium, assembly GCA_017307285.1. Classification (GTDB taxonomy): domain Bacteria; phylum Pseudomonadota; class Alphaproteobacteria; order Acetobacterales; family Acetobacteraceae; genus JAFKFI01. The sequence continues at coordinate 3,807 of JAFKFI010000035.1, read as the reverse complement.
CGAGGGCGGCGGGCACGTCGCCGCGCGAGAACGGCCGTCCGTCGGCGCGCGTCACACCCATCCGCATCCACTCGCCGAGCGTGCGTCGGTTCTCCCGCCCGGTCGACGCGACATCGAGGCTCGGTGGCACGCGCACCGGCTGACCCCACGGCTCGCCGGCGTGCCAGCCGGAGCGCGACAGGTAGTTGGCGATCGAGGCGAGCACGTCGGGGCGGCTGTCCCAGATGTCGCGCCGCCCGTCGCCGTCGAAATCCACGGCGTAGCGCTGATAGGAACTCGGCATGAACTGCGGCTGGCCCATTGCCCCCGCGTAGCTGCCGGTCATGCGCTGCGCCGTCACGTCGCCGTGGTCGAGGATGCGGAACGCAGACATCAGCTCGGCGCGAAAGAATTTCGCCCGCCGTCCCTCCCAGGCAAGCGTCGCCAGCGCCTCCACCACGCCAAAGCCGCCGGTGTAGCCGCCGTAGTTCGACTCGAGCCCCCAGATGCCGACGATCACGCCGGGATCGACACCGAACCGGCGCGCGACCGCGAGCAAGGTCGGGCGAGCCTGCCGGAACGCCTCGCGGCCGTTGGCGATCCGCTGCTCGGACAGCCGAGTGGCGCGATAGCGGTCCCAGGTCATGGTGAACTCGGGCTGGTGGCGGTCGAGCTCCAGCACCTTCGCGTTCGGCCGCAGGCCGGCGAGGGCGCTATCGAGGGTGCGCTCGGAAATGCCTGCGCGACGCGCCTCGGCGCGCAGGCCGCCGACGAAGCCGGGAAACGAATCGGCGGCGAGGGCCGGCAGGACTGGCATCGCGGAGGCGCCGGCGGCCACCAGCAGCGTGCGGCGGGACAGCATCGGGGGGCGGGAAGGCAGCATGGCACGATCATTGCCACGGTCGCCGAGTCGGGTTCAACCGAACTCCCGTGAAGTCCTCTCCATCTTGGAACCTTGCCCGGATTGGGCCAGAGTGCCGGCAATCCTGGAGGGAACGGCCATGAGCGGCGTCACCGCGGAGCTATCGCGTTTCAGCGCGGACATCGGGCTCGATCGGCTGCCGCCCGAGGTGGTGCAGCGGGCGCGCTTCCTGGTGCTCGACCTGGTGGGCAACATCGTGCGGGCGCGGCATGACGCGGAGAGCACCCCTTCCCTGCTCGCCGCCGTCCGCGCGCTCGGTCTGGCCGCCGGCAATTCCGGCGTGTTCGGCGATCCCGCCCGCTATACGCCGGCCGGCGCGGCGCTCCTCAACGGCGCGCTCGGCCACTCGCTCGATTTCGACGATACCCATGCGGCCGGCTCGCTGCATCCCGGTGCGCCGGTGATCCCGGCAGCGATCGCCGCCGGCGAGATGGTGGGGGCCTCGGGCGCGGATGTGCTCGCCGGCATCGTCGCCGGTTACGAGGTGACGTGCCGTGTCGCGCTGGCGATGCCGGCCAAGGCGCATTACGACCGCGGCTTCCACCCGACCGCGACATGCGGGACGTTCGGCGCCGCCGTCGCCGCCGGGCGGGTGTTCGGCCTCGGCGCCGAGCAGATCGCCTCCGCCCTCGGCATCGCGCTGAGCCAGGCGGCCGGCAGCCTCGCCTTTCTGCACAACGGCGCCTGGACCAAGCGATTCCAGGTCGGCTGGGCGGCGACCAACGGCCTCACCGCCGCGACCCTCGCGCGCGAGGGCTTCAAGGGTGCCTCCGAGCCGTTGGAGGGACGCCACGGCTTCATGCAGGGCTACGCGCCGAACCCGACGCCCGAGCGCGCCATCGAGGCGCTCGGTCAAGTGTTCGAGCTGATGAACACGGCGGTGAAGCCCTACCCGTCCTGCCGCTACGGTCATGCCAGCATCGACGCCGCGCTGGCGATCCGCGCCGAGCTCGGCCTCAAGCCGGAGGAGGTCGAGAGCGTCACGCTGGGCTTGCCCAAGGCCGGGATGATGCTGATCGGCGAGCCGGCGGAGAAGAAAGCCAACCCCTCGAACGTGGTGGACGGCCAGTTCAGCGGCCCCTTCGTCGTCGCCGCCGGCCTTGCCACCGGCGCGATGGGCTGGGACAGCTATCGGCTGCTGAACGACAACACGGTGCGGGCGCTGCTGCCGAAGATCCGCTCCGAGTTCGATCCCGAGATTGAGGCCGAGTTCCCCGCCAACATGTCGGGCAAGGTGACGATCCGCGCGCGCGGTGCGGAGCATGTGCGCAAGGTGGTGGTGCCCAAGGGCGAGCCCGCGAACTTCCTCACCGAGGCGGAATTGCGCGCGAAGTTCGCCGGCCTCACGGACGCGGTGCTCGGCGCAGAGCGGAGTGCGACGCTGGCGGACGCGGTGCTCGCGATCAACACCACGCAGGACGTCTCCTCGCTGATGCGTCTTGCCGCCCCCCTGATGCCGGCTCGGCTTGCCGGCGAATAAGGAGACCCGACTTGCCCCGTTTGTCGTCCAAGGCACTCTACTCCTTTGCCCACTTGGTCGCCCGCCGCATGGGCAGCGAGGAGGCGGAGGCGCACGAGGTTGCCGACCATCTGATGCGCGCCAACCTCGCGGGGCATGACAGCCACGGGATCGGGATGCTACCGGCTTATGTGCGGCTGCTGAAGGCCGGGCTGCTGGTGCCGAACCAGACGCCCGAGACCGTGGTGGATTTCGGAGCGCTGCTGGTGCTCGATGCGCGCCGGGGCTACGGGCAGCGCATGGCCGGCGAGGCGGTGCGCCGGGCGATCGCCCGTGCCCGCGAGACCGGCGCCTGCGTGCTCGGCTTGCGCAACAGCGCCCATATCGGCCGGGTCGGCACATACGGGGAAATGGCGGTGGCCGCCGGCATGTCGTTCACCGCCTATGTCAACGTCGCCGACCATCACTACGCCCAGGCGCCGTTCGCGTGCCGCGACGCGCGACTCGGCACCAACCCGTTCGTCACCGCCCTGCCCGGCCCCGAGGGCCCGGTGCTGCTCGATATGGCGACGACGACGGTAGCGGGCGGCAAGGTGCGTGTCGCCTACAACAAGGGCCAGAAGCTGGCCGACGGCATCCTGATCGATGACGAGGGCCACCCGACCAACGACCCGGCGGTTTATATCCGCGACCACGCCGGCGCGTTGCTCTCCTTCGGCGGCCACAAGGGGTCGGGGCTGGCGGTGCTGTGCGAGATGATGTCGACCGCGCTCACCGGCGGCCAGCGTGCCGAGGAGCCAACCAAGGAGGGCATCCTCAACAGCATGTTGGCCATCGTGATCGACCTCAACCGCATCCGCGGCGATGCCGACGCCAGGGCGGCCGTTGCGTCGTCCGTGGCGCATATCAAGGCGTCGCGCGTTGCCCCGGGGCACGACGCGATCCTGGTCCCCGGCGACCCTGAGCGCCGCGCCGCCGCCAAGCGCGGCGCGGAGGGGGTGGACATCGACGATACGAGCTGGCGCGACATCACCGAGGCGGCCCGCGCGGTCGGCGCGACCGACGCCGAGATCGCCGCCGCGATCGGCTAGGGAGCGCCAGCGCCGGTAATCGGCGGGACGAGAAGGCGCGGCGCGCTCTGTCCCCTCGCGGTGGTTGGGCGGTGCGATGATGTGTCGTAGGAATTCGTATTCCTCTGCTCGACACTCAATCCACGGACCACACGCCGATTGGGCATCTCGTCTCGGACATGGTCGGCGGTAGCGTCGCGGTCGAACGCCGAGGTCGGAAGGCCGCCGGCCTTCGCCGCGATCCGGGCGAATGCCGAGGATCGGCTCGCGCGCGGGCGTCTGGGAGCACGGCGGTCGGGGCTCGGTGCCGCGATCACCTCGACGGTGCTGCACGCGGCGGTCCTGCTGGTGTTCGTTCTGCTGGGCCGTGCGGTGCC
>JAFKFI010000034.1 GCA_017307285.1 Alphaproteobacteria bacterium | reverse complement strand
AAGCGACACGCCCGAGGCCGACGTTCTTCAAATACCAAGATTTCATGGGTGGAATCCCCTCCATTGATTGCGGTTTGCAGCGAGGCCGTGCCCGGCCCGCCCTCACGTTGGCGACCGACCACAAGCTTTGCTTGGTCGAGCCCCCAAGCTGGTCATCCACGCTGGAGAATTGGCTACGCGCCTCATGACCTCATTGCCCGCCAAGCCCGATTCGTCCCGTCGAGAACCATCGACGAAAGGAATAACAGAACTTTTCATTAATGTCGAGACATCCCGACATATAGAATCATTTCAGAAAAGTGGTTGCGGTTGGCGCGCGCGTAAACCCGCCCAGCAGAGACGGGGATCGCCCGATACCGCGATTCAGAAAAAAGAGCTCAGACCGGCAAGTCGGTCAGTGTCAGGCAGCGTTGCTGACGAGAGCGAGATCGGTCGCCCCGTCCATGATAGCGATTTCCGGCCCGGCGGAGAGCCCGACGGCGCCGGCGAAGCGCTCGCCGCGATGCGGGAGCGGGTTGGACGCCATCTGATGCGACGCCTCCGTCATGCCGTACGCCTCGATCACTGGCACGCCGAAATTCTCCTCCAACGCGGCCATGACCTGCGGCGGCAGCGAGGACGAGGAGGAGCGGATGAAGCGCAGCCTACCACGTCGGATGATCTCGGCGTTGCGGCCGGCGAGACCGAGGATCGCCTGGTGCATGGTCGGGACCGCCGTGTACCAGCTCGGCCGCACCTCATCGAACCAGGCGAAGAAGCGGAATGCATTGAAGCCCGGCGTGCAGCAGACCGCTGCTCCGGCGGCGAGGCTCGATAGCGTGGCGGCAATCAGCCCGTGGATGTGGAACAACGGCATGATGTTGAGGCACACGTCGTCAGGCGTGAGCGCCAGCGTCTCGCCGATATGGTAGGCCGAGGCGGTGACGTTGATATGACGCAACGGCACGATCTTGGGCCGCGAGGTGGTGCCCGAGGTGTGCAGCACCAGCGCGACGTCGTCGCAACCGGCAGGGCCAGCCTCGCGCGGCGTGCCGGAGAGCGGAGTTTCAGGCCGCAGTGTGAAGCCGCCGGCCGGCCCCTCGGCATCGGGCACGAGTTCGATCACCGGGATGGATTTCTCCGCCGCCACAGCGCGCGCCGGGCTGTCCATGCCTTGCAGAATGACAAGTGCGCGGGCGTTTAGGTCGCTCAGGTAGAACTCGAATTCCTCACGCCGGTAGGCGGGATTGAGCGGCGCCGTGGTGGCACCAGACGCGACGGCGATGAAGGTGGCGGCCATCTCCGGGCCGTTGGGTAGCACGATGGCCACTCGGTCGCCCCGCCCGATGCCGAAGCCGTTGAGGTCCGCAACGGTCCGACGGGCGAGCGCCCGCAACCCGCCGTGGGTCAGCCAAGGGCGCCCCGGCGCGCCGATGGCGCGCGCCTCGTTTTCGCCGTGGCCGATCAGGTCCAGCACCGTGTCGCAAGGGTAGTGGGTCATTCCGCTCATCCTCCTCGGGCCGACCGGCGCCGCTCCGGTCCAGTCACGGCCAGTCAACGCGCGGCGAGGAATTTCTATTCGACAGCCGGGTGTTCCGCCAGGAAGCCCCGCAGGAGGCCGGCACAGACGCGAGCGTGCGAGACCGGCAACCCGTGCCGGGCGTGCCCGATCACGTGCAAGCGCCCGTCGGGCACCCGTGCCAGGAAGTCGGCCATCAGTGGCACCGGGATGAAGGGGGAGCTATCCGGGTGCAGCAGCAATACAGGTGGCCTGAGACCGGATAGTCGGTCGATCGTATCGGCCCCGACCAGCGCCTCCAGCATCTCCAGCACAGCCTGGGGCTGGGCGCGGGCTTGGTTCGCCTCGAACCAGCGGGCCAGCTCGTCGGGAATGGTGCCCGGGAAGAACCGCAGCGGCATCATGTGGGCGGACCAGCCCGCCATGCCGCGCGCGCCGATGATCTCCTGCCAATCCTGCACCGAGCGGATAGTAGCGCCGACATGCGCGCCGTTGCTGACCGTCAACGTGGCGACGCGATCGGGGCTGCGCAGGGCCGCGTTGAGCGCGATGGTGCCACCGATCGATTCACCGACCAGGTGTGCGCGCGACACGCCGGCGGCATCCATCACCGCGAATAGATCGTCGGTCAGCGCCTCCATTGTGAGCTTCGCCGCACCCTCCCGCCAGCCCGAACGGCCGTGCCCGCGCATGTCGAAGCGCAGCACGCGGTAGCGGTCCACCAGGGCGGGCAGCCACTCCGCCCAGATGTCGAGGCTCGCGCCGACGCCGTGATTGAACACGATGGTTTCGCGCACCGGCAGCCAGGGCGCGGCGAGGTCGATCAGTTCGTAGTTCAGGGTGCAGCCTTGTGCGGCGAGCGTCGGCATCGCTTGTCTCCCGGCCTCCTTACCGCATGAGCGTTCAGGATTCTCGCTCCGCGTGCAAGTTGCCAGGTCCGCCATGCCGTCGTAGATCAGAGTCAACGCTGAAACGAATGGGGGAATTGTCCGTGAGCGCACATCTGTTCGCACCCACCGCCTCGCGCCGCGGCCTCCTCAAGGGAGCTGGCGGCCTCGCGGGTATCCTCGCCCTCGGACAAGCCCCTGCCTTCGCCCAGACCACGCCGAAGAAGCTTGTCTTCGCACATGTCAACCCGCCGCCGGAGAGTGCCGCGGTCGCCTTCGCGTGGTTCGCCAAGGAGGTGACGGATCGCTCCAAGGGTGAGCTGGTGGTGGATTTCCAGGGTGCGACGCTCCTGACCAAGGAGCTCGAGATCATGAACGCGGTGAAGGCCGGCAACATCGCCATTGGCAATCCCGCCGGCGCCGCCGGGACGGTGTTTCCCGAGATGTCGGTGTTTCTCGTCCCCTATCTCGTCAGCAGCTACGACCAGGCGTATCGGCTGTTCAACGGCGATGTCGGGGCCAAGCTCGACAAGACCTTCCAGGAGAAATACGGCGTCAAGGTGCTGTGCTTCTTCGATTACGGCTTCCGCCATTTCTGGAACACGCGGCACGCCATCAACGAGCCGCGCGACCTGCGCGGGATGAAGCTGCGGGTGCAGTTGGCGAAGGTCTACGCCGACACTGTGAACGGCCTCGGCGGCGTCGCGGTGCCGATGGCGTGGTCGGAGGTGATCACCGCTGCCCAGCAGGGGGTGATCGACGGCGCCGATCTGCCGGTCGTGAACATGGTCCCGCTCAAGACCTACGAGGTCTCAAAATACTTTTCGCTGACGTATCATAATTATGGGCCGACGGTGAACGTCATGAACCTGGGAGTGTGGAACGGCCTGACGCCGGAGCAGCAGAAGCTGGTGATGGATGTGTCGATGGAGGCGCAGGCGAGGATTCGCAAGGCGACCGAGAGCGTCGATACGCTGCCCGCCGCGAAGGCGCTGCTCGAACCGCACGGCATGGTGGTCAACGAGGCCGACCGGGCAGCGTTCAAGAAGGCCGCGCAGGCGAAGATCTGGCCGAATTATCAGAAGGTCAATCCCGAGCTGTGGGACCTGATCGTCGCGACGCCCGCGTGAGGAAGAACCTACTCGCCGCTCCGAAAATCATTGTCGGCGCGCTGGTGCTGTTCGCCATCGGGGTGATGCTGACGGGCGTGTTCCTGCGCTACGTGATGGTCGAGATTACCGACTATCTCGACATGGACCCGATAAACTTCTTCTGGGTCGAGGAAGTCGGCGAGCTGACTCTGACCTGGCTGACCCTGGTCGGCGCCGCCGTGGGCATCGCAGAGCGCAGCCATTTCACGCTGACATTGCTCACGCATCGCTTCCCGCCCGGCGTGCAGCGCAGCATCAACGTGTTCAATCATCTACTGATCGCCGCGTTCGGGGGTGTGCTCGCCTGGCTCGGCTGGCAGCTCGTCGTGCTGAATGGCGGACTGGCCTCGCCCGCGCTGGAGATCAGTCTGGGCTGGCTCTACGCCTCCGCCGTGGTGGGCGGCATTCTGATCGTGCTCTACGCGCTTGGCACGGCCGCACGCCCGCTCGAGCCCACGCTCGCCGAGGTGAGGGAATAGCACGTGATCCTCGCCGCGACCGCGCTGGTCTTCGTCGGGCTGCTTGCCCTCTCCCTACCGATCGTCTTTGCGCTCGGTGTCGCCGGCGTGGTGGGTCTCTGGCTTGGGCACTATCCGCTGCAAATGGTCGCCTCCAGTATCATAGGCGGCTCGCAGAACTGGGTGCTGCTGGCCATTCCTTCCTTCGTGTTTGCCGGCAGCCTGATGGAACGATGCGGCATGTCGACCGCGCTGGTCGAGCTGGCGCGCGCGATGGTCGGCTGGCTGCGCGGCGGGCTTGGCATGTCCGTGATCGTAGTGTCGTATTTCTTCTCCGACATTTGCGGCTCCAAGATGGCGGAGGTCTCGGCCCTCGGCTCGGCGCTGATGCCGCCGCTGCGCCGCGCCGGCTATCGCGCGGAGGACGCCGCATCGCTCATTTCCGCCGGAACGGCGATGGGAATGCTGGTGCCGCCGGCGATCTTCATGATCGTGATCAGCGCCGTGACCAACCAGTCGGCCGTGGCGCTGTTCCTCGCCGGTTTCATCCCGGCCGCCACGATGGCGTTATGCCTCTGCCTGCTGGTGCTGATCCAGGCGCACATCCTCGGCTGGCCGCGCGACACGCGGCCGAGCTGGCGCAATTTGCTGCGCGCCTTGCGGGAAGCGGCGGTTCCGCTGGTGGTGCCGGTGGTAATCCTGGGCGGCTTCTACCTCGGTGTGTTCACCGCGACCGAGGCTGGCGCGGTGGTGGCACTCTACGCATTCCTCGCAGCGCGGTTTTACTACCGCAACGTGAGCTGGCGGGAGATCGCGGAGATCGCCTATGAGAGCGGGATCATGACGGCCGCCGTCGTGTTCCTGCTCGCAGTGGCGTCAATCTTTCAGTACCTCATGGGGGTTATGGAGGTGCCGCGCCTGCTTGGCGAGCTGCTGGCGCCGCTCGAATCCTCGCACTGGCTATTCCTCACCGGCGTCGCAGTGATGACCATGCTGTTCGGCATGGTTCTCGAAGGACTGCCAGCCGCCGTGGTGTTGATCCCGGTGGTATTCCCTATCGCCACGCATATGGGCATCAACCCCATCCATTTCGACATCGTACAAACCGCCGCGGTCGGCATCGGCCTGTTCCTGCCGCCGATGGGAGTCGGGCTGCTGATGGCGCTGCGCTTCGCCGATGTCGGCGTGTTCCAGCACGCAAGGAGCTACTGGCCCTATCTGCTGGCGCTGTTCGTCGGGCTCATGCTCATCATTTGCATTCCCGAGCTGTCGCTGTTCATCCCGCGCAGCGCCGGGTTCATCCGTTGAGCATGACGGGAAAATCGTACTGGGTGTGAACCGGTTAACAGCCGGACTCTCTCGGAATCGGGCATCCAAAAGCCCTGTTGCCCGAGGAGGAACCCCCATGAAATTCTCCCTGACGATCGGACTGGCGCTGGCCACACTGGCCTCTGTCGCGAGCGCCCGCGCCGAGCCACCGCCGTGGCGCAACCAGGATCGGGCCATTGTCATTCCGCCTGCCGCCCTGCAGGAATTGCTGCGCTGCCGACACCAGCAGCGCCCGGAGGACGAATGCTTCGACCGTATGGTCCAGGCGATCGACAACAGTCATCGCGTCGCGCAGAGCCAGGCGAAGTCGGTTCTTTAAGGCCCCGATTGTCCCGTCGCCGCGTCAGGCTTTCCTGGCGGCGACGAGGCGTTGGAACGCCAGCAAATCGAGTTCCGGCGCGGAACCTACCAGTCCGGTAAGGATCGCGTGCGCTTGGCCGCGATGGTGTGTCTGGTGATTGAACAAGTGCGCCAGAGCCGGCGCCAGTTCCTGCTCGACAAAATCGGGCGTCGAGACGCGGTGATAGCGGATCACCCCGCTCAGCTGCGCCTCGTTCAGCCCCGCGACGTGCTCGATGATCCGGGCATCTTCCGCCTCGCGGGCGACGCGCAACTCCGAAAGATCCTCGAACAGGATGGCGTCGAGCCGGTCCGGCGCATCGCCCTCCCCGGTGATCCGCCGCATCCAGATGCGGTCGGTGACGAGCAGGTGATTCAGCGTGCCGTGCATGGATTTGAAGAAGGCGCCGCGATCTTCGCGATATTGCGTGTCGTCCAGCTCGGCAGTGGCATCGTAGAGGCGCTGATTCGCCCAGGCATTGTAGCGGGCGAAGCTGTCGAAATGCGCTTTCATCGGGAATCTCCCCAAAGGCCTGGGATGAAGCTTGCGTCGGGAAAATGAAGCGTCAATATTGATTGATCCAGTCAATACAAACGTCAGAAATGTCCACCGCCTCTGTCCTCGATGCCGCCGCTGCCGCCCGCTCGCTCCGTGTCACGCGGGCGACGCTCTACGCCTATGTCAGCCGCGGCATGATCGCGACCGAGCCGGACCCGGCCAATCCGCGCCGGCGGCTGTATCGCGCGGCCGATGTGGCGCGCCTCCTGAAGGCCAAGGAGCGCGGCCGCAAGCCCCAGGCGATCGCCGCGGCGGCACTCGACTGGGGCGTCGGCGCGCTCGCCTCGCGCATCACGCTGGTTGAAGGCGGGCGGCTGTTCTACCGGGGGCAGGACGCCGCTGTGGTTGCCGAGCACGCGACTTTGGAAGATGTCACGGGGCTCCTGTGGGATTGCGGGGACCATGATCCGTTCCACGATCTTCCCGCGCCCGATGTTCCTTGGCGCATCTTGCCGAAGCCATACAACGACGCGCCGCCCATCGAACGATGCCGGGCGCTGTTGCCACTGTCCGATGCCGGCGCGCGCGCTATGTGGAACCGCGAACCCGCGCGGCTCGCCTTGGATGGGGCCAGCCTGCTGCGAGCGATCGTCGCTTGCATGCTCGGCACGAGGCCGGACGCCGCACCGATCCACGCACAGGTCGCGCGTGCATGGCGGCTCGATCGAGCAGGCGCCGATCTCGTCCGCGCCACGCTCGTGCTGTTGGCGGACCACGAGCTTAACGCCTCCACCTTCGCCGCCCGCGTCGTGGCGTCAACCGGTGCGTCGCTCAACGCCTGCGTCTCCGCCGGGCTGGCCGCGCTCTCCGGCCCGCTGCATGGCGGCGCGACGGCGTTGGCGGAGTTACTGCTCGAAGAAGCCGAGCAAACAGGCGATGCGCCCGCGACGGTCGAGGCACGGCTGCGGCGTGGTGAGCGCATTCCGGCCTTCGGACACCCGCTCTATCCCGACCAGGACCCGCGCGCGGATTTCCTGTTGCAGCGCCTTCCCAAGGACGCAATGCGCGACGCGCTGATCGCAGCGGTGGACGACATCGTCGGCCAGCCTCCGAACGTCGACTTCGCGCTGGCCTCGCTGCGTCGCGCGCTGCACTTGCCGCCGGGCAGCGGTCTCGTGCTGTTCGCGGTGGCCCGCAGTGTCGGCTGGATCGCGCACGCGCTCGAGCAGAACGCCGAGAAGAAACTGATCCGGCCGCGCGCCGAGTATGTCGGCATCCGGCCGGAATAGCGCGCGCTCTAACGCCCTGCGAGCCACGCGCCGTCGATTGGCAGCGCCGCACCATTGATGTCGGCACCGTGAGGGCCGCAGAGAAAGGCGATCAGGCCAGCGACGTTGTCCGCCTCGATAAAGCGGCCGGAGGGTTGGCGTGTGCCCGTCTCGAAATACTCCCGCATCAGCTCGGCTTTGTCGCGCCCCTCGCGCGCTGCTGCCGCTTCGAGCCGGCCTTCGGTCGCGGGCGACAACACGGCGCCAGGACAGATCGCGTTGCAGGTGATGGCACTCCGCGCCACTTCCAGCGCCACCGCGCGGGTCAGGCCGACGATGCCGGTCTTGGTGGTGACGTAATCCACCCGGTCCACCGTGCCGAAGAAGCCCATCACCGACGCCATGTTGACGATGCGGCCCCAGCCGGCGCGGCGCATATGCGGCAGGCCGAGGCGGATCAGGTGGAATGGTGCGGAAAGATTGACCGCGATCGCGCGATCCCAGTCAGCCGGGTCGAATTTTTCGACCGGAGCGAAATATCGCACCACCGCGTTGTTCACCAGGATGTCGAGCGAGCCATGCGTCGCGACCGTCACATCGATGAGTTGCGCGATCTGCGGCGGATCTGCGAGGTCGGCACCGTGGTATCCGACACGCACGGCGTGCTTGCGCGCGAGTTCGTCCTGCCGCTGTCGAATCACCGCCTCGTCGGCGAATCCGTTCAGCATGATGTCGCAGCCCAGTGCCGCCAGCGCGTTGGCGGTGGCGAAGCCGATCCCACCGAGCGAGCCGGTGACGAGCGCGCTCTTGCCTTTGAGACTCATCGTTTCCCCCAATCAAAACCGCAGCGCCTGCGCGGCACTCACGTAAACGTCGGCATCCTCGGCTAGCAGCAGACAGTGATCGACCAGCGCGTCGGCGGCGGCGCGGACCAGCGCCACATAACGATCATGGCTGCCGTAGCGCGCGACCAGCGATTGACGCGGATCGTCCGTCGCCCGTGCCGCATCGTTCTTCGCGATGGGCAAGAAACTGCCGTCGCGATCGCAGAGCGCACCATGTGGAAACGGCGGCGCATAGACGTTCCAGCCGGTGTAAGTCGCCACTGGGACCGCGATATCGGGCAAACGGAGCCCGGCGCGTTCGTTGCCGTCGGCATCCACCGCCGGCACCAGCGGGCGATAGCGTGGACCGATGCTGTTCGCCTGTTTCGCAATGGCGAAGTCAGGCAAGGGGGGAAATTCCAGTTTCGCGGCTTCTACCAGCGTGCCGTCGGAAAGGCGCGGGATGCGGCTATCAGCAGGCTTCTTGCCCTCCGTCACCCAGCGATCCAGCGCGACCAGCAGCGCGCGAACCGCCGGCGCCGCGCTGTGCGGATTGCGCGCGTTCTGGCAGTTACCGCGCGAGGACGGTGTCCCGGCGCGTCCGCCGTGTTGCGTGCCGGAGACGAGGAATTGCCGCGTGGTGTGCGGCAGGTCGAGATCGCGCGTGCCTGCGGGGTCGGTCGAGAGCAGCGACGCGCCCTTTTGCCAGTACTCGCTGCTGGTGTTGCTTTCGATCAGGAGCGGGTCGAACCCGTCGCCGCGCAACAGGCTTCCTTCGGCGCCGCTCGCCGGATCGCGTGTTAGTACTGTCGAGAACGGGAACGCGGCCTCCGGCATGGTGTGATCCTGATGCTGCGTACGCGTACGGAACGGCTGCGCGAACAAGGCGTTGAGGAACACGCCACCGGCGCCGGCGGTATGCGTCAGCACCCCGTCGAACACCTTCTTTCCCGATGTGCTCTGATTGAAGCCTTGGCGGATGAAGTCGCGCAGATAGCGCCCGCTTTGCGAGATGCCGAAGCCAAACGCCGCGTCGATACCGCGTGCCGGGCTCTCCGCCGCGCCGGAGCGGAGGAACGCCGCGACGTCGCGCGTGATGGCCAAACCGATGCCGCTGACCCAAGGATTCTTCGCGCGATAGGTCAGTTCATAGATGATCCCCGGCTCCGGCTTGGCGTCGACCAGTTCCACGCTGCGCGGATCGACAAAGCGCCAAGCCGTGCGCGGCATTTCGCGCGGCTCGTCGGGTTCGCGGTAGCGCATCGTCAGCCGCGCGCTGTCCTGATCGGCCGCCGTGTAGCTCAGGCGGAATTTTTCTAGCGCCGGTCCGCGAGTGCCAGAAACAAACTCGTCGCGGATTTCCTGTTCGACACCGGCGAGCGCGGGAATGCGCGCGGTCATACCGCCGCTCTTGGCCGGCGCGTCGGGGTCCCAGCCGGCCCAGGCGAGCGTGTAGCCGAGGCGGAACACCAGGCCGTCACCGGCGTGCTCGGGCGATGTCGGGTCGTTGATGGCGCCAGTCTCCGGTGCGGGGAGCTGGTTGAGCATATGGATCATCAGCTTGCTGCCGCGGTTGAGCACCTCGAACAGCAGATGACGATTGCCGCGCGCTGGATCGGCGGGACGCAGGAGAAACAGGTCGGCCTCGTACTCGACACGGCCTTTCGCGTTGCGCGGCGCTTGGTCGAGTCCGGCGATGCCGGCGTTGCGCGGATCGGTCGGATCGAGCGCGCCCGCCGCGACGCCAATCACCCGCTCATAGGCACCGGTCGCGCCAAACGCCATTCCGTTTGCGAATGGCTCGATGCGATCAATGCGAATTTCGACCATTCGCGCCTCCGCCGTGATGCTTGCTCCGCGATGGTAGTGGACGAGCCTGAACAGTCGAGTCCCGTCCGGCTGGCCGGGGTTGCGGTCGCCTGCTACGGTTTCAGCGCACGAGCGAGAGGAACACGGGATGCCGGTGATGACGGGCAAGCAGGCGCTGCTCGCGCTGCTGAAGCAGGAAGGCGTGAAGGTGCTGTTCGGCAATCCGGGGACAACCGAGCTCGCGCTGATGGACGCGCTCGCTGGCGAGACGGAGCTGCGCTACGTGCTCGGCCTTCAGGAGGCAACCGTCATGGGCATGGCGGATGGCTACGCCCAGGCGTCGGGCCAGCTCGCCTTCTGCAACCTGCACGTCGCTCCCGGCCTCGGCAACGCGATGGGCATGCTGTACGACGCGGCGAAGGCGGGCGCACCGATGCTCGTCACCGCCGGCCAGCAGGACCAGACGTTTTCCCTCACGGAACCGCTGCTCTGGGGCGACATCGTCGAGATGGCGCGGCCGCTGGTGAAATGGGCAGTCGAGGTGCATCGCGTGGAGGACTTGCCACGCATTGTTCGCCGCGCGGCCAAGGTTGCGCTGGCGCCGCCGATGGGGCCGGTGTTCATCGGATTGCCGGGCGATGTGCTCAACGCATCGGCCGATCTCGACCTCGGCGCCAGCACGCGCGTCGCTCCGGGGCTGCGCGGCGACGCGCAGGCGATCGCGCAAGCCGCGTCGATGCTGGCACGCGCCGATCGCCCGGTCATCATCGCCGGCGATGCGGTGGCGCAAGGCGCGGCACTCGACCAACTCGCCGCGCTGGCCGAGCAACTGGGAGCGCCGGTGTACGACGAGACCGTACCGAGCCGGTGCAATTTCCCGACGACCCGCCCGTTGTACCGCGGCAGCCTGCCGCGCCTCGCGCATCCCGTGCGAAGCATACTCTCGCAGCACGACCTCGTGCTGTCGGTCGGCGCCGACCTGTTCACCATGTCTCTGCCGGCGAATGTCGAGGCAATGCCGGAAGGGATGCCTCTCATCCACATCCACACCGACCCGTGGGAGCTCGGCAAGAACTTTGCCGCGACGGTGGCCATCCTCGGAGAGCCGAGGACCACCCTGCCCGACCTCTCCGATGCGCTCGCCCGCGCCATGACGGCGGGGCAGCGCGATCATGCGCGCGCTCGCGGCGATAGCGTGCGGTCAGAGGGTTTCGCCGAACTCGCGCAGCTCAAGGCGAAGGCCAAGGAGATGGAAGGTGCATCGCCGGTGCAGCCGCTCGCGTTGCTCGCCGCGATTGGAGACATGCTGCCTGACGACGCGGTGGTGATCGATGAGACGATTTCCTCGGGCGCCGGATTGCGCCGCCTCATCCGCAGCGAAGATGCGCAGAGCTTCTACGGCCTGCGCGGCGGCGGTATCGGCTGGGGGTTGCCGGCGGCGGTCGGGGTGAAGCTCGCGCTACCGAATCGGCCCGTGATCGCGCTGATCGGCGATGGCAGTTCGATGTACTCGATCCAGGCGCTGTGGACGGCGGCGCACGAAAAGCTGTCGATGGTATTCGTGATCTTCAACAACAGCTCGTATCGCATCCTCAAGCAGCGCACCAACGCGATGAAGTCGCTGGCGGCCCAGACCGACACCTATGTCGGGATGGACCTCACCAATCCGCGCATCGATTTCATCGGACTGGCGACGAGTCTCGGCCTCGCCGCACATAAGGCGAGCACGGTCGGGGAGGTGCGCGAGTTGCTGCCGCGCGCGCTCGCGTCGGGCGGGCCGGTGCTGATCGACGTGGAGATGGACCGCAACTACAAGCCGGTTTGACAGTAATTTCGGGGGAAACCAAGCATGACCATACTCGTGATCGGTGGCACCGGGTTCATCGGCAGCCGCCTCGTCCGCTTGCTCGCCGCGCAAGGCGAGGAGATCGCCTGCATGGACATCAATCCCGGGGCGCACTCCTTCGCCGATCTCGGCAAGCAAGTCACCGTGACGCGCGGCGACGTCACACAGTTCGACGACGTGATGGCGGCGACGCTCGCGGCCAAGCCGTCACGGGTGATCAATCTCTCGTACCTGCTCGGCAGCGAGCACGCACCGCATTTCGCGACCAAGCTCAACATCGTCGGCATGGATAATTGCTTCGAGGCGGCGCGGCTGGCCGGTGTCAACCGCGTGGTGTTCGCGAGCTCGCTCGCCGTGAACGGCCAGCAGCGGCATTTCGGCGAGCGCGCCGTCACCGAGGACGATTTCCGTCACGGCGACTACCAGTATGCGGTGCACAAGATCTTCAACGAGTGGCAGGCCAAGGACTACGCCGACAAATACGGCATGACGATCACCGCCGTCCGGCCCGCCAACGTGACCGGGCCGGACAAGGTGCGCGGCTCGGTGGACCACGTAAACATCATCACGCAGCCGGCGCGCGGCAAGCCGATCTCATTTCCGCACAAGGATGCGATGCGCTGCCCCATTCATGTCGATGACATCGCGGAGGTGTTTGCGCGTGTGTCGATGAACGACAAGCCGAAGCATGCCGTCTACAACACGGGCGGGACCGCGATTAGTCTGGGCGAGATTGCCGCGATGGTGCGGGAGTTCCTGCCCGACGCGAAAATCACCTTCCAGCACGAGACGGGCGGCAAGGAGATTTCCGGCAACTACCTGATCGACAACTCGCGGCTGGTCCAGGAATTCGGCGTGCAGTATCGGCCGTATCGGGAGCGGGTGCTGCAGATCATCAATGAGGTGCGCAAGCAGGAGGGTTTACCGGCGGTGGGGTGATGCAGTTCACGCCGGGCGACGACCCCTCACCCAACCCTCTCCCACAAGGGGAGAGGGCTTTTCTTCTCCCTCTCCCTTTGTGGGA
>JAFKFI010000033.1 GCA_017307285.1 Alphaproteobacteria bacterium | reverse complement strand
AGCGACGAACGGACGAGATCGGAAAGCGAGGCCGCGCCATCCTTGGTGCGAAGCGCGACGAGATTCGGGGCCGCGCATTGCAGTTCGCGTGTATCCTCGATCAGCACGACACGGTCGCCGGTCTTGGCGACTTCGGCGAGGAGAGCGTTGACCAGCGTGGTCTTGCCGGTAGACGTGCCGCCGGCGACGAGCACGTTCTTGCGTTCGCGCACCGCGATGCGCAGCAGCTCCGCCTGCGCCGCCGACATGATGCCGGAATCGACATAGTCGCCGAGCGTGAACACCGCGACGGCGGGGCGCCGGATAGCGAAGCACGGGGCCGCCACCACCGGCGGCATCAATCCCTCGAACCTTTCCCCGCTTTCCGGCAGCTCGGCCGAGACGCGCGGACTGTTTGCATGGACCTCGACACCGACATGATGCGCAACGAGGCGCACGATGCGCTCAGCGTCCGCTGGCGTGACGCGGCAGCCGGTATCTTCGAGGCCGCCCGATAGCCGGTCGATCCACAAGCGACCGTCGGGGTTGAGCATCACTTCGACGACGCTGGGATCTTCGAGATAAGCGGAGATCGCCGGCCCGAGTGCGGTGCGCAGCATGCGCGCACCGCGGGCGAAAGCTTCAGACCGAAGGGAGATTGTCGTCACATGAGCCCCGCAAGACGCCTCAACTCAGAGGCGGATGTCAGCGGGGTTGATTAGAAAGAGCCGGAAATGGGACTCTGCAACAACAGAGATGAGGCAGGAGGGCTCTGGGATAGAAATACAGGCGGGCGGTAGGACCGGTATTCAGGCAAGTGGCAGTTCCGATGATCTATTCATTGCGAACTCGACTTGGGTGGAGGCGGCATCTGGCAGATGCTTTGAACACTTCAATCGGGTCCCTTTGCAGATATCAGCTCGGGTTACGGCTTGGTCCGGGACATCGCAGGATAGCGTGCCCGCACCCCTTTTATCGCGACAGCATGTGGATCAGCGTTGGCTCGATCCGCGGCCACATCACCGCAACGGCGGTAAGCGCGGTGGCGCTTCCCATCACATAGAGCGTCCGTTGAGCGGGTCGTCTTCTTGATCGTAGGCTCTGCCATCCGACCCACGCCCACGCGCCCGCGACGGCTACGACCGCCAAAGCAGTGACCCAGACTAGTGCACCCGCGAATAAGGCGAGCAGGCTGCCAAAACCGGCCAGTACCACGGCCGGAAGCGCAAAAGGCAGTACGCAACAGGCAGCGCATACGGCTGCTCCCGTTGCGGCCGTGATAGCGAAGGCGCCGGCCATCTTCGCCGGCTGATGTTGTTCCGGCATGAGATCATTCCTCCGCAGACGCTCAAGGGGTTAGCAACAGCCGCAGCCCGCGCGAGCTTCTGCGGACGGTAAGAACTGGGCGAACAGCATATCGGCGGCGCCGCGAGCGCTCTCTGGTGCCTTGATCGTGAGCCGAATCTCATCCGGCCTCTCTTCCAGGTGGAAGGTCAGGAACGCACAGCAATCTTGCTCCTTTCGCACCATCTCGCGAACACGTTGCACGGCATCGACCGAGTAAGTCAGCTCCAATTGTAGATCGCAGCGCGTTTGGCTCCGCAAAGCATCGCGGGCGAGATCGGCAATCCATGCAAGGCGTGTCTTGTAGTCGCCCGGGTTCAGCGTGCACGCAATCGGCGCGCTTCCAGCCTTCGTCATAGCATTCACCTCTTCCTTCCCAACCCGGTGGCCTGCGCGCGGTTGACCGGCGCTCTCCATTTGCCCATGGATAGACCCTCAAGTAACTTGAGGTTCAAGAGGCAATTTCAGGAGACCGCACGATGCCCCACCTGAGGATCGGAGCCCTGGCGGCACGCACGGGCACAAATGCCCCAACGATCCGCTACTACGAAGGAATCGGACTGTTGCGGCCAGCGGATCGGCAGGCGGGTGGGCAACGAGCCTATGGCGAGCAAGATGTGAAGCGACTGACGTTCATTCGCCGCTGCCGCGAGTTCGGCTTTTCGATCGAACAGGTCAGATCGCTCGTGGCCCTCGTGCAGGACCGCGAGCGATCGTGCATGGATGCACGAAACGTCGCGCACGAGCATTTGCTGGCCGTGCGTGCCAAGTTGAATGAACTGAAAGTCCTGGAGCGCAGCATTGCCGGTTTCATCGCGACCTGCGATGCGTCGTGTGCGGGCGGCCCCGGTCCCGACTGCACGATCCTTGAAGACCTGGCAAGGCCCTCATGAATCCGCTTACGCTCTTTGGTCTGTTCGCTGTCACGATGATGCTCGTCTGCAACGCACTGGAGTATCGGAGTCACTGGTTTATTCTGGCTTTTGCCGTCGCCTGCGCTCTTGGCTCGGCGTATGGCTTCTTGCAAGGCGCGTGGCCGTTCGGACTTGTCGAAGGCGTGTGGACAGTGATCGCGTTTCTGCGCTGGCGAGGTAAGGCGCCAGCTCGGGCTTAGGTGCACTGGCTTGTGCTCATGCAGCTCGCTTGCATCAATCCCCTGTCTCGAACCCTGACCAGCCATTCTTCGTGACTGGTGCCAAGTTAACCGGCTTGGGACCGGAAATTCGAGACGCCTGCGATCAAGACTCCTTATCGTCATGAGGCGCGACCGCAGCGACGTCACGGCTGATTTCGTCCGCAAGCTTGCGACCGCGCGCTAGCCTTCGGCCCAGTGCTTCAACGAACCCGTCGTAGCGCTCGCGCCCTTTGGTTTGGGCGGCCGCAAGCGCGGTGTCGGGCAAAGCGGGCGTGCTGGTCAGCCAGAAGCGCACGAAGACTGCCAACGCCTCGTTCGAAATGGTGACGTGCCGCTCGATCATTTCCATCTGTCGCGTCATACGATCGAGCCGTCTCGCGAGCGCGGCCTCCAAGCGGTCGGCGCCATCGGGCGACAGATGCGAGGCAAGCGCCGCTTCGACGACGAGGGCCTGCGGCACGCGCTTGCGGGCGGCATAGTCCGCAAGCTGGGTCGCGAGGTCCGGCGGAAGGCGGAAGGTGTGCTTGCTCCGCATGGCCATCACATCTGCATGCCATCGCCGGGATCGAGCGAGACCTGGCGGGCGACAGCTCCGAACGTGCGCTGCATGATGCGCTGGCGCTGGACCTCGTCGTCGGGTTCCTCGTCCATCGGCTCGAATTCCTGAACGGGCGCCTTCGACTCCGGCACGATTTCCTCATGCTCCGGCAATTCCGGTTCGCGCCGGATGCCAGCGTTGGCGGGATCTTCCGTGGCGGTCGCTGCGGGCGGCGGCACAACCGCACCGGCCCAATCCCCATCTGGCGGGAGTGATGGAGTTTCGTCGCGTCGCGTCGGTCTTGGGTTGGACAACGCCGGTGGCTGGAGGCTGCGCGCCTTCAATTCCGGATCTTCATAGTAGCGCGCCTTCTTTGCGCGGATCGGCGCGCAGCCGGACATCAGCACCAGCTCGTCGTCGGGCGGGAGCTGCATCACCTCGCCGGGGGTCAGCAGAGGGCGTGCCGTTTCCTGTCGCGAGATCATCAAATGCCCAAGCCACGGGCTGAGCCGGCTGCCCGCGTAGTTCTTCATCGCGCGCAACTCGGTCGCCATGCCGAGCGCGTCTGCAACACGCTTAGCAGTGCGCTCGTCATTCGTCGCGAAGCTCACTCGCACATGGCAGTTGTCGAGGATGGAGTTGTTTTGGCCGTAGGCCTTCTCGATCTGATTCAGTGACTGCGCGATCAGGAAACTCTTCAGACCGTAACCGGCCATGAAGGCGAGCGCGCTCTCAAAGAAGTCGAGACGGCCGAGCGCGGGAAACTCGTCCAGCATGAGCAGCAACCGATGCTGGCGGCGCTTCGAGTCCAGTTCCTCGGTGAGGCGGCGACCGATCTGATTGAGGATCAGGCGCACAAGAGGCTTGGTCCTACTGATGTCGGATGGCGGGACCACGAGATAGAGCGTCACTGGACGCTCGGCCTCGACCAGATCACGGATGCGCCAGTCGCAGCGCCGGGTGACGGTTGCGACAACCGGATCGCGATAGAGACCGAGGAACGACATGGCGGTCGACAAGACGCCGGAACGTTCATTCTCGCTCTTGTTCAGGAGCTCCCGCGCGGCGCTGGCGACGACGGGATGAACCCCCTTCGTGCCCAGATGCGGTGTCGTCATCATTGCGCGCAGCGTCGTCTCGATCGGGCGCTTCGGATCGGAGAGAAAGTTTGCGACGCCGGCGAGCGTCTTGTCCGCCTCGCCGTAGAGCACGTGTAGGATAGTTCCGACGAGTAGCGAATGGCTCGTCTTCTCCCAGTGGTTCCTCTTCTCCAGCGCACCTTCGGGGTCGACGAGTACGTCGGCGATGTTCTGCACGTCGCGCACCTCCCACTCCCCGCGACGGACCTCGAGCAGTGGATTGTAGGCGGTGCTTTGCGTGTTAGTCGGATCGAACAGCAACACGCGGCCGAACCGCGCGCGCCAGCCGGCGGTCAAGCCCCAGTTCTCCCCTTTGATGTCGTGAACGATTACAGAGCCCGGCCAGGTCAACAGAGTCGGGACGACGAGGCCGACGCCTTTGCCGGAACGCGTCGGCGCGAAGCACAGCACATGTTCCGGACCGTGGTGGCGCAGATAGGCGCCGCGCCAGCGACCGAGCAGAACACCATCGGGATGCAGAAGGCCCGCTCGCTTGATCTCGCGCCCCTCGGCCCAGCACGCGGACCCGTAGGTCGTCACCTTTTTCACCTCGCGCGCCCGCCACACCGACATCGCCACGGCTACGACGAATGCTGCGACGCCTCCGGCGCCCGCGATGAACCCTCCCGTGACGAAGATCTCATGGGCGTAGGCATCGTAGGCGAACCACCACCAGAAGAACGCGGGCGGCTGGTACATCGGCCAACCGAACACGGTGAACCACGGGCGGCCGAGCTGCGGCTGGAAGGCGAGTTGCCAAGCCGTCCACTCCGTCGCCGCCCACATGAAGGCGAGAACGGAAGCGCAGACGAGAAGGATTTGGACCCAGAGAATCTTGGTCGCGTTCATGGCGACGACAGATGAGGCGGATTGCGAAGGCCGTGGACAAGTCTGAAATGGCGCCGATCGTGGCCGCGGACGCGATAGCGCGCAAATCGGCGGGTTGCGGACCGCCGCAACCGCGCCGGAAGGTCATGAGGTCGCTAAACTGAACGCCGCGACATAATCGTTCCGGGATGGCACGATACGGACCATGGCGCGTCTCAAGATCTCTCTCATTCTCGAATCCGGTGCCCGCATCGGCCCGGGCAAGGCGGCGTTGCTGGAGAGCGTGCGCGATACGGGATCGATCTCAGCCGCGGCCCGCGCCATGGACATGGACTACAAGCGTGCCTGGACGCTGATCGACAGCCTGAATCGCGCCTTTGACCGGCCCGTGGTCGAGCGGGCCACGGGCGGCTCGCGTGGCGGCGGTGCGACACTCACACCGTTCGGCGCCGAGATTCTGGCCAAATATCGCCGGATCGAGGAGGCGGCGGCGAAGCTTGGCGCGGGCGACCTTAAGGCACTCGAGCGGCACGCGTTGCCCGATCCCGGTCCCAAGGTCTGACTTACGACGCCCGCATCATTGGGGCACTGACGCAGGCTACGGGGCCTTGGTATCGTTATGGTCAATTAGCCATAGCGAATTCACCGAGGTTACTTCCATGGAAGTCTATACGGCCCGGAGCTCCCGATGACGGGCTCGTCACCCCAGGCGCTGCCGCGAACCGTGGCGGATGGGTTTGCCGCGTCATCGACCTCGCAAGGGGATTCGGGGCAGTTTCGGTTTGACCGCGCGGAGCTGGCCGGGGCCGTCGCGGATTTAGGCGTGTTGGTGCCCATCGCGGTCGCTTTGATCGTCGGGAACGGCTTGTCTCCAACCGCCGTCCTCCTGCCTGCGGGCCTCCTCTATGTGATGGCGGTCCTCTTGTACCGGGTTCCCGTCCCTGTCCAACCGCTCAAGGCGTTCGGGGCAATCGCTATCGCCCAGGGGCTCGGATCCTCGGAGATTGCGGCCGGGGCCCTGCTGATGGGCGGCATATTCGTGGTGCTGGGTGCCTCCGGATGGTTGGATCGGGTCGCGAAGGTATTCCCACAGCCGATCATTCGGGGTGTGCAGCTATCGGTCGGCCTGTTGTTCTGCCAACTCGCATGGAATCTCACCACCGCACCGCCTGCTGCTTTCTCGGATCACGTTCAACCTGCGTGGTGGCTTATGGGCGCTGGGGCTGTGGTTGCCGTAGCAGCGTTGCTGATGCGCCGCCACAACGTGACTCTGATCTTGGTCGTGCTCGCGATCGTCGGGATGGTGGTGTCCTATCATGGACCGCTGACATTGGGGCCTTCCTCGCTCCATATTCCGCAACTGAGCATTCAGGCGTTCACGACCGCTGCGATCGCGCTCGTGCTGCCGCAGTTGCCGTTGACCTTCGCCAATTCATGTCTCGCTACCGCTGACGCGGCCCGAACGTACTTCGGTCCCGCCGCCGACCGTGTGCGGCCGGGTCGGTTGGCGCTGACGTTGGGCGTCGCCAATCTCCTGGCCGGCGCGATCGGCGGAATGCCGGTCTGCCACGGCGCCGGGGGGATGACCGCCCACCGCAGCTTCGGCGCTCGGACCGGTGGCGCCCCGATCGTGTTGGGGACCGTGCTGTTGGTGCTGGCTGTCGCGATCGGGGCGAGTCTGGCCGCAGCACTGGCTGGCTTTCCGCTGCCCATCCTGGCGGGCTTGCTCGCGGTGGCAGGCGTGTTGCACATCGCCCTCCTCAAGGATTTGCGCCAACCTTCCGACTGGGCGATGGCCATTGCGGTCGGCGCAACTGGTTTTCTCAGCAATCTCGCAATCGCGTTGGCCGGTGCGCTGCTGATCTGGTGGGGCGCTAAGGCTTTCAGCACCCTGCGTCGCCACTATGGTTAGCCAAATTTCTCGAGCCGAGGAGACGCGCGGTTGGTTTTCACCCGGTGTCGTTGGGATTGGCGGCGCGAGCTTGTTGGCTGATATCGGTCATGAGATCCCGACGGCGCTGTTGCCGAGCCTCTTGACTGGTTTTGGAGCACCTGCCTTCGCGCTTGGTATGATTGAAGGCGTCGCGAACGGCGCTGCCGGCATCGCTCGCCTCGGGGGCGGACCGATCGCGGATGACCCAGAACGCCGACGAGCTGCCGCACTCGGCGGGTACACGGCGACCGCGATACTTTCGGCGCTCATCGGCGCGGCAACTGCAACTTGGCAAGTTGGCATCCTGCGTGTGGGGGCATGGACGTCCCGGGGCCTTCGCGTGCCGGCACGCAACGCGCTCCTCGCCGACATCGTGTCGCCCGAAGTCTATGGACGCGCTTATGGCTTTGAGCGCGCGATGGATAATCTCGGAGCGATCCTCGGTCCGTTGCTGGCATTGGTCCTGGTTGGCGTCCTTGGGGACGCGCACCACGATTCTGCTTTCGGTGATTCCTGGACTGCTCGCCGCCGCAGCAATCCTGTTCGCGATCCGCCAGGCGCCTCGATTGAAGGGGCGAAACCGCACCGCGATCAGGTTTGCTTTTCGGTCTGTATTCAAAGGGGCACTAGGACGGCTGTTCATCGGCATATCGGCGTTCGAGATGGGTAACATCGCCACAACGCTGCTGATCCTTCGAGCGACCCAGGCCCTCACACCTACCCAGGGACAAGACGTAGCGACCGAGATCGCTCTCGGCATGTACGTCGCCTACAACGTCGCAGCGACGCTCGTCAGCGTGCCGGCTGGACATGTCAACGACCGACGCGGTCCAGTCCTGGTGCTCGCCGTAGGCGCGTTGCTGTTCTGCGCCGCCGACCTCGGATTCGCCATTGCCAGTTTGCCATTTCTGGCGGTCGGGTTCGTCTTGGCCGGCATCGCCATTGGGTGCATCGAGACGGCCCAACACGCCGCCGTCGCTTCGCTCGCGCCGCAGGACATCCGAGGCTCGGCATTCGGTATTTTGGCTGCGGCGCAGAGCTTCGGCAATTTCGCGTCTAGCGCCGTGGCTGGACTCCTGTGGACCTTCGTTTCGCCGTTTGCAGCCTTCCTCTATCTTGCCTTCTGGATGTTGGTCGGCGCCGGCGTGACAATCTGGGCGCGGGGCGGAGCTCACTGACTTGAGCCTTACAAACCCAGCCCCCGTTTCCGGCCGAGACTCCAATCCACGTTCCCGCCGGGCGCCATGACGCCGCGCACCTCACGACCGAGCTCCTTCTCCAGCGCGGGCCGCCACGGCAGGAGTTGGAAGCCGAGCCCATCGTCGATCATGGCGAACCGGCCGGCGGCGAGTGTCACCCGCTGCCGATAGACGCCCGAGACGCGCTCGCCTTCCGCCGCGGGCTGATAAACGAGCCCAGTCTCCGTAGAGAGCTTCGCCGCCGCGTCGTCCAATTCTCGCCGACGCAGGGTGGCGAGGAGATCGCGAGCGAAGATTACCCGCTGTCCCTGCCGGTGGGCGAGTCCTTCCTGTGCGAGATGATCGACGCGCGCTTCCATAGCCTGGCGCACCTGGGCGCCGAACCCCCCGCCGCTGAGCGGCGCATCCTTGGCGAGGAGCTGGCGATCGAGCCAGGTCGCCCCCGACGCTGTCACTTGCGCCTCGATCGAAAGGTCCGAGCGGGTGGCGAGCGACAGGCGGCGCCGTCCGTTCGAGTCGTCATAGCTCCGCGCCTCTACGATCGCCCCCGCCGGCGCATCGCCGGTCATCTCGAGATCGGAGAATTTGAGATGATGGGTGCGGCCATCGACGCCGGCGACGATCGCATAGGCGGTCCCCTTGAGCTCGTCGTCGAGGCCGCGCTTAACCAGCCGGCCGAGCACTGGATCGGATGGCTCCTCTCCGTGCAGAGCGAAAGAACTGACGTCCGGCTCATGCCCGCCGACGCTCACCGCCTGGTGCATCGTCTTGATGATGTCGCCCCGCATGCCGAGTTGGCGGAGCGCCGGTTCAAGCCCTGGCTTGAGCGTCCAGCAGGCAGGGCCGACCGGGTCTGCGAGGCCGAGGCGTTCGAGTTTCGCCGCCCGCCCGAGCAGCAAACCGCGCAGCTCGGGGTCCTCGGAGTCATGCCCGGGCCGCAGGTCGGCGACGCCGCCGCATTCGTCAGAGATGTCGCGCAGCGCCCGGTCGAGGCTCGTCCATCGATCTGATCCGACTTCTCGTTCGAGGGCCGTGCGGATCTCCCGCTCACTGCGCGGGCCCAGCTCCAGCGTGACGCGCTCGGCCGCGCGATCGCGAAAACCCCGGCTGATGTATTCGCGGCTGATGACCAGGTCCTGACCGTCATCGGCACGGCCGCGGATGAGGACATGGACGTGTGGATTGTCGGTGTTCCAGTGGTCGACCGCCACCCAGTCGAGCCTGGTGCCGAGGTCCTTCTCGACATCGAGCATCAGCTCGCGCGTGAAGGTCTTGAGGTCGCCGAGCTCGGCGCCGTCTTCTGGCGATATGATGAATCGGAAGTGATGACGGTCATCCTTGCATCGCTCGCCGAAGGCGCGTTCATCCGCCGTGTCGGAGGCTGCGTCGAACATCCGCGCGTCCTCGCCGTCGCGGGTCACACCCTCGCGCTTGAGGTAGGCGATGTGCTTGGGCAGCGGCGCCGAGCGGAACCGCGCTCCCTGGTGCCGCACGACGCGCGCTTTCATCACCACGCGGCGAGCGTTCGAGCGCAATCGAATCGAGACCGCCGCGCGCCTGCCGCGTCCGAAGCGCGACCGGCTGCGGCCCTGGCTCGAACGGAAGCTGTTGCCGACATGGCCCGCCTTCTTCGCGGCCCGCATCACCTCGCCGACGAAGGTCTGTGGCCGCTTGCCACCACGATTGCCGTGCTGGATGCGCCCGGGCCGGACCCGCAGGTCGTCGTCGCGCGTCGTCATGGTGCAGCGTCTCGAGACACTTCGAGGCGACGGCGCGCGAAGCCTTGAAATGTTTGCACAATTTGCCGAAAGCGCCAGCAGCGGGGGTCTCTGGTGTCGGTGAATTCCTCAATCTTCCCAACCACATAAGCCGCGCCGAAGGCCGGCCTTTTCCCTTGCCGTCCGTGGGTTGGTCGTCTCCGCTCCCCGGCACCCACACCCAAACCTATCCGATGGCGCGCCAGACCCCGATGAGACCGAAGCGAGCTCATAGCCTGGGCTCACGCGCCGATCGGGGCGCAAATAGCCCTTCGGATTGTGGCGCAAGGCCCGCCCAATCCGCCGCGGGCCTGGCCATGGATCGACGTTTGCCCGCGTCACCGAATGACGCTGGTCCTGCGCTTGAGGCGTCGTTCGCGCGCGCCGGAAACAATGGCGAACCGGTCCAGGACCGGATGATCGCGGTGATGATGTTGCCCGGTGCCGATGCACCGTCGCGCAGCAACGGCCCGAGCGCGGCGACGTAGGCCTGCGTCTCAAGCGGCAGTGGACGGCCGCTCGCAAGGTGTTCCTCGTAGCGTCCAGGACCGGCATTGTAGGCCGCGAGGAAGCCGGCCGCGCCGTAACGATCATGCAGTTCGCGAAGATACGCCGCGCCCGCGAGAATGTTGTCGTGCGGATCGAAAGGATTCGCGCCAAGGCCGTAGTGCGACCGCAAGTCGGCCCACGTCTGCGGCATGATCTGCATCAGCCCCATCGCCCCCTTGGGCGACACGGCGCGCACGGCACCTCGACTTTCCGCCTGCATGACGGTCTTGATCCAGGATGCTGGGATGCCGAAGCGTAGCGCGGCTTCCGCGACGAAACGCTCGATCCGATCACTCTTCGACGTCACGGCTGATTGCGCGGGGGCGACGGGCTGCGCGTTGGCGATGCCGCACGCGGCGAACAGCACCACCATGACCGCGACAAGCACATTGCGGCGAAAGCTGCGCGAGTGAGGCGAGCCGGAACGGCGAGCGGGATGCGCGGCGATGGCCGGGAAGAAGGAAGGGACGCAAGGTCTGGACGACTCGATGGCCGCCGATCGAGAGGACGGTCGAGGCATGGTCAGTTCTCCCCGTGCGTCCAGATCGGATCGGCCCGGCCGACGATGTTGGTGAGTGGCAGCGGTCCGAAATACCGGCCATCGAGGGAATCCGGTGGCGCGGTGTTCATGACGAAGACTTCGCCCGGCGCGAGTGTGCAGCAGCCCTGCCAGTCGGGCAGGGCGCGCCAGAAACGATCGTGTTCAAGCGCCTCGCCCACGGCGGCGCCATCGATGGTGATGGCGCGCCCGTTGCGGCAGACAGTCTGGCCGGGAAGCGCGAGGATGTGCTTCAGCAGCGGCACGCCGAGCGGCAGGTAACGGCGCGCCGCGAGGAACTGCGCGAGCGGCCCGGGCGGTGTGATCACGACGAGCTCACCGACATGGAGCGGACGAGCACGCCGTACCGCATAGAGCCCGACGGGCACGCTGGCGCTGGCGTTCCAGAGCAGCTTCGGCGCGGGATGGAAGACGCTCGTCAGCGCAACGAAGAGCGTCGCGGCGTAGGTCGTGATAACGAAGCCGAAGCGCGTCACGGCGCAAGCCTCCGGCGGAGGAGCCAGGCGCGATGCTGTTCGCGGCTGTAGGGCCGCGGCGGCTCGCCGGCGATGAGGCGATTATGGAGATGCCGCCAATGATCGGGCGCGGCGTCAGCGGGATCGATGCCGAGCACCTCCACTGCGTCGATGGCCTGAAGCACGCGCTCGACTTTCGGCCAACCGCTGATCCGCAGCAGAATCTCGCCGCCGGGACGGACGAAGGGCAGCGTCTGAAAGGATTCGCCGCGGTCGATCGCGCGCACGATGTCGATGCGCGAGACGATCGTGCCGAAATCGTTGGACGCCCAGCGCACGAAGGCGAAGACGCCGCGCGGCGCGAAGCTCAGCACGCGGCGGCGACGATCGAGGATCGTCTCGCCAGCGTCGCGGCCGAAGCGGATCCAGTGCTCGATGCGTCCTTCAAGCCACGTCAGCTCGACATGCGTCAGGAACGGTCCGGCATCGGGCCGCGGCGCGCGGCCGGCGTTGAAATCGGCCATCACGAGCGGTCTCCATCGGTGTCGGGAAATTCGCGCGCCAACAGGTCGCGCAGCATGTCGGCGACGGTGACGCCGCGTTGGAAAGCCGCGATCTTGATCCGGCCACGCAAGGTGGGCGTGATGTCGACGGTGAGCCGGGCCGTGTAGAGGTCTGCCGCGGCCGCGTCGGACGAGGCGGGATCGGGTGATTTGATCCAGCTCTCGGCGTTGCGAGGACGCGTGGCGAAGCTGCTGTTGGGGCTGCGTGCGGTCATGGCGCCAGCCTTTCGACTTCAGCCGCCAGCGCCGCGATCTCGCGCGCGGCCGAGCTGCTATCGTCATGCTCGAAGACGAGTTGGCCGGTGCGCGCCGCGTCGGCGAAGATGACGCGCTGGCCGATCCGCGCCGCAAGCGCCGGCGGATCATGTTCGGCGAGGCTATGCGCCGTTTCTCGGGCGATGATGGTGCGTGCGGGACAGCGATTGAGAATGAAGCGGGCCAGGAGCTCGGGGCGAAAGACACGCGCTTCGGCGATCAGCGCCAGCATCTCGGCCGATGCCCAACCGTCGAAGGGCGACGGTTGCGCGGGGATCAACGTGAGGTCAGCGGCAAGCAGCGCCGAACGCAACAAGGCGGCGACGCGCGGCGGTCCGTCGATGATGACGTGATCGGCATGCCGAGCGAGCTCGGGCGCCTCGCGATGCAGCGTGTCGCGCGCCAGGCCAATGACGCCGAACAGACGGTCATGGCGCCGGCGTCCGCGCTGCTCGGACCAGTCGAGCGCCGAGCCTTGCGGATCGGCGTCAATCAGGGTGATCCGCTTTCCTTGCCGGGCCCATTGGCCGGCGAGATGCAAGGCGAGCGTCGTCTTGCCGACGCCGCCTTTCTGGTTGAGCAACGCGACGATCATCGAGCGCCGCTCCCGGTTTTGCACTGGGGAGCGCCGTCGCCAACAACAGACTCGTTAGATTCTTCTTGGTTAGATTCTAAGTTAGGCGGCTCGCAAGCGACGGAATTTCCATCGGAAAATGCCGCTCCTGGTTCCTGATAGCACGAGGATGCGGTTCCCGATAGCACGACCGCGCCCACAG
>JAFKFI010000032.1 GCA_017307285.1 Alphaproteobacteria bacterium | reverse complement strand
CCGCCCGCGCGCTGCTCGCCGCGCCAGCCGACCGGCTCGGCGAGGTGCGGTCCGCCTGGACGGAGGAGCTGGCACGATGAGCGCGATCGTCGAGGTGAGAGGCCGCCGCGTGTGGGACAGCCGGGGGCGGCCCACCGTCGAGGCCGAGCTGCGCCTCGCCTGTGGCGCGGTCGGCCGCGCCATCGCACCCGCCGGCGCCTCCACCGGCTCCGGCGAGGCGCTCGACCTGCGCGACGGCGGCGCAACCTTCGGCGGCTACGACGTCACTCGCGCCGTCGCCCACGTGAATGGCGAGATCGCTGGTGCCGTGCGCGGGCTGGACGCCGCCGACCAGGCGGGAATCGACGCTGCGCTCATCGCGCTCGACGGGACGCCCAACAAGCGCCGCCTCGGCGGCAACGCGCTGCTCGCCGTCTCGATGGCCGCAGCCCACGCCGCCGCCGCCGCCGCCGGCCTGCCGCTATGGCGGTATCTCGGCGGCGATGACGCCGCCTTGCTGCCGCTGCCGCAAATCCAGATCTTCGGCGGTGGCGCGCACGCCGGAAGACGCGTCGACATCCAGGATTTTCTCGTTGTCTGCCCTGCAGCGCGGAGCTTCGCCGAGGCGCTGGATTGGACCGCCGAAGTGTATCGCGCAGCCGGTTCGCTGATGAAGGAGGCCGGCACGCTGCAAGGCGTCGCCGACGAGGGCGGCTGGTGGCCGGCCTTCTCCGCCAACGAGCAAGCGCTCGAAATGCTGGTCCGCGCCATCGAGAGCGCCGGCCTCGCCCCCGGCCGGCAGGTGGCGATTGCCCTCGATATCGCCGCCTCAGAGTTCGGTCGCGGAGGAAAATACCGGCTCGGCCTGGAAGGCCGCGAGCTCGACAGCGACGGCATGATCCGCCTGTTGGTCGATTGGATCGGCCGCTACCCGATCGTCTCGATCGAAGACCCGCTTGCCGAGGACGATGCCGCCGGTTTCGCCGCGTTCACCCGCGAGATCGGCGCGCGCGTGCAGGTGATCGGCGACGACTTCCTCGTCACCGAGGCCGCGCGTGTACGTCAGGCCGCCGCCAATGGCGCGGCCAATGCCGTGCTGCTCAAGCCCAATCAGCGCGGCACGCTGACAGAAACCTGGCAGGCTTGGGAGGCCGCGCGCGAGGCCGGGTTCGCGGGCATCGTCTCGGCGCGCTCGGGCGAAACCGAGGATGTCACCATCGTGCATCTCGCCGTCGGTTGGGGCGTCGGCCAGCTCAAGGTCGGCTCCTTCGCCCGCAGCGAGCGCATGGCCAAATGGAACGAGGCGCTGCGCATCGAGGAGGCACTCGGCTCGCGCGCCCGCTTCCCAGGCGGCGCCGTGCTCGGGCGCTCGCCTCGATGAGGGTCTTGTTCCACTATGCCGCCGGCCCGGAGCTCGCATCGCGCCTCGCCTCGCTCGGTCTCGACATCGCCACCTGCCCGGAGCAGGACGACGCCCGGCTCGCGCGATTGCTGCCGGATGCCGATGTCCTGTGGCACGTGCTGAAGCCTTGCACGGCCGAGATGATCGATGCGGCACCGAAGCTGCGGCTGATCCAGAAGATCGGCGTCGGCGTCAACACGATCGATCTCGACGCCGCCCGCGCCCGCGGCGTCGCCGTGTGCAACCTGCCCGGCACCAACGCGCGCGCCGTCGCCGAACTCACGCTCCTGTTGATGCTTGCCGCGTTGCGCCGCCTGCCTCGCTTCGACGCGGCAACGCGCGCGGGGCTCGGCTGGTCGCTCAACCCCGCGATGCAGGACGGCTTGGGCGAGCTCGGCGGCCGCACGGTCGGTCTGGTCGGCTACGGCGCCGTGCCGCAAGTGCTGGCACCGGTGCTCACAGCACTCGGCTGCCGCGTGCTCTACACCACGCGCACGCCACGCGCCGACCCCGGCGCGACCTTCCTCCCGCTCGACGATCTCATCGAGCAATCCGACGTGGTCTCGCTGCATCTGCCGCTGGCCGAGAACACGGCGAACTTGCTCGACGCCGCGCGCCTCGCCCGCATGAAGCGCGGCGCCGTGCTGGTGAACACCGCGCGCGGCGGACTGGTCGATCAGGTGGCGTTGACCGACGCGCTGCGCAGCGGCCGGCTCGGCGCGGCGGGCCTCGACGTGTTCGTCCACGAGCCCGCCGATCCGTCCGATCCGCTATTCCGCCTCGAGAACGTGGTACTCACGCCCCATGTTGGTTGGCTCACCACCGGGACGTTCGACCGCAGCTTCTCCATCGCCGCCGAGAACGTCCGGCGCTTGCAATCCGGCGAGGAGCTGCTGCACCGCGTCGCCTGAACAGGAATGGGAGCGCGCCATGACCGACGACGATCTGGAATCCGCGCTGACCGGGCTCGTTCCGGCTCTCCTGCAAGCACTCGAGACGCTCGGGCAGATCACGCGCCACCTGCATCCCACGCGGCTCGACGCGCTGCTTGAAACGGCCAAGCCCCACGCGGCACTCTTGCGCGACGCGCGCGCAAGATTCGACGCCTGTGCTTGGCCCGAGCAGCTCGCCGGCCTACGGCAACACCTCACGTCATCTGCCGATGAAACGATGCGCGCCTTCGAGGGTCTGCGCGAAGCGGCCGCGTCGCCCGAAGGCCCACGCCAGGCCTATCGCGCCCTGCGCCACGCGACGCGCGCCGAAGCCGCGCTCTATCCCGTCGCGAGTGTCCTGCCGACGATCAACCGATACTACCTGGAGCCCGAAGCGCGCGGCGACGCAGCATTGGCCGAACAGCTGGCAAGCGCGGACCCGACGCGGCCCGATATCGGCGTGATGCACTCAGGCGAGACGCCAGGCGAGCGCGGTGGGTTCTCGCTCTACGTGCCGGAGAACTATGAGTCCTCGCGCCCGCATCCGCTCGTGATGGCGCTGCACGGCGGCAGCGGCAACGGCGGCGCGTTCCTCTGGTCATGGCTGCGCGCGGCGCGCACACGGGGCGCGATCCTGGCCGCGCCGACCGCCCTCGGCAGCACCTGGGATCTCCGCGATCCAGAGCAGGACAGCGTCAACATTGAAGCGATTCTCGCGCATGTGCAGCAGAACTGGACCATCGACCCGGCTCGCCTGCTGCTCACCGGCATGAGCGACGGCGGTACCTTCGCCCTGCTCAGCGGGCTCTCGGACACTTCGCCCTTCACCCATCTCGCGCCCGCCGCGACCGGCTTTCATCCATTCCTGCTCGAAATGGTCGAGCCCGCGCGCGTGGCGGACCTGCCGATCTACCTCATCCACGGCGCGCTCGACTGGATGTTCGACGTCGGCCGCGCCCGCGGTGTCGCGCGGGCGCTGGCAGCGGCGGGTGCGAAGATCGTCTATCGCGAAATAGACGACCTCTCGCACACCTACCCACGCGACGAGAACCCGAGGATTCTCGACTGGCTCAGCGGCGGAATGAATTCCGCCCTACACGCTCCAACCGCGTAGGGCGGACTTCAGTCCGCCGTTCGGCAGCGCCAATTCTCAAGCAAACGCCTTCCTGACCCTTCCCCAATCCTCCAGCGCCCATTCGCAGCCCGGCGTGATCGGAATGGTGATCTGCGACCACCCCGCCGCGCGCAACGCCTCGACGCGCTGCTTGATCTCCTGCTCGCCGGCGGTGAACGTCGTACGGCGAATGAGCTCGCCGGTAACGAACTTAGCCTCCTCCGGCTTGACGAACACAAAGTGCCCACGATGGTTGTTGATGTAGCGCGCGTCGGGCGGCTGGAACCCGCGCGCCATCTCGACATAGCCGTTCACCTGCGCCTCGACGGACGGCGGCACGTCGGAGGTGTTCTTCCAGCCCTCCATGTCGAGATCGGCCGCGCGATGCAGCAACACCGCGGCACGCGGGCCGGATTGCGCCATCGCGCGCGGGCTCTCCACCGTCTCGCCCTCGGCCAGCACGCAGCCCGGCACCCAGGCCGTGGTGTAGAGATCGCCCGCCGCGCGGCCTGCGTCGCGCCAGCTCGCCCGCATCCCCTCGAGTGCGCTCACCGCACCGTCGACATCGCTGACGAAGCATTTCCACGCCGCGTTCAGCTTCGCCGTCAGGGCCTGCGATTTAGGCCCGTAGGCAGAGATATGGAGCTTGACCGGGTCCTTGATGTTGAACAGGCCGATCGTGGTCTCCAGCGTGTCGCCGTTCAGCAGGCCGTAGACGACGCGGATATACTCCTCCATGTCGGCCAGCTTCATCGCACCCAAGCCCATAGCTCGCCGCGCCGAGAAGCCGGTGCCGATGCCGAAATCGAGCCGCCCCGGCGCGAGCTGGTTCAACGTCGCCCAGGAATTCGCCGTCTGCGCCGCGATGCGGTTGGAGGGCACCAGCACGCCCGTCCCGAGCCTGATCTTGCTGGTCTTCGTTGCCGCCACGCCCATCGCGATGAACGGGTCGGCGGTGATCATCTGCGTGTCGTAGAACCACGCATGAGTGAACCCCAGCTCCTCCGCGCGCTGCGCGAGCTTCCACGAATCCGCTGCCGTCGCGATGCCAATACCGAAATCCATTCTTCTCCCCCGCACTCACTGATCGGGCGAGTGTATCACCTCTCACGCCCAGTCAAAGGACCGCGCCACCGCCTTCTGCCACGACGCGTACAGCGCGTTCCGCCGCGCGGCCGGCATCTCCGGCGACCAGCGGCCCGCCTCGCCCCAATTCGCGCGGAGATCGTCGGTGCCGCGCCAATAGCCCACCGCCAGACCAGCGACATACGCGGCGCCGAGCGCGGTCGTCTCGATGGTACGCGGCCGCACCACAGGCACATCGAGGATGTCCGACTGGAACTGCATCAGCAGCGCGTTGACCACCATCCCGCCATCTACGCGCAGCTCGCGGATCGGGATGCCGCTGTCCTGTTCCATCGCCGCCAGCACGTCGCGCGTCTGGTACGCCGTCGCCTCCAGCGCGGCGCGTGCGATATGCGCGCCATTGGCGAAGCGCGTAAGCCCGGCGATTACGCCGCGTGCCCCCGCCTTCCAGTATGGCGCATAGAGGCCCGAGAACGCCGGCACGATATACACGTCGCCATTGTCCGGCACTGACGCTGCTAGCGCCTCGATCTCAGCGCTCGTGCCGATCAGGCCGAGATTGTCACGCAGCCATTGCACCAGCGCGCCGGTAACGGCGATCGAGCCCTCCAGCGCATAGCAGGGCGCCTCCTCGCCGAGCTGATAGGCAACCGTCGTCACCAGCCCGCATTTGGACGCAACCGGCGCCGCCCCGGTGTTCATCAGCAAGAAGCAACCAGTGCCGTAGGTGTTCTTCGCCTCCCCCGGCTGGAAGCACGCCTGTCCGACCAAGGCCGCCTGCTGGTCGCCGAGAATGCCCGCCACCGGCACGCCCTCGAGTTCCCCGCGCGCCTCGCCATAGACCGTGCTCGACGGCGCGATGCTCGGCAGCACCGCGCGCGGGATCGCAAATACCTCCAGAAGCGCGTCGTCCCACGCCAGCGAGTGCAGATCCATCAGCATCGTGCGGCTGGCATTGGTTACATCCGTCACGTGCTGCCCGGTCAGCTGCCACATGAGGAACGCATCGACCGTGCCGAACAGGAGGTCGCCTGCCTCGGCCCGGCGCCGCGCGTCGGGAACGTTGTCAAGCAGCCAGCGCAGCTTGAGCGCGCTGAAATAGCTCGCCAGCGGCAGCCCGGTCTTGTCGCGAAACCGGTCCTGCCCGCCATCGGTGGAAAACTGCGCGACCAACGCATCGGTGCGGGTGTCCTGCCAGACCAGCGCGTTGTGCACCGCGCGCCCGGTGTCCCTCTCCCAAAGCAAAGTAGTCTCGCGCTGATTGGTGATGCCGACCGCCGCCAGCTCGGACGACCGAATATCGGCGCGGATCAGCGCCTCTGCGATCACCTCTCGCGTGTCGCGCCAGATCTCGGCGGGGTCGTGCTCCACCCAGCCGGGCTTGGGGAAAATCTGCCGGTGCTCCTTCTGCGCGCTGGCAATCGTCGCACCGGCGCGGTCGAAGACGATGAAGCGCGTGCTGGTGGTGCCCTGGTCGATCGCGCCGACATATCGCGCCATGCTGCCTTCCCCCAAGCGATCTCTGGGGGCTTGCGGGACCGCCCCCGTCCCGCCTTGATACGCAAAACGACAAGGGAGGGCGACAGGATGACACGGTTCGCGGAGCAAGTGGCCGTGGTGACGGGAGGCGCCTCGGGCATCGGCCTCGGCATCGCCCGGCGTCTCGCCGCCGAAGGCGCTCGGCTGAGCTTGTGGGACCGCGACGCCGCCGCGCTCGCCGCCGTGGTCCCCAGCCTGCCGGCATCTCCGCACCACCTTACCGTGGACATGACGAACGCCGCCGCCGTGCAGCAAGCCGCCGACGAGACGGTCAAGGAACATGGTCGCATCGACATCCTGATCGCCTCGGCCGGGATCACCGGGCCGAACGCGACGAGCTGGGAATACGCCGTCGCGGACTGGGACCGAGTGTTCGACGTCAACCTCTACTGCGTCTACTACACCTGCCGCGCCGTGGTGCCGCACATGCTGCGAGCGGGCGATGGGCGCATCGTCAACATCGCCTCGATCGCCGGCAAGGAAGGCAACCCGAACGCCGCTGCGTACAGCGCGTCGAAGGCCGGCGTGATCGGGCTCACCAAAGCGCTCGGCAAGGAACTGGCGCAGACGAAAATCCGGGTGAACTGCGTCGCCCCGGCCGCAGTGCGCACGCCGCTCTTCGCACAGATGACAGAGGCGCAGATCGCCTACATGCTATCGAAGATTCCGTTGGGACGATTCGGCGAGATCGACGAAATCGCCTCGATGGTCTGCTGGCTCGCTTCGCGCGAGTGCTCATTCAGCACCGGCGCGGTGTTCGACGTCTCGGGCGGCCGTGCGACGTATTGAGGGAACGACGATGACCGAGGAAGACCTCGCCTACACGCCCGCCACCGAGCTCGCGCAGCGTATCCGCGACAAGCAGCTCTCGCCCGTCGAACTGGTCGGCTCGATCCTCAAACGGGTCGAGCGGCTGAACGGGAAAGTCAACGCCTTCGCCCATCTCGCCGCCGATCAGGCGATGGACGACGCGCGCCGCGCCGAGGCCGCCGTGACGTCTGGCGCGGCGCTCGGCCCGCTGCATGGCGTGCCGGTGACGATCAAGGATCTCTCCATCACCAAGCGGATGCCGAGCCAGTTCGGCTCGCGAATGCTCGAAGGCAACCGCCCGACCGAAGACGCGCCGTTTGTCACGAATCTCGAACAAGCGGGCGCCATCATTCTCGGCAAGACCACCACCAGCGAATATGGCTGGAAGGGCGTCAGCGAAAGCCCGCTCACCGGCATCACGCACAATCCCTGGAAGCACGGCATGAGCGCCGGCGCGTCCTCGGCCGGCGCGGCGGCGGCCGTCGCGGCGGGGTTCGGCCCACTGCACCAGGGCAGCGATGGCGCGGGTTCGATCCGGATGCCGGCGCATTTCTGCGGCGTGTTCGGCCTCAAGCCGACCTATGGCCGCGTGCCGCACTACCCGGTGAGCACCGGCGACTACACCACGCATATCGGCCCGATGGCCCGCACCGTTGCGGACGCCGCGTTGATGCTGCGCGTGATGTCCGGCCCCGATCCGCTCGACCACACCTCCTGCGAGGCCGCGCCCGCCGACTACCTCATCCGCTTCCACGACGGCATTCGCGGGAAACGGATCGCCTATAGCCCCGATCTCGGCCATGCCCGCGTCGATCCGGAGGTTGCGTCGCTGACGCGCGCCGCCGCTCAGCGCTTTACGGAACTTGGCGCGATCGTGGAGGAAGTCGCAACGCCCTGGGCCAAGGACGGCCCCGAGCTCATCCGCCTCATGTGGCCCGCGCATCTGGCGCGTCTCTCACCCAAGCTCGCGGAATGGGAGAGCCGCATGGACCCCGGCCTGGTCGCTTGCATCCGCGCGGGGCTCGACGTGTCGATGACCGACTACATGCTCGCGCGCGACCGCAAGATGGCCTACGTCGCCGCCGTGCATCGCTGGTTCGAGGATTGGGATTTCCTCATCACGCCATCGGTGTCGGTCGCCGCCTTCCCCGCCGAACGCCTGATGCCCGCCGACTGGCCCTCGCACGAATGGGACTGGGTAAGCTGGGCCGAGTTCTCCTACCCGTTCAACTTTACCGGCGATCCTGCGGCCAGCGTGCCGTGCGGTTTCACCAGCAACGGCCTACCGGTTGGCCTGCAGATCGTCGGCCGCCGCTTCGACGATCTCGGCGTACTGCAGGCCGCCGCCGCGTTCGAGGCCGCCCAGCCCTGGGCGCAGCACCGGCCGGCCTTGTAGATCAGGTCAGGCCAATCCGCTGGCGGAATGCCGCGTCACCGAGCGCGAATTCCTGCCCGCCGAGATCGTCGGCCGCCGCCGTGCAAAGATAGACGATGGCACGCGCCGGATGCGCGACCGGCGTGAGATCGCCGCGCGGAATGCGGCTGATGCGGTTGATGCCGGAGGCGCGGATCGTCACCTGCATGTCGGTATCCGTCGTGCCAGGGGCGAAGCCGAACACGCGGATGCCTCTCCCTTCGGTCTCCAGCGCGATGGACCGCGTCAGCATCGCCATCCCCGCCTTGGCGGCGCAATAGGCGCTCCAGCCTTCCAGGGGACGATGCGCGGCACCCGAGGAGAGATTGATGATCGTCCCCCGTCCTGCCGCGAGCATCCCCGGCAGTACGCCGCGCACGGCGTTGAACGCGCCGGCCAGATTGATCTGGACATTGCGCGCCCAGGCGGCTGGATCGGCCTCCGCGATCATCGCGATCGGCTCGATCACGCCGGCGTTGTTGACCAGCACGTCGATCGCGCCGAATCGCTCGCGCGTTTCGCCCACCAGCCTTTCGACCGCGCCGTACTCCGCCACGTCGCACGCGCTTGCGGCAGCCTTGCCGTCGCCATCGACGATCCGCCTCGCCACCTCCCCCGCCCGCACGACATCGCGGGCGGCGAGCATGACACTCGCTCCCTCTCGCGCCAGCGCCACCGCGGCAGCCTCGCCGATGCCACGACTGGCGCCGGTCACGAGGACCACCTTGCCCGTCAGTTCGGTCATGCTTGCGCCCTCGCGTCGACGGAATGGCGCTCCAGCCAATCGCCGTAATCCTGCCGCAGCTTCGTCTTGAGTAGCTTCCCGGTCGCGGTGTGCGGCAGGGCATCGACGATCACCACGTCATCAGGCATCCACCATTTCACAATCTTGCCCGACAGGAACTGCAGCATCTCGTCTTTCGTCACGACGGCACCCGGCTTCGGGTGGATCAGCAGCAATGGCCGCTCCTGCCATTTCGGATGGCGTGCCGCGATCACCGCCGCCTCGTGCACTGCCGGGTGCGCCACCGCGAGATTCTCGATCTCGATGGAACCGATCCACTCGCCGCCCGACTTCACGACGTCCTTGGCGCGATCGGTGATCTGCACGTAGCCATCGGGCGTGATCGCGGCGACGTCGCCGGTCCTGAACCAGCCATCCTGATCCACAACCTGCCCGCCCTCGCCCTTGAAGTAGCCGGAGATCACCCACGGGCCGCGCACCTGCAACTCGCCCACCGTCTGCCCGTCGCGCGGCAGCTCTTTTCCGGCATCGTCCACCAAGCGCACCTCGCAGCCGATGATCGATCGGCCTTGCAGCGCCTGCACGTCGTAGCGCGCTTGCAGATCGTATCCCGCGTGCTTGGGCAGCAACGAACCCATCGTCGCGATGGGACTTGTCTCCGTCATTCCCCACGCGTGCAAAAGGTACGTGCCGAACAGGGTCTGGAATTTCTCGATCGTCGAGCGTGGCACCGCCGTCCCGCCGCTCAGCACGCGGGTCAGCTTGATGTCGCTCAAATTGAGCCGCTCGCGGTTCTGCTCGATCCAGGTAAACAGGTTGAGCCAGATGGTGGGGATGCCTCCGGCGAGAGTGCATCCCTCGTCGCGCATCAGCGTGTAGATGCTCTCGGAATCGAGCCGCATTCCCGGTAGCACGAGCTTCGCCCCGGTGGCGGCAGCGGCGAATGGCAAGCCCCAGGCATTGGCGTGAAACAGCGGCACGATCAGCATGATGCTGTCACGCGCCGACACCGCCATCACGTCCGCCGCCATCGCGACGAAGGTATGCAGCATCTGCGAGCGATGGCTGTACAGCACGCCCTTGGGATTGCCCGTGGTGCCGGAGGTGTAGCAGAGCGTCGAAGCGCTGTTCTCGTCGAACTCCGGCCAGTCGTATTCCTCGTTCTCGGCCGCGAGCAGATCCTCGTAGCAAAGCAGGTTCGGCACCTTCACCGCCGGCATCTCGTGCCGTTCGCACAATGCGACGTAGCCACGCACATGAGGCAGACGCGGCGCCAATTCCTCGACCAGCTCGATGAAGCTTAGGTCGAAGAACACGTAGCCGCCTTCGGCGTGGTCGATGATGTAGTGAATTTGCTCAGGGAACAGCCGTGGATTGACGGTGTGCAGCACGCTGCCGGCGCCGGTGACGCCGAAATAGAGTTCGAGGTGACGGAAGCTATTCCACGCCAGGGTTGCGACTCGGTCTCCATACCCCACACCCAGGCGCCGCAAGGCACCCGCGAGCCGGCGCGCGCGGGCAGCAACTTGCCGGTAGGTGCTGCGGTGGATGGTGCCGTCGAGCAGCCGGGAGACGATCTCCGTCTCACCGTGGTAGCGTTCGGCGTATTCGATCAGGCTCGAAAGCAGCAACGGCCGCTGCTGCATCAGTCCCAACATCGCTTCTTGTCCCCTCGTTCTTGGACGCGGGAACAAGTATGCGACGTGCGAGGGCCGGCAGGCCAGTCCCGATCAGATGATCCGCAGGCGGCCAATGATGTAGCCGATGCCGAGCGCGATCAGCGCGGCGCTAAACGGCTGCTGGCGGACGTAGTCGCCGACCTGATCCAGCATCTCGCCCGCGTTACCTGACGCGGCGCTTCCGGACGCCTGGTTGAGCACGTTTCCGCCGGCGTCGAGCAACTTCCCGGCCGTGTCTCGCGCCTCGTTGGCCATGCTTCCGCTGGTATCGCCTGGTGTGCCGCTCATCTTGGCCTCCTCCTGTCCGGCACCTCAACATAGTCGAGCTTCCGGAGTTCCGGTGGGCGTACACGGAATGGGCCGACCCGCTCGCGCAGGCCGGCCCATTTATCGCGCCAGACGATCAGGCGGCGAGCCGCTGATGCTCCGGAACTTCGAGCTTGAAGAACCGGGCGGCATTCAGGCCGAGAATCTTCGCCCGCTGCGGCGAGGTGAGGTTCGGCATGGTGCGCTCGATGGCCTCCGCCGAGTGCGGCCACGTGCCTTCATGGTGCGGGTAGTCGTTCGCCCAGGCGAAATTGTCGACCAGGTTGAACTTCTCCGCCAAGGCGAGCCCGGCCGGGTCTTCCTGGAACGTCGCCAGGCCGTGCGCCCGGTAGTAGTCGCTCGGCAGGCCCTGCAGCTTCGGCCGCACCCACATGTGATGCTTGCGGTACGCCTCGTCCATCGCCTCCAGCAGCCAGGGCACCCAGCCGATGCCCGCCTCGATGGTCGCGAATCGCAGCCCCTTGAAGCGCTCCAGCACGCCCGAGGCACACAGATTGGCGACCGGCTCGATGGTCGGCGCGAGAGAGTGGGTGACGTAGTTGATCACCGCCCCGCCATTGCCGCGGGACGCACGCGGATCGCGGCCGGTGGAAACGTGGAACGTCACCGGGATGTCGGCCTCTTCGATCAGCCGCCACATCGGATCGAAATGCGGCAGGTTGTAGTTGACGTGATCGACGTCGTGATGGCCCCAAATCGGCTTGCACGGCAGCGAGAGCGCGCGGAAGCCGAGCTTCGCCACCCGCTCGATCTCCTTCATCGAGCCCTCGAGATCGCCGGTCGCGATCGAGGCCACCGGCAGCATGGAGTCAGGGTACGGGCCGAACTGCTCCCAGGCCCAGTCGTTCCACACGCGGCATTGCGCGTTGGCGAACACTGGGTCGGGCGTCGCCCACATCGCGAGGCCCTTGTTGGGGAAGATGATCTCGACATCCACGCCGTCGGCGCGGTTATCGCGGATGCGATCCTGCACATCGGCGCCGGCCTTGGAACGCAGCCAGTCCTCGCCCTCGAAGCTCATCACCCGCACGCGATCCGGCCGATAACCCTCGCAGTAGCGCCACTGCACGCCCTGCTCGTCGGTAATGATGCGGGGCACGCGCTCCCGGTATTTCGGGTCGATCCGCTTTTCCCACAGATCCGGCGGCTCGTTGGCATGGCTGTCGGTGGAGACCATGAAGTATTTCTTCGGGTCTCCGACGCGCGCGGTGCGCGTCCACCCCGAATGGCCTGGCGTATCCAATCGCCAGAGATTCGGGGCGTTGATGGCGACTTCGTTCATGGATCCCTCCGTTGCGGACTGCCAATAGCGACCATCTGGACCGGTTCGGAAGCCGCGCTCGCACGCTCAAGAAAAGACTCGCGCACGCCACCGCCGGTTGTCCTTACTGGCGAGTATGGACCCTGCATTTCGGGTAGACAAGCGGCAGAATGGCGGCGCGATCCGAACCGCGCCGCCGGCGGGATCAGCTCTTCTCCTCGATCACCACCCAGTGCTCGCCGTCGAAGCGCATCAAGCGGACCGATTTGAGCGGCTGGTAGTCGGTCGGGCTGGTGTTGATGACAAGGCCAGGCATCACCATCGGCAGCACGAGGTCGTGCAGGTTGGCCGCCTGGCGCATCACGTTCTCGCGCGAGAGATCGTCGCCGCACTGCTTCAGCGTCTGCACCAGCGTCTGCGCGATCGAGTAGCCGATGACGTTGTTCAGATCGGTTGTGTCGCCCTCCGGGTAGTACTTCTTCATGAAGGCGAGCCACGCCTTGTAACCGTCCGTCGCCTGCGTCGCAGGGTCCGTCGGGTCGCGCACATAGGCGCCGGTGATCATGCCGACCGCCTTCTCGACGCCCGCCGGCTTCAGCACCGCGCCGATCGAGGAGCCGATATCGCTCGTCAGGTGCAGCGGCTTCCAGCCGATGTCGTGGATCTTGCGGATCGCCTGCGCGGCGAATTTCGGCGTGGCGACGCTGATGAGCGTGTCGGCGCCCGAGCCCTGCAGCGTGACCACCTGGCTCTCCACCGTCGGGTCCGTCACCTCGTAGCTCGCCTTGGCGACGATCATTTTTCCGGCTTTGTCGCCAAGCGCGCGCTCCACGCCGTGGATGTAGTCCTTCCCGATATCGTCATTCTGGTAGAGAATCGCGATCTTCGCGGCAGGCTTGTTCTTCAGGACGTAGACCCCGAAGTCGTAGCCTTCGGCCTCGTAGCTCGGCAACCA
Source organism: Alphaproteobacteria bacterium (assembly GCA_017307285.1). Lineage (GTDB taxonomy): Bacteria > Pseudomonadota > Alphaproteobacteria > Acetobacterales > Acetobacteraceae > JAFKFI01. The sequence continues at coordinate 3,971 of JAFKFI010000032.1, read as the reverse complement.
CGGCATCGTCCACGGGAATTGCTTCGGATCGTTGAAGCGCGACGAGCCGCTCGAGATGAACAGCTGCGGTATCTTCTTGCTGTTGAGATATTTCTGGATCGCGCTATTCGGCGCGGTGCCGAGCGGATCGAAAATCAGCAGCACGCCCTCGCGTTCTACCAGCTTGCGCGTCTGCTCGACCGTCTTGGGCGGGCTGTAGCCGTCGTCGAGGCTGATGAGGTTGATCTTGCGGCCGTTCACCCCGCCCTGCTCGTTGAGCATCTCGAAATAGGCCTGCTCGACCTTGCCGATCGTCCCGTAGGACGAGGCCGGGCCGGAATAGGGCATCGTCTGCCCGATCTTGATTTCCGTCGCGGTCACGCCGGGCGGGTCCGCCGCTTCGGCCGCCTGGGCCGCGACAAGACAAAGGGAAGCGGCCGCCAGCATGACGGCACGGCGGGTCGGGAAACGAGAGGTCATTGCATCCTTGACTTTATATTGCGTGGCAGAGCGGTCCTGGTTCAGGGCATCCGATACGCGCGACGGGCGGCACCGCTGAACAGTGCCGCCTTTTCGTCCGCCGACGCAGCCGAGGCAAGGCGCTTGAACGCATTCCAAACCACCTGATAGCCGCACCAACGCTTCTGCACCGGAAAATTGCTCTCGAACATGGATCGCTCGGGTCCGAACCTATCGATGCAAACGTCAATGTAGGGTTTCCAGGCGGCCGCCACTTCCTCTGAGGAGGGCGGCATCTCGCGCGCACCTCCGCCGTGTCCCGGCAAGCGGATCGGCAGCGCGCCGAGCTTGACGAATACGTTGGGATGGCGCGCTACCTCGGCGATGCCTTGCCGCCACTCGGAAAAGACCTCGTCGCGCCGCGCGGCATAGGGTCCGCCAAGGATCGGGCTGCCGACGTGGTTGAGGATGATCGTCGTGTCCGGGAACGAGCCCGCGAGCTCGGCGACCTCGCGCAGCTGCGGGTGATACACCCAGGCGTCGAACGAGAGCCCAAGCTCGCCGAGGCACGCGAACCCCTGGCGCCAATGCGTCTCCCCCAGCATCCCCGGACGGGGCGCCACGGAGCGGACGTGCTCGTCCCAGGCGGTCGAGAACCGGATGCCGCGGAACCGGCCGCCGCTCGCCGCGAGATGCGCCTCCAGCACCGGCTTGACCCGCGCGCCGAGCGTAAGGTCGGCGTTGCCGAACATCACCGCGCAAGCTCGCGTCGGCCCGAACGTGCCGCTGGCGCTCATCGCGGCGATGCCGGTGACAAACTCGGTCTCGCCCAGGGACCGCAATTCCTCCGGCCCATCCTGGCGATACATCGAGTGGCATTCCGCGAACACCGTCGCCGTAACGTTATGTCCGGAGGCGAGGTCTGCCAGCAGCTCGGGCAGCAGATACGTGTTGCCCTCGCGCACCCACAGATGATGGTGCGGATCGATGATCGGCAGCTCCGGCTCGATGATCTCCTCCGAGTGCTTGGCCAGCCAATCGGGGTCCGATGCACCTGAGAACGGGTTCTTTTCAGCCATCACGCTACTCCCTCGCCCTTCCGCCAAGCGCAGCACGAAACCCATTGCCGCACAACGCCGCGCCGGTTTGCATTGGCCGAGGCGGTCACGATACGCTTGCCGCAAGAGAGGGGACGGGACGCAAATGAATTTCGAGTTCTCCGACGATTCACGGCTGCTGCGCGACCAGGCGCGCAGCTTCCTGCAAGATAAATGCAGCCCGAAAGTGGTGCGCCGCGTGCTGGACGGCGAGGAGCCCTACGCCCGCGCACTCTGGCAGGAGATCGCCGGCATGGGCTGGCTCGGCGCCTCGATCCCCGAGGAGCATGGCGGCGCCGGTCTTGGCTACGAAGGGTTATGCGTGCTCGCCGAGGAGATCGGCCGCGCCTGTGCGCCAATCCCGTTCACCTCGTCGGTGTATCTCGCGACCGAGGCCATCCTCGCGGCCGGCAGCGAGACGCAGAAGCGCGACCTGCTGCCCAAGCTTGCGGGCGGTTCGCTGATCGGCGCCTTCGCCATCGCCGAGGGACCGGGGCAGCCAAGCCCGGACGCGATCAAGCTGCGCGCCACGGGCGGCGTGCTGAGCGGCAGCAAATGGCCGGTGCCGGACGGCACCATCGCCGATTTCGCCGTGGTCGTCGCGCGCGACGAGGGCGGCATCGGGCTCTACCGCGTCGATCTGACCGGCTCGGGCGTCAAGCGCGAGGCGCTGCGCACCGTGGACCCGAGCCGCGACCAGGCCCGGCTCGACCTCACCGGCGCCAAGGCGGAACGGCTCGGCTCGCCGGGCGATGCGTGGCCGCTTGTCGAGCGTCTGCTGGAGCGCGCCGCGATCCTGGTCGCGTTCGAGCAGGTCGGCGGGGCGGATGCGGCGCTCAACATGGCGCGCGACTACGCGATGCAGCGTTTCGCGTTCGGGCGCCCGATCGGTTCCTTCCAGGCGATCAAGCACAAGCTCGCGGATGTCTACGTCGCCCTCGAGCTGGCGCGCTCCAATGCGTACTACGGCGCCTGGGCGCTCGCCGATGGCGAGGCCGAACTGCCGCTCGCCGCCGCCGCCGCGCGCGTCTCCGCCACCGAGGCGTTCCACCTCGCCTCGAAGGAGAACATCCAGACGCATGGCGGTGTCGGCTTCACCTGGGACTTCGATTGCCACCTGTTCTACCGCCGCTCCAAGCATCTCGCGCTGACTTTGGGCGCGGCGCCGTACTGGAAGAACCGGCTGGTCGATCAGCTCGAAACGCGCAACGCGGCGTAGGAGGCAGCACGATGGACTTCAACGACACTCAAGAGGAAGCCGCCTTCCGCGCCGAGACGCGCGCCTTTCTGTCCGCCAACGCCGAGCCGAAGGACCGCTCCAGGCCGACGACATCCCGCGGCCATAATATCGGCGCAGAGGAGGTGAAGCGCGCCAAGGCGTGGCAGGCCAAGAAGGCCGATGCCGGTTTCGCCGGGATCACCTGGCCCAAGCGCTTCGGCGGGCGCGAGCTTTCGCCGATGATGCAGGTCATCTATCAGCAGGAAGAGTCGAACTACGTTGTGCCGTCCGGGGTGTTCGAGATCGGCCTCGGCATGTGCATCCCGACGCTGATGGCCTACGCCAAGCCGGAACAGCTCGAACGCCATGTCCGCCCGGCGCTGCGCGGCGAGGACATCTGGTGCCAGCTCTTCTCCGAACCCGCCGGCGGCTCCGATCTCGCGGCATTGCGCACCCGCGCGGTGAAGGACGGCGACGACTGGGTCATCAACGGGCAGAAGATCTGGACCTCGGGCGCGCATCTCTCCGACTGGGGCATCCTCGTCACGCGGACCGACCCGAACGTGCCCAAGCACGCCGGCCTCACATTCTTCTTCCTCAACATGAAATCGCCCGGCATCGAGATCCGTCCGATCCATCAAATCTCCGGCGCGTCGCACTTCAACGAGGTGTTCCTCAACGACGTCTTCGTCCCCGACGACTTCACCCGCACGCCAAATCCGCGCACGTCGGTATCCCACATGAACACGTCACGGTCGGGATCTCGCTCCAGGGCTTCAACAATTCTCTTTGTCAACTTCGGCATCATAAAACTCCTTCAGACTTCGCCTTCCTTTTCGTTCGACCGGCCGCTAGGGCGGAGGCGCGCGACATCGACCAAATCTGCTTCCCCACGCAGGTGCAGCATGACCGGGGAAGCAGGGGGGAAGCAGCAGAACGGAAATCCACGGCGTTTCCAGCGTATGAACGCGGAAAGCAGTGTCAACGTAAGTTATTGAAGCGTAGGGATTTTTCGTAGTTTTGCGGTTTAATACTTGCTGGAGCGAAAACTGCCCGGACGGGTTGCCAAGGTTGGGGTCGAGGGTTCGAATCCCTTCGCCCGCTCCAAATTTCCTAAGAAAATCAACGGCATGGTCCCCGCCTTTGGGCGGTGGATTTGGAGACAAAGATCTCGGGCCATGCCACTGTCTCCATATTCTCCAGAAAATGCCGATATT
>JAFKFI010000031.1 GCA_017307285.1 Alphaproteobacteria bacterium | reverse complement strand
GAAGCAGCCATACCTCGTCGGTCTTCCAGGGGCGAAACACCTTGCTCATGCGGCAAGAGAATCACCCCACCCGGCGCGCTGTCGAGCCAAATTCAGGCGTTACCGGGACAAGCTCCTAGGTGTCGATACCGGAGGGCATGATGAAGAGCGGCCTCGTGTTGCCTGGTTGGCGCCGGATGTTCTTCGGATCGCGGTGCAAAATCGGTCTTATGTTACGATCGACCGATGAGAATACGAGGGGGTCCGCATTGAGGTCAAGTTCGAGCCGGACGATCCGCAAGGACGAGCCGACGGGCTGAGAAGTCAATCAGAGCCGCTGATGCCGCCTCCCGATACGCCATAGTCTTCGCCGGCTTCCGATGACGTCGGTAACCGACATTGCCTAAAGAAACCGCCGCAACTCCGCAAGAAACACATCCAACCGGTCATGATGAACCCAATGGCCGGCGCCCGCGACCGAGACCACTTCGGCGGTCCGAAAATGCCGCACCCGCCCATCCTTCGCGGGGTTCGACGCCCAGCTCTCCGCGCCATACACGAGCAGCGTCGGACAGGTGATGCGTGACCACAGCAGCTCGATCTCGGAATTAGTCATGTCATAGGGCTGCCAAACGCGGACGTAGTTGTCGAACTTCCAGCTATAGGTGCCGTCTTCGTTCTGATTGACGCCGTGCTGTGTCAGATGCCGTGCCTGTTCGGGCGAGAGATGCGCGTTCTCTGCCTGCATTCGTGCGAGCGCTGCCTCGATGCTCGGATAGCGGCGCGGCAGGCGACCGGAGAGGCCGCGCTGTTCGTCCACCCAGTTCCGCATCCGCTCGGCGATGTCGACCCCGGCGTGCTGTGCGATGCGGCGCGGCGAGGGGCCGAGGCCCTCGATGGCCACCAGCTTGCGCACCTGGTCGGGATAGATCCCGGCGTAGCGCAGGGAAATATTGCCCCCAAGCGAGTGCGCGACGATGGTGACGGGTGCCAATTTCTGCTGATGCACGAGCTGCGCCAGATCGTAGATGTAGGCCGCCATCGTGTAGTTGCCGGCCTGCGACCAGGCGCTGTCGCCGTGGCCGCGCAAATCGGGCGCGATGACGTGCCACTCGCCGCGCAGCGCATCCGCGACCCAATCCCAGTTGCGGCAATGGTCGCGCCCGCCATGCAGCAACAAGAGCGGCGGCGCTTCGGGGTTGCCCCAATCGACGTAGTGCAGGCGCAGGCGCTGCGAGAAATAGATGCGCGAGGTCGGACCGGTGATGTCCGTTCTCATGCTGTCACTCCCGCGCCGCCCAGCCCATGTCCCAGAACGCCGCCTCGAGCCGCGTCGCGGCGGTGAAGGTCGCGAGCAGGATCGGGTAGCGCGCCTCCGCGCCATGCGTCGCGCCGAGCCGGTCCAGCGCCTCGATCGCGTCGCACACCGCCGCCCGGTAGCCATCGCTGGTATAGGCGGCGATCCATTCCGCGTAGGGGTTGCCGTCCAGCCGCGTCGCCGGATCGCGGACCAGGCGTTCGGCGGCCTCGCCGTAGCCCATCAGGCAGGGCGCGAGCGCCGCCTGCAGATCGAGCAGGTCGCCGGCCAGGCCGCGCTCCAGCACGAAGCGGGTGTAGGCCATCGTCTCCATCGCCTCGGGAACGGCTTCCATCTGCGCCTCGGACAGGCCCCATTTCGCGCAATACGAGATGTGCAGCGGCATCTCGACATCGACGATGGCGGTAACGGCGGCGGCATTGGCACGGATGTCCGCGAGCGTCGCGCTCTTGAAGCAGGCGAGCGCGTGGGCGCGGGCGAAGTGGATCAGGAATAGATAGTCCTGGATCAGGAAATGCCGGAACGCACGCTCGGGCAGCGTGCCGGCGCCGAGTGCCCGCACGAACTCGTGCGAGACGTAGCTCTCCCAGGCCGCGCCGGCATCGCGCCGCAGCCGACCGAACAGCCCCTTGTCGAGGGGGAGGGGGGCGTCTTTCATCATCATTCCCGCATTCTCTCGCGCTGCGCCGCTCGGCGGCAAGCTGCGGATTGCGGGATTTGACTTGGCGGGAGCGATCCCGGAGTTTCGCGGTTCGTCCGATGATCCCGGAGAGCCGCGTGTCCACAACCCAACAAGACGCGCCGCGCGCAGTCCATCGCGCGGACTACCGCGTGCCGGACTTCCTCGTCGACACCGTCGACCTGACCTTCGCGCTCGACCCTGCCGCCACGCTCGTCACATCGCGCCTTGGTGTAAGGCGCAATCCCGCGAGCATCGAGCGCTCGGCGCCGCTTCGGTTGGACGGCGAGGCTCTGACGCTGGTGTCGGCTCGGCTCGACGGCCAGGCATTGGACGCCAGCCGCTACACGCTCGAACCGGGATCGCTCGTCATCCCCGGCGTGCCCGACAGCTTCGTTCTGGAGGTCGAGACGCGGATTGCGCCGGCGGAAAATTCCGAGCTGAGCGGCCTCTATACGTCGGGCGCCAACTACTACACCCAATGCGAGGCGGAGGGTTTCCGCCGGATCACCTATTTCCCTGACCGGCCGGACGTGATGGCGCGGTTCAGCACGACGATTGTGGCGGACCGCGCGCGCTGCCCGGTGTTGCTGTCGAACGGCAATCCGGCGGGACAGGGGGAAGCGGAAGGGGGAAGGCATTGGGCGAAGTGGATCGATCCGCACCCCAAGCCCTCATACCTGTTCGCGCTGGTCGCGGGTGATCTCGTCGCGGTGCGCGACCATTTCATCACGCGCTCGGGCCGCGACATCGCACTGGCGATCTGGGTGCGGGCCGGCGACGAGGATAAGTGCGAGCACGCGATGCGCTCGCTGAAGACGTCAATGGCCTGGGACGAGCAGGTGTTCGGGCTCGAATACGACCTCGACGTGTTCAACATCGCCGCCGTGTCGGATTTCAACATGGGGGCGATGGAAAACAAGGGGCTCAACGTCTTCAACTCCAAATATGTGCTCGCCAAGCCCGACACCGCGACCGACGTCGATTACCAGGGCATCGAGACGGTGGTGTCGCACGAGTATTTTCACAACTGGACGGGCAACCGCGTCACCTGCCGCGACTGGTTCCAGCTTTCGCTCAAGGAGGGCCTGACGGTCTTCCGCGACCAGGAGTTCACCGCCGACCAGGGCAGCCGCGCGGTGAAGCGGCTCGCCGATGTGCGCCGGCTGCGTGCGGCGCAGTTTCCCGAGGATGACGGGCCGCTGGCGCATCCGGTGCGGCCGGAGAGCTATATCGAGATCGACAATTTCTACACCGCGACGGTCTACCAGAAGGGCGCCGAAGTGGTGCGGATGCTGCACACGCTGATCGGGCCAGCGAATTTCCGCAAGGGCATGGATCTGTATTTCGCGCGGCACGACAACAACGCCGTCACGATCGAGGATTTCGTGCGTGCGATGCAGGATGCGTCCGGGATCGACCTGAGCCGGTTCAGCCTGTGGTACGCGCAAGCCGGCACGCCGCAGCTCTCAGTCGAGGATGCCTATGACGCAGCGGCGCGGCGCTACACGCTCACCGTGCGGCAGTCCACGAAGCCGACACCCGGACAGCCCGACAAACAGCCCTTGCCAGTGCCGGTGGCGATGGGATTGCTTGACACCGAGGGACAGGAGTTGCCGACGCGGCTTGCCGGCGAGAACGAGGCGCGGTCGGGCACGCGGGTATTGCTCCTCGACAACGCCGAGCAGAATTTTGTGTTCGAGGATGTGCCGTCGCCGCCGGTGCCGTCGCTGCTGCGCGACTTCTCCGCTCCCGTGAAGCTCGCGGGTTTGTCGCGCGAGCGGCTGAGCTTCCTTGCCGCGCATGACAGGGACGCTTTTGTCCGCTGGGAGTCGGGTCAGCAATACGCGACCGCGGTGATGCTCGATCTCATCGCAGCGTTCCGGCGGAGCCACGAGTTGCGTCTCGACCCCGGGCTGGTCGCGGCGGTGGCGGCGACGCTCGACGGCGCGGACGCCGATTCTGCCTTTGCCGCCGAGGCGCTGAGCCTGCCGGGCGAGGCATTCGTCGCCGACCAGATGGCGACGGCGGATGTCGATGCTATCCACGCCGTGCGCGACTTCCTGCGTGCCGGCATCGGCCGCGAGCTTGGCGCCGCACTGCGCGATCGCTACCGGGCGCTGGATGATCCCGGACCCTACAGCATCGACGGCGCCGCGATCGGGCGGCGGTCGCTGCGCAATGCGTGCCTCGCCTATCTCGCCGCCGGTCAGCCGGACGGAGTCGCATTGGCGAAGGCGCAGTATGACGCGAACCGCAACATGACCGACGCGCTCGCCGCCCTCGGCATTCTCGCGCAAACCGACGCGCCCGAGCGACAGGCGGCGCTCGATGATTTCTATCGGCGCTGGCGGGGCGACGATCTGGTGCTCGACAAGTGGTTCACCATCCAGGCGGTCTCACCCCGCCCGGCGGCGCTCGATGACGTGCGCGCGTTGTATACGCATGCCGATTTCGACTTGAAGAATCCGAACCGGGTGCGGGCGCTGGTCAGTGCGTTCGCGAGCGCCAACCAGGTTCGGTTCCACGATGCTTCGGGAGGAGGCTATCGTTTCCTCGCCGATGCGGTGATTGCGCTCGATCCCCTCAACGCGCAAGTCGCCGCGCGCATCGTGACGCCGCTCGGTGCGTGGCGCCGGCATGATGACGCGCGGCAAGCGCTCATGCGCGGCGAATTGCAGCGCATTCTTGCCGTGCCGGGCTTGAGCAAGAATACGTATGAGCAGGTCAGCAAAAGCCTTGGGTGAGTCGCGATGCTTGTGGACGGCGGACTGAAGTCCGCCCTACTTGTCCCGCTAGACCTTGCAATCTCGTAGCACCTCGGGCTTGAACGCCAATCCGTGTCCCGGCCGCTCGGGCGCGGTGATCATGCCATTCACGATCGGCGGCATCTCGACGAATAGATCGTCGAGGAACCCCATGTGCTCGATCCAGCTGCCGTTCGGGATCGACGCCATCACCTGCACGTTGAGCTCGGGGAACAGATGCGGCGCCATCGTCATGCCCCACGTATCGGCAAGCGTGGCAATCTTGCGCAGTTCGGTCAGCCCGCCCCGCATCGGATCGGGCTGCAGGATGCCGAGCTTCGGGTTCTCGAGGAACGGCCGAAGGTCGAACCGGGAAAAATGCGTCTCGCCGCCGACGATACGGAGGTCGAGCGCGTCGGCGATCCGCATGTAGCCGGCGAAGTCGTCGGCGATCACCGGCTCTTCCAGCCAGTAGACGTCGTACTCCTCGAAGCGGTGGCCCATCTGGATCGCGGTGTCGGTGTCCCACCCCATGTTGACGTCGACCATGATCTCGATGTCGGGGCCGAGCGCCTCGCGCATCCGGCGGACATTGGCGAGGTCGGTGCGGCGGTCGTGGACGTGGGCGACCTGCATCTTGATCGCCTTGAACCCCCGCGCGACGAAGTATCGCGCCTTCTCGATCATCCCGTCGCCGCCGAGCACGCGCCAGCAGCCGCTGCCATAGGCAGGGATCTCCGAGCGGTAATGGCCCCAAAGCCGGTGCAGCGGCAGCCCCGCCCGCTTGCCGAGGAGATCCCATAGCGCGACGTCGATGGCGGACATGGCCATCATGGCGATGCCGCCGCGACCCGCCGTGTAGGTGGCCTGCCATAGGTCGCGCCAGATCGCCTTCACCGCCGTCGCGTCCTTGCCCTTGATGCGGGGGATAAGCGCTTCCTCAAGACACATCGCGATGGTGCGCATGACCGGCGAGGCGAGCAGATGCAGGTACCCCATCCCCACGATGCCGCCTTGCGTCTCGAGTTCCACGACAAGCAGGTCGCGGTGCGGCGAGAATTGGCGCGCGGCCAGCATCGGGTCGTCCGGCCAGGGAACGCGCGCCAGCATTACGCGCACATCCCGGATCGTCATGTCGGCCATGTCGTCGCCCTCCCAGGAGGGAGGTTACGGGCCGCTCCGCCGGGCTGGCTAGAGCAGATCGTCCGAGGAGCGGTTGACCGCCGGATGTGGCAGCTCGGGCGACCCAGGGGTGGGGCATCGGAAGCGCACGGAGTAGGTCACTTGGCCAGAAAGCGGCTCCTGCGAGACCCCGTCGGCCAGCTCGATGAAGCGTCGCCCCTGCGACTCGCAAAAAGCGCGGGCGTTCTGCAATGCGGCGCTCTGCGCGATGAGCACTCCGGCATTTCCGGCCCGGGTGCGGCTGCTTGCCATATAGCTATCTTGTCCGGATTGCCGCACGCCGCCCCCCTCCACGCCAGGCTCCGAACTGCATCCCGCGCACAAGGCCAGCATCGCGAAGGCGCCCATCGCCCACGCGGCCCTCGTCTGAGGCTCCCTCGGCGCGGGTGACGGCGGGGAACCACCGCGCCGGTCCACTCTCATTGCTCTCGCCTCTATCCTGTGCGCGGCACAGCTCCGCAGCGGGGAGTTTAGCGCGGCCCATAAAACAAGAAAGCCTTCCGCGAGGGTCTCCCGCCGAAGGCTTTCAGTTCGGTGCGCGCCTGGATCAGCCGCCGCAAGGATGCGGGGTCGGAGCCATAGTCTGTTGTAACCTCCGCCGACCGCGAGCGTCGAACGGAGGGAAGCCCGCGTCAGGACTTGTTGAGGCTCATGATCGTGCCGCAGGAAAGGCCGTCCGAGTAGGCGTCCATGTGGTTGCCGGTGATGCGCCCGTAGAGGATGTTCGTACCGTATTGGCCATAGAACGTGCCGTCAGCCGCGACCGGGAGTGTGGCTGTCACGGTGCCGCTTGCCGGCCAGATCACCGATGCGTTCTGGACCGTCAGCTTCGGCGTGGCGAACGCCCAGGACGTGGTGCCTTCGCAGAACGGCTGCGCGGCCTGCTTGGACATTGCGCCGACGCCTGTGTAAGTGCCGTCGATCGAGGTCGAGGCGCGGGTCGGCGGGTTCCAGGGCAGCGCCTGGGTGCAGGCCGCCGCGGACAGGCAGGCGGCGGCGGTCAGGAGCAAGCGCATCAGCATGTTGGACGTCCTTCTGTCAGGTCTATTCGTTCTGGCAGACAGTCCCGTGCGAACGGCTCCGGGTTCCAAGCACCGCAGGCTTGCACGTAGGACCGTCCATTACAGTTCCAGCCAGTCGTCAAGTAAGGCCATAATTCGGAGGCACCCGCAACAGTTCGCAGAAGCTTCGTGATGCGTCCGGGCCGCACTGTTGCATCTGGGCATCACTAACCGGCGGCGGCGATCGCGAGGGCGAATTTCCGCAATTCGCCGATCTCGAGATCGGACACTGCCCAGAAGGTGACGCCTCCTTTGCGCCACGTGATCAGGTTGAAGCCCTGCCGGGATTGGGTCTTCAGTCCCTCGTCGGCCTTGCCGGGCGAGGACCAGGCCAGGAGGTTGATGATGTGGCGGTCGTGCCGATAGACGACAACGCCGACCTGATGCCCGTCCACGTAGTCGACCCTGCCTCCGACCAGTGGAAAGCCCTCCTCGGCCAGGTCCCGCACTGGCGGCGAGACGTCGACCCGCGAGGACAGCCAGGGCTTCACGGTGTGCCGATCGCTCGTCACCACGTCCGTCAGGTGATTGGGAAGCAACGAGCGCACGTGGCTGTCGAGAACTGCGCTCACCATGTCGCTCTCGGGGCGGATCGGAGCCCCCGTCACCAGGAGAGTGAGGGCGACCCCGGCCGCTGCGCCGACCAGCCCGCCAGCCAACCCGAAGCCCGCCGGAACCCCGCTGCCGCGCCCGAACAGACGTCGGCGCGCTGGAGCAAGCGAAGGTGACTCGCGCGCGATCGCGGCACCGATCCTCGCCGCGAGCGCCGGGGGAGCGCGATGATATTGCAGCTTGGTGCGGAGCGCCGTCTGCAACGCCTGCAATTCCGAGAGCCGTCCGGCGCAGCCGCCGCAGCGTGCGACGTGGCGCAGCAGGCGCTGGCGCCCAAGAAAGCCGAGCTCTCCATCGATCAGCGGATGGAGCAGGGCCGAGGCCCGATCACACTCCATGTGAGGCCTCCTTGGCGGATTGAGTGTGCCACCGGTGACGCAGCATCGCGCGCGACCGCGCGAGCCGCGACATCACCGTGCCGATCGGCACCCCTACCACGGCGGAGATGTCCCGATACGACATCTCCTCGACCTCGCGCAGCAGCAACACCTCCCGGTATTCGGTGGGCAAGTCCTCGACTAGACGGTTGAGCATGCCGGCGTCGGCAGATTGCAGCATGAGCGCTTCCGGGTCGCGCGGCGTCTCGCCCCACATCGTCTCGGCGGGCTCGGTCGCATCCGCGCCGCGATCGTCGGGGATGAAGACGAGGCGGTTGGAGCGGTTCTCTTTGACCCAGCTCAGGAAGGTATTGCGCACGATGCTGAGCAGCCAGACGCGGATGTCCGACCCGCCGCGGAAGGCGTCGAAATAGCGGAAGGCGCGCAGATAGGCGTCCTGCAGCACGTCCTCGGCGTCGGCCGAGTTGCCGGCGAGCCAGCGCGCGAGATTGTAGGCCGCATCGAGATGCGGCAGCGCCAGAAGCTCGAAGCGGCGTCGTCGGTCGTCCTGCACGGCCGGGCGTCCCTGGGGCTCGTTCAACCAGCCTAGACCTCCCGCGCGGCAGTTCTATTCCCGGCTCGAAAAAAGAATCTGTATCGGGAATTTCGCATGGGCGTCGCTGGTCTTGGCGATTGCACGGGCTCGGCGGTCGGGCTCGCGACGGAGGCGAACGACATGAACGGCGAGATGATCGACAGCGACGGGATCGACCGTCGCGGCTTTCTCAGGTGCATGAGCTGGGCCGGAACCGCGGTCGTCTGGACTGTTGCGGCGGGCGTGCCGCGCTCTGGGCTGATTGGCAGCGCCCAGGCGGCCACCGAGGGGCTGCGCTTCGCGCAGATCAGCGACAGCCATATCGGTTTCAACAAGGCCGCCAACCCCGACGCGGTGGGCACCTTGCAGGAAGCGATCAAGCGGATCGGCGCGGCGCAAGATCGGCCGGCGTTCATGATCCACACTGGCGACGTGACGCACCTCTCGACGGCGGGGCAGTTCGACACCGCGCAGAAGGTGATCAGCGAGGCGGGACTGACCACGCATTTCGTCCCCGGCGAGCACGACATCCTCGAGGACGACGGCAAGAGCTATCTCAATCGCTACGGAAAAGGAACGCAGGGGGCTGGCTGGTACAGCTTCGACCAGAGCGGCGTGCACTTCGTCGGCCTGGTGAACGTGGTCGATCTCAAGGGCGGCGGCATGGGCAATCTCGGCCATGAGCAGCTCGAATGGCTGGAGAAGGATCTCGCCGGTCGCAGCGCCAGCACGCCGATCGTGGTGTTCGCCCATATCCCGCTCTGGGTGGTTTACGCCGACTGGGGCTGGGGCACGCAGGACGGCGCACAGGCGCTGACCTACCTCAAGCGGTTCGGCTCCGTGACGGTGCTCAACGGCCATATCCATCAGGTTATGCAGAAGGTCGAGGGGCACGTCGCGTTCCACACCGCCCTCTCCACCGCGTTCCCACAGCCGGCGCCCGGCACCGCGCCGAGTCCGGGGCCGAAGACCGTGCCGCCGGGCGAGCTACGCAGTCTGCTGGGCACCGCGCGGGTGAGCCTGGTGCGGAACGACACGCCGCTCGCGATCGTCGATCGGCCGCTGGCCGGCTGAAGGAGGGCTCCATGACCGAGCTACTTGAACCGGGCGTGTTCGCCCGGCGCACCGTCTTGCGCCTCGCATTGCCGGCGGCCGGGGGTTTGCTTCTCGCCGCACGCGCGACGCAGGCCCAAGCGGCGGACGATGTGAAGGTCACGATCGACAATTTCGTCTTTGCGCCCGCCACGATCACCGTGCCGAAAGGCACGACCGTGACCTGGGTGAACCGCGACGACATCCCGCATCTGGTCGTGTGTCCCAGCGTGAATGTGCGCTCGAAGGTGCTGGACACCGATCAGTCGTTCGCCTTCCGCTTCGACAAGCCGGGCCGTGTCAACTATTTCTGCGGCCTGCATCCACACATGACCGGCGTGGTCGTGGTCACGGGCTGATCGCGCGGCGTTCTGGCCGGCTCCTGACCAGAACGCCGCGGTGTCTCAGCGCCCGAGGGTCGGCATCACGAATTCCGGCCCTTTGCGCGCGCCGGCGGGCCAGCGCTGGGTGATCGCCTTGTAGCGCGTGTAGAAGCGCACCCCTTCCGATCCGTGGATATGATGGTCGCCGAACAGCGACTGTTTCCAACCACCGAAGCTGTGGAAGGCCATCGGTACCGGGATCGGCACGTTGACGCCCACCATTCCGACCTCGATGCGCCTGGCGAAATCCTGCGCCGCGCCGCCGTCGGTGGTGAAGATCGCCACGCCGTTGCCGTAGGCGTGCTCGTTGATCATGCCCACCGCGCCGCCGAGGTCGGGCGTGCGGACCACGCTCAGCACCGGGCCGAAGATTTCCTCGCGGTAGATCCGCATGTCGGTGCGTACGTGATCGAACAGCGTGCCGCCGGTGAAGAAGCCCTTTTCGTAGCCTTGCAGCGACAACCGGCGCCCATCGACGATCAGCTTGGCGCCCTCGCGCTCGCCGATGCCGACGTAATTGGAAACCTTGTCACGGTGCTCGCCCGTGACCAGCGGCCCCATCTCGGCTTCCGGGTCGGTGCCCGGCCCAATCTTCAGCGCGCGAACGCGGGGTTCCAGCTTTTCCACCAGACGGTCGGCAACCCCGCCAACTGCGACCGCGACGGACACCGCCATGCAGCGTTCGCCGGCCGAGCCGTAGGCGGAGCCCATCAGCGCGTCTACCGCGTCGTCGAGATTGGCGTCCGGCATGACGACGAGGTGGTTCTTCGCCCCGCCCAGTGCCTGCACCCGCTTGCCGTGCGCCGTGCCGCCCCGGTAGACGGTCTCGGCGATCGCGGTCGAGCCGACGAAGCTCACCGCCTCGATGCCAGGGTGCTCCAGGATGCGCTCGACCGCCTCGCGGCCACCCTGCACCACCGAGAAGACGCCGGCCGGCAGCCCGGCTTCGGCGAGCAAATCCGCCATGCGGAGGCTCGCCGACGGGTCCTTCTCCGAGGGCTTGAGGATGAAGCAGTTGCCGCAAGCGAGTGCGACCGGGATCATCCACAGCGGCACCATTACGGGGAAGTTGAACGGCGTGATCCCCGCCACCACGCCGAGCGGCTGGCGCATCGACCAGGCGTCGATCCCGGTGCCCACCGCCTCCGTGTACTCGCCCTTCAAGAGATGCGGGATGCCGCAGGCGAATTCCACGACCTCGAGCCCGCGCTGCACCTCGCCCTCGGCGTCGGACAGCACCTTGCCGTGCTCGGCGGTGATGATCTGTGCGAGTTCCTTGCGGTCTCGTTCCAGCAGCTCCTTGAAGCGGAACATCACGCGCGCGCGGCGCAGCGGCGGGGTCGCGGCCCAGGCCGGCCAGGCGGCGGCGGCGGCTTCCACCGCGCGATCGACCTCTGCCGGGCTGGCCAGCGCCACGCGCCCGCTGACCTCGCCGAGGGCGGGGTTGAACACGTCGGCAAAGCGCCCGCTCTCCCCGGCCACGGCGCGGCCGCCGATGAAATGCCCGATCTCCCGCATGGCGCGTCTCCTGTCCTCTCGCTGGCGGGGGATGGAACTCCATTCGGCCGGCTTCGGCTAGACCGATCCACAAAACCCCGGGAGCCCCTTCGGCCCGACTTGCCGAACCGAAGGGGTGGTCTTACCGTTTCACGCGCACCTTGATCCGAACGACCAACGTGATCATGATAACCGGCAGGACCCAACCATGTGTTGGCATGGTGGGGTTCTCCCAAGGGCGGCCGTCTAGTCCCGGCCGCATGGACGGCGTCGGGGCCCATCCCCGGCGCCGTCGTCGTTTCTAGCGGCTCAACCGACGGTCGGAAACTGCTTCGACAACTCGCGAATTGCTTGTGGGTGTCCGGGTAGCCCGGCGTGGCGGAAGGGGGCTAAGCTCGCCGGCGAGGACGATGGGAAGGGAGAGAACGATGCATTTCGGCGGCGCGATGTTCTTCACGGATTATTCCATGACCTCGGTGGCGCTTGCCCGCGCGCTCGAGGAACGCGGCTTCGAGAGCGTTTGGGCGCCCGAGCACTCGCACATTCCGGTCTCGCGCAAGACGCCCTATCCGGGCGGCGGTGATCTGCCGAAGGAATACTACGACGCGATGGACCCGTTCGTGACCCTCGCGGCGGCCGGCGCGGTGACGACGAAGATCAAGCTCGGCACTGGCGTGTTGTTGGTGCAGCAGCGCGACGCCATCCAGACGGCGAAGCTCGTTGCCTCGATCGACCAGGTCTCCGGTGGGCGGTTCCTGTTCGGCGTCGGCGGCGGCTGGAACCAGGACGAGATGGAGAACCACGGCACGGTCTACGCCAGCCGCTTCAAGCGGATGCGCGAGAGCATCGAGGCCATGAAGGAGATCTGGACCAAGACGAAAGCCGAGTATCACGGCGAGTTCGTCAACTTCGACCCGATGATGGCTTGGCCGAAGCCGGTGCAGAAGCCGCACCCGCCGATCATCGTCGGCGGCGCCTGGCCGCACGCCGCGCGCCGGGTGATCCGATACGGCGACGGCTGGATTCCGCTGGTTGCGCGCAACGACCTGCCGGGCATCATTCCGGAGTTTCACAAGATGGTCCGCGAGGCCGGCCGTGATCCGGCAAGCATCGAGCTTACCGCCTGGGGCGCCCCGGAGGATGCCGACGCGATCAAGCGGTTCCGCGATCTCGGGATTTCCCGGGTCGTCACGACCTTCCGGCCGGAGAGTGCCGACAAGGTGATGCCGGTGATGGACCGGTGGGTGAAAGTGATGCAGGCGGTGAACGGGTAGGCTCCCCAAAGGCGGTAGGGCCGAAGAAGCAAAGCGCATCCCGTCGTCATCTGGTCGCCAGTGGCGGAATGCGCTGCGCTTAGCCGTTGGGGTGGAGGTGCTGCGGCGCAACCTGCGCCGGCAGGGCCGCCTGGGGTCTCGGCCTTGCTGCAGCGCCGTCCGAATATGCCCTATGCCCTCGCCGCCATCATCAGTCGCTTCATCTCCCTCACCGCTTCCGCCAGCCCGCCGGCAACGATCGCCTCCCCGATCAGGAAATGGCCGATGTTCAGCTCCACCAACTCCGGCAAGGCTGCGACGGGCGCGACATTGGCGAATGTCAGCCCGTGTCCAGCGTGACACTCCAGCCCTAGCTCCCGTGTGAGTGCCGCCGCCGCGCGCAGCCGGTCGAGCTCGCCCGCCCGACCGTCCGCGTACGAGCCGGTGTGCAATTCCACCACCGGCGCGCCGATGGCCGCCGCCGCGCG
>JAFKFI010000030.1 GCA_017307285.1 Alphaproteobacteria bacterium | reverse complement strand
ACCGCCGCCTGGGGCCCGGTCGGCCAGCCGGTCGTGGTCGGCACGATGGCCGACTACGCGCGCATCTTCGGTCCGGTCATGCCACGCCGGTTCGATATGGGCACGCAGGTCGCGACCGCCGTGCAGCAGGGCGCGCAGGCATTCCGCTGCGTGCGCGTCACCGACGGCACCGACACAGCGGCGCAAGTGCAGCTCACCGCAAGCACCTTCACGTTTACTGCCCTCTATACCGGCGCACTCGGCAGCCAGATCGCGCTGGTGCTCACGCCAGGTAGCGCCGCCGGCAGCTGGCGGCTCACTGTCTCCCTGCCCGGCCTCGCGCCGGAGGTGTTCGACAACATCGGCGGCACCGGTGCGGCGTTCTGGGCGGCGCTCGCCACCGCAGTGAACACCGGTATCGGCCCGCAGCGCGGCCCCT
Organism: Alphaproteobacteria bacterium; assembly: GCA_017307285.1. Lineage (GTDB taxonomy): Bacteria > Pseudomonadota > Alphaproteobacteria > Acetobacterales > Acetobacteraceae > JAFKFI01. Next base: position 12,838 of record JAFKFI010000030.1, on the reverse strand, counting down.
CGCAGCTCGTCGTCGCCAATGCCAACGGTGCGACCAACGCCGTCGCCGCCTTCTCGACCACGCTCGGCGCCGGTACACCTGGCTCGGACGGCGCGAGCGGCGTGAGCGCGGCCACCCTGGTCGGTTCCGACGTGGCGCCGCGCACCGGCATGTACGCGCTGCGGGGTCAGGGTTGCAGCATCGGCGTGCTGGCCGACAGCGACGATCCCTCGCAATGGACCACGCAGGCGGGCTTCGGTCTCTCCGAAGGTGTCTACATGGTTCTCACCGGACCGGCCGGCGACACGATCAACGCGGCGGTCGCCATGAAGCGTGCGGTCGGCCTCGACAGCTACGCGGCGAAGCTGATGTTTGGCGACTGGCTGTGGTGGTCCGATCAGGTGAACGGCCTGGTGCGCCTGGTCTCGCCGCAGGGCTTCGTCGCGGGTCGCCTCGCCAATCTCTCGCCCGAGCAATCGAGCCTCAACAAGCCACTCTACGGCGTGATCGGCAGCCAGAAATCCGGCTCCCCCGGGTCCGGGCAGAGCGCATCGTATTCCTCTGCCGAGCTCGCAACCCTGCTCGGCGCCGGCGTCGACGTGATCGCCAACCCGCAGCCTGCCGGCAGCTTCTGGGGCGTGCGCGGCGGCCACAACTCGTCGTCGAACGCCGCGACCAACGGCGACAACTACACCCGCCTGACCAACTACATCGCCGCCACATTGGCCGCGGGCATGGGCCAGTATGTCGGTCAGGTCATCAACGCCGACCTGTTCCGCCGCGTGCGCGCCACCCAGCTCAGCTTCCTGCAGAACATGATGAGCCAGGGACTGCTCGGCAGCACCGACGGCACGCTGCCGTTCAACGTGATCTGCGACACCAGCAACAACCCGAACAGCCGCACCAATCTCGGCTACGTCCAGTCGGACGCACAGGTGCGCTACCAGGCGATCAACGAGAAGTTCATCGTCAACATGGAGGGCGGCCAGACCGTGCAGGTCAGCCGCCAGACCCTGCCCACCGGGCAGCCGGCGTAAGGAGCGAACATGGCCACCACCACATTCTCCGTCGGCCGCGACTGCCAGCTCGTGGTCCTGGGTCCGACCGGGCGGGTCGATCTCACCCACGTCACCGGCTTCGAGAGTCGGCAGATCACCAACCCAATCCGCGTCGACCGGCTGGACGGCACGCAGATGGCCGCCGAGCTGCCGAAGGGCTGGGAAGGCAGCTTCGAGATCGAGCGCGGCAACTCCGCCGTGGATGATTTCATCGCCGCCGCCGAGAACCTCTATTTCGTCAACGGCCGGGTGCCGCCCGGAACGCTCTACCAATACGTCACCGAGACCGACGGCAGTACCTCGACCTACCAATACGACAGCGCGGTGTTCAAGCTTTCGAGCTCGGGCACGTGGAAGGGCGACTCCAGCGTCAAGCAGAAGCTGGAGTTCTTCGCCACGCGGCGCAAGCGCATCTGATGACGCCATCTGAAACCATCATCGCCTCGTCGGTCGCGGCGCAAGTCGTGACGGACGGGCAGGGGCGGCGGATCGCGCTGCGTCGCATGACGGTGCTCGACAAGCTGCGGCTGTTCAAGGCGGCGGGCCCGGTGCTGTCGCAGAACGGCCCGTGGCTCGGCGTCGCGCTGCTTGCCTGCTCGGTCACGGCGATCGACGACATTCCGGTGCCGATGCCGGCCAACGAGCAGCAGATCGAGGCGCTCGTCTCGCGCCTCGGTGATCTCGGCATCGCCGCCGCCGCCTCAGCGCTCTCCGCCGAGCCCGAGCCTTCCCTCTCGGCGATGAGGCAAGACGCGGGAAACTGAGCAGGCACCCCGATCTGATCGACTGCCTCTATCTGGTCAAGAACGGGGTGCCCTTCGACGTCGCCTTCAGCCTGCCGGCCGACGAACGCCTCGCTTGGGTGGTCGTCATCGGCACGCTCGATGGCCGCAGCTTCGACTGGCAAGCGCATTGCTGGAAGGAAACGCCGTGATCGGCATCGACGGGCTGCAGCACTTCCTCGACGCGCTCGCGCGCATCGACCTCGCCCCCGCGCAGCTCGGCGCGCTGGCCGCGGAAGCGGACCAGCTCGCCGGCGCTGTGCGCACCTCGCTCTCGGATCCACCCGGCTCCGACCACGCGACGCCGTGGCTTCGCACCGGCGCGCTGCAAGCGAGCATCGCGTCGCAAGCGAGCGAGAGCGAGGCAGTGATCGGCTCGGCCGATCCGGTCGCGGTCTACCAGGAGCGCGGCACCCGCACCGTCCCGCCGCGCCCGTTCCTCGCCCCGGCGGGCGCCGCCGGCGCCGAGGACGCCGCGCGCCGCATCGGCCGCACCATTGCCGACGCGATCAAGGAGGCGCTGCGATGATCGACGCCTACGAGATCGGCATCCGCCTGGCCCTCGACAACGGCGTCTCCGCCGGCCTCGCGGTGGTCCGCCGCGACCTCGCGGCCCTCGACGCCGCGATCGCCCACTCGGCCGCCGGCCTGGTCGCGCTGCAGAAACTCGCCGGCGGACTTACGATGCCCGGCCAGCCTGCCGCCCAGCCGCCCGCCCCGCGTCCCGCGCCGCCGCCCGCGCCCGCACCCGCCATCGCGCCGCCGCCTGCCGCGACTCCCCGCGCGACCGCACCGAGCGCGCCCGCCGTCACTTTGACACCCCCGGCTGCGGCCGCGCCGACCGCTGCCTCGCCACGCTCAGTCGCCCCGACGCCCCAGACCGTTCCGCTCAGCGCACCGCCGACCACCTTGCGTCCAGCCGCACCCAAGCCGCTGCCGCAAGCTCCGCGCGATGTCCGAGCGGCCGCACCGCTGCCACCTCCGCCGCTGACGCCGTCGCGTCCGGCCGCTCCAACCGCATCGCCGACATCCGCTGCGCCAGCGGGGTCCGCATCGTCTCCGGCATTTCCCTTCACGGTCCCGGCGGCCGTCGCTCCTACGTCGCCAGTTACCCGTGAATCGTCCCATGTGCCGGCCGCTCCGACTGCACGCCATCGCCTCTTGGTGCCAGCGACTCCGGATCACGTCTCGGCCCCGCATCTCACACCGGCCCGACAGCAGGAAACGTCAGAGAAGAAGCGCGATGGCGGGAATATCATCATGAACGGGCGCATCCTTGGCCGCTGGGTGGCCGACCATCTGGCGCAAGTCGCCACCCGTCCCCCGGCAGGGGCGTCGTCCTTCGATCCTCGCCTCAGTCCCGCCTGGCCTGGGCCACCGACGGGAAGCTGATCGTGAGCGATCTGGTCGTCCCGTTCGTCATCCATTGGGATGGGGAGCCGGAGCCGGATTTGACCGGCATCGACAATCCGGTGCGAGTGCCCTTCCAATTCGTGCCTTTCGAAAGCAAAGGCGGGCGCCAGCCCAAAATAGCCAATGAAGATGCAACCCGAATTGGTCGGGAGGCCGTTGCGCTGCGTTTTCAAACGGTAGCAAATGCTGATAGGGCTACGCAGGTCGTTCTTCCCGATGGCACACCTGTGGTGGACCCGGCTACCGGTCGAGCGCTCATGATGCCAGGATTCGTGAGCCTTGAGGGGAATGTGTTAACTGGTTTGGCTTTACAGGGAATGGCGGCGACCGCACCAGCAACCCGGGAGGTGATCCTCTATTTCTTCTTTCGGCAAGGTGGATTAATGGATTATCAAAGGACGGGAGTGGACGGCCCAATCCCGTACGAAGCGAATTATCGAGACTTCGGAAACTACAACTTTGGACTAGTGGGTGCCGCCGCCGGCTATTCGCTCCAATTCCTGCTCGTTATGGCGGGCCGGTACAATCGCAAGGTCAATCCAAAGTCGTCAGATAACAGCTTCGGCCTACCCGATCGGAACGAAAAATGGATCAGGGCAGGTTATGCGGATTTTCAGGCTCATGTCCTTGGCCACCTGTGAGATGGGTTCATGACCAAGCGCACCAGATTGCTCCTGGTAATGACTCTAGTTTGTTGCATGCTTGCGCCATTTTCTTCCCCGTTCTTCGGTATCGTCGTTTTCAGTCTTGGCGGTTGGCTGGACCGTCCCTGTGAGATCATCGGCACGGAGCAGTTGCGGTCGCCCGATGGCAAATGGGATGCCATTGTCCGCGCAGAGGCATGCGGTGGCGCAATCGGCACGCTCAACGAGTACGTGTACCTCGTCCCTGCTTGGGCCACAACTCCCCCCGGGCCGGACCAGCGTGTCCTCGAAGCCGACCCGGTTATCAATCCCCGCCCGATAGGGCTCACTTGGTCCGGCCAGGACGTGCTGACGCTGACCCTTCCCACGGGGCTGCATATCACCCGACGCGAACAGGCGAGAGATGGTGTGAGTTTCCTATACAGACCGGAACAGATTTCGGGCGCCCCCGGCGGTCAGTAGTTCGGCACGCAAATGGCTGCCGACGGGCGTGATGTTGGCACGATAGGGGCATTGCCGACCGAGAGCATTTTCTTGGATGGGGCGGTCACTAAGGGAGCAGGATACAGGGTTGATGCCAATCAATCATCCCTGAAAACTGTATGGATGGCAGTGTCGTGAACTTCACCCAGGATGCGGACTTTTCGGAACTTGTCTCACACGAGCTCAGTCAAATCCGACTGAGCGAGTTCATTGTCCACTTGATCTTCGTAGAGGAATCCTGGATCAGCATCGAAAGTAGCTTTGAACATCTGGGAGTCGATCATGAAATCGCCTCGAGATTCGACGTGTACGGCAGCCGGAAGGACATGACGATCCACCGGCTTCTCGGCAAGAAGGTAACCAGTGTTGAACTAGAATCGGGCGATAGTCTCCGCCTCACGTTTCAGGGAGATGAATCTATCCGAATCATCCGAGACGACGGACGGGTCGAGTCGTGCAGCATCCATATGCATGGGAAGCTGTACGTCGTATCATGAGGGCTGTTTTCCGAAGATCGCCGGGAATTGGTCCGCTACGAAGGCGAGCATGATCGGCTGGCAACGGCGACTTCCGACTGAACTTGTAAGTCGTGCGTATCGAGCAGGGCAAGAAATGGCTTGGCCCAGAGCCGACGCGATCAAGGTTCTCAACATTCTGCATGAGAGCGGGTTTGTCGTTCTGGGGGTGGACGTATGGATCGCCACAAATCCGGGCCCGACCATCCCTACGCCATATATCTACGATTGGCAGCTTGGACCCGATCAGGCCTCAGTTGGTGGTGCGGCATCTGCCCTTGAGTTCGTTCAAGATTTCCAATGGGATCATCGGGACCAAAGTCATGGCGGAAGGGAGCCATATTTCGCGCCCACGGTGGCTTCTCTCGATGATTAGACGTCCAAGGTCGGATTCCGGGACTGGCCCGGCGGGTTTCGCATTTTCCGCGCTCCGCTCGACCGCGACGGCTGAGTGGACGGCTTCATCAGTTGGATGATGCCTGAAACAGGCCTGAACCCACCTTGAAGTGGCTGTTGCTCGTGGCGGTGCCTGTCTCTCTCCTTCTAGGGACAGCATTTCTGATTAGCTACCGGCTCAACGCAGGGCCGTGCATGGTGGAAGGGAGCCGTATTTGCGCCCACGGTAGATTCTTGCGTCCGATCGCGGAGCGGCCTTCACGGCGGATATACGCTGCTTCCGAGAGACACCATGAGGTGGTGATGCAGGCGAGAAAGCTGGACCGCGATGATATTGAAATCCTTGTTACACGAGAGGAGTTGGGCATTCTACGTCAATGCCTGAACGAGGCCTGCAATGGGATGGCCATATCGGAGTTCGAGGCCCGCATAGGCGCGAACATCGACGACGTGCGCGCGATGCTCCGAACCCTCCGAGAGGCGGCTACATAGGCATTTCCGGCCGCAATCATCAGCGCTACGATCCCGCGCCGGCCCAGCCGAGCAGGCCGTCAGGAAGGTTGCCCATGAAGATAACCAGCGTCGCCTCCAATCAGTTTGCTATCTCTGTGAACGAGGCGGAGTTGGCAACCCTTTGCAACTGCCTGAATGAAGTTTGCAACGGGATTCACGTTTTCGAGTTCGCGACCAGGCTCGGCGCAGCAAGGGAGGAGGTGTTGTCGATGTTGGACGCACTCCTCGCGGCTTTGGACGCACCGACCGGCGACAGGGCCTCCTGACGTGCACGGGATACTTTTGTCTCCCCCGGCATGAAGCCCCTTACGTCCGCGGAATGCGAGGCTGGTGCGGCGGTGTGGGCACGATGGTCACGCGGACGAACAAGCCGGTCTTTTCCGCCGACCGGCCGGCTTGCTTCTCCATTCCATTTCCGGATCGGGGACGAGGGCGAGGTTCGCTGGCGGTTGCCTTGCTGAACGACGATCCGGAACATCCGATCCGGTTCACTGAGGCCTTGCTCTGGACCCATATGTGGGGGATCGGCAGTGAGGAGCTGGACCGGATGGGAGTCGCGGCCCTCGAAGGGATGGGCGGTCGTCGGCTGGCGACGCATCCCGGCGTGCTGTGCGCGCCGACAGAGTGCGCCGCCGCCCAAGCGATCTGGGCGGTGACGATGATATTCGAATTCGACGCGAGCCTGGTGCTCGCGAGCGGCGACATCATCCTCTACGCCTCGCATGACAGCCAGCTCTACGTGGCGTGCCGTTCAATGGCCCTGCGGGACAGCCTCGCCCGCGAGTACGCCGAATACTGGCCGGTGCGCATGGGCGATTGCCCGGTGCACATGCGCTAGATGGACTACGTATACGAACTTTGGCACTTCAAGATCGGCGCGGAGGATGAGCCGGATACCGAAGATCCGACCCAGGCCGGGAAGGACATAGGCATCTATACGACCGAGGCCAACGCAAAAGCGGCGATCCTCCGGCTCAGGGACAAAGTCGGCTTCAGGGACTGGCCCGAGGGCTTTCGCATCTTCCGTGCTCCGCTCGACCGCGACAGCTGGGTGGATGGCTTCATCAGCTGGGACGACGCATAGCGCTTGGGCGCCCGCCGCCAGTCAGAGCCCGCTGCGATCGACCAGCTCCCACCGCATGTCATCCCGCAGGTCCGCGAAGCACGCCGTGCAGATCCACTCATAGCCCTCACCGCGCGGGTAGTCCTCGCAGGTGGTGTAGCCCTCGTGCTGAATGTCAGGGCCGGAGAAGGCCGCGAAAGTGGCCCAGCAACCGGCGCAATGGTCATGATCCCACGATGCGCTCCGCTGCCACCAGCGGCGGAATTGCAGGCGAATGCCCCTGAGATGGTCGGCGTTGTCGATGCGCCACTGCTTGTCATCGCTTGCCACGCGTTCGCATTCCTCGATCGAAGCCGTTCGCGTTGATCGTAAGACGCCCGCCCAGTGCTTGCGACCATGTCGCGCCGCATCCCTTCTGACGGAACCTCCAATGTCCGACATAGCCTTCATCCTCGGCCCCGTCGTGTTCCAGGACTTCGAGGTCTTCGCCGGCATCGGCTTCGGCGGCGAGCAGCGGCTCGCGGTTCACAAGCTGCCTGGCGGCGTGCGCGTGATCGACGCGCTCGGCCGCGACGACGCTGAGATCACTGTCCAGGGCATCTTCTCCGGCGAGGACGCGACCCTGCGCGCACGCCTGCTCGACGAGCTGCGGGCTTCGGGCACGACGCTGCCGCTCACCTGGGACGTGTTCTTCTACAGCGTCATTATTCGCGACTTCCAAGCGGATTATCAAAACGGCTACTGGATCCCCTATCGCCTCGCTTGCACGGTGCTGCGCGACGAGGCCTCGGCGCTTGTCGGGACCGCGATCTCGCTCGCCGGATCGGTGTTGTCCGATATCGGCTCGGCGGTGATGTCAGGTTTCGATCTGGGCGGCGTCGATCTCGGCGGCGCGCAATCGGCGCTGTCCGCTCCGGGAGCGATGACGCGCGGCACCGGCGCCTACGGCCTCGCGAGCAGCAGCCTCGCCGTCGCGCAATCGGCGATCGGCGGTGGTATCGCCGCTGCGGGCAGCTCCCTCGGCGCGGCGTCATCGACGCTCTCAGCTACCACGGACCCGCTCGCCGGCGCTGGCGCGCTCGCCGGGGCTACCGGTGCCGCCGGCCAACTCGGCGCGCTTTCCGCCGCCCGCGGCTATGTGGGCCGCGCCGCCGTCAATCTGGCCAACGCAGGAACCTGAGCGATGCGCAGCATCACGGTCGCCGGAGGCAACCTGTTTCAGATCGCCGCCGAGCAGCTTGGCGACGCGACGCAATGGATACGCATCGCGCAGCTCAACAACCTATCGGACCCGATGCTTGCGGGAGTCGTCACATTGCTGATTCCCGACCGCGATCCAAGCGCCGGAGGCGGCATTGCTCCCCAGTAGCATCCGCTACCCCCGCCTCGCCGTGCTCGCCAACGGTATGTCAGTGCTGGGTGTGATTGAAGCGCAGGTGTATTCCAACAACCACTACGCCGCCGACCGCTTCAGCGTCACCATCGCGCTCAATGCCGATCCGTCGAACGCCGCGTTTTGGTCGGGCACCGCCGACATTCTGCTCGATGTGCGCATGAGCCTGGACGGCATCGGCTTTACCAGCGTGGTGCAGGGTGCCGTCGATCACGTCGACCTCGACCCAGTTCAAGGGGTAATCCATGCCGAGGGTCGCGACCTCACCGCCGCGCTGATCGAGACACGCACGCAGGAAACCTTCGCCAATCGCACATCCAGCGAGATCGCACAGCTCTTCGCTGGCCGGCACAATCTCTCGTCGCAAGTCACCGAGACCCGTACGCCGGTCGGCCGCTACTATCAGGATGAGCACGACCGCATCACGCTCGGCCAGTTCAGCCGCGCGACCACAGAGTGGGACTTGCTGGTCTTCCTCGCTCAACAGGAAGGCTTCGACGTGTTTGTCAGCGGCACTACGCTGCATTTCCAGCCGCCGGCCGGTGCCGACGTGGCGCTGACCTTGTCGCCCGACGCTGTGCTCGATCTTCGCCTCGAGCGCTCGCTCACCTTGGCGCGCGACATCGAGGTTACGGTAAAGAGCTGGAACAGCCGGCAGCAGAGCGCGTTCACCCAGACGGCTCGCTCACGTGGGCGTGGCCAAGGTGCGGGCCTAGGCGGTGGCCGCGCCGGACCACCGCAGCGCTACGTGATCGTCCGTCCCAATCTGACGTCGGACCAGGCTTTGCAGCTCGCCCAGCAGAAGCTCGCCGAGCTGACCCGCCACGAGCGGGTCATCAGCGCAACCATGCCGGGCGAACTCACCCTGACGCCGCGCAGCCTGATCACGCTCCAAAACACCGGGACCGAGTTTGATCAGACCTATTACGTGGACACGATCGAGCGGCACCTGCACATGGAAGGCGGCTTCACCCAGCATCTCCGCTGCAAGAATATGTACCCTGGCACGCAAGCCACCACGCCCGCCGACATCGTTGCAAGCGTAACCGGCTAGTCGGAGCCCAGGCATGGAACGCTTCCTCAACGCACTCAAGGCGCAAGCTGGCGCGCTCGACCAGGCCGCCGGGCAACCGCGCTTCGGTCTGGTTACGTCGGTTGATCCTGGCGCCGCGACTGCCCGGGTGCAGCTCCAACCAGAGGGCGTGCTGACCGGCTGGCTGCCGATCCTCTCCACGTGGGTCGGCGCCGGCTGGGGCATGGCGTGCCCTCCCTCCCCAGGCGACCAGGTGCTGGTTCTCTCCCAAGAGGGCGACGCCGAACACGGCGTCATCGTCGGACGCGCCTTCAGCGACACGCAGCGCGCGCCCGCCGCACCGGCTGGCGAACTATGGCTCGTACACAAGAGCGGCAGCTTCGTGAAGCTGATGAACGATGGAACGGTGCAGGTGAAGGGCGATCTGCACGTCGATGGCGACGTGTATGACCGACATGGCTCGCTCGATCGCCTGCGCCAGCACTACGACGCGCACACCCACGGCGGCGGCGCGACACCCTCACCGCAGGATTAAAATGCCCGATCTCTCGCACCAATGGGGCTCGGACCTGGCAACAGGTCCGACAGGCGATCTCGCGATCGCGTCCGGGCCGCTGCTCGGCCAGCAGCGGGTGCTGCGCCGGCTGCTCACCAGTCCCGGCGAGTATATTTGGCAGCCTGATTATGGCGCCGGCCTGGCGCAGTTTATCGGCCAGCCTGGCAACGCGCTGCAGATCCGCGCTGTCGTGCGCAGCCAGATCTTCAAGGAACCGGCCGTCGCGCGCACACCCGAGCCGGTGATCGACGTGCAGCTCTCGCCCGCCGGTGCCACCGGCACCGTCTATGTCCACATCCGCTACGTGGATGCGCCGAGCGGCCAGACGCAAATCCTTTCATTTCCCGTGAGCGCATGATGCAACTCTCGCTGCAGAACTTCTCTTCGCTGGTGCAGACGATGGCTGCCTCCGTGCAGGCGTCGTCGCGTCAGCTGCTCGACCTTACCGTCGGCTCGGTGCTGCGAGCGGTGCTGGAGGCCAATGCGTCGGTTGGGCTGTGGATGCAATGGCTGATCCTGCAAGTGCTGCAGACCACCCGCGCCGCCACCAGCACCGGTGCCGACCTCGACAGCTGGATGGCAGATTTTTCGCTTGTCCGGCTCGCGGCGGTTCCGGCCACCGGCATCGTGACGGTCTCGCGGTTCACGCCATCTATCGCCGCCCTGGTTCCGGTTGGCGCCCTGGTGCGGACCGCGGACGGCACGCAGACGTTCGTGGTGGTTCCAGATACCAGCAATCCAGCCTTCTCGGTGCCGCAGAACGGCTACGTGCTGGCGAGCGGTGTCACGATGCTGAACGTGCCGGTGCAGGCTCAGCTCGCCGGCAGTACCGGAAACGTGCAGGCAGCCAGCGTCACCCAGCTCGCCACCGCCATGCCGGGCATCGACGCGGTGTCGAACGCGGCACCTTTCCAGAACGGGCTGGACGCCGAGACTGACGCTGCGTTCCGCGATCGGTTCGCCAACTATCTCAACAGCCGCTCCCGCGCGACGCCGCTCGCTGTCGGCTACGCGATCAGCTCGATCCAGCAGGGTCTGCAATACACCATCCAGGAGAACCAGGACACGACCGGTGCCTGGCGGCCAGGTAGTTTCGTTGTTACCGTTGACGACGGCTCCGGCGCCCCTTCCACTGCCCTGATCTCGACGGTCGCGGCGGCGATCGAAGCGGTGCGGCCGGTCGGCTCCATCTATACAGTGCGCCCGCCGACAATGGTGCAGGCCACGATCTCGCTCAGCATCGCGGTCGCCGCCACTGCGCAAAAGCCGTCGGTGGCCGCCGCCGTCGGCAACGCGATCACCCTGTTCGTCAATACCCTACCAATCGGCGCGCCCCTGCCGCTGACGCGTATCGCGCAGATCGCCTACGCGGCGGACCCGGCGGTGACGAATGTCAGCCAGCTGCTGATCAACGGCGCTGCGTCCGATCTCGTGCCGCCCGCGTCGGGCGTCGTCAAGGCCAGCCTGGTCGCGGTGAACTGACATGCTCGGCGATCAACAGGACATGCTCCGCCGCATCAAGGCGGTGCTGCCCACACGCTGGTTCGCCGATGCGAGCCCGGTGCTCGCCGGCCTGCTGAACGGCCTCGCTGCCGGCTGGGCCTGGGTCTACGGCCTGCTCGGTTTCGTCATGGCGCAGACGCGCATTGCGACGGCGACCGGGGTGTGGCTCGACATGATCGCGCGTGATTGCTTCGGTACGAGACTAGCGCGCCGTGGCGGGCAATCCGACGATGCCTTCCGTGCCCGCATCCAGCGCGAGCTGCTGCGCGAACGCGGCACGCGCGGTGCGATCAGGGCCGTGCTGCAGGACCTCACCGGACGCGCTCCGGTGATCTTCGAGCCGGCGCGCATCGCCGACACCGGGGCGTACGGGGTCGCCACCGGCTATGGCGTGGCTGGCGCGTGGGGCAGCTTGAGCCTGCCCTATCAATGTTTCGTCACAGCCTTCCGCCCGCACGGCAACGGCATCGCGCAAGTCTCCGGCTGGGGCGCGCCCGCCGGCGGCTACGGGCGTGGCGCGCTGGAATACGCGAGCCTCGGCATGGTGCAGGGCCAAGTCACGGACGCTGACATCAATGCCGCGATCGCCGGCGTGCTTCCGGTGGCGACGATCGCCTGGACGCGCATCACCAACTGAAATTCGGCCAATCGAGCTTTGGGAAGAATACATGGACAGGAACCTGGTCTATCCGGGCAGCATTCCGCTCGACTCCGACCTGCTCGCCATCAATCGCAACGCAATGGTGGCGATCGGCGCGTTGATGCAGGCGGTGCTCGGCACCGGCACGGTCGCAGACGGTCTTGCTTGTACGCCGACGTCACCCGCCTCGATGAGCGTCAACGTGGCCCCGGGCAGCATAGCGCAGCTCTCTGTGGTCGACACGCTGACTTACGGCACGTTGCCGGCGGACATCACCGATCCGCTGGTGAAGATGGGCATCAATCTCGCGCCGACCAGCTTCACCTTGACCGCCCCGACCAGCTCGGGCCAAGCGGTGAACTACCTGATCCAGGCGGCGCTGCAGGAGAGCGACACCGGGCCGGTGGTGTTGCCCTACTACAACGCCGCCAATCCGACGCAGCCCTATAGCGGCCCGAACAATAGCGGGGTGGCGCAGAACACCCAGCGCGTCCAGCGCGTCCAGCTGCAGCTCAAGGCCGGCGCCCCCGCTGCTTCCGGCGCGCAAACCACGCCCCCGGTCGACAATGGCTGGGCCGGGCTCTACGTCATCACGGTCGGCTACGGTCAGACGGCAATCACCGCCACGAGCATCGTGACGCTCCCGACCGCGCCGTTCCTCGCTTGGAAACTCCCGGCCCTCCGGCCTGGCTTCGCGTCCGGCGTGCAGGGTTTCACGACCTCAGGCAGCTTCACCGTGCCCGCGGGCGTCACGACCGTGGAGGTCGAGGTCTGGGGTGCCGGTTCGGGCAGCTTCGCTTCCACAGCCTCGGCGCCGAGCGGCGGCGGCGCGGGGGGCGGCTATGCGCGCCGGCGCATCGCGGGGCT
>JAFKFI010000029.1 GCA_017307285.1 Alphaproteobacteria bacterium | reverse complement strand
AACAGCTCGCCCGCCACATCGAGCCGATGGCCGATTGGGACAGCCTGGTGCTGCCCGCGGCGCAGATGCGCACCTTGCGCCAGATCGCCTCGCATGTGCGTCAGCGCGTCACCGTGCACGAACGCTGGGGCTTCGCCGGAAAATACTCGCGCGGACTCGGCCTTACCGCGCTGTTCGCCGGGGCCAGCGGCACCGGTAAGACGATGGCCGCAGAGGTGCTGGCCCACACGCTCGACCTCGATCTGTTCCAGATCGACCTCGCCGGACTGGTCAGCAAATACATCGGCGAGACCGAGAAGAACCTCAAGCGCGTATTCGACGCTGCCGAAGACAGCGGCGCCATCCTGCTGTTCGACGAGGCCGACGCGCTGTTCGGCAAGCGCAGCGAGGTGAAGGACAGCCACGACCGCTACGCCAATCTTGAGGTGAGCTACCTCCTGCAGCGCATGGAGGCGTATCGGGGCCTCGCCATCCTCACCACCAACATGCGCCATGCGATCGACGCCGCGTTCCTTCGCCGCATCCGTTTCGTCGTCGAGTTCCCCTTCCCGGATGTCGCCGAGCGCGCGCGTATCTGGCAGGGCGTGTTCCCGGCGGGCACGCCGACAGCAGCGCTCGATGTCTCTCGCCTGGCACGACTCGGCATCGCCGGCGGCATCATCCGCAATATCGCCATGCACGCGGCATTTCTCGCGGCCGATGCCGCCGAGCCGGTGCGCATGACGCATCTGCTCGCCGCCGCCCGCACTGAATACGCCAAGCTGGAGAAGCCGCTGGGGCGCGCGGAGACGGAGGGGTGGGAGTGATTGCAGCCGTCGAGCTTCCTTCTCCCTCTCCCCCGGTGGGAGACGGCCGGAGTGAGGGGATCACGCGAGGTCACGCGGAAAGACGGCGCGACCGCATAAGCACCGCGCCACGATCGAATAACACGCTACACCTCCAAATCGACCGCTTGGTTCTGCATGGCGTCCCCCGATCCGAAGCGCGGCGTGTGGCCGCGGCAATGGAACGAGAGCTTGCGACTCTCGCCGCGCGACCCAACGCGCGCTTCGCGCCGCAAGCCGCCGATAGCCTGCGATCTCCGCGCATCACACCAGGCCGCACCCCCGAGCACACCGGCCGCGTCGCCGCCAGCGCCGTGTGGTCGAGCATCGCGTCAGGAGCACTCCAATGAGCTCGCCCATCTCGCCCCGCCTGATGAAGGGCGGTATCGTCACGCTCGAGCCCAACACCGGCATCCCGCTCGGCACCATCGCGCTGCAGTACAATCCCGACACGTTGACCCGCAAGTTGCAGCCGCAAGCGGTCAGCGAGCAGCCCGACCGCTCGGAGATACTGCGTCTCAAGGGCCCACCGATTGAGACCATCAGCGTCGCCGCCGAGATCGACGCGACGGATCAGCTGGCCGCTTCCGATGCAACGGCGCTCACGGTCGGCATCCAGCCGCAGCTCGCCGCGTTGGAGATGCTGGTCTACCCATCGAGCGTCGATCTCATCGTCAACGAGGCGCTGACCTTGCTCGGCACCATCGAAATCCTGCCGATGGAGTCGCCGCTCGCGGTGTTCGTGTGGAACGCGACGCGCATCACGCCGGTGCGGATCACCTCACTCGACATCACCGAGGAGGCGTTCGACACCAACCTCAACCCGATCCGCGCCAAGGTCTCGCTCGAGATGCGCGTGCTCAACGTCAACGACACCGGCTTCCTCAACCCGGCGGGCGCGCTCTACATGATCTACCAGATCGAGAAGGAGGCGCTGGCGATCACCAACGCCGTCCAGGCGGCCGGCGGTCTCGCCGCGAGCGTGCTGCCATGAGTGGCGCCATAGACAATTTCGTCGCGTCAGGCGGCACCAGCGGCGCGCTGACGCAGCCGAACAGCCGCTACAACGGTCTCGGCACCGCCAGCTACACGCGCGCCGACGGCACCGAGATACGCTACCTCCAACGCCGCATTATCCCGCAGCCCGATCAGTTCACTACGTTGCGTCAATACGTTGTGGTGCAGGGCGATCGGATCGACAACGTGGCCAATCTCCAAATGGGCGACCCGCTGCTCTATTGGATCTTGTGCGACGCCAACGCCGCGTCCGATCCCGACGCGTTGGTGGCGGAGCCTGGCCGCGTGCTGCGCATAACTTTGCCGGCCGGCGTCGGCGCGGCGGGCGGAAGCCGTGGCTAGCGGCGTCTATCTGACGCTTCTGGTCGGGCCGGTGGTGCCGCTGCCAGCGCCAAAGCCGATCATCGACGCGCTCACCGGCGTGGAAGTGACCATCAGCTCGACCGGGCGCAGCGGGTTCCGGCTGAGTTTCACCCTCAGCGACCGTTCGCTGCTGCAAACGGTGTTCCTGCTCGCCCCGCCAGCGGTGGAGCTGCGCGTCGTCATCATGGTAACGGTCAATAACATCCCGCAGGTGCTGATGGATGGCGTGATGCGTCACCACGAGACGCAGCCGGCGGTGAGTGGTGGCCACTCCACCATCACCATCATCGGCGAGGATTTGACTGCCGTAATGGACCTGCTGCCGATGGACGGGCTGCCCTACCCGGCGATGCCGGCCGAGGTGCGAGTCGGAGCGATCCTCGCCAAGTACGGAATGTACGGTGTGATTCCGGAGATCGTGCCGAGCCTCGTCCCCGATTTTCCCATTCCGGTTGATCGCATCCCCGCGCATGACGGCACCGACTATGCCTACATCAACCGGCTCGCGGGCGAGAATGGATACGTGTTCTATCTCGACCCTGGTCCGCTGCCCGGCGTGAGCCGCGCCTATTGGGGGCCGCAGGTGAAGTTCGGCATCCCGCAGCCGGCGCTCAACGTGAACATGGATACCTGGACGAACGTGGAGCAGCTCAGCTTTCAGTATCAGCCGAGCAACGCGGCATTGCCGATTGTCTACATCCAGGACGAGACCACGCACGTTCCGATACCCATTCCAATTCCGCCCGTGACGCCACTCAACCCGCCGCTCGGTGTCGTCGTGCCGACGCCAACGCGCGTGGAGTGGTTGATGGACACCGCCAAATATACGCCTGGGCAAGCGCTGATGATGGGCATGGCACGCGCCTCTGCGAGTGCCGACGTGGTGACGGGCAGCGGCTCGCTCGACGTGCTGCGCTACGGGCGGGTGTTGCAGGCGCGCGGGCTGGTCGGCGTGCGCGGCGCCGGTCCGGCGTTCGATGGGTTGCACTACGTCGATAGCGTCACGCACAGCATCGCGCTCGGCCAGTATAAGCAGAGCTTCACCCTGACACGCAACGCGCTGATCTCGAACACGCCGGTGGTTCCGACGATCGGTATATGAGGGGCTAACGAGGCAAGTGGCAAAGTTTTACGGCAAGTACCGCGGCACGGTGTTCAACAATATCGATCCCGAGATGCGTGGTCGCATTCAGGCGGTCGTGCCGGACGTCACGGGCGTGCTGCCGACCAGTTGGGCGCTGCCTTGCGTGCCGCTCGCCGGCAAGCAATGCGGCGAGTTCGCGGTCCCTCAAATCGGAACGGCGGTTTGGATCGAGTTCGAGCAGGGCGACCGCGATCATCCGATCTGGGCTGGCTGCTTCTGGGGCACGGGTGAGGTGCCCGGCCTAGCCTCGGCGGTGCCCCCGGTGGTCCAGCAGATTCTGTTGCAGACACAGCTGCAGAACAGCTTGCTCATCAGCGACGTGCCGGGGCCGACAGGAGGCATCCAGATCAAGACCACGACTGGCGCGATGATCTCGGTCACGGATGTCGGAATCATTATCAGCAACGGCAAGGGCGCAGACATCACGATGGTTGGTCCGAGTGTGACGATCAACCAAGGCGCGCTCGCGGTAATCTGAGGGAGCGGGGATGCCGGGCTTTTTGTTGCAGGTAGGGGCGACCGTGATCTGCGCGCATGGCGGTCAGGCGCAGCCGACCGTGCCCAATCCGCGCGTGCTGCTGTCGGGCGCGCCATCCGTGCAGATGACGGCGCCGTGGCTGGTTGCCGGTTGCCCGTTCGCTCCCGTCGCGCCGCTGCCCTGTGTCACGGGGCAATGGCTGGTCGGCACCACGCGCGTGACCTCGAACGGGCAGCCACTCCTGGTACAGAGCAGCCAAGCGATCTGCGCCCCGACTGGCGCCCCGTTGCTGCCGCTCGTGATGCAGACGCGCGTGGCGGCGCAGTAGGGAGGACGCATGGACCTCGCGTTTCCCTTCGGCTTCGACCGCTCTGGCCGCACTGCGTCGGCCACGAATCAGGACCAGCATATCCGCGACCTGATCGAGCAGGTGTTGCTGACGGCGCCGGGTGAGCGGGTGAACCGTCCCACCTTCGGCACAGGGACTGCGCAGCTCGTCTTCGCGCCGAACAGCGACACGCTCGCCATTGCGCAGCAGAAGCTGATCCAGGCGGGCTTGCAGCAGTGGTTGTCCGACTTGATTCAGGTGCAGTCCGTCACCGTCGAGAACGACGACGCGACCCTGCTTGTCACCGTGCAATACACGGTGATCCAGACGCAACGCGCGCAAGCGGCACAATTTGTCGTGGGCGGCGCGGCATGAGCGACACCGCCGCCACCGTCTACTTCTGCGCCCAGCGCAACCGGCGCGCACTCGTCCTCGGCACGCCTTCGCTCAATGGCATCGACTATCTGGAAGTCGCCAGTGCGGACGATCAAACCGAATTGCTGCTCACCTTCCTGCGCGACCCTGCGCCGCTCGGGCTCACCCCTACGCAGATCCTTATCGCGGGTGGCGAAAGCATCATCGGGTTGCAAGTGCTCTCCGTCACACCGACGATCGACCCGCCCAACACACTGCGCATTGAGGTCGATCGTACAGGGGATTTCTCGCCCTATGCATTGGCATTGCGCGCCGACGAGACCACCAACGAGCCGCCTGCCGGCGTCGATCCTGCGCTGTCGCAAGTCGCCTTCTCCTTCAAGGCCGGCTGCCCGGTCAGCGCCGACTGCGCGCCGATCCTGTGCTGCCCGAAAGCGCCAGTCGACGAGCCGGACATCAACTATCTCGCCAAGGACTATCCGGGCTTCGTGCAGGTGATGCTGGACCGCATGGCGGTTCTGGCGCCCGGCTGGACCGAGCGTCACGCCGCCGATCTCGGGGTAACTCTGGTTGAGGTGCTAGCCCACGTTGCCGACCATCTCAGCTATCAGCAGGACGCGGTGGGCACGGAGGCGTATCTCGGCACGGCGCGCAGCCGCATCTCGCTGCGCCGTCACGCCAAGCTCGTCGACTACCGGGTGGATGATGGCGAGAACGCGCGCGTCTGGCTGTTCTTTACTTGTGCCACCGAGGGCGTGGATCTGCCCAAGGGAACCCAGGTGCTGCCGCGCGTCGCAGGCGTGGCACAGCGCATTGACCCAAGTTCGTCACTTGCCGGCTCGATGCTGGACGATGCGGACGTGGTGTTCGCGACGCTCGCCGATGCGAAATTGAGCCACAGCCTCGAGCAAATCTCGTTCCATACCTGGGGCGACATCAGCTGCTGCCTGCCGGTCGGAGCCACGACGGCGACGCTCGCGGGCCATCTTGACGCTCTTTCCGTCGGAGACGTGCTGCTGTTCGAGGAGGTGCTCGGGCCGCTCACCGGGGCGCCGGAAGATGCGGATCGGCGGCATCGCTGGGTGGTGCGGCTGACCAGCGTGCATCACACCGACCGCAACGGACAGGCACTCGTCGATCCGGTCAGCGGCGATCTGGTCACGGAGATTACATGGGGCGCCGCCGATGCGCTGCCGTTCCCGCTCTGCATCTCGGTTGGCGACAGAGCGGACGTGAGCGTCGCGCGCGGCAACATAGTGCCCGCGGATCATGGATTATGGCATGACTCGATGGTGCTCGGCACCGTCCCCGCGCCACCGCCCGTGCCGATCGGCGGCGCCGGCGCGGATTGCTGCGGAGCCGTGGCGGCGACCGCGCCGCCACCCTATTTCTTTCCCGCGCTGCCCGCCTCGCCACTCACCTTCGCCCGCGACTACGATCCCACGCTGCCCGCCTCGGCGCTCGTCGCGCCCCTGCCACCCGATGCGCCAGTGGCGCAATTGCCTAAGCCGCAGCTCGACGTCACCGACGATCGCGGTGGTTCATGGCGTGCCGAGCGCGACCTGCTCAGCCTCGAGCCATTGCAGCAGGGCTACGTCGTGGAGACCGAGCGCGACGGCACCTCGTTCCTGCGTTTCGGCGACGACGAATACGGCGCGGCACCCGAGCAGGGCGACACATTCAGCGCAAGCTTCCGCACGGGCAACGGCAGCACCGGCAATATCGGTCCCGACACGCTCGGCCACGTGCTGACCACGGAATTGCGGGTGCGAACGGTACGCAACCCGCTCGCCGGCGCCGGCGGGCGGGCCCCGGACAGCATGGAGGCAATCCGCCAACACGCGCCCTGGGCGTTCCGCACCCAGCTTCGCGCCGTAACCGAGACCGATTACGGTGATGTCGCGGCGCGCGATCCGGCGATCCGCGAGGCACGCGGCACGCTGCGCTGGACCGGCAGCTGGCGCACGGCGTTCGTCGCGATCGACCCTGCCCCCGGCGCCGAGACGGCCGAAGATCTCGCGCGTGCCACGCTGACTCGCTTGAACATGGCGCGCATGGCGGGCGTCGATCTCGCGGTGGAGCCGGCGGTGATCGTTGGCTTGCGTGTCGCGCTCGCGGTGTGCGTTAAGCCACGCTATCGCCGCACCGACGTTGCCAGTGCCCTGTCTCGGATGTTGATTTCCGGCGACGTCTGCGACGGCACGCCGGGCCTGCTTGCACCGCAGAATTTCAGTTTCGGCCAGACGATCTATCTCAGCCCGGTCATCGCCGCCGCGCAGGCGGTGGAGGGCGTCGCCTCGGTCCACGCCACCGCCTTTCAACGGGTCAGCGACCCAGAACGCGACGCGACCGCCGACGGCTTCATCACCATGCAGCGCCTCGAAATCGCCCGGGTCGACAACGACCCGAGCCGCCCGGACCACGGCATCCTTGAACTCGCACTGGATGGCGGCGAATGAGCGATAGCACCGCCCTGCCGTGCTTCTGCTGCGAAGGTGTGACGCGCGAGACGCCCGCCGTGATCTGGAATCGGCCGGGCCTGTCCCAGATTTCCTATCGCGCCGGGCGTCACGCGAGCTTCAAGGCAAGCCTGCTCGCCTCGCTCAGCGACCCAAGTTTTGCCGCCCTCGGGCCGCTGACCACGCGCGACGACGGCGATTTTTCCATCGCGCTGCTCGACGCCTTCGCGGTCTCGGCCGACATCCTGACCTTCTATCAGGAGCGACTTGCCAACGAATCCTATCTGCGCACCGCCGTGCAGCAGCGGTCGGTGTTCGAGCTGGCGCGGCTGGTCGGCTATCAGCCGTCGCCCGGCGTCTCCGCATCCGCGCCGCTCGCCTTTACGTTGAACGACGCGCCAGGCGCGCCGGACCCCGCGGTGATTCCGGCGGGAACGCGTGTGCAGAGCGTGCCCGCACCCGGCCAGCAGCCCGCGACCTTCGAAACCGAGGCGCCACTGACAGCGCGCATCGCGCACAACGCGATTCTGCCCGTCGCCGCGCAGCCGGTGAACTGGACGGGTGTCAGCACGTCGCTATGGCTCACCGGCACCGCGACCGGCCTCAATCCCGGCGACGCGATCCTGTTCGTGGATGCCGACCGACTTGCCAACACATCCAGCGAGCTGTGGGAGTTCCGTTTCATTACTGCCGTCAGGACCGACGCGGCGAATGACCGCACTCGCGTCACCTGGGATGTCGGCCTGTTCACGCAATTCCAGAACGGCGCGAGCAACGTGCAGCTCTACGCCCTGCGTCGCCGGGCGTCGCTGTTCGGCGTCAACGCGCCTGATCCGGCGACGCTCAAGAAGGCGATCGACAACTTGCCGGCGGGCGACTGGAAGTTCATCCACGACGCGAGCCACGTCGATCTCGACACGACCTATCCCGCCATCGCGCCGGTCAGCGCGCCGGCAAGCGATTTCACGGCTTCTCCCGAACGCTTCGCCTGGCTCGTGCTATCAGACGGATCGGAACGCAAGCTGTATCGCATCACCGCCGCCGCCGATCGCGCGCCGCTGCGCTACACGCTGTCGGCGAAGGCCACCGGGCTCTCTCTCGACAAGGACGATTTTTTGAAATGGTTCGTCGATCACACGCGCGGCACGACTGCGTTCGTGCAGAGTGAGCCGCTGCCCATTGCTTTGCAGCCGCTGATCGACTGGAGCGGGGCCCCTCCCGCGCTCGCGTCGGGAATGCTGCGACCCGTGGCCGGCAGCGGCGAAGCGGTCGCGGGTGGCGGGATGCTCGCTTCCGGACAAACCGTCGCGGTGATCGGCAAGCGCCCGCGCTTGCGTCTCGGCGTCGATCCCTCCGCCACGCTGGTCGGCTCCGATGGCTTCACGCCGATCCCCGTCGCCCAGGGCGACGTGCTTCTCGCCGATGCCTATCCGCCGACCACGCTACCCTCCGGCGCAACCACATGGAGCGTGCTGACCACCCAGGGCATTGCTGCAACGCTTACCGCACAGCCGAGCGCGCTCACCTTGCTGCCGGCCGACAAGGGCGACGCGGACGTAAGCGAAGCAGTGGTGCTCGAGACCGTGACTCTGGCCAACGCGGGCCAGACGGCGCTTACCTTCACCCACGAGCTGGCACGCATCTATGACCGGGCGACGGTGTCGCTGAACGCCAACGTGGTGGGGGGTACGCATGGCGAGACGGTGCAGGAAATCCTTGGCAGCGCCGATGCCTCGCAGCCCAATCAGAGCTTCACGCTGAAGCAGTCGCCGCTCACCTATCTCAGCACGCCA
The DNA here is from genome assembly GCA_017307285.1 of Alphaproteobacteria bacterium. Lineage (GTDB taxonomy): Bacteria > Pseudomonadota > Alphaproteobacteria > Acetobacterales > Acetobacteraceae > JAFKFI01. The sequence continues at coordinate 15,034 of JAFKFI010000029.1, read as the reverse complement.
AGCGGGCAAGGTGTGGCGTCTACCTTGCAGGTCTGGGTGAACGATCTGCGCTGGCACGAGCAGCCGAGTTTGCTCAATGCCGCGACGCGCGACAGGGTGTTTCAAACTCGCGCGCAGCCCGGCGGTGCCGTGACGGTGCAGTTCGGCGATGGGCAGCACGGCGCCCGCCCGCCTACCGGACAGACCAACGTGCGCGCCGTCTACCGCAAGGGGCTCGGTCTCTCGGGCATGGTCGCGGCGGGTCAGCTCAGCAACGCGATCGACCGGCCGCCCGGCCTGAAATCGGTGATGAACCCCGCCGCCGCGACTGGCGGGGCGGACCCCGACACACCAGCGGATGCGCGCCGCAGCGCGCCGTTGCACGTGCTGACTCTGGAGCGCGTCGTCTCGCTGCAAGACTATCAGGATTTCTCCGCCGCCTTTGCCGGCGTCGCCCAAGCGCTTGCGACCTGGACATGGTCGGGCAGCGCGCGAGGTGTGGTCGTCACCGTCGCCGGGCCGGGCGGCGCGGCACTCGACCCAGACGGCGAGACCATCGCTAATCTCGCCGCCGCGCTTCGCGATTCCGGCAACCGCTACGTGCCAGTCACGGTGCTGCCGTATCAAGCGAAACGATTTGAGATTGCCGGCCTGGTGCGCATCGATACCAGCACCTACGATCCCGCCATCGTGCTCGCCGCCGTGCGCGCGGCGTTGCTCACGGCTTTCGGCTTCGACGCCCGCGCGCTCGGCCAAGGGGTCGCGCAGAGTGAGGTGATCGCCGCGATGCAGGCGGTGCCCGGCGTGCAGGGTGTCAAGCTTAGCCACTTCAGCCGCGCCGACATCGCGTCGGCGCTGCCCGATGTTCTACCGGCTGCCGCGCCGCTGGCCGGGGCGCGCGGCGTGATCGCTGGCGCCGAGCTACTGTTGATCGACCCGCTCTCGCTGCCGTCCGTGGAGCAATGGCCATGAGCTTGAGCGCGGACGATATCTACGCCCTGCTGCCCGCGATCCATCGCACACGCGACGCCGCCGTTGGCGAGCCGCTGAAGGCACTCATCGGCATCATCGCCGAACAGGCGAGTGTCATAGAGCAGGACCTGCGCGGCCTCTACGCCGACCAGTTCATCGAGACCTGCGCGCCGTGGGTGGTGCCGTATATCGGCGACCTGATCGGCTGGACCGGCCTGTTCGAAGGCATTCCGAACGGCGCCCGCTCGCGCGCCGAGGTCGGGAACACGATGGGCTACCGTCGCCGGAAAGGCACGGTGATCGCGCTCGAACAGATCGGCCGGGACGTGACCGGTCGGCCCGTCCATATCGTCGAATACTTCCGGCGCCTCGCTATCGACGAGAGCTTTCGCCACCTTCGTCCGCACCACGCGGGTTTCGCCGACCTTCGGCGCGGTGCCGCGCTCGAGCGCATCGGCGGGGCATTCGACACGCTCAATCGCACCGTCGACGTGCGCCGCATCGCATCCCGCGTCCGTGCCGCCGCGACACCGGACGGCGCCGCGCTCGACATCGCGCTGCACGGGGTGGGCAAGCCGAACATTCCGGATATCGGCGCATGGATATGGCGCTGGATCGCCTATCCCGTTACTGGCCAACCGGCCACGCCGGTCGATGCGCGGCGGTTCCTGTTCAGCACGCTCGGCGCCGACATGCCCCTGTTCAACTTTCCACCGCCGCGCGAATCGTTTGCCAGCCTGACGGTGGTTTACGCGGACGGCACGCCACTCGAGCTCGACGACATTTGCGTCTGCAACCTCTCGGACTCGGGCGGCGGCTGGGCGACCGCGCCCGCCGGCAAGGTGGCGATCGACCCGGTGCTCGGCCGCATCGCCTTTGCCGCCGACCGGCCTGCGCCGGCGGCCGTGACGCTGGACTACAACTACGGCTTCCCGGCCGACCTCGGCGGCGGTCCGTACGACCGCAGCAGTCGCCTTCCGCTCGATCGCTCGACGGTGACATGGTCGCGCATCATCGGGGCGGGGGCGACCGATATTTTCGGCGTGCCGCTGACGCTCGCTGACGCGGTAGCGGAGTTCAACGCGCGGCCTCCGGGCGCGGTCGGGCTGATCGTGCTGGCGGATTTCATGGTGGCCGATATCGACCTCACCGGGGCCAATGCAATCCAGATTCCCTCGGGCAGTCAGCTCTGGATCATCGGGGCGGAGGTGCATGGCGCGGGCGCCTGGACGCCGACTCGCTCGCGCGTCACCTTGCGCGGGGACATCAATGTGTTCGGCGTCGACGCTCCTACCGATGCCGCGCAGGGCCAGCTTTTCCTTAATGGCCTGCTGATCGCCGGCACGCTACGCGTGAGCGGACACGCTCTCGGCGTCACGTTGCAGGACAGCACCCTGGTCCCCGGCCGTGCCCTGACCCCACACGGACTGCCGGCGAACCCCGGCGAGCCCTCGCTGGTAGCGGAAACCGCCGGCGGCACACTGACGCTCGATCGCTGCATCACCGGCCCCGTCCTGGTGCACGCCGCCGCCTCGGCGCGCGTGACCAATTCAGTGATCGACGCCACCGCACGCTGGCGCGTCGCGTATGCGGGACCGGACCTCATGGGCGAGGGCGGCAGCTTGCACGTCGAGGACAGCACTGTCATCGGCAAGCTGCGCACGCATCGGCTGCCGCTCGCCTCCAACACCATCTTTCTCGCGCGGCGCCCGGTGCACGATCCCTGGGCCGCGGCGATCTGGTGCACGCGCCGTCAGTCTGGCTGCGTGCGCTTCTGCTTCGTCCCAAGCGACGCGATCACGCCTGGCCAGTATCGCTGCCTGCCAGGCGCGAACACCTCGCTCGAATACGCTCTGGCGCCGCAATTCGTCAGTCTGCGCTATGGCAGCCCGTCATACGCATTGCTGAGCGGCGATTGTCCCGTCGCGGTCTGGCAGGGGGCCGACGACGAGAGCCAGATCGGCGCCTATCATCTGCTCTACGAGACGCAAGGCGTAGGCAACCTGCGCACCCGCATCGACGAATACCTGCCGTTCGGTCTGGAGGCGGGAATCTTTCTCGTTCCCTTGCGGGCCGAGCGGCCGCGCGAGGAGCCGCCGGCTGCCTACGGGCCGGGCCAAGACCGTGGTGCGGAGATCGACAGCGTGGACGCGCTGCAATGGCACTCGATCGGTGCGGCGCTGATATGAGCCGCATCGGGGGGAGGATGCGATGAAGGGCGATTTCAGCCGATACCGCTTCGATCCGGCGAAGCACTACAACGCCGTGCTCGAACAGCAAGGCCGCGTGCAGCTCGACGCCGACGCCAACGAGCAGCGGGCGATCGACTGGCATCGGCTCGCGACGGAAACCGTGGACGTGATCGGCGCCACCGGAGCGCCACGTCATGCGGCCGGCTTCGCGATCTCCCTAAGCTCCGACAATCGCTCGCTCCTGATTGGTCCTGGTCGCTACTATGTCGACGGATTGCTGTGCGAGGCCGCAGCGCAGGCCAACTACACGCAACAACCCTGGCTGATCGGCCCGCAACCCGGCATCGACGTCATGCTCGGCGCGTTGCGCGTCGGACGGGCCAGCGCGGTGCGGGTCTGGCTGGAGGCGTGGCAGCGGCTGGTCACGCCGATCGACGATCCCTGCATCAAGGATCCCGCGCTGGGCGAGGCCGACACCACGGTTCGAGAGCAGACAGTGTGGCGAGTGGTCGCCGAACAGGTGGCGGCCACGACCAATACTGGCTTAGTCGGAATCCGCCAGGCCGTGGACACGCTCCGCCAGTCGCTCACTTTGCACCAGCAGGCGACGCAATCGACCGCGCTGCAAGCGATCACGACACGCGCCGACACACTTGCTACCGAGGCCGCGCGAAGCGGCGCCAGTGCCGCACGCCTTGCACCCGAACTGGTCGCGCTGCGCCGCTCGGGTGCCGCCGCTCTATCGTCGCTCTCGCGGGCGCCCGGCAATACCGGCACGCAACTGGCGGCGGCACTCGACACGGTGGGCCGCATCGGCGGCGTATTCGAGCAGCAGAGTTGCTGTGATGCCATGCGCACCCCGCCGGTCGCGCTTTTGCCGGGCATGATGACGGCGAGCACCGACGACACCACCGGCCAGGGGCCCTGCCTGCCCTCGCCGCAGGCGGCGTATCGCGGGCTTGAAAACCAGCTCTATCGCGTGGAGGTGCACCAGGGCGGCCCGTTTGCCTCGGCGACGTTCAAATGGTCGCGCGAGAATGGCTCGGTGCTGACGCGCATCGTCCAAGTCAGCGGTGCCGTGCTCACCGTGGACAGTCTCGGCCCCGACGCCAATCTCGGTTTCGCGCCGCTGCAATGGGTGGAGATTTCCGACGACAGCGACATGTTCGGACAGGCACCGAACCAGCCCGGCCAGCTGCGGCAGATCAAGTTCGTCGATTTCGAGCATCGGCGGATCACGCTGACGTCACCCGCGCCGGCGGTCGACACGGTGAATGGCCACGCGAAGCTGCGCCGCTGGGACCATACCGATGCGGACGCGACCGAGGCTGGCATCGCGATGGCGCCGGGCGGCTGGCACAGTCTGGAGAACGGCATCCGCGTGCAGTTCTCTGATGCACGGCCCTTCATCGCCGGCGATTATTGGCTGATCCCGGCGCGCACCGCGACCGGGGCGATCGAGTGGCCGCCCTGCGGCAGCGACGGCGCGGATTTTCAGCCGGCGCGCAACACGCGTATCCACCGCGCCCCGCTTGCCTGCATTCACTTCGACGCGAAACTCGGCGGCTTCGTCCCGGAGGATTGCCGCGACTTCTTCTCCCCGCTCACCGACCTGACGCCGCCAGCTACTCCGACCGCGCTGCACGTCACCGCGATCAACTGGCCGAACGACGACATCGTGGCACTCGACCAAGTACAGGCAACCGGATTGAGCGTCACGCTCGACGAACCGCCGGCGCCTGGCATCGATGCCGCGACCTTCACCGTGTTGCTCGAAGCGCCGCTGTTCACGGCTTCGTCGAGCACGGGATTCGCGGCGTTCGCGGCGGCACAGGGCAATGTCGCGCTGGCGCTGCGCTTGGCGCTCATCATCGATGGCAGCGTCGGCATCAACGGCAACTCCGTCGTCTGGACCATGCCAGGCCGGCTCACCACCGAACTGGCGCAGCTCATGCAAGCGCTCGAATCCTTCGTCAGTCGCGGCGTCTTCGCGCGGGTGCGGGTGTTGCTGAAGGGCCGCGCCATCCGGGGTGCCGGTGCGGGCACACCGATCTATCTTGACGGCCAGACCTTCGGCGTCCCCGCGACGCGCGCCGACGGCAAGACGGCGCGCACCGACCTATCGTTTCCCTCGGGGGACGAGGTGCGGGCGAGCGACTTCGAGAGCTGGTTCTATCTCGTGCCGAGTCAGCGCGTGGTCAGTGTCACGGTGACGCCGCCGCAGGTGGCTTGGGTGCAGGTCGGCGTGCTTGGCAACACCATCCTGCTCCGCCTGGTCGACCCGACGACTACCACGCAGGCCGCTGTCTCGCCGACGCTGGCATTCGCGCTGGCCTACAATGCGCCTGTCGATACCGTCGTGACGCTCACGGTTACTGGCGGCACGACGGGCATCGTCACGGTGCCGGCGACGGTGACGGTGCCGCGCGGCAGCACGTCACCCGCTCAGCCGGTCCCCATCACCGTCGGCAACACAGGCGTCGCGAGCACGGAGGTCTACACCATCGCGGTCAGCGTGCCGCTCGCGGGCGGCAATACAGCGAGCAACACGGCAACGCTCACTGTAACCGGACATCCGGGCGGCGGTCGCATCCCAATCCCGCCCATCTTCACCACCGGAACGGGGGGCATCGGGAATCTGTTCCGCGCCGGCGGCACATCGACGGTCGCCGGCGGGCACGGCTGAGCGTGCACGCGTGAAGGCCGTCTGGTCGTTCTGGTCGGCGCCCTACGCAGCACATTATCGGCATGCCTGGGCGCGGCCGGTGGACCACTGGCTGTCTTGGGTGGTCTCGGTGCAAGCGGCGAGCCGGCACTACGCGGACACGCTACTCGTCACTGATAGCGCGGGGCGCAGATTGCTGGTGGACCAGCTCGGTTTGCCTTTCGCCGAGGTCTCGACGGAGCTCGACCGGCTCGGCGAGCGGGATCCGGGCTGGTGGATGTTGGGCAAGCTGGTTGCCTATAGCCTGCAAGCCGCGCCGTTCGTTCACATCGACAGCGACGTATTCCTGTGGAAGCCCTTGCCTGCCCATTTGAGCACGGCGCCGGTGCTGACGCAGAACCCGGAGTATCACCAGAAGTCACAGTACGGCATCGAGGAGATCGACGCGGCGGTGCGCGCGGGGGAGGGCACGTTGCCTGCCGAATGGGAATGGGCTTGCTCGCTCGACCACGTGGTGCGGGTGGAGAATTGCGGCATCCTGGGAGGCCAGGACGCAGCGTTCCTACGGCATTACGCGCTGGCGGCGCTGGGATTGATCGAGAGCGAACGGAACGAGGCGGCGCTGCGGCGGCTCGCGGTCGGGTTTTGGCACAACTGCGCCGTCGAGCAATTCCTGCTGGCCGCCTGCCTCGGCTTTCACGGTGGCTGGCCCGACTCGCCCTATCGCGGCGTACAGGTCGCGCATCTATTCCCTTCCTGGACCGAGGCGAACGACTCAAACTACTCCGCGCGGGTCGGCTACACGCATCTGATGGGTGGCAAGCGCATTTCCGCGGCCGGCCAGCGCCTCGCCGAGCGGGTGCGCCGCGACTGGCCGGATTTCTATCGCCGCTGCGAGCGTTTGGCTGGCGCGTGAGTGCGCAAGAAGCCGCCTTCGAGCTCAGCATGGCTGGATTGCACGGCTCGATCCGCTTCGCGTTCAGCAGTGGCGGAGAGCGGGACACGATCGCCGCCCTAGTTCGCGCGAATGGGCTCGCGAGCTACGAAGCGCCTACTCCGGCCATGTTCGCGAGCCTGGCGGGCGAGGCGGAAGGAGTCGTCCTCGACATCGGCGCGAACACCGGCATCTACTCGTTGCTCGCTGCCGCGGCGAGCCCGACGGCGCGTGTGTGCGCCTTCGAGCCAGTCGCGGATGCGCGGGAGTTGTTGCTTGCCAATCTCGCGCTCAACCACGACCTCGCGCTGCGGATCGTTGTCGAGTGCCGCGCATTGTCGAGTGTGTGCGGCACTTTGCCATTCTTCGAGACGATCAACGATCGCGGCTTCGTCTCGACCAGTTCGACGCTTGAGCTCGGCCACGCCATGCGCGTAGGCGAACACGTTCGACGGGACATTGCGACGGAGACGCTCGACCGGTGGGCGGCGGCGAGCGACACGGGACCGATCCGGCTCGTGAAGATGGATGTGGAGGGGCATGAGCACGCCGTGCTCGAGGGCGGTCGCCGCGTCATGGACCAGCACCGGCCGTTCATCGTCGCCGAAATGCTGGGCGGGGCGGATTTCACCGCTCTGAACCGAATATTGCGGGAGGACGGCTATCGCGATTTTGCCCTGGCGCCGAATGCGGCCCGCGAATGCGCGATGCTGCGGTTTCATCCGGACGCCTGGAACCATCTCCTCTGCCCTGTCGAGAAGGCTGGCCGGATCAGCTTGCTTTGCGAGCAGCTCGATTTCCCGCTCGAATCGGGCTGATATGGTCGGCCGCCTGTTCGAGTGAGCCAATGGACCTCCCCGCCCGCCTTCTTGCTCTTTGGGACCATCTTGGGCTTGGTGCCGCCCACGTCGCCACCCAGATGCCGGCCGACCTTGCCGGTTTCGCCCATGCCTACCCGGCGCGGATCGCGAGCATGGTGTTCTGCACGCCGACCCGGCTCGACCCCGCGCCTTTCGCCGCTCTTGCCGGCCGCGTCCTGATGATCGCCGGCGATGGCGGGCTTAGCGCCGAGGTGACTGCGCGCGCCGAGCGGCGTCTTCCTGGGTCGGAGCGCGTCGTGCTCGCCGGCTACGAGGCGCCTGGCTGGGCCGACGTGGTGGCGGACCGCACGGACGAGATCGCCGCGCATATCGAGGGTTTCTGCAAACGCGCGCCTGCCGAACCGCCGCGCCAACTCAGCCCGACGGGAACGCACGCCGGCATCACCTACTCCGTCGAGGGGCGCGGCCCGGCGCTGGTGCTGCTGCCGTTCTTCCTGGCTCCTTCGCAATGGGCACCGGCGATTCCGCGACTCGCGCGCCAGTTCACTGTCATCACGCTGTCGGGCCCACATATCGGCGGCGTGGCGGCGCTCGAGGACCGTGCCCGTGCGCCGACCTACCGGGCGATGGTGGGAACGATGTTCGATCTCATCGCGCCGGTGCTGGGCGAGACCATCCTCGATGTTGGCTGCGGCTCCGGCGCGCTCGACCGAATGCTTGCGACGCGGTTCGGTCCCGGCAACCCGATCATCGCGACCGACGTGAACCCGTTCCTGCTGCGCGAGGCAGAGCAGCTCGCCGCTGCCGAAGGTCTCGCCGGAACCATCAGCTTCCGCCGCGCTGGCGTCGAGAGCCTGCCGTTTCCCGACGACCATTTCGGCTGCGCCTTCACCGTCACCGTGCTGGAGGAATGCGACGCCGACCGCGCGCTGGCGGAAATGCGCCGCGTGGTGCGGCCGGGTGGCCGGGTCGGCGTCATCGTCCGCGCGATCGATCTGCGGCAGTGGTGGAATCTCGATTTGCCGTCCGGCCTGCGCGAGAAGGCGGAGATCCCGCCGCAATCGGTCGCGGCGCGCGGGGTGGCCGATGCCAGCCTGTACCGCCGGATGCGCGACGCAGGCTTCTCTGATCTCACCTGCTTTCCCGCACTGGTCACGCTCGATCGTCCCGAGGGGCCGATCTGGCGCTACCGCGAGGACCACGTGCTGTCGCTGTTGTCGCCCACCGAAACCGCCGCCTGGGCCGCGCTCACGGACGTCGCGCGGCGGGATGGGCTGCTGCTGACCGCGCATGCCATGCACTGCGCGGTGGGCGTGAAGGCCGTGTGACCCCCGCCTTCTCCCTCTCGCCTGGCGGGAGAGGGCCGGGGTGAAGGGTCAGAACCTCCCCGGCTTAAACTCCGGCATCGTCAATGGCGGCAGCGCCGGCAACGAATTGCGCGCGAAGGTCACGCGCACCACTCGGTCCTCGGGGTTCTGCGTACCGGGCGCCGCCTTGCTCGCGCCGCAGCTCCACAGGCCCTTCCCCACGGAGGCGCAGCCGCTCTCGGCGCCGTCTCCAAGCATCGGGTCGGCGATTCGGCCGGCGTATTTCGCCAGCGCGGCCGCGACGAAGCGCGCTCGCCGGGTCGATAGTGCCTGGTTGTACTCGGCCGTTCCCTCCGACGAGGCGCTGCCGATCAGGCGGACCTGCAGGTCGGACGACAGATCGAGCCATTCCAGCACCGATTGCAGCTCCTGCTTGCCCGCCGCTGTCAGCACCCGTCCGGTATCGCTCTCGCCCGCCGCTGGGCGGTCCTGCTCGAAATGGATGGTGTCGGTCCACAGCACCCCGAGTTGCGGGCCAGCCGGCGTCGGTGGTCCGGGCTGCTTTGGCGTGGGCTGGCAGATGAATGGATAGAGCTTGCACATCTGCTCGACGAGCCGCGCTGGGTCCTCGATTGGATAGGGGATCGGTCCCTGCGGCTGATCGCCGCGCGGTAGCGGGCCTGGCGGTGTGGTGGACTTCTTGTCGCCGTCCTTCTTCTTGAGGATCTTGTCGATCTCGTCGGGGATCTTGCGCGGGTCGAGCGGGATCTTTGGCGTGGAGCCGATCTTGGGGATGTTCTCGCACTTCCAATAAACCCCGCCCCCCTCGAAGATCAGGCTGCAGATCGGCGGACGCGGAACTTCCGAGACCGGCGGGCCGAGATTGGGCGGCGTTCCGACGTTGGGATCGGAGGGCTGGCGCTGCACGGAGACGGGCGCCGCGCCGGGATCGCCGATGCCTGCCGCCGCTCGGTCGGCGGCGTGCTCGGCGGCGTCACCGGGCTCGGAGACACGCAGCCCCGATGGGTCGGGCGCCTCTACCTGGCCCTGCTGCACGGTGTGCGCGAGCTCGTGCCCGAGGAGCTGGCGGCCCTCCTCGGAGTGCGGCGCGTATCGGCCGGCGGCGAACACCACGTGCCTCCCGACCGCGAACGCCTCCGCCGCCACAGACCGTGCCGCCTCTGCGGCGGTGCCGTCGGCGTGGACGCGGATGCGGCTGAAATCATGGCCGAAGCGGTGCTCGAAGGCGGCGCGCACGCTGCCATCGAGCGGCACCCCCGCGCCACGTAGCGTCTCCGCCATCACTCCGTCGCCACGACCGGCACACGGCCGCTTCCCGCATCCGCAGGCGCACCGGCGTTGTACCATCAGTCGCACCGATCCCAGCCGCATTGGCATCGCCATGCGCAGAGGATGGGCCACGGCTTAGCTCCTCGATTGCCGTTCCGAGACTAGACTATTCCCTTCGGGCCTCCCCAGCACGAGATTTCACGGCCGCAGCGTCTCGGCAACGGCCTCGACTATCTCGCCCATAGTCGCGAACACGCGCGCGCCTGCCCGTTCGAGGGCGGCGCGTTTCGAGGCGATGGTGCCGGCGGCGCCGTGGATCATCGCGCCGGCATGGCCCATGACGATCCCCTCGCGCGCCGTCGCGCCAGCGATGAGCGCGAACACCGGACGGTCGTAGCGATGCGCGCGCAAGGCCTCGGCGAGTTCTTCCTCCTCGGTGCCGCCGATCTCGCCTACGACCAGCAGCCCGTCGGTGTCGGGACGGGTGGCGAAATACGGCACCAGCTCGGCGAAGCGCGTGCCCTTCACCTGGTCGCCGCCGACGCCGATCCAGGCGCTCTGCCCAATGCCGCGTTGCGCCAGCCGGTAGCAGACTTCATAGGACAGCGTGCCGCTTTTCGACATCACCCCGAGCGGCCCCGGCAGCAGCGTGACATCGGGCAGGAAGCCGAGCTTCGCCTTGCCCGGAATGGCGAGCCCGGGCGTCGAGGCGCCGATCCATGTCACGTCGGCCTCGCGCGTCAGGCGCAGCGACTGCAAGGCCGCATGGACGGGTACGCCCTCCGCGATGGTCACGATCAGCCGGATGCCCGCCTCCACGGCCTCGCGGATCGCGCGCTCGACGTCGAGCGCCGGCACCATCGCGACGCTCGCGACCGCGCCGGTCGCGGCGACGGCAGCGCGGCAGTCCGGAAAGACCGGCACGCCATCGATCTCCCCGACGCTGCGCGACGTGGAGACGCCGGCGACGATGTTGGTGCCGTAGCCGCGCATCAGCCGCATGTGCGCCTGTCCGGCGCGGCCCGTGATGCCCTGGATCAGCACCGGCGTCGTGCCGTCGATGTCGAGATACATCGCTCAGCCCCGCACGATGCGCGCCGCCGCCTCGATCGCGCGGTCGAGGTCGGGCTCCACGATGATCGGCAAGCCCGCCGCCGCGATGATCCGCTCGGCCTCGGCGAAACCGTTGCCGATAATACGAGCGACCACCGGAACGCGGAACTCGGGCACCGCGCGCATCGCTTGCACCAGCAGATCGGCGAACTCGCCGAGATGGGTGATGCCGGCGAATACGCTCGCCAGCACCACGCGGATGCCGGGGCCGCGCGCGATCCAGCTCAGCACCTCGATTAACCGGCGCGGATCGCCGCGCATCTGGCCAGTGCGAATATCGCAGAAATTGAACGGCCGCAGCCCGCGCGCGGTGAGCTCGTCCATCAGCATCATGCTGAGCCCGGCGCCCGTCGTGACCATCCCGACATGTCCGCCCACGTCGATCTCCACGTAGTCGAAGCCGTGCTCCAGCTTCAGCACTGTCTCGGGATAGGCCTCCCGCCGCGCCCGCGCCAATTCCTCGATCTCGATCTGGCGCGGCATGGCGTTGCCGTCCAGGATCATCTTGGCATCGCCCGCGACCCAGCCGCCATCGGGGAGCAGAAAGAGCGGGTTAATCTCCAACAGCGTCGCCTCGAAGCGGAAGAACGCGGCGGCGAGGCGGCGGGCCGCTTCCATCATCGGCTCGTATTGCTCGGCCGGCAGCTCCTCGGCGAGTTCGCAGAATGCGAGCCTCACGCTCGCCCAATCGGGTGCCGCGAGTGCCGAGCGCACGCGGCCTTGTGCGTGCAAGCTCTCGATCTCGACGCCGCCTCGCGCCGCGAGCAGCAGCCGCACGCCGGCGCCGGCGGGATCGGCCGACAGGCTGAGATAGGCCTCCTCGCCCGTGACCTGCTGCTCGACCCGACAGGAGGTCACGACGTGGCCCTTGATGGCCATGCCGAGTATGTCGTCGAGCTGCCGCCGCAATTCGGCGGGCGTCGAGGCCGTCCGGATGCCGCCCGCCTTGCCGCGCCCGCCGACCGGCACTTGCGCCTTGACGACCCAGGGACCGGGAATCTCGGCGCCGGCACGGTCATGCGGCCCCGCCAGGTACCCGGGCGGAACCGCGATGCCGAACCAGGCCAGCAGCGTCTTCGCGTCGTGCTCGAGGAGCAGCATCGCCAGTCAGTGGCGCGGGGTAAGTCGCGCTAGGATGTAGCCGAGGCCGCTGGCGATCAGGATGCCGGCCCACGGCTGCTGCTCCACGCTGTGGCTGAGGGATTGCGTCGCGCCGCGCGCCTGCTCGACCGCCTCGCCGTAGGCCACCGTCGCGTCACTGGCCACCTGCCGGGCTTTCTCCTCGACCACCAGCAGGACAAAGGCCAGTGTGGCCAAGCCGAGAATTGTCTTCATGGAATCCTCCGTCGTCGATCCGCGCGCCAGCCAAGCACGCAGGCCAGCGGCGGTCTATGCCGCGGCATCCTCGCGGATCATCGCCGCCCCCTTCTCGCCGATCATGATGGTGGGCGCGTTGGTGTTGCCGGTGGTCAGCGTCGGCATCACCGAGGCGTCGATCACGCGAAGGCCGCCGATGCCGTGGACGCGGAGGCGAGAATCCACCACCGCGCGCGGATCCTCGCCCATCTTGCAGGTGCCGACCGGGTGGAAAATCGTCGTGCCGAATTGGCGCGTATGCTCGACCAGGGCCTCGTCGGATACTACCTCCGGCCCCGGCAGTGTTTCCGTCACGCTGTACCGGGCCATCGCCGGTGCCGCGAAGATGTTGCGGGTGAAACGGATGCCCGCCAGCATCACCTGTTCGTCACCGGGCGCCGACAGGTAATTCGGCGTGATGACCGGCTTTTCCAGCGGGTCGGCCGAGCGCGCCTTGATCGTGCCGCGGCTGTCGGGGCGCACCGGGCAGATCGCGACGGTCATTCCCGCCGCGCGCTCCAACTCGCCGAAGCGCGCGTTGTCGTAGCTCGCCGGTGTGAACAGCAACTGCAAATCCGGGCTGGCCAGCCCCTCGCGCGAGCGGCAGAACACCTGCGCGCTGGTGACGCCGAAGGTGAGCGCGCCGCGTCCGCTGGTCGCGAACCGCGCCGCCTCGCCCGCCAGCCGCACTCCGCGCGCGAGCTGGTTGATCGATATGGCATCGCGCACCCGATGGGACACTCGGGCGACGTAGTGATCTGAGAGATTGGCGCCCACGCCCGGCAGATCGTGCAGTACCTCGACGCCGATAGTGCGCAGATGCTCTGCGGGACCGATGCCGGAGATTTGCAGCAGTTGCGGCGAGTTGACCGAGCCGCCCGACAGGATCACCTCGCGCGCCGCCCGGACCACACGCTCCTGACCGCGCCGACGGATCGCTACGCCGACGCAGCGCCGGCCCTCGAAGACGAGCCGTGTCGCCACCGCCTCGGTTTCTACCCGCAGATTGGCCCGGCTTTTCGCTTGCGCGAGGAACGTCCTGGCCGTCGAGCCGCGAAAGCGGCCGCGCCGGGTCATCTGCGAATAGCCGACCCCCTCTTGCCGGCGCCCATTGAGATCGGCGCTGAACGGAAACCCCGCCTGCTGCGCCGCCTCCACGAAGCGGTGCGTCAACGGCAGGATAGTCCGGTAGTCCTCGACCAGCAGCGGCCCACCCTGGCCGCGATACTCCGCCTCGCCGCCTTGCACGTAGTGCTCGGACTTGCGGAAGAACGGCAGCACATCGTCGAATGTCCAGCCTCGGCAGCCCATCTGCGCCCAGCCATCGAAGTCGGCCGGATTTCCGCGCACGTACAGCATCCCGTTGATCGAGCTCGACCCGCCGAGCACCTTGCCGCGCGGCCAGTGGATGGTCCGCCCGGCCGTGCCTGTACTGCCCTCGGCCGTATAATTCCAGTTCACCACGGGGTGACGCAGCAGCTTGAGCACGCCCGCCGGGACGTGAATCCACGGGTTGGTGTCGCGCGGACCGGCCTCCAGCAGCACCACGCGGGCCCCCGTTTCGGAGAGCCGTGCCGCCACGACGCATCCGGCCGATCCGGCGCCGATCACCACGTAGTCCGCTTCCATCCCTGTTCCTCACCTCGTGGCTCCTCGGCCCTAGCTTACAGGGCCCCAGGGGCTCGAACGAGGGGTGAGCCGGCGGCGGCGGGCGCGGCACTGGGTGGAGAGGTCGCCGAGGAAGTAGACGGGTTCGCGATTTAGTTCGTATCGGGCGCGTTACCGGCGGGAGTAGGGGAGTGCTATACCGACATTTGCTCCCACCCCGCCCCGACGCTAGCCTTCCTGGCACCATAGCAACATGCAGCCCGGCGCGGCCGCCGATTAAGGAGAGTCATCGCCCATGCACCTGATGTACTTCACCGAACAGCCGATGTCGGCGTACGACTCCAAGGCCGGGCTTGAGTTCGGAGCGACAGCGCTGATGTTCTCCAACAAGCATTTCGACCCGGTTGCCGGCAGCCGGTTGTACAACGAATACCTGGAACACTACATCCTGGCCGACGAACTCGGCATTGACGGCATCATGCTGAACGAGCACCACAATGCGCCGTTCTGCATGCAGGCGCGGGCCAACATCTTCGCCTCGGCGCTCGCCGCTGCCACCAAGAACTGCAAGATTGTCATGCTCGGCAATCCTCTGCCGGCCTGGGACAACCCTGTGCAGCTGTCGGAAGAGCTGTCGATGATCGACATGCTGTCCAAAGGGCGGCTGGTATCCGGTTTCGTCCGCGGCGGCGGGCAAGAGCAGTTGGCCGGCGGCATCAACCCCGCCTTCAACCGCGAGCGGTTCGAGGAAGCCCACGACTTGATCGTGAAGGCATGGACTACACCTGGCCCGTTCC